>NZ_JBWZIF010000026.1:0-308196 GCF_056735735.1 Acinetobacter sp. V116_7
CAATCAATCAATGATAATATTTCGATCAATCAATCAGTAAAAATCCACACAAGTTGTTCTTCAATTCTCTTAATGATCTTCTTCCTGGTTCGTCACCAGCAAGCTAGGTCGGCTATATTACTCTTAATCTCTTAAAAGTCAACAGGTAATTTCGATATCTTTAAAACTTATTTTCAAAACCAACCTCTCATCAAATTCATCACTTAAAGCAACCAATCTAATTCCAAGTAACTGTTTTTCAACAAGTTCTTATCTGCATCACCGCCGATGGATGTGCATTATAGACCATTAAATTCCTTTAGCAACCCCTTTTTTAATTTAATATTATCACATGTTCGTTTTTTAGTCATTTTAGCATTTTATCTATATTATTTGATCAATTTTACCTTGATAATAGGTTATCAACTTTGTATTAAAACATATCTCCACCCAACTGCACATTAAGTATTAGCCTGGCTGGCGGTTAAGGAATTATATGAATTATTCTAATTTAATTTTACTAAGCGTGTTATCTGTAGGTGTTTGTACCTCTATATATGCTCAAGAAAACACGGTAAGTGAATCTACTAATGCGAGTTCATTAGAAGAAACAGGGCCAAACCATCCCCGTTCACAAATTATTAAAGATCTAAAAAATATTAAAGTTAAAGATTTAAAAATTAACGCAAATGCAGCTCAACCAGATCTTGTCAAAGATCCTTTGCAATCATTGAATCGTCCAATTTATTCTTTTAATGATATGTTGGATCGTAATTTTTTGCGTCCAGTTGCCGTTCAATATAGAGAAAAAACCCCAGAAGATGTACGTGGCTCTTATCGCCAATTCCGTAAAAATCTTGGTGAGCCATGGAATGCTGTCAATCAGCTTATTCAAGGCCGTCCTGGTCGTGCAGCAAAAACTTTAGGCCGATTTACAATTAACACCTTAACCACTCTAGGTTTGGCTGATCCTGCAAGTCGCTTAGGTTTACCAACTGAAGAAGAGAATTTTGGTGTAACTCTTGGCTACTATGGCGTTCCTTCTGGCCCATTCCTTATGTTGCCTTTTTTTGGTCCAAGCACCTTACGTGATGGTTTTGGTTTAGCAGTAGATGCTCAAGCTCGTCCACAAAAATACGTTATGGATGATCAAGAAGGTCTTTATTGGTCGAGTAATCTATTGCAAGCCGTGGATACACGTGCTCAATATCTAGACTTAGATCAAACCTTACAAGGTGATCAATACGCTATGATTCGAGATTTATACCTCCAGCGTAAAGCATTCCAAATTGCAGAGAAAAAGGGCGATTCTGCCGATGTGTCTTTCATTGATGATGACTCAGAAGATACACCAGATGAGAATCAAAACCCTTAACATGAAATAAAGGTGTTGCTTGGATTAAGAGTTCGGCAATACCTTGATTTTGATCATACATACTCTATGATGAATAAAGTGATCATATAAAAGGACTACCATATCTTCTATGTATTTTATTAAACCGACACGCTCTATTCCTTATTTAGAGCAAGCTTTGGATAAACTGCCAGGCTTACAAGTCATTAACATAGATGATTTAGATTTATATGATCCAACCATCATTGCAATTGCAGATGTACAAGATTTCCTGACTTATAAATGGAATTTGCCAACGGTCGTAATTGCTTTTGAACATGAAGGTACCGCTTTAGCGCATGCATGGGAAGCAGGTGCTCTTGCTGGCTGGGTGTGGAATCAATTACCTAGTGATTTAAATAAAGCCCTATCAAGAATTGATGCTCAATATAAGCGTAATCAAGATAGTCGTGATTTACCTTCGGCTGCTGAACTGCAAAAACGATTATTGCCTAATCCAATTGATCTATTAAATTATGAAGTCGAAACTTTCTTTCAGCCTTCAGCTTATCTTTCCGGTGATTGGTACGACTATTGGAAATTAAATGATAAAGAAGTTTTATTCTATCTTGCTGATGTTTCAGGTCATGGTGTAACCAGTAGTTTATTAACATCATGGATGGCAGCATTTCATGGTCGCTCTAAGACCCCAAGACAATTAATAAAAAAATTAAATGGGATGTTAGTTCAAGAGAATATCGAAAAGCACATTACGATTGTGGTGGGTATTTTAAACCTCGAAACACATACTCTTCGCTGGTCAAGTGCTGGGCACTATCCTCCTCCTATCATTTTTGAGCCTAATCAGGCACCGAAGATTCTAACAACGAGCAGTTTCCCACTAGGTTTAACTGATGAACTTGAAGTTGAAGAGCATACTTGTACATTAAATCGCCATGCTCGCTTCATTGTTTGCTCGGACGGAGCCCTCGAACCTTTTGATGGCGGTTTAAACGATCAGTTCCAACAATTGGTCCATCATTTGCAAAATCAATCATTTCAAGCACCCGATCATGTGGCCGACGATATTGCCATCTTCAGTCTTTGTCGAATGAATTAATTTACGAATCAATTAATTACATAATATACGACTTAAGGACTCTTGAGTCTGGGATGGCACTATGTGATAATTTTTCTATCCTTCTCTGAAAATGGCATTTATATGTCAACAGGTCATGTTGAATATGCAAGTTTAAATGGAACGCATATTTTCAAACTTATTGGTGAAGTGCGAGCCCATTCTTGTATAAGTCTAGACAAACTTTTAAACAGAATTGAACAGCAAGAGAATGTTGTAGGTGCAATCGTTGATTTAACCCAAACAACATTTATTGATAGTACTGTATTAGGCATCCTAGCTAAGCTGGGTTTAAAGCTTAAACAGACTCATCATATTCAAGCTGTGATGCTATCTACCAATCCAGATATCACAACCTTAGCCAACAGTATGGGGCTAGGGCAGGTTTTTGTCATTTTGAATTATTGTGGTGATCCTAACGTTTGCACATTAACGTTAACAGATGAACAAATCACTCATAATGCAATGCTAAGAACTGTTCTGGATGCACATAAGACATTGATGAAACTCAATGCAAACAATCAGAATATGTTTGAGCCACTTGTTAAGCAGTTACAGAAAGAACAAGATACTCTTGAACAGGTATCGGACAAGCAAAATGCCTGATTTTCAACACTAAGCCGGATTAGAATATGACCCTCGTTTCTGTTGCTCAAATGAACTCTCAAGATGATATTGAAAATAATTTTCAAGTCATTGAGTCTTTGATTCAACAGAGCAAGGCGCAAAATGCCAGTTTGATTGTTTTCCCCGAAAACTTTGTATGTTTTGCTGCTGGAAAACAACGTGAAACTGCTGAGCAATTTGAATCTATTCAACAAAGGCTTGAGAAACTCGCACATCAATATCAAATCTGGATTGTGGCTGGCACCTTACCTTGCCCATTCCGTCCAGATGGATCCACTATTCAAGATGGTCGCGTCCGAACTGTTAGCCTCTGCATTAGCCCTGAGCGTACAGAAGCGCGTTATGACAAGATCCATTTATTTGATGTACAAGTGGGTGATGCTGTCGGTGGTTATCAGGAGTCTCGTTTCTTTGAACCAGGAACAGACGTAGTAGTCACATCTACCCCTTTTGGCAATATTGGCTTAATGGTATGTTATGACTTGCGTTTTCCAGAGCTTGCTCTAACGCTAAGACAACAAGGCGCTCATATTCTTACTGCCCCTGCTGCATTTACCTATACAACTGGACAAATGCACTGGCAGCTTTTGTTACAAGCTCGGGCAATGGATAGCCAATGTTATGTTTTAGGTGCAGCACAACAGGGCTGGCATGGTGAAAAACGACAGACATGGGGACACTCTGGGGCAACTGATAGTCGTGGCCAAATTTTAAGTATGATTGGATATGAAGGAAATGGTTTAATTACTGTGCCCTTTGATCTAACGGCGCAAGATCTCGTCCGCTCTTCAATGCCTCTAATGACACACCGTAAATTAATTCACTATTAAAAGTTTAATTATTCATGTGGAAATACTTATTTAGCTTTTTTTGCTTGGGGGCAAATATTCATTGTTATGCTGAGTTTGGGACAACGAATCATTTCGTTTCACCAACGGCACAGCTCAAATCAGATATTCTTCCCTCCACTCCTAAAGATATTCCTTTGCCTGCATTTGGCCAGAGAATAATTGGATGGGGAACGGGTGCAGAAGGCGCAAGACAACGTTTAGAAAATATTCAGCCAGCAGATGTTTCTATGATTAAAAAACAAGGAACAACGCTTGAAATGATTACTGCATGGCAAGATTTTTATGAACAAGAGCAACAACGCAATGCAAATAATCCTACCGCCAAATATCGTGCGCGTTTAATGAAAAAAATTGCAGATCTGTGGTAGATAATTTTATCTAAAATATTTTTATGTTATGGAATAATTGGATTAATTATTCCATTTTTTATGTCTCTTAATTTACTTTATTCATAACCTATTCTGATGAACATTTAAGAAACTGAATAGAACGCGATATACTACAAAAGCAATATGAGTTTCTTTGAGGAATATATGGACCAAGACTGTCAAAACTTAAAGCTTGAGAATCAATTATGTTTCCTCATTTATTCAACAAATTTAGCGCTTAATCAACTCTACAGAAAACTTCTCGCGCCTTTGGGGCTTACCTACCCCCAATATTTAGTGATGTTAGTTTTATGGGAACAGGATGAAGTGACTGTTTCAGAAATTGGAGCTAAACTTTTTTTAGAATCATCCACCCTCACTCCTATCTTGAAAAAGTTAGAAGCGCTGCATTTGCTTCATCGTACCCGCTCAACTCAAGACGAGAGACAAGTGATTATTACACTTAGCAATGAAGGAAAAAAATTAAAAGATCAAGCATTGGATATTCCCGCAGGCGTACTAGAAGCAAGTTCATGTGACATGACAACACTATTAGGCTTGAAAGATCAACTTACCAAACTCCGTACAAACCTAGTTAAATAAACAGCAATTTTTTCAAAAAATATACTTGTCAAAATAATTAAGTCGTGTACGATATATTTGTATTCAATTTATTTTAGGAATAAAAACGATGTCATTAGAAAAAGTTGTTTATCGTGCAAAAGCTAAAGCAACCGGTGGTCGTGATGGCCGTGTAACTTCATCTGACGGTGTATTAGATGTACAACTTGGTGTACCTAAAGAAATGGGTGGCGCTGGTGGTGCCGTAACAAACCCTGAGCAATTATTTGCAGCTGGCTATTCAGCATGCTTTTTAGGAGCTTTAAAATTTGTTGCAAACCGCGATAAATTTAACATTAGTAAAGATGCTTACGTAGAAGGTGAAGTAGGTATTGGTCCAATTCCTACAGGTTTTAGCATCGAAGTAACTTTAAATGTTTACTTAGTGGGTATGGACCGTGAAGAAGCTGAAAAATTAGTTGCAGCAGCTCATATTGTTTGCCCATATTCAAATGCAACTCGCAACAATATTGATGTAACTTTTAATATTGTGACTGAATAAGTTTCGATATAAAAAAATGCCCGAATCATATCGGGCATTTTTATTACGTGTTACAGATTAGACTTCGCTTGCCTCATTGGTTACTCGAAGCACTTCTTCAAGTGTCGTTTTACCTGCGAGTACTTTGCGCAGACCATCATCACGAATTGAACCTGAATACTCACGAGCATGATTTTCTAATTCATATTCAGCCGCATTACCATGAATGAGACGACGCATCGGTTCATCAACTGGTACGATTTCATAAATGGCTGTACGTCCATTAAAGCCTAAATGTGAGCAATGATCGCAGCCTTTGGCTTCAGGTAACTGCAACAATGGTTCATTATGAATATGTTGAAAAACCTGTTTTTCAAAAGTATCAGCTTCACGCCATGTCATACAATGTGGACATAAGGTACGAACCAAACGTTGAGCAATCACCCCAATTAAAGAGCTTGATAATAAGAAGGGTTCAATCCCCATATCTTTAAGTCGAGTAACCGCGCCAATAGCTGTATTGGTATGTAGTGTCGATAAAACCAAATGTCCAGTTAACGATGCTTGTACTGCAATTTCAGCCGTTTCCAAATCACGAATCTCACCTACCATCACCACATCTGGATCTTGACGTAACATTGCTTTTAAAGCACGAGCAAACGTCATATCCACTTTGGTATTGACTTGTGTTTGACCAATGCCTTCAAGTTGATATTCAATCGGATCTTCGGCAGTTAAGATGTTGCGCGTATTATCATTTAGATCAGATAAGGCTGCATACAAAGTCGTTGTTTTCCCCGAACCTGTAGGCCCTGTGACTAAAATAATGCCATGAGGACGATGTACTAACTGAGTTAAACGCTCATAGTCATTTGCCATTAAGCCCAAGTGGATCATATTAAGTCGTCCAGCTTGTTTATCGAGCAAACGCATTACGACCCTTTCGCCATGTGAAGATGGTAAAGTCGAAACACGAACATCTACTTCTCGGCCAGCAAGGCGTAAAGAAATACGTCCATCTTGTGGCACTCGCTTTTCTGCAATATCGAGTTTTGCCATGACTTTAATACGTGAAACTAGCAACGGTGCCAACTCACGGCGCGGCTGTACAACTTCACGTAATTGACCATCTACACGTAATCGCACAGATAATTTCTTTTCGAAAGCTTCAATGTGAATATCAGAAGCCCCTACTCGAATTGCCTCTGAAAGTAGTGCATTAATCAGACGAACAATTGGAGCATCATCTTCCTGATCCATCAAATCTTCTGTCTCAGGAACCTGATCAGCCAAACTTAATAAATCAGGATGATCTTCTAAACCTGCTGCAACTTGTTGTGATTCCCCTGTATCGCCAGCATAGCTTGTACTTAAGAGCGTATTAAATTCTTGTTCAGTACATAATTGGAAGTGAGCTGGCTTACCTAGAATTCGTCTTGCTTCCTGCAATGCAATTTTTTCAGTATTTTGACGTCTAATAATAAATACTTGATCACCGTCATAACGAAATAAAACACCATGACGCTTGGCAAAACTATATGGAACTTGTATTTGTTTCAATATTTGCATCACAATTTATAATGATGAGTAAGATGATTTTGAGTGTACTCTAAGCAGATTACAGCGTGAAGTCTGTTTAACAACTCGGTAGAGGAATTTTACGTCTTGTTTGAAAATAATGAATATCAGCCTCGCCCCCAGAATTCCTTAAAATGGTGGGGAGAACAGCGCTTTGAAATTAATCAGTCTAAAGCATGGCAATTTGGTTCAATGCTTTTTCGTCTAACGCGCGGTATAAAAGAATGGCGTATCGAATATTATCGCCCATCTCTTCAAGATGATAATGAGCAAGATTGGCATCCAATTGCCGATCCGAATTTTGCCTTTCCGCATACTGTTCAAGTAGAACGCTACATGTTTCGGAAAACTAATCCAGAATTTTTACTTATGCCCCGTCTGGCAGACCGTTCTGTGGTCATTAAACCCGTTGATCCTATCTACATTCCAGCAGGTCAACGCGGAACTCTTTATATTAGTACACCCCTATGGATTGCAGGTTTAGTTGAAAGTCAGCATGAGCCTTTGTTTGAGATTCCTGTGATTCAACCTAAAGATACGTGGTTTGGTCCAAATGCCCAGCAAGGTGAAATTTGTTATGCCACGTCTGTAGATGGGCGTACCGATTTGAACCTGTTAACACCACGTGCTTTTCGTGCGGTTACACCAATTGATTTTCACAACACCAGTAATCATCAATTGCGTTTTGACCGCATGAACGTGCCCGTTACCGCTCTGCCTCTTTTTTATAGTGAAAGTACTGGCCGTTTATGGACTTCTCAAATTAAAGTTTATTATGAAGGTTCTGATCGTCCTGCACGAATTCGTATTGAAAACCGTACGCCTCCTCTTGCTGGTGAAGTGACCTATGTTCACCCACCACGTTCACCTGGTGGAGCATTATTCAATATGTTTGATTCATTCTTTTAAGAGGTTTATATGGCTGATACAAGTATTCCTAAGGATATCGCTGATAGCCTCACAAGCATATTTACCAATATCAATACCGAACGTATTAGTGAAATTTTAGTCGGTGTTGTGCTGTGTTTTATTGGTTTTGTTCTTGCCCGTATTATTTCAAATACATTTATTAGAACCATTGGCTCACGTTTTAATGCTCATCAACGCCTAGTGTGGCGTCGCGGTATTTTTTATTTTATTTTCTTACTTTTCATTATGACGAGTTTAAAAGAAGCTGGTTTTAAACTGAGTGTATTTCTTGGCGCGGCAGGGATTTTAACCGTAGCGCTCGGTTTTGCATCGCAAACATCAGCCAGTAACTTGATTAGTGGTTTATTTTTGATTGGTGAAGGTTCATTTGAAGTCGGTGATACGATCCAGATTACGCTGATTCGTGGAAATACAATTGAAGGTGAGGTGATCTCGATTGATTTGCTTTCGGTTAAGCTACTTACATTAGACAATGTCTATATTCGTTTGCCAAACGAACAACTCATTCGTGCTCCCGTGCACAACTTATCTAAATACCCAATACGGCGTATTCCAATTACGCTCGCAATCAACTTCCATGAAGACATTATTAAAGTTCGTGAGGTTCTACTGAATGTAGCAGCTCATTATCCTCTTGTATTAGATGATCCAAAGCCTGCTGTTACAGTGACCGCATTCAGAGAATCATCAATTGAGCTTTTATTTACAATGTGGTGTCGACAAGAGAACTCTTTAAAAGTTCGAGATGAGATGCAAGAACGAATTCGAAATGGATTTTTAGATAACCGAATTGAAATTCCTGTTCCTAAAATGGGTTTGATTGATCGACCATCTAGTGTTTTTGCTGAAGATGATATCGATCAATACAGTAATCAAAAAGAATTAAATCGAGAGCCTAAAGCTTAGGCTCTTCATTTTTCTGCACAGCGGATGATGGTGGTAATGGCGCAAGATAAGCAATAATCAACATTACCCCACCCGCGCCAATAAATGAAATGACTCGAGTTAAAGTCGCACTTTGCGATAGATCAAGCAAAATCAGTTTTAATACCACAATCCCTAAAAGCGCAGCACCTACAAACCATAATTGACGAATCATTTTTCGGCTAGAGAATGTAGTTAAAATGAATGCCAAAATAACCCAAAGCAATGTCAAACTTAATTGCACCAAGCCATTTGTCCAAATTGCAGTACTCCAGAGTGGTGTTGCCCAGTAATAGTGCAAGCCTCTGACCACCACACTACTGAATACTAACAACCCCACTAGAATTGTTGTAATTTTAAAAGTCCACTCCAGTGATTTATCTTGATCAAAAACATGCTGATAAATAATAAAGAGTAGACCAGCAAATACTGAAATTGAAAGGAAGTCAGTTAAGTTAATCAAAGGAACAAAGTAAAGGTACTCAGCAGAATGCCGGTCTACGCTCACTACCAGCAACCAAAGTAAGCTTAAACACCACACTGGAATTTGATGTAGCAATGTCGTTTTATGAGCCTTATATGTCCAAAGGGAATAAACCACAGGAACAAAAGCCAGAGCAACAAGTGGCATTTGTGGAAATATTGCCAAACCAACCGTTGCTAATGCCAACCAGCTCAAACCAGACCAGACCTTCAAAGATCCAAACTGACCTGATTGCGGTTGAGCCATAATGAATAAAGCACTAAGTAGCGTTGCTGCGATGAGGAAAGTACCCTGCTGTAATATACTCGGCCATTTAAACAGGCTGAATACTTGACTGGTAAAGGCCTCACCTAAAATTAACAACAATAATAGGCTAATTAAACTTAACTGTAAGCTCTGCCATTGGACTCTTAGTTTGTAGTGAACCACTACACTAAATATTGATAATAATAGTATCGCAATCATCAAATATGGGCTTGAGCCATGATGTTGCCATGTCAAAATTTCTATACCAGCGATAGCACCCGCATACATCCCTAAACACAAGAAAATGCCGCTAAACATGCTGGCGCTAAAATACTGTTGCTCTTTACTGTTGTATTGCAATAAATAATAGGCCGAAATGAATTGTGCAATTGCATAAATACTTGTGCTTAGAGTCGGGAACTCTGCATTCGCCCAAAATTGATAAAACAATGCAACCGAACTGAGTAAAACTAAAATTACACCAATATATCGGCTTAAACGGTACCGCTCAGTTACCCCCCATACAATAAGGGCCGTACCTTGAGCAACCCAACCAATCGCAGTCCAATGTGCCCCTTTCGCGAGTGGAAAAATTAAAGCAAAAAATGCAACGGCGAGGATGAAAAAGCTTTTAGCAAGAACTGAAAGTTGAGGATGGGACTTTTTGATCCAGAACGTTAATACCGCATAGGTACCAGCTAAAACAGCAGCACCAATCGTCAACGCTTGAGTAGACTCATGAACTAAATAGGCATGTAGCGTAAAGCCTAGTACAGGCACACTAAAAATAAGACCCACATCTAAGAGCGGAGGTAAACGAATGCCTTCTTGTTGTTCACGTGCTGAAACTCGAGATATATTTTGGCTATAACGGACACTAAGCCAAATAAACAGAGCTATATGTAGCCATAAAATCCAGTCTAATGTGTCAAATTTTGCTGGTTCTGCATAAAAACCTATCGCACTACCACCAATAAACATCGTGGCAAAGAAAGCAATCTGATTTAAGATTTTCCAAGGCTGAATAAAATTAACCGCAGCAACTGCTAAGTTAATTACCAAATAGTAGCTGAATAGGAAGACTACATCTGGACGATATTGTGGAATAACTAAAGGGGCTGCATAGGCCATGCCGAGTGCTAAAATTGCCAAATAAATAGCTTGTTGTTTTAAACTCAGGAATACCGTAATAGCCAATAAGATCGTAAACAGAATACTCGCTGTAGTTAGATTGACAATTACACCAAAATGATGCGAGAACACGAGTGTTAGGAATACGACAGCTAGTCCTACACCCTGCAATGCTACAGCAAAAAGCTGATTTTTCTTTTGCAAGCTATATCCAAATGCCGTTAATACACCTCCAGCAATTGCAATAAAACCAAGTTTTACACCTAAACTAAGTTGCCAGTGCTCGCTTGCGAAACGCAATAACAACACCACCCCAACCATCAACACAGCGACAGCAACTCTTAAAATTGGGTTGCCATGAACCATCCAGTCAACTGCTGGTTGCCACCATGTACTCTGTACTTGAGTTGGTTGTTCTGTGTGATTTAAAACTGATGTTTCAACAGGGATTAACGTGTCTGTACTATTGGAATCAACTTGTACTACCGCTGGAGTTATAATTTCTGTTTGTAGAGTTTCGTTTACATGAGCAGTTGGTTTTGCCGACTCGAGGTATAACAGTCGAGTATGAAACGCACTAATTGTTTGGACTAAACATAGCAATAAAATCAGTAATGCCCCACCAGCAATCCACATCCAGTGATTCATATAAGCAACTAATGCAACCAAAGCGGCCGCATAAATTACTATTGTTTGCGTATGAATAGAATAAAGTGGTTTTTTCTGCTGAGAAAACTGTTGTTCTAAATGAGTCAGACGCTGATGCAGATTTGATAATAGCTGAACCAGTACTACCACGAGTGCAATAGATAAAGCAGCAACAGCACTCTGAAATTTAAAACCAATTGAAATGGCTAAAAACAAAGTCAAAGCGATCAAAACAATGATCATTCCCTGTTTGTCTTTTTTATACATGGGCTTAGCAATATGACACCTTCATTACAGGTCATCTTACTTCAAGCCAATACAAGCGTATATTTATACATACAAAATACTGCAAAAATCATAAACCTGCATTCATAGTCGTTTTCACGTAAAATACCCGTAATTCAAATTAAGGAATTGTTCAATGCCACCATTTGTCTTGGTTGATGGGTCCTATTTTTTATTTCGTGCATATCATGCATTACCACCATTGACGACCTCTACAGGGTTACATACAAATGCAATACGTGGAGCAATTTCTGCGATTCAAAAACTTATGCGTCGTATGCAACCGACGCATATGGCCGTAATTTTTGATACGCCTGAGCCAACTTTCCGTCATAAGCTTTCACCTATTTATAAAGGTGATCGCCCAACCATGCCTGAAGAGTTATCTCAACAGATTCCATATTTACATGCATTGATTAAAGCTCAAGGTATTCCTTTATATAGTCTTCCAGGCGCTGAAGCTGATGATATTATCGGGACACTTGCTAAACGTGCCGTGCTTGAAGGCCATCATGTACTTATCTCAACTGGAGATAAAGACATGGCTCAGCTCGTCAATGACCATGTCAAACTTGAAGATAGCTTTAAAGATCGCGTAATGGACACCGATGGTGTATTTGAAAAATTTGGCGTTTGGCCAAATCAGATTATCGACTATTTAACGCTAATGGGTGATGCATCCGACGGTATTATGGGTGTTCCAGGCGTAGGTGCAAAAACAGCCGCTAAGTTACTGACCGAATATGGTACTTTAGAGAATATCATTGCCAATGCTGATCAACTTAAAGGCAAGATTAGCCAAAATATTAAAGATAATTTAGACAATATTAAGCTTGATCACCAGTTAGCTAGCATTGTCTGTGATCTTCCTTTAGAACTCGACTGGCATGAATTAAAGCTTACCGATCCAAATGTTGATGCCTTACGCAACTTATATACTGAGCTTGAGTTTAGAAATCAGTTACAGTCGCTTGATCATCCGAATAATCCCAACAGCTCTACTTATAAACAACAAGTTTCACAAGTAGTCGTTCAAGATGAAGTTAAACCAGCTGATTCTATAGAAACCGAAGATCAGGCAAGCTTAACCAGTCAAGATGACCAGCTTGGAACTGCAAATTATCACACTGTGTTAACTCAAGAAGCATGGGATCAGCTCTTGCAACACATGCAAAATGCTGATCATTTTGCCATTGATACAGAAACGACAAGCCTTGATTACCGTATTGCCGAAATGGTTGGTTTTTCAATCGCCTTTGATGCACAAGACGCTTATTATGTGCCTTTAGCGCATAATTATGAAAATGCACCACAGCAACTGGACCGTGAACAAATTCTGGCTCAAATTAAGCCTGTGCTAGAAAATGAAGCAGTTAAAAAAATTGGTCATCACCTTAAATATGATGCCCATATCTTTGCTAATCATGGCATAGAACTTAAAGGCTGGTATTTCGATAGCATGCTGGCATCTTATGTACTAAATGCAGCAGCAACTCGTCATGGCATGGATGATGTAGCTCGTGTCTACTTAAGTCACTTGACCACTACCTTTGAACAAATTGCTGGTAAGGGTGCAAAGCAGAAGACTTTTAATCAAATTGAGATTGAAGTTGCTGCTCACTATGCAGCAGAAGATGCACATGTGACCTATCGTTTGTATGAAGTACTTTCAAACAAACTTAAGCCATTTCCTGAGTTAGAAAATATTTTATATAACATCGAAATGCCGGTTGCCCGAATTTTGTCAGGCATGGAAGAAGATGGTATTCGTTTAGATCATGCTTTCTTAGATAAATTAAGTGTTGAGTTTGCAAAAACCATGGAAGGCCTTGAAAATCAGGCTATGGAAATTGCAGATGAAACTTTTAATATTGCTTCACCTAAGCAAGTAGGCGAAATCCTATTTGATAAATTAGGAATCAAAGGTGGTAAAAAAACTGCAACTGGACAATACAGCACCAGTGAAAGTGTTTTAGAAAAAATTGAACATCCTCTAGCGGAAATTATTCTAGAGCATCGTGGTTTAGCAAAACTAAAAAGTACCTATACGGATCGTCTAGTTGAGCAATCTCATAACGACACGCATCGTGTACATACGAGTTATCACCAAGCACTCACAGCAACAGGCCGCCTCTCCTCTTCTGATCCTAACTTACAAAATATTCCAATTCGTAGACAAATTGGCCGTCAAATTCGTAAGGCATTCATTGCACCAGAAGGACGAGTTTTACTAGCAGCCGATTACTCACAAATTGAACTTCGTTTAATGGCTCATTTTTCTCAAGATGATGCTTTAGTACATGCGTTCCAGCACGGACAAGATGTTCACCGCCGTACTGCTGCAGAAGTATTGGGTATTGCAATTGAAGATGTGACCAATGATCAACGTCGCCAAGCTAAGGCAGTAAACTTTGGTCTACTGTATGGTATGTCTGAGTTTGGTTTGATTCGTCAGTTAGGTTTCACACGTCAAGAATCGCAAAATTATATTAAGCAATATTTCCAACGCTATCCTGGCATCTATGAATATATGCAACGCACGCGTCAAGTTGCATCAGAGCAAGGCTTTGTTGAAACTATTTTAGGCCGTCGTCTTTATACACCAGATATTGATGCACGAAATGTGATGGTGCGTAAGGCTGCTGAACGTGCGGCGATCAATGCGCCTTTACAAGGTAGTGCAGCTGATATTATTAAAATTGCGATGATTGAAGTTGATAAAATCTTGCCAAAAGATCAAGCCAAGTTACTTCTTCAAGTACACGATGAATTAGTTTTTGAAGCCGATCAGAACATTGCTGAAGAACTTTCCAAACAAATCGCAAAAGTCATGGAATCTGTTGTAGAAATTTCCGTGCCTTTAGTGGTTGAAGTAGGACAAGGACAAAACTGGGATGACGCACATTAATTAATAGAAATAAAAAAGGGCTGTGAAATACAGCCCTTTTTTATTGAGTTAGCTTAAAGACCAGTTAAGAGAACTTTAGCAACTTCATTCATTAAAATTTCGGCAATATAAAGTGCCAAAAAAGCCAAAATTGGCGATAAGTCAATCATTCCCATATTAGGCAATAAACGACGGAATGGAGCGAGTAATGGTTCAGCCAAATCTTGAATCACCTCAATATAAGGTGAACGAGATTGAGTGAACATAACTACCCAACTCAAAATGATTGTTGCAAAAATTAAATAACGGCAGAAACGAATCAAGTCCTGAATCATAGTCACAAATGTCAGAATCACTAAATGAATCGGACTATTTGGCATAGAACCAGAAAGATACATCACACCGAAAATTTTCAGTAAATATAAAATAATTAAAAGAGCTAACGCAGCTAAATTAAACCGGCCTTTTGCGACCGTCGGAAAAATTCGGCCAAAAATATCAACAATTTTAGTCGCCTTTACGGTCGATAAAACCACAGGATTATAAGGACTTACTGCCGCCAATTGCATTAAAAAACGGAAAAAGACCAATAAAATCGCGACATTAATTAAAATTCCAAAAATTAGCGCAGAATTTGCACCCATAGTTGTCTTATCCTATTTAAGCTATTTCGCACTGTCACTCAATTCTTGAGCCAATTCTTGGCTACGCTTCTGTGCAGCAGCCAATGCAGATTGAATATTTTGGGAGATTTGTGCACGGTCAAAAACTTCAAGTGCAGCTTGTGTTGTACCATTTGGCGATGTCACATTCTTACGAAGTTCAGATGGAGTATTTGAACTAGTAATTGCCATTTGAGCTGCACCTAACGCCGTTTGAAGAGTTAACGCAGTTGCAACTTTT
The DNA here is from genome assembly GCF_056735735.1 of Acinetobacter sp. V116_7. Lineage (NCBI taxonomy): Bacteria > Pseudomonadati > Pseudomonadota > Gammaproteobacteria > Moraxellales > Moraxellaceae > Acinetobacter > Acinetobacter sp. V116_7. The sequence continues at coordinate 15,415 of NZ_JBWZIF010000026.1, forward strand.
TCATCCAGTCCTAAATTTTTACCCGCACGGATCATACTTTCCATCAGATAGAAAAAATATGCAGGGCCTGAACCAGAAACTGCTGTTACCGCATCAATTTGAGCTTCGGAGTTTACCCAAATTGTTAAGCCTGTGGCCGCTAAAATCTGACTTGTTAATTCACGATCCGAAGTACCTACTACATCATTTGCATAGATACCGTGCGCGCCAGTTTGAACCAGAGCTGGTGTATTCGGCATAACGCGAACAATTCGATTGCTATCAATTAAGTTTGATATCGTTTGAATTTCAGCACCAGCAATAATTGAAATGACCAATTTATCTGATAAAAGACCTTTCAACGGACGTAACACAGTCGCCAAAACTTGCGGCTTTACCGCTAGTACGACAACATCAGCATTTTGAATTGCAGCCACGTTATCTTGTGTTACGTGGACTTCTTTCTCTTGTAATAATTGACGGATCTGCTCAACAGGATCTGAAACAGTAATACGTGTCGGTGGTAAACCTCTTGAAATGAGCCCGCCAATTAACGCTTGGGCCATATTACCGCCACCAATAAAACAGATATTACAATTTACTGCACTTGCCATAACCATATTCGCCATTTACCAGATTACAAGAATGAGAAATTAAATCCGGTTGCCATCCTCCTTGCTCACAATACGGAGACTGAGCCAACCAAAATCCTTTCGGTGTAAAAACCCCAAGCATAACATTATCTATGACTAATATTTGAATTGTATGACGAAGCCAAGGCAAAATATGTGCTTCTTGAATTGCTTTTTTTAATGGCCATTGCCCAACACGACCATATAAATGGACTTTTTCTCCACCTTGACGTCGAATTATTGTCAATTTTTTATTTAATAAAGATGGACTCAAACCGATATTTTTTTGTGTGATCTGAAAATTTCCTGAAGCGTAATGCACTATTTCCCCCATTTGGAAATGATGCTCTGACTCAGCTTCAACTGGGTTTAATTTTTCAGCAAGAAAAACTTGCTTACTCAATCTATAAAGATGGTGTTGATAACGGACATAGTAAAACTGATTCCAGTGTAATGCTGCTTGTGCATCGGACTTTGAATCAATCACTTCATTTTTTAAACGCTCAACCATTTCAAATGCAGGTCGATATTGCCCATCACCTTTCATCCAAACCGAAAATAATTGACGTTGACGGGCAACTGATAAATCTAAAAGTTTAGTTAAGTCTAAACACTCAGCAGTACCACAATGTTTTAAATCAGCTTTCAAAACTTCTTCTAAAATTTCAGAAGCATCTTGCATGAGATAACTGGTTCGGCTCAGTGCTTGCTGCATTTTAGGAAATCTGTTTTGTAAAAATGGCCAAAGTTCCTCACGCGACCACGCCCGATCATAATGAATATCGTAATTTGTCGGGTCATTTACATACTCAATTTCAAGTTGAGTAGTCCAATCAGTAATTTGCTCACGAGATAAATCTAAAAAAGGACGCCAAATCGTCATGTCTACACGGTAATCAATGGACTGCATTGCAGCTAATCCATCAACACCTGCGCCCGATAATAAACGTAGTATGAGCGTTTCAGCCTGATCTTGCTGATGATGAGCAAGTACTAAAGTTTCATTCGATTGCAAATGCTGTCGATAAGCTTGATAACGTGCCTGACGTGCTTGAGCTTCCAAATTACCATTGGTAACCTGAACTTTTTGAATAATAAAAGGAATATCTAAATGAGTAGCCTGTTCAGCGACTAGTTTCCCCCACTCTGCACTTTGTGATTGCAGCTGATGGTCGATATAGATTACTCGGATCTTTTGAGGGAAAATTTGAGACATCAAATGTAGCAGCAGCATAGAATCCATGCCGCCACTACATCCAATAAGAAAAGAACTATTTTCTGAAAATAGTTGAGCCTGCTTTAAGACATTATGCCTAAATTTGCGCTGCCAAACTTCATTAAACGTTGATAACGTGCTTCGCATCGTTCATTTGCTTCCAGTGGTAGCAATTCATCCAAAGCTTGCTTCAGAACTACTTTTAGGTTTTGCATGACTTGCTCAGGGTCTAAATGTGCCCCCTCGCCTTCATCTACTACATATTCAACAATACCTAGAGATTGTAATTTGTCTGCTGTCAAACCTAAAGCTTCGCTCGCTTGAGCCGCTTTTTCAGCAGTTTTCCATAAAATAGATGCGCAGCCTTCTGGTGAAATCACAGAATAAATACTGTGCGATAACATAATAACTCTGTCAGCAACACCAATACCTAAAGCACCACCAGAACCACCTTCACCCAGTACTGTTGCAACAACAGGAACTTTCAAGCTTGAAAGTTGAGCAAGACTCGTTGCAATTGCTTCGGCTTGTCCACGCTCTTCAGCACCAACACCTGGGTAAGCACCCATCGTATCAATAAACGTGAAGACCGGAAGATTAAAACGCTCAGCCATATCTAATAGGCGTTGAGATTTACGGTAACCTTCAGGGTTAGCCATACCGAAGTTATGCTTTAATTTTTCACGGGTACTACGACCACGGTGTTGTCCAATGACCATCACAGGTTGACCGTCAAAACGAGCAAGACCACCTACCATCGCACCATCGTCACCAAACAAACGATCACCATGCAAGGCGTCAAACTCTGTAAAGATTTCACCGACATAATCTAGAAACTGCGGACGTTCAGGATGACGTGCAATTTGAACCGTTGTCCAAGCTTTGGACTGAGTAGATTTTTTCATAGGTCGAATATTATCCCTTTAATCGATAAATTTTTCCGACTGAATATTCAATTCAATGTCCCAATGCTTAAACTGCTCTTGCTCATCGTGCAAGTCGGCAACTAACAATGGCCATTGTTTGGCATCACCAGAAACACTAAGCTGCCATTGTTGATCATTTATGATGGTCAGTTCAATGGCAGGAAGCATCTGATCACTTCGACTATGGTTGAGTAAAACTGCTAGGCGAAGTAATAAACTTAAGTAAAGTAATTTATGACCACCAGCCTTCAAAATTTCGTTTTTTACATCATTTCGCAATTTACGACGATGGTGAGCAACTAAATGTGAAAGATGATTTTGATCAATTTGCGAGAAACCTGGAATATCTGAGTGCTGTAATAAATAAGCACCGTGGCGATGATAACCACCGTGACTAATTGCTAAACCAATTTCATGCAAATAGGCAGCTCGACGCAGTAAGTCACTGTCTTCACTCGTTAAATTAAGAGATTTCGCAACACCATCAAATAATTGTTGTGCTGTATTTACAACTCGTTCTGCTTGCTTTGGATCTGCGTTATAACGCCCCATTAAGGCCTGTACACTACGATCACGGATATCTTCATGTTTAAATCGACCTAACAGGTCATACATCACACCTTCGCGTAATGCACCATCAGAATATGCCAAACGATCAATTTCTAAAACTTCAAAAACTGCGTACAAAATTGCCAATCCGGCTGGCAAAACTGCTCGTCGATCTTCTCTTAAGCCTTCAAAATCAATTTCAGAAACATTTTTAAACTTAAGTAATTTATCTTTAAGTTTATATAGTCCTTCTCGAGTGACATTTTCTTGTTCATCACTTAAGCCCATATTGACCATAATTTGGCGACAGGCCTTAATCGTTCCACTCGAACCAACGACTGTATCCCACCCTTCCATTTTATAAGTCGTTGCAATAGCAGAAAGTTCTTTACGAGCAGCAACTACGGCCTTATCAAATGCTTTTTGTGTGATTTCGCCATCAGAAAAATAGGCCGTTGTATAAGCCACACAACCCATTTGTAATGACTCGGTGTAAATAGGTTCAAACTCTTCACCGATAATGAATTCGGTAGAACCACCACCAATATCAACAACTAAGCGACGCCCACCATTGGCCATGGTATGCGATACACCTAAATAGATCAGACGGGCTTCTTCTCGTCCTGCAATAATTTCAATAGGTTTAGGTAAAATTTCTGCAGCTTTTTGAATAAATTCATGACCATTTTTTGCCTGACGCAAGGCATTCGTAGCCACGATTCGTAAACGATTAGGCTGAACAGAGCTCAATCTTCCAACAAAACGGGCTAGACACGCTAAACCACGTTGCTGCGCGGCTTCTGTTAAATTTTTATTTTCATCTAAACCAGCTGCAAGCTGTACTTTTTCTGACATCGAAGCAACTTTTTTAACTTCGCCATGATCTACCCGTGCAATTGCAAGGTGAAAGCTGTTCGACCCCATATCTATGGCGGCAAGTAATTCTTCATCAATCAGAAAGTCAGACATTATTGAACTAAACCCATAACAATTCACGCCTAGAGTAATTCACAAGAATGCAATTGAAAAGCCATTTTCATCAACAATTAATAGCCATCGATATTTTTCTATTTGTTAAACGATTGTACAAGCCGATGATGAATATCGTGAGCATCCATTAGACAAATTGAGTTAAGCCTTGAATAATAGCATCAAACCCTTACATTGAACTAAGTAGCTATGTAATACTGATAGAGATAATTTCTCCTGTAGTAATAGCACTTTTTCTAAAAATTGGAGCCGTACCATGTCTGCGACTATTGTAAATACAACTGATGATAACTTCCAAGCAGATGTTCTAGACGCTGAAACACCTGTGCTTGTTGACTTCTGGGCAGGTTGGTGTGCACCTTGTAAAGCAATTGCACCTGTTCTTGAAGACCTATCAAGTGAATATGCTGGTAAAGTAAAAATTGTTAAAGTTGATGTAACTTCTTGCGAAGATATTGCGGTGAAATACAATATCCGTAATATTCCTGCTTTATTACTTTTCAAAAATGGTGAAGTTGTAGCTCAACAAATTGGTGCTGTACCTCGCTCTAAACTTGTTAGCTTTATTGATGAAAATGTTTAAGTCAAAATGCTAAGAATGAAAATACGCTATACTTTTTTATAGCGTATTTTTTTCGGCTATAAATTGACAAATTAACTAAGCTGGCTTATATTGCATGCTCAAGAGGCACTGAAGGGAATCATCTTCGTCCGGCTTCTTACAAGACACAAACATAAAGATCGCCACTCGGCAACAGAAATTGTTTTTTCACATTTTTCTTCGAAACAATCAATCAGACTTCTGAATTGTTATTGTGTAAATACAATTGCGATAATCTTTTTTGTATGCGAGCGATTTTTCTTCTTTTTAAACCACACTCTACTCTTTCCTAATTCTGACCCTTATGAATTTAACTGAACTCAAGAAAAAACCAATTGGTGAATTAATTAAAATTGCTGAATTTATGGGCCTGGAAGGTATGGCTCGTAACCGAAAGCAAGATATTATCTTTGCCATTTTGAAACGCCATGCAATGAATGGCGAAGAAATTTTTGGTGATGGCGTTCTTGAAATTCTCTCTGATGGTTTTGGTTTTTTGCGCTCTGCGGCAGGTTCATATTTAGCAGGTCCGGATGATATTTATGTGAGTCCTTCACAAATCCGACGCTTTAACTTGCGTACAGGTGATACCATCACAGGTACTATTCGCCCTCCAAAAGAAGGTGAGCGTTATTTCGCGTTGCTCAAAGTTAACCAGATTAACTACGACACGCCAGAAAATTCTCGAAATAAAATTTTATTTGAAAACTTAACCCCCCTTTTCCCAACTGAACAATTGGTTATGGAACTCGGTAATGGTACGACAGAAGATTTAACTGCTCGTGTTGTTGACTTAGTTGCGCCAATTGGTAAAGGACAACGTTCTATTATTGTTGCACCGCCAAAAGCGGGTAAAACGATGTTACTCCAAAATATTGCTCAATCGATTGTTAGAAACAATCCAGAAGTATTCCTGATTGTTCTATTAATTGACGAGCGTCCAGAAGAAGTAACTGAAATGGAACGTACTGTTCGCGGTGAAGTCATTGCTTCAACATTCGACGAAGCTCCTGCTCGCCACGTACAAGTTGCAGAAATGGTAATTGAAAAAGCAAAACGTCTTGTTGAACATAAAAAAGACGTTGTGATTCTTCTTGACTCTATTACCCGCCTTGCTCGTGCTTACAACACCGTTATCCCGTCATCAGGTAAAGTATTAACTGGTGGTGTAGATGCTCATGCATTAGAGCGCCCTAAACGTTTCTTCGGTGCTGCACGTAATATTGAAGAAGGTGGATCTCTTACGATCATTTCAACTGCTTTGATTGAAACAGGCAGTAAAATGGATGACGTAATTTATGAAGAATTCAAAGGTACAGGTAACCAAGAGATTACACTTGATCGCCGTATTGCTGAAAAACGCGTCTTCCCTGCTATGAATATTAAGAAATCTGGCACTCGTCGTGAAGAGCGTTTAATGGATGATGATAACTTACGTAAAGTATGGATCCTCCGTAAGCTTCTACATCCTATGGATGAATTGGCGGCAATGGAATTCTTACTTGATCGTATGAAAGAAACCAAAACAAATGATGATTTCTTCGATCAGATGAAGCGTAAAGCTTCAACTTAATCGATTAATCTTCAATAAAAAGCCACTCTTTTGAGTGGCTTTTTATTTGGTTGACAAGCTTTACACAAAAATACATTTTGCGGTTTTTTATGTAATTTTACTTATAAGCTTTTGATAATAATTATTTTTGAATTAAAAAAAATAAGTTTTTTAGTAGTTTACCTCTACCTTTTCCAATACACTCGAGCCGATTGATTGTTTTTTTCTGTTAAAAAACAGACTGTTTTTCTGTTTTTCATACATTTTTTTGACAGACGACAGTAGTATTTCAGCATTTGCAGTGATAGCATAGCGGCAGACCAGTTAGACTGCTCCATGCGTTGTTACCTAGCTACGTTTTAGGAATAATAAAAGCAAAACAGTCCAACTTAGGTTTTTTTAATCTCAAATCTTTTTTGTGAGAGTGATGCCATGTTATTCAAAAAATTTGCTGCCGTTGCTGCTGTAGCTGCTACTTTAGCTTTCGTTGGTTGTTCTAAGAAAGAAGAAGCTCCTGCTGCTGCTGCTTCTGAAGCTGTAGCTGCTGCTTCTGAAGCTACTACTGCTGCTTCTGAAGCTGCTGTAGCTGTTGATGCTGCTGCTTCTGAAACTGCTGCTGCTGCTTCTGACGTTGCTGCTGCTGCTTCTGACGCTGCTGCTTCTGCTGCACACTAATCTATATATTAGGTTAGAAAAAAGAGGACATTATGTCCTCTTTTTTACGCCTAAATTTTATATTCCAAAAATCATTTCGCTTAAACTATCTAGATAAATTGATATCACATCGTAGTTGAATAAAGCTATCTAAATATAAAAAAAAGCAGATCAATCGATCTGCTCATTTCCAACGCGTTGTCTAAACTTTTGACCTGCTCTAAAAGTCACAACCCTACGTGCTGAAATTGGAATTTCTTCACCTGTTTTAGGATTACGTCCTGGACGTTCGCGTTTATCTCTTAACTCAAAATTACCAAAACCAGAAAGCTTAACCTGCTCTCCTGCAATAAGTGCTTGGCTAATTTCGTCGAAGAACAACTCGACCATTTGTTTTGCTTCACGGCGATTTAAGCTGGTTAACTCACTTAAATGATCAGCCATGTCTGCTTTAGTTAATGCTGTCATGAGGCCCTCAATGTCGCTTGATAAGTGTTTTCTAACACTTGGATTATATTGTCCATACCAGATTTAATTTCAGCATCTTCAAGCGTACGTGAAGGATGTTGCCACAAAAGTGCAAACGCTAATGAGCGCTTACCATCTTCGACACCCTGCCCCGTATACACATCGAATAACCATGTAGAGTCTAAAAGCTCTCCACCAGTTTGTTCGATTAACTGCTGAATATCTCTAACATTTATATTATCAGAGATTAAAAGCGCAATATCACGTCTAACCGAAGGAAAACGTGATAATTCTGTAAAATTAGATACATAAGATTGCAAAACAGCTGTTTGATCAAGTTCAGCTACCCACGTCGTGCTTAAATCAAGCTCATTTTCTAGAGAGGGATGCAAGCGACCTAAATAACCAATGGATTTACCATCAACTAAAATCTCAGCTGATTGTCCTGGGTGTAACCAAGCACGCTCAGAACGTACATATTCAGCCTTAACACGACCAGCAGCTAAAACTTCCTCCACCTCACCTTTAAAATCAAAGAAATCCATTGGTTGAGGCTTTACATGCCATGATTCTGGTTCTTGCGAGCCCACTGCAACCAGAGCCAACGTAGGAGTCTGTTTTAAATCTTCAATGCTCTTAGCATTTTGATAATCAAAACGCAGTCCGAACTCAAAGAAACGAACACGACTTTGTTGACGGTTGAGATTATATTGTACGCAAGGAATTAAGCTAGAAAGTAAAGTACTACGCATTGCAGCCAAATCACTTGAAATTGGATTTGCTAGCATGAGTGGCTGAACTTCTGGATTTAATTGCTTTTCAAGTTTTGCATCAGCAAAGCTAAAGCTAATTGCTTCTTGATAACCTAAAGTCACGATCGTTTGACGCAGCTCAGCGAGTTCAAAACGATCTTGATATTTAGCAAATTTAACATCCATGCTTGGTAAGCTGATCTGGATATTGTCATAACCATCAATACGCGCTACTTCTTCAATTAAGTCTTGATAAATAGCCATGTCATAGCGATGTGATGGTGGTACTACACTCCATTCACTCTCAGCCTTAACTGTTACCTTACACCCTAGTCGAGTTAAAGCATCCGCAATAAACTCACCCGCAACTTGATATCCCAATAATTGGTCTACCTGAGCTTGTTTCAGTTCAATTGCTTCACGCTTAGGAAGTAGATCAGTTTTTTCAGCTACAGTAATTGGACCAAACTCGCCACCTGCTAACTCTTGAATAAGTTGAGAAGCACGATTCATTGCAATTAAAGGTAATTCGAAATCTACACCGCGTTCATAACGCTGCGAAGAGTCAGTATGTAAACCAAAACGACGAGCACGACCAGCAATCGCAAGTGGTGCAAAGAAAGCACTTTCTAGGAAAATATCAGTCGTATCATCAGTTACACTTGATGCTAAACCACCCATAATTCCAGCAATTGCCAGAGCTTTTTGATCATCAGCAATCACCATTATATCTTCTTGCAACTCAACTTCTTGATCATTCAGAAGTTGTAATTTTTCTTGTTGTGTTGCTTGACGAACATGTACAGTTCCTTCGATTTTAGATAAATCGAAGGCATGCATTGGTTGACCCAATTCCATTAAGACATAGTTGGTCACATCAACCAAAATACTATGTGTACGAATTCCTGAACGTGATAAAGCCTGTTCCATCCACTCAGGAGTCACAGCTTTTACATTAACGTTTTTAACTACACGCCCTAGATAACGCGGAGCACCTTCAGTACTGATAACTACTTTTTTCTCATCAGCAATGGTGGCATCAACCGAGTTAATTACAGGCTCATTCATTTGTAGCTTATTAATAACTGCAATTTCACGCGCAATACCACGAATACTAAAACAGTCACCACGGTTTGGCGTAATGCTGATATCAATGACATTATCATCAAGTTTGAGGTATTCACGGATATTTACTCCTACTGGAGCATCAGCTGGCAATTCGAGCAAACCATCGATTTTATCTTCAAGATCGATCTCAGAAGCACCACAAAGCATGCCTTGTGACTCAACTCCTCGAAGTTTACCTTTTTTGATTTTAAAATCACCAGGTAAAACTGCACCAATGGTTGCAACTGGAGCTTTCATTCCAGCACGAACGTTTGGTGCACCACATACAATTTGTAAAGGCTCACCTGAACCAATATTTACTGTTGTAACACGTAGACGGTCTGCATCAGGGTGCTGCTCAACAGTGAGCACTTCACCAATTACAACGCCGGTAAATGGTTTAGCCACAGGTGCCAATTCATCAACTTCAAGACCAAGCATCGTCAACTGATCAGACAATGTATCACTATCAATTGCTGGATTAACCCATGTACGTAGCCAATTTTCGCTAATCTTCATCTTTATAAACCTTTTTTAATCCTGAAAAATTGTTAGGCAAATTGGCGTAAGAAACGCACATCATTTTGATAGAACATACGCAAGTCATTAATGCCATAACGCAACATAGCAAAGCGCTCTACCCCTAAACCAAAAGCAAAGCCTTTGTATTTATCAGGATCAATACCCGCGGCACTTAATACATTTGGATGCACCATGCCACAGCCTAAAACCTCTAACCAACGGCCACGTTCATCCATAATATCTACCTCTGCACTTGGCTCAGTAAACGGGAAATATGATGGACGGAAACGTACCTTTAAATCTTTTTCAAAAAACTCATTTAGCAGGTTAATGAGTAAACCTTTTAATTCAGCAAAACTGGTGTTCTCAGCAACGTATAAACCTTCGATCTGATGGAACATTGGTGAATGCGTTTGATCTGAGTCACAACGATAAACACGGCCTGGACATACGATACGAATTGGTGGCTCACTTGTTTCCATTGTACGAATCTGTACACCAGACGTGTGCGTACGCAGTAAATGAGTGGCATCAAAATAGAAAGTATCGTGCATAGCACGCGCTGGATGGTGACCAGGAATATTTAATGCTTCAAAATTGTGATAGTCATCTTCAACTTCTGGACCAGTCGCAACTGTAAAACCAGCTTTAGTGAAAAACTGACAAATTCTTTCTTGTACTTGAGTAACAGGGTGAACTGTACCAACGCGTTGACCGCGGCCCGGCAAAGTAATATCAATCGTTTCGCTTGCTAGCTTTTGCTCAAGTGCTGCCTGTTGTAATGCCGCTTGACGTTCTGTTAAAGCAGTATTAATTGTTTCTCGAACAGCATGAATCGCAGCACCTTGTACTTTGCGTTCTTCAGGGTCCATTTTCCCTAATGCTTTCGATTGTTCTGCAAGCTGGCTTTTTTTCCCTGTAAATTGCACACGCACCTGATCAAGTGCAACAAGGTCTTGAGCTGCTGCAATGGCAGCAAGCGCTTCTGTGGTCAGGGCTTCCAGTGACATATTAACTCTCAAAGCAACAAATTAAAAAATATAATAAAACACTGCATTCTAACAGTTTTTCATCAGATTGATGAAGTTTATCCATCATGAAAAATGTATTAGGCAACAAAAAGATAAAACGTATAAGATAATAGCATCGTCAATGAGATCAACTATTATGGCGCTCAATCAAATTTGGAAACAACAACTTACGCTTGTGACGTATGGTAATGAATACCTCCGTCAGAATTTAAGCTTTACCCAATGGCGACAACATCATATTTTTGACCACCATAGTTTTCAGTTTCGTGACTTAGCTTCTCAGCATTTACTCGCTCAACACTTCCAAGTTTGGCTAGAAGCGCTAAAAAAACAAGGCACCACTCAGCTCAGTTTACATTTATCAAGCCTTCTCAATGAAGAGCAAAATCCAAACAGCAACGTTGAGCTTTTGCCTTACACTCATTTTATCGTTAGCCATCAAAATGATAAGAAATTTGCATGGATTTTTGGACATGAACTTGCTGAATGGTATAACAGTGATAATGAGTTTGAAGCTCCTGCTTCACAAACCTGTGAGCTTCGTTTAGAAACTTTCTGGCGTTTTGAACTCAATGAAAAATTATCAAAAAAAATTGAAACTGATTTAAAAAATCCGCCATGGCAAGAAATAGCTGACTTTATGGAGAGTGAATTATTTCGTAGTAAATATGCAGCAGGGTTTGAGGAACCAGAATTTCAAAAAACTCATTTTGATGGTACAAACATTACGAGCCAAGAACCAAGACTTGCTTTAATTCCAGAGAATTATCCAGCAGATTATGCTCATCAGCTTTTATCTCGTACTCAAGCATTGGCCAATTATTTAGAACAAAAGAAACGCCTTGCAAATGATCCATTAGGAGAAGAGCTAGACCAAGAACAACTCATTAATTTAAGAAATTTTACGCAAAAAACTGATGATTTGTTTGCCAAACTTATTGTTAAGGCTGCAAATCACTACCAAACAGCTCAGATCGTACCTGTAATTAAAGCCTCTCCGTTCGAGCAATCAAATGAAAATCCACAACATTTGAAATCTCATCACCATAAAGGCACTGGTTCAGGCGTTATTAAGCTGATTATTCTAACGATTATTATTTGTGCTCTGGCTTATTATTTTGGTCTTTAACTTAGATTAGAGTTTCCATTGATAAAGTAATTCTGTTATTTCGAAGCCGAACTCCGGTAGTTCGGTTTCGCCAATTATTTTGGCTCCCATTTTTTCATAAAAAAACCGGCTTGGATTTTTATTAAAAACTTCTAAACGAATAAAACTGCATCCCTGATTTAAAGCACATTGATAGAAATTTTGGAATAACTCACGGCCTATGCCTTGTTTTTGAACTTCTCTTAAAAGATAAAAAGCAAGAATTTCAGCAATATTATTTTCTGGATTTAAATAACCATCGAGAAAGCCTTTCACTATTCCATTTTCAGTATAGATAAATAACTTATGATCAGGGCTTTTGGTGATTTCTTTCCATAACTGTTCCCTATCTAGCACGTTAAGCTCATCTAATATTTCCTGCTTAAGCATACCTGTATAGGTTTCTTTCCAACACTGCACATGTACTTCTGCAATAGATAATGCATCCTTAAAAGTAGCTATACGAATTTCTCTTTCGTTTAGTGATTGCAATTCGTTCTCCTCCTGTCACTACTTTTAAAGTGAAGCACCAATTTGTTTCATACAAACTTATTCAGCTAAAAACCGCTCTCGAACATGCATTAAAGCAAAACCTAACAAATTTAAGCCTTGCCATTGAAATGGATCTTGAATATGTGGATGGTCTTGTGCCATACCAATTCCCCAAATTTTATCAACTGGAGATGCTTCAACCAAAATACGATCTTTTGTAGCTAATAAGAATTCTTTCAATTTATGATGCTGAGAGAATTTAGCAAAGTTCGCCTGTACGACAATGTCAAAACGTTTTTCTCGCCATATCTGTTCATCATAATTACGTACTTTACGACCTAGCTGTTTCGCCTCATTCGGATGTTTAACTTGCAAGATCCGTGCAAAAACTTTTTCATCATTAAATAATTTTGCTTTTTGCGCCATCATATAGTGCTCAGCAGTAAAGTATTCATCACCTTCCACTTTAAATTGCGCAGGAAACCACTGGCTAAAACAGCTTTTATCAACAAGATCAGCTTGTTTAGGAGTATGCCCCCAGAAATATAAGTATTTAGACTGATGGTCTTGCTGTACTTTTTGAATTAAGTCCTTTAGAAATTTTTCGTCTTTCATCATTTATCTCTGATTATTTTCTTTTTTAAAATAGAACCACTAAAAATAAAAAAGACCGCTAAAAAGCGGCCTCTTTTTGAATCTCTAAGCTTATGCAGCTAATGCGCCTTTAGCTTTTTCAGCTAAAGCAGCAAATGCTACTGCATCATGCATAGCGATGTCAGCTAATACGCGACGGTCGATGATCACTTGAGCTTTTTTCAAGCCATCGATCATACGGCTGTAAGACAAACCGTTTTGACGAGCACCAGCATTGATACGCGCAATCCATAGAGCACGGAATTGACGTTTCTTTTGACGGCGGTCACGATAAGCGTATTGACCAGCTTTGATTACCGCTTGGAACGCTACGCGGTAAACGCGTGAACGAGCACCATAGTAACCTTTAGCGCGAGCAAGAATTTTTTTGTGACGACGATGAGCCACTACACCACGTTTTACACGAGCCATTTATAATCTCCTTAGATGTATGGGCACATACGACGAACTGAGTTCACGTCAGAAACATGAACCATTACACAGCCGCGTAATTGACGGATACGTTTAGCAGATTTTTTGGTCAAAATGTGGCGCTTAAATGCTTGTTTGCGCTTGAAACCGTGTGCAGTCGCCTTGAAGCGTTTAGCAGCACCGCGGCGAGTTTTCATCTTAGGCATAACAACCTCTTTTGAACACCTGTTCGGAACGTTTGCACCATTGCAAAAACGACCTGCAGGTAAGGGAGCCGATATTCTAAAGCATCCCAACTTAAAACAAAAGTAAAATGCTCATTTTTTGATAGTAAATTGTCTATTTTATATAAACGATATTTTCTATAATCAATTATCAAATTACGAGAAAATCCACAAAATCATCGCCTATAATAAGTGCAATCTCTTAAATTCAAAAGAATATGAATATACAAAATGATGCTTTCGCTGCATTACGGTATCGAGACTTCTCTATCGTTACGATCAATCAGTTTTGCTTAACGCTCGCAATTTTGATTCAAGAAATTATTGTTGCCTATTCATTATACCAAATCACCAAAGACCCACTGACTTTAGGTTTAATCGGACTTGCAGAAGCCATTCCTTTTATTGCCCTTTCTCTTTGGGGAGGCTATTTTGCAGATAGGTTTAATAAACAGATTATTATGAAAATCTGTTTATTTTTCTCGGTTCCCCTTCCCCTGGTTTTATGGCTACTTTTCCACTTACATGGTTTAGGGCATATCAGTGTAAGCTTCCTTTCTTGGGGCATTTATGCTGTTATTTTTGGCTTAGGAACAATCCGCGGTTTCTACAATCCTTCTGCAACATCTTTAAAACCATTTTTAATTCCACGCGAACTTTATGCAAATGGTGCGACATGGACAACCATCGGCTGGCAAAGTGGTGTAATTATTGGACCAATGCTGGGTGGTTTTATGCTTGCTTATTTAGGTAGAGAAACCAGCTTATTTAGCGTTGCTGTTTTGCTTGGTATTTGCTTTATTTTAATTAACTTATTGCATAAACGTGATTTCCCCAAAATTGAAACGGACAATATTTTAGAAAGCCTAGGAGACGGTTTCCGTTTTATCTGGAAAACCAAAATTGTTCTTTGGGCGATTTCTCTTGATTTAGCTTCTGTTTTATTTGGTGGGGTTATCGCGTTATTACCAATTTTCGCAGAAGATATATTAAAAGTCGGTCCGGAAGGGCTTGGATATTTACGAGCTGCTCCGTCTATTGGCGCACTTATCACGATGATTGCTTTGACTCGCTTTCCACCAACTCAGCATGCATGGCGTAACATGCTACTTGCTGTAGCAGGTTTTGGAATATTTACTATTCTGTTCGCCTTCTCAAACAATATGTGGTTATCTCTTTTCGCTCTTGCTATGACAGGCGCTTGTGACAGTATTTCTGTTGTTGTAAGACAAACCATTTTGCAAATTTTCCCACCAGAAAATATGCGAGGCCGCGTTGCTGCCGTAAATGGTATGTTTGTATCTTCAAGTAATGAATTAGGAGCCTTTGAATCAGGTTTAGCGGCTAAATATTTAGGCACGATTACCGCTACAATTTTTGGAGGCTGCATGACGCTGGTTGTTGTGACTTTCTGTTGGATCAAAACGAACGATCTATTTAAAGTTGATATCACCAGAAGCTCAGAAGATTAATTTAAATAGTTATAAATCAAAGCATCTTCGGATGCTTTTTTATTTTAAATAAAACCCATCACCACCCAGTAAATAAACAAATAGCGCCCTGCTTTAGCAATAATAACAATACTAAGGAAGCGCCAAAAATTTTCTTTGAAGAGTCCAGCAACCAAAGTAATTGGATCACCAATGATAGGCGCCCAACTTAAAAGTAAAGAGTAAAAGCCATACTTATGATAAAAGCGCTGGGCTTGTTCTAAACGCTTTTCAGAAACTGGAAACCACTTTCGATGTTTAAACTGCTCTATCTTTAGGCCTAACCACCAATTGACACAAGAACCTAAGACATTACCCAAAGTAGCAGTACCGATTAAAAGCAAAGCTGAATATTGTCCCTTTAATAATAAAGTTACCAACACCGCTTCAGACTGTAGAGGTAATAATGTGGCAGCACCAAAAGCACTGATAAAAAGCAAAAAGTAACTCAGCATAAGCAATTATACCAAATGACTTTTTGCTTTAAGCATTTATTAAATCTAGGCAAGAAATTAAGCTACTTTAATTGATAGTGCTTTCTGAACTGCTGGACGTGCTGTTAAGCGCACAATATATTCTTGTACATATGGATAGTCTTCAAGTTGAATACCTTGCCATTCATAACGCAAGATCCAAGGTAAAATTGCCATGTCAGCAATCGAGTACTCACCAGCAACAAACTTCTGACCAATTAATTGTTTATTAAGTACACCATATAAACGTTTAGTTTCATTTACATAGCGATCTATGGCATAGGGAATTTTTTCTGGGGCGAAACGATTAAAATGATGATTTTGCCCAAGCATAGGTCCTAACCCGCCCATTTGCCACATGAGCCACTGCTCAACCTCAACTCGCTCTTGTTCATCATCTGGATAAAATAATCCAGTTTTTCGACCTAGATATTGCAAGATAGCACCCGATTCAAATATAGATATCGGCTCACCACGAGGTCCATTTTGATCAACAATCGCAGGAATTTTGTTATTTGGAGAAATTCTCAGGAAATCTGGTTGAAATTGATCATTTTCTAAAATATTAATTGGGTAAAGGGTGTAATCCAATCCCATTTCTTCTAAGGCAATTGTGATTTTATGTCCATTGGGAGTGCCCCAATAATATAGATCAATCATTCTATTTTCCTATTCATCGTTATCATGACTGCGTCTTGCGTTATATCATGTTTTAAGAGGAGCGATGAGATTTCCAACACTAAAAAACACATAAAATTCGTGAATTGAATTTCTTAAAAAAATATAGCAATTGTCTTAAATAAAACTGAACAAAGAAAAGTTAAGTGATATTTTTTATTAATATTAGAGTAAAAAAAAGCACTGCTTTTGCAGTGCTTTTTTTTGAGTATTACTTTTTCTTTTTCGGTCCAAGTAACATACCCATTTGACGGCCTTCCATTTTTGGTGCTTGTTCCACAACCCCATACTCAGCCACGTCTGCTTCAATTTTTTGCAATTGAGCTAAGCCAAGTTGTTGATGAGCCATTTCACGACCACGGAAACGTAAAGTGATCTTCACTTTGTTTCCTTCTTCAAGGAATTTCAAAATAGCACGAAGCTTAACTTGATAATCACCAACATCAGTTGCAGGGCGCAGTTTGATTTCCTTCACTTGCACTTGATGCTGTTTTTTCTTCGCATCTTTTTGCTTCTGCTTAAGGTCAAACAAGTGCTTGTTGTAATCCATAATTTTACAAACAGGCGGCTCGGCGTTTGCAACGATCTCAACAAGATCAAGTTCAACCTCTTCAGCAGCACGCAGTGCTTCACTTAATGAAACAATTCCTTTTTGCTCACCTTCAGCACCGACGAGGCGTACTTCTTTTGCACGGATCTCATCGTTAATTGCTGGACGGTTGCTTTTTGCACCTTGTTGTTGGTTACGGTCAGGCTGTTTAATCTTTCTTACTCCACAATATACCGGCCGCGTTCGGCGACGGCAGACTTCACTAAGTCAATGAATGCATCTACTGACATAGTACCTAAATTTTTTCCTGAGCGCGTACGTACATTCACTGTACCTTCTTCAACTTCTCGATCACCAAGAACTAACAGGTAAGGAATACGCTCTAAAGTACGCTCACGAATCTTAAATCCGATTTTTTCGTTTCTCAAGTCAGAAATAGCACGAAGACCATTTTCTTTGAGTTTTGCTACGACTTTCTCACAAGCTTCAGCTTGTGAGTCAGTAATATTCATAACACATGCTTGTAACGGCGACAACCAAGGTGGCATGAAACCAGCGTAGTGTTCAATTAGTATACCAATAAAACGTTCAAAACTGCCAAGAATTGCACGATGCAACATAACAGGCTGATCACGATCATTGTCTTCAGTTACGTAAGACGCATCTAAACGCTCTGGTAAGTTGAAGTCACATTGAATAGTACCACATTGCCATACACGTCCGAGACAGTCTTTCAATGAGAATTCAATTTTCGGACCGTAGAACGCGCCTTCACCTGGCTGTAATTCCCACTCAAGACCCGCAGCATCTAAAGCATCTGCTAAAGATTTCTCAGCCATATCCCAAAGCGCGTCATCACCCACACGTTTTTCTGGACGTGTAGACAATTTCATTTGCACTTCTTCAAAGCCAAAATCTTTATAAACATCTAAAGTGAGCTTGATAAAATCTGCCACTTCTTGACCAATTTGTTCTTTAGTACAGAAGATATGAGCATCATCTTGTGTAAAACCGCGTACACGCATAATACCGTGTAAAGAACCAGATGGTTCGTTACGATGGCAAGAACCGAACTCGGCTAAACGAATTGGTAAATCACGGTAAGACTTCAAACCTTGGTTGAAAACTTGCACGTGACATGGGCAGTTCATTGGTTTAACCGCATAATTACGACTTTCAGAATGAGTCGTAAACATGTTGTCAGCGTAGTTTGCCGCATGACCTGATTTTTCCCAAAGCGTAAAGTCTACGATTTGTGGAGTTTTAATCTCGAGGTAACCATTGTCTTGCTGAACTTTACGCATGTATTGTTCAAGAACTTGGTAAATCGTCCAACCATTTGGATGCCAGAACACCATACCCGGTGCTTCTTCTTGCATATGGAACAAGTCTAAGGCTTTACCAATTTTACGGTGGTCGCGCTTTTCAGCTTCTTCAATACGCTTAATGTACGCAGCAAGCTGTTTCTTATCAGCCCATGCTGTACCATAAATACGTTGAAGTTGTTCATTCTTCGCATCGCCACGCCAGTAAGCGCCAGAGATTTTTGTCAGCTTGAATGATTTTAAGAATTTGGTGTTTGGTACGTGTGGACCACGACACATATCCAAATAATCTTGATGGTAGTACAAGCCCATTTGTGTTTCTTCAGGCATGTCTGCAATCAAGCGTAATTTGTATTCTTCGCCACGTGTAGTAAATTCAGCAATTACTTCATCACGCGGTGTCATTTTTTTAACGACATCGTAATCTTGATCGATGAGCTTTTTCATGCGCTCTTCGATCGCTGCCATATCGTCTAATGTAAACGGACGAGGCATCCAGATGTCGTAGTAAAAACCTTCTTCAATGACTGGACCAATCACCATCTTGGCTTCAGGGAATAGCTGTTTAACAGCATGTCCTACAAGGTGTGCACAAGAATGGCGAATAATTTCAAGACCTTCTTCATCTTTTGGAGTGATAATTTGTAAGGTCGAATCTTCGGTAATTAAGTCACATGCATCAACTAAGCGATCATTTACACGGCCAGCAACAGTATTTTTTGCTAGACCAGGCCCGATACTTTGGGCAACTTCCATAACAGATACAGCGTGATCAAAACTTTTTTGATCGCCATTTGGCAATGTGATAATTGGCATAAAAAAATCCTTAAGGAGTGATGCCCTATACGAAGGAGCATTTCACCGCGAGATTATGATCGAGGCGAACCTCAAAATATAAAAACGGTGTAAATCAAAATTAAAAAACCTGAAAGATTTTACACTTGTTCAAGCAAAGTGAAAACCTTTGAGCCCACAAAATCATAAATACATTTTGCTTATCAGGTAAACAGCAATAAATGACTTAAAAATATATTGGGAAGATTTTTTAAACACACTCAGCGCAAGTGGTTTAAGATGAAGAAAATAGCATTTTTGCTCATTTTCTGACTGAAGGGTATTTCTGTTTAAGACTAAAGCATAGATGCTTTGATGCGTATTAAGTCATATTTTCAAAGAATGAATTAAAAATAGAACACGGAGTTGTTTACCATGGTTAGTGCTTATGATGAGTTACCACGCACACCCGCAAACTTTGTTGCATTGTCACCTCTACGCTACTTAGAGCGTGCAGCTTATATTTATCCAAATCAAGCTTCAATTATTCATGGTAAGCGCCAAATTTCATGGAAAGAAACTTACCAACGTTGTTGCCAGTTTGCTTCTCAGCTCAAACAACTGGGAATTAAAAAAAATGATACGGTGTCGGTCTTATTACCAAATATTCCTGCCATGGTTGAAGCACATTTCGCAGTTCCAATGGCTGGTGCCGTACTTAATACACTCAATACTCGCTTAGATGCAAAAACCATAGCTTTCATGCTTGAACATGCTGAAAGTAAAGTGCTGTTGGTTGACCCTGAATTTGTTAATTTGGCAAGAGAAGCCCTCTCTCTTATTCCTGACCAACACATTATTGTGATTGATGTAGCTGATGATGAATATGAAGGTGAAAATCAGTTTATCGGTTCTTTTGAATATGAAGAATGGATAGCCCAAGGCGATATTAACTTTGTATGGCATTTACCAGAAGATGAATGGGATGCAATTAGCTTAAATTACACATCTGGAACAACGGGTAATCCTAAAGGCGTTGTTTATCATCATCGTGGGGCTTATCTCAATGCTGCAAGCAATATCTTAGCCTGTGGCATGAAACCTCGTGCTGTGTATTTATGGACATTACCGCTTTTCCATTGTAATGGCTGGTGTTTCGCATGGAGTATCGCAGCAAGCGGTGGAACGAATATTTGTTTGCGCAAAGTCGACCCAGAATTAGTCATGCAACTCATTGCAGAACATAAAGTTGATTATTTCTGTGGTGCACCGATTGTTCTTTCAATGATTATTAACTTACCTAAAGAAAAACAAACCAACTTTGATCACCATGTTGAAGTTATGGTTGCTGGAGCAGCTCCTCCAGTTGCTATTATTGAAGGTATGCGAAACATGGGAATTAACGTCAACCATGTTTATGGCTTAACAGAAACATATGGTCCTTCTGCCTTATGTGCTTCACAATCTGGATGGAATGAGCTTTCAATTGCTGAACAAGCTCAGCTTCATTCCCGTCAAGGTGTACCCTACCCATTACAAGACAGTATGCGTGTGTTAGACCCCGAAACAATGCAGCCTGTACCAAATGATGGACAAACCATGGGAGAAATTATGTTTCGTGGCAATATTGTCATGAAAGGCTATTTAAAGAACCCTCAAGCAACTCAAGAAGCTTTTGCTGGCGGATGGTTCCACACGGGAGACTTAGCCGTTTGCCATCCAGATGGTTATGCAAAAATTACTGACCGATCAAAAGACATTATTATTTCAGGTGGAGAAAATATTTCATCTTTAGAAGTAGAAGATGTGTTGTATAGACACCCAGCTGTTTTAACTGCTGCCGTCGTCGCTAAACCCGATGCTCGTTGGCAAGAAGTACCCTGCGCATTTATTGAATTAAAAATGGGTGCTACAGCAACACCGGAAGAAATTATTGAACATTGCCAAAAAGAGTTAGCCCGCTTTAAAGTTCCTAAAGATGTGGTTATTACAGAAATTCCAAAAACATCGACCGGCAAATTACAGAAGTTTATTTTGCGGGAATGGGCAAAAGAACGTGCTGAGAATATATAAATAAAAAAAGCGACGCCTCGAGCGTCGCTTTTTTTATTTAAGCGCATTTAGCCTTGATCAGACAATAATGCGATTTGCTGCACATAGTTAACAAATTTAACTTTTGATGCCTCAATATCTGCTTCACTCGCCTGTTGAGTTTTATCGCGGTTGATTCTCAACACATGCTGACGCAAGGTGTGACGTTCCGATGCATTATAAATTTTACTAAATTCATTAATTGCAGGATCACCCTGCTCAATCATACGGTCAACCCAACGCATTAATTGAGCCTGTCTTTTTGCGCCTTGTTGCGGAGTTAAATAAGACAAAATAATCGTCTCATCTTCATTGCGCAATAACTTACCAATACGTTGAAATTGGCGACGACGTGCTTCAAAAGAACTAATGTTCTGCACTTCCATTAAAGCATCAATTAAACGCTCATCAACTGGAAGTTTCTGAATTTGTTTAATAGAAAGTTGCGCAAGTTGCTCACCTAAAGCAGCCATGCGTTGCACTGCTTTTTTCTGTTCGGTTTTACTTGCACGTCCTTCTAAAGAACCGAAATCTTCTTCAGTATAACGTTGGGAACCACGTGCCACGATTAATCTGCCTCATAAAATTTTGCTGCGAATAACGCCAGTACTTCATTTAATGCCTGCTCTTCGTCGGTACCATCAATGACCAATCGCAAAGTGGTCCCTTTACCTGCACCTAACATCAGCAAAGACATAATATTTTTTGCATCTACCAAATGATCGCCTTTTCCAATCTGGATCGACGAACGAAACTTTGTAGTGACCTCGATCAGTTTTCCTGATGCACGAGCATGTAAACCGAGTTTATTAATTACATCAACAGTTGTGTCTATCATGACCAGTGCTTCATTTCTCTGTGTAAGACCTGAACAGACCATTCTGCCTCAAGTGCTTGTTTTAGTCTATCTACGATATAAACCGAACGATGTTGCCCCCCAGTGCAACCAATAGAAATCGTCATATAGTGACGATGTCCTTCAGCAAATGCGGGAAGCCATTTTTTTAAGAAGTGAAGAATATCATCAAACATTTCGTTTGCTTGCGGACTTGCTTCTAAAAATAGTCTTACTGGCTCATCCAAACCAGAAAAACGTCTTAATTCTAAATCCCAATGCGGATTTGGTAAATGCCGTACATCAAAAACATAATCGGCATCCAAAGGAATGCCATGTTTATATCCAAATGACTGCAATATGACAATAAGCTTATCTGACTGCCCCAATTTAGACAGTAAAATATGCTTTAAATCATGAACGCTTTTATCCGTTGTATCAATATGAACCGTAGCGCGAAACTGAATCGGAAGCAGTAACTGCTTTTCTTCATGAATACATTGCAACAGACTTTTAAAACGATTAGCTAATGGATGCGGGCGACGCGATGCACTAAAACGCGCAATCAGATCCTGATCTTGTGTCGTCAAGTAAATAACATCAACAGTTCCATGTCTTTGTAATTGCTCAAACACATGATCGAACTCTTGCATATCTGCCCGAGTACTTCTTACATCCACACCTAAAGCTAATTGCTCTAGATTGTTTTCATGATCTAGCTTTGCCACAATTTCAGGCAGCAATGCCAAAGGCAAATTATCAATACAGTAATAGCCCAAATCTTCTAATACTTGAAGGGCCGAAGATTTTCCTGAACCAGACTGTCCTGTCACGATAAGTATACGCTTCATGGCATGGCTGTCCTTTGATCTCTTTTATTGGGGTGTAAAGGCAACTTCTAAATTGTCAATCAAACGAGTTGCACCTAGTTTTGCCGCGACAAACAACACAATATCACGATCAAATTGAGTAGCAGGTAACAGATTTGTCTGACGAGCTTCGACATAATCAACAACAAAACCATTATCTGTCAACTGAGTTTTGATATCTTCTACAACTTGTTGCAAATCTTTGCCTTGATGTAACTGTTGCTCAGCCTGCTTCAAACTTTGATAAATAACCGGAGCGATCTGACGGTGCTCAGCGCTTAAATAACCATTTCTTGAGCTAAGTGCCAAACCATCTGCTGCACGAACAATTGGCACGCCAATCACTTCTAAAGGAATATTTAAATCTTGTACAAACTGACGAATAACGGCTAACTGTTGGTAATCTTTTTGTCCAAAGAAAGCGTAATTCGGTTGCACAATATTAAAGAGCTTAGTTACAACCAAAGCTACACCATCAAAGTGTCCTGGACGTGAACTACCACATAAAGCATCTGTAATCTGACTGACACTGATGTTCGTTAAACGTGGTTGTGTACCGTACATTTGCTCAACTGATGGTGCAAAAATAATGTCACAGCCAACATCAGCAAGTAGGCGACTATCTTGCTCTAAAGTACGAGGATAGCTGTCAAAATCTTCACCTGGACCAAATTGCGTCGGATTTACGAAGATGCTTACAACCACAACATCACATAGCTTTTTCGCTTCACGAACAAGTGTGAGATGCCCTTCATGTAGATTTCCCATTGTTGGGACAAAACCAATAATTTTACGTGCAGCTCTAGCAGGATTTAAAGAAGCTGCAAGACCTTGTATGGTGGTTTCTGTTTTCATGAATTACAGCTCAACGTGAAAAGTATGTTCTTTGGCAGGGAATGACTGATCCTGCACAGCAGCATGAAAAGATTTAAAGGCATCTAAAATGGCAGTTTCACCTGATTGCTCTTTCATAAAGTTACGTACAAAACGCGCAACTCGACCAAAAGTTAACCCCAACATATCTTGTACAACCAATACTTGACCATCAGTTGCATTACCTGCGCCAATACCAATTACAGGCGTATTTGGGAATAATTCAGCAATTTCTTGACCCAATTGAGCAGGAACACATTCAAGTAATAATACCGCTGCACCCGCCTCAACCACTGCTGTACAATCGGCAATAAGCTGATCTGCTGCTTCACGTGTTCTAGCTTGTAATTTATAGCCACCGAATACATGTACAGATTGAGGTGTTAAGCCTAAATGTACACAAACAGGTACACCATTACGGGTTAAAACCTGCACGATTTCACTTAACCATGCACCGCCTTCGATTTTCACCATTTGAGCACCAGCTTGCATGACTGTTCTTGCATTTTGCAAAGCATCATTCAAGGTTGCATAACTCATAAATGGCAAGTCTGTCATAATCAAGGCATGTTGATTACCACGGCGTACCGCTGCCGTATGATAAGCCATATCTTCAACGGTTACTGGCAAAGTTGAATCTCGCCCTTGAATTGCCATTCCAAGAGAATCACCAATTAAGATTGTATCAATTTCAGCAAGTTCCATTGCTTTTGCCATGCTTGCATCGTAACAAGTTAGACAAGAGAACTTACGTCCTTCGGCTTTAAATTTTCTTAAGTCACTTAGACTAATCATGATGATATCCTCTACAGGAGTTTGCAGAACATAATGAATCGAGAGCTTAAGCCCAAGACTCATCCGCAAGTACAGTCAGCGTTGGCTGCTGTATCAGTTCTAAATTTTTAAGTGGCTGATCATTAATCTGTAAATCAGCATCTAAATCTAATAAAGGAATCACAACGAAATCTCGTTGTAGAATGCCTATGTGCGGCACAGTTAAGCGCTCATTGTGAATTTTTTCATTGCCATAAATAAGCAAATCCAGATCTAAGGTTCGCTCACCCCAACGACGAAGCCGTACACGACCAGCTTCTTGCTCAAAACGTTGTAAATGATCCAGCAAATCTAAAGGCGCAAGATCGGTATTTAATTCTGCAACTGCATTTAAATAATTTGGCTGATCTTGAGGTCCCATAGGCGGACTTTGATAAAGTCTAGAGACTTTAACCATTCCTAACGTCTTAAGCTTAGCAATGGCTTCAGATAAAATTTGACGTGAATCGCCTAAATTACTTCCTAAACCAATATAAGTGGTTATTGTCATTGCGTTGGCCCAAAGACGACTTGGCTTAAATCACGTTGTACTCGCTTACGTTTTAAAATTGGATGATCGCCCATCACGCCTGCTTCAGAAGTAGTCGCTTTTTCAACAAATCGGCCAACTGCCTGATCTTGTCTAGTACGTTCTTTTTTCCCACGGCGAGTACGTGGTTCCGGAATATCAACCAAAGGTTCAATTTCCGTGTCAACTTTATTATTTTCAATAGGTTCAGCAGCAGCTTTACGACGGTTTCTAGCTTTCTGACGATTATATTGGCTAATCGCAGCTTCTTTTTCGTCATTTGACATTTCTTGGTAGGCTTCCCACCAGCTTCCCATTCCTTGTGTTGTGTCATCACCTGACTTTTCACGAAGTAATAAGAAGTCAAAACCTGCACGGAAACGAGCATGTCCAGCCAATGCTTCTATTTGCTGTGGTTTTGGATTGAGCAAACGGGTCTGCATTTCCCAAACTTCACGAATAAAAGTTTCTGCAAAGCGAGGAATAACTGTACGTGTTGCTTGACGTTTTAAGACATCTAAACCAGCCTGTGCACGGGCTTCAGCCGGCACAATACCTTTAGATAAATAAAACTCACAACGCTCTAAAAATGGTTGCCACAATAACACAGCATAGAAAAATGCTGGGTTAATTGTTTTCCCAACCTGAATACGTTGATCTGTATTCTTTGCTGCTCTTAAAATAAATGGAGTGAGGTTAGGCTGAATATCTGCAAAGAGTTGCTTCCAAACACCAAACTCAATCAACATTGGCAAAACACGCGCCAAATGCCCCATTGTGAACAGCTTCTGAGATTCATCGTATAAACGATGCGGAGAGACATCACGCAGTAATTGCGTCATTTCAGCATCAAAGATATCGAGAATATTTGAATCAATTTTGAAATTTAACTTGGCTGCAAAACGTAGAGTTCGCAGCATACGCACTGGGTCTTCTTCGAAGCGCTGTGCAGGATCGCCCAATAAACGTAGAGTTTTATTTTTTACATCGTCAATTGCTTTGCAGAAATCGAGCACAATACTCTTACGCGGTTGGTAATATAGCGTATTGATTGAAAAATCACGTCGAGCAAAGTCTTGTTCGATAGTACCCCAATTATTGTCACGTAAAATCATGCCTGAAGCACTAGTGACTGCTTTTTTAGGAGGAGCACGGAATGTAGCAACTTCAATAAGCTCACGCCCTGAATAGACATGTGCTAATTCAAATCGACGACCAATGATTCGGCAACGTCTGCCAAAAACTTCTTTAATTTGAGAAGGTGTCGCATTGGTCACTGCATCGAAATCTTTAGGATTAAACCCTAGCATTAAATCACGGACACCACCCCCAACAATATAAGCTTCATAGCCAGCTTTAGTCAGGCTATCGATCACATCTAAAATCGAAGAAGGAAGTTGGGCTGTGGACAAACCACATTTTGACGCTCGCAAGGTTTGCAAAAGACGCTGTCTCCTACGTCAGGACGTAAATAACAAGTTGTCGCTAATCATAGCTCTAACGCACACAAAGGGCAATTTGATTCTCTGTAGTTTGCGCATGAAATGACAATTGACAAACAGATGATTTATAAAGTCAAACGCGCTTTATTCTTTTCAAAAATGGCTGGACCAATGCCCTTTACGCTTTTAAATTCATCAATATTTTTAAAGCCACCATTCTTTTGACGGTATTCTACAATCGCTTGAGCCTTTTTCTCACCAATACCTTTTAGCTTTTGAAGCTCATCAATATTGGCTTGATTCAAGTGAACTTGTCCCGAAGAGTCAGTCATGGCTGAGCTTTTTGGAACGCTAGAATGCGAGGCGTGTTGCATGCTCAACTTCTGATCATACATCTGCTGTTTAGCCTTCCACTCCTTAAAATTTTGATCAAAAGATTGAGCCTGAACAAAGGTTGAAGAAATCAGGCTCCAAAATAAAACAATAAAAATATAAGACTTACTCTTCCAAAGATTCATGCTGAGATGCATGT
This sequence comes from Acinetobacter sp. V116_7, assembly GCF_056735735.1. Lineage (NCBI taxonomy): Bacteria > Pseudomonadati > Pseudomonadota > Gammaproteobacteria > Moraxellales > Moraxellaceae > Acinetobacter > Acinetobacter sp. V116_7. The sequence continues at coordinate 42,596 of NZ_JBWZIF010000026.1, forward strand.
GTTTTTTCCCCTAATCTTAACTGCCGCTTTGCCTGATTCCACAATTCATCCATTTCAGACAAGGTCATATCTTCTAATGTTCTTTGCTGTTTTCGTGCTTGATCTTCAATAAAAGCAAAACGGCTTCTAAATTTATGTATTGTTGATAAAAGTGATGTTTCACTTGAAATCGCAAGTTTACGTCCTACATTGACTAATGAAAACAGGCAATCTCCAAATTCATCTTGAATTTCATCAATATTTTGATTTTTTAGTGCTTGCTTAAACTCATCTAGCTCTTCTTCTAGTTTTCCATAAGCATCTTCTACGGTTTCAAAGTCAAACCCAACTTTTGCGACATTTTCTTGAATTTCTTGTGCCTGCAATAGAGCTGGTCCATGCTTAATTTCGTCCAACCTTGATTGCGGCTTGCCTTGTTTTTCTTGCTGTTTAATTTGTTTCCAAAGCTCACTTACTTGCTCTGGCGTTAAGTTATTAAATTGATCTGCCTGAAAAACATGTGGATGGCGGCGAATTAACTTTTCACTTATTGCCTCAACAACATCTTGAAAGTTAAAAGCACCTTGCTCACTAAACATTTGTGATTGAAACACAACTTGTAATAACAAATCGCCTAGCTCATTTCTGATTTCATTGATATCCCCCTGACGAACAGCAGCCTCAACTTCATATGCTTCTTCAATCGCATATTTAGTCAGTGACATTGGGGTTTGTTGTTGATCCCATGGACATTTTTCTCGTAACTCTTGCATGATGTTAAGCAATTTATCCATGGTAACCCTCAAGTTTAAAAAGTCGGTCAGTAAAACTAAGATTTTAATTTGTTATGATCAAAATCAAAGCGATTAAATCAGTCGCACTATTGTACTGACAAAGAGAAAAAAGATGAGATACAGTATTCTGATTAGTGGTGCCGCTCAAGGTATTGGGGCTGAAATTGCACGCATATTCTACAAACAAGGATATAAAGTAGGCATTTATGATATTAATGAATCGCTTGCTCAAGAATTGGCAAACGACTTAGGGCCAAATGCCCGTGCCGGCTATCTAGATGTAAGTGATTACGACCAATGGCAACACATATTAAAAGAATTTACTGAATGGGCTGGCGAACTCAATATTTTGGTAAATAATGCCGGTATTTTATATTCTGGTGCATTTGAAACAACTGATATTAAAGCTCACCAAAGAACAATAAATATTAATGTAAACGGTGTCATCAATGGCTGTCATGCTGCCCTACCTTATTTGAAGCAAGCGTCTTTTGCACGTGTTATCAATCTATCTTCAGCTTCTGCAATTTACGGGCAAGCTGACCTTATTTCTTACTCAGCCAGTAAATTTGCTGTTCGCGGAATTACTGAAGGTTTAGATGTGGAATGGAAAAAATATGGTATTCGCGTTTTAGATGTGATGCCGCTGTTTGTGCAAACTGCAATGGTTAACAATATGGATGCAGGCACTATTCAAAATATGGGGATAGATTTAACTCCAAATGATATTGCTCAGCAGGTGCTTGCGCTTGTAGAGAAAAAAGCTCATTTCTGGACACCTACTCACACTCCAGTTGGCATAAAAACCAAACTGCTTTATCAACTCTCAACTTTAAGCCCTCAGTTTTTAAATCGGCTCACTAACATTTATTTATCGAGAAAATAATCCAATATAAAAAAGGCTGTCATTTGACAGCCTTTTTACTCAATTTATTTAAACACCTTGAATCATGCGTCGCGCACTAATAATTCCAGGCTGTTGCTCTAAGCGAGCCAATAAGCGAGAAAGCTGCGCTAAACCCTTAACCTCAATTAACAACTTCATATTGGCAATACCATCTGCTTCAGAAATTGTATTGACCTGACGAATATTGATTTGGTCAGAGAAAATCACTTGAGTTAAGTCTTTAAGCAGACCACGACGATCATAAGCTTCCACCACAATTTGAACGCTTTGACCACGTGTTGGTTGCATTTCCCAATCGGCTTCAACAGCACGCTCTGGTTCTTGCTTAATCATACGTTGGTAGTCTGAACAAATGACTTTGTGGATGCTAACACCACGGTTCAAAGTAATATATCCAGCGATTGACTCACCATGTACGGGCTGACAGCACTGCGCGATGTGCAGCTCTACATTGTCTAAACCATCAATTAAGATTCCATGAGCCGACAACGTATGGCTAGCACGTGGATTTAATGCTGGTTTAAGCACTAGTTCAGGTTCATCCTGATCTAGATGCATTTGACGATTCACCTGATTAATCAAGGCATGTAAGCTAATATCACCGCTTACTAGACTCACCAAAATGTCATCACCCGTTTTCACGTTAAAATGTGATGAGTAATCATTTAGGTCGATACTTTTTGGGTGAATCGCTAGACGAGCTAACTCTTTATTAAGAAGTTCACGGCCAACTTCAAGATTTTTACTACGATCTTGCTGTCTAAACCAATGACGCAGCTTGTCACGAGCACGAGAGGTTTTAATATAACCTAAAGAATTGACCAACCAATCTCGGTTTGGATCACGATCTTTTTTAGTTAAAATCTCAACCTGCTCACCAGTTTTTAAAGTATAGGTAAGTGGCACATAGCGCTGGTTAACTCGCGCTGCATAACACTTATTGCCTACTTCCGTATGCACATGGTAAGCAAAATCTAAAACTGTTGAGCCACGTGGCAATTCCTTAATATCACCATCACGACTAAAAACGTAAATCTTCTCAAAGCCTTCAAAGTCTTGTAACTGTTCAAAGCCTTCAGTTTCATCTTCGTTTTGATGTACCGTCGTTTCATTGCGCTCTTGATAGTGTTCTAAAACAGCACGCAATGAATGCAAACGATGATTAAAGGAATGGTCAGTATTCTTTGAACCTTCTTTATAGTTAAAGTGCGAACATACGCCTAATTCTGCTTCGTCATGCATCTCATGAGTACGAATTTGTACTTCAAGCGATTTATTCTCGGCAATTACAGCAGTATGCAAAGAGCGATAACCATTTGCTTTCGGGTTGGTAATATAATCATCAAACTGATGCGGAATATGACGCCAGATTTGATGAACAATACCTAAAGAATGGTAACACTCAGGAACACTATTGACCAATACACGTAAGGCACGAATATCATAAAGCTGATCAAAACTCAGGTTTTTGCTTTTCATTTTTCGATAAATCGAATAAATGTGCTTCGCTCGACCTGTGATTTCTGACTCAATTCCGTAAGATGCTAACTCATTTTTTAAACGATCAATCACGAACTGAATATAGTGTTCGCGCTCTAATCGTTTTTCATTCAGTAATGACGCAATTTCTTTATAACGATCTGGAGCTAAATAGCGAAAAGCGAGATCTTCAAGTTCCCATTTAAGCTGAGCAATACCGAGTCGATGCGCCAATGGCGAATAAATAGTAAGAATTTCGCGTGCTACGCGTTCTTGACGTTCACGAGATGAATTTGCTAGTTCTCGTAAAGAATAGGTACGTTCAGCAAGTTTAATTAAAACAACACGAACATCTTCGGTAACCGAAATCAGCATTTTATAAATGCCACTTAAATGTTCTCGTTGATTATTATTAAAATGATCTTCTAACCGTTTATTTTTCTCAATGAGTTCCGAGAGCTTACCCATTGCCAAAGTACCTTTGACAAGGTTATAGACCTGCTCCCCAAATTTCTGTTTTACTTCTTCTATATCAGTAATGTCTTCACGCACACTACGATAGAGCATTGCTGCCGATAGAGTATCTTCATCTACATGGAGATGCGCCAGAATGTCAGCCATTCCAACGCCTGTAGCGAAAGTATTTGAACGATGATTAACCGTTGAGTCCAACTCTTTTTGCAGGGTTAAATGAGCAACCTGCTCAAGCTGTTCAAGCTTCGCCCCATCTAATATTTCACGCACCCGATCCAACCATGAGGCTAAACCGATTTGCGTTTCGGCGGCATGCTCTACAGTCGTTTCCTCGGACAACTCAGTTAGTTGTTCAGGTAACTGTTCACGTACTGTGACCATACCATTCTCCTCAATATGTAACTCATGTTTTTAATCGTTTATCTCTTGAATTTTTTCAAATAGTGCAATGGATTCAACATGTTCTGTGTGCGTAAACATGTCCATTACAGCTGCTTTTTTTAACTGGTAACCATATTGGACCAAAACACCCGCATCCCTTGCCAGTGTAGCTGGATTACATGATACATAAACGATTCTTTTTGCTCCAAAATTTGATACATACTGCATAATTTCATATGCACCAGCACGAGGAGGATCAATCAATAATGCATCAAATCCTTGATTTGCCCAAGAATGATGCGAAAAATCTTTTGTTAAATCTTGTGAAAAGAAGGTTGCTTGCACCAAACTATTGCATTTTGCATTAGCTGTTGCCCGTTGCACCATTTCTTCACTCCCTTCCACACCGACAACCTGACCACTCTCACCAATACATCGTGCTAACGGGAGTGAGAAATTGCCTAAACCGCAAAATAGATCAAGTACCTTTTCACCTTGTTGCAATTGAAGCAATTCACATGCCAATTGAACCATTTGTTCATTTACTGTGGCATTGACCTGAGTAAAATCCAATGGCGAAAAAGCAAAATTTACATCAAACCGCTCTAAAGCATAGTGTAAACGTAAAGCACCTTTTTCATCATCAATACGATGAATACTTTCAGGCCCTTTAGGCTGTAAATACAACTGCCACCCTTTGTCTAACGCAAATTGCTTTAATTGGTTGACATCAGAATTGTTTAATTTTTCTACATGACGAACCAACAAAGAAATTTCATGATCACCTTTTGCTAATTCTACATGACCTATATGCGCTTTGCCTTTTAGACTTTGGAGTAAAGTACGCAGCTCAGGCAAGCTATCTGATAGTTTTTTATCCAAAACACTACAAGTGTGGATAGAAGTTAGCCGATTACTATGATGTTCACGAAACCCCATAATTAAGCGATCTGGCTTTGGCAGATAGCGCACCCCTATTCGAGCACGACGACGATAATCTGTTTGTAAAGATCGAATTGGCTCAAGCCACTGTTCAGGCTGAATTCCTGCAAAATGTTGTAAATGCGATTGGAGCACACTTTGCTTTAACCGGATTTGTTCATCAGGATGGATATGCTGCATGCTACAGCCACCGCAAATACCATAATGAGGACAAATTGCATCTATGCGATGAGTTGAAGGCTCTCCTAACAACTGCACCATCTCAGCTTCTTCAAGACGCTTTGCTTGATGGGTAATCTGAGCCTTTACAATTTCTCCAGGCAATGCATAGCGAATAAAAACTTTCTTGCCATGCTTATCTGCTGGATGATCAGGATGAGAACCATAATGCGCAATTCCTCGCCCCTCATGAGAAAGTGTTTCAACTTGAAAAATATATTCAGGTTGTTGAGGCTTACGAGATTTGGCTTGTTGTTTCAAAGGATGAACCTAAAAATCTGAAGGATTAAAATAGTGAGAAGTAAATTCAGTATGTTTCGAAGTACGTTCCCATACTTCAAGAAAGTCAGACTGCTGCGGCATAGTCTGTAAATATTCAATACTCGAACTAATCCAGTGGTTATGTTCATCTACGCTCAACTGGCCTTTTAGTATCAGCCAACGCAAATAAATAAACCATGTATTGAGTACATCCCCTTCACAATAGCTAGTCAATTTTAACCATTGTTGATTACGAACATATTCAGGCACATGATAACCCGATTCACCGCGTTTACCCGGCAAACCTAAAATGCAGGCAATATCATCAAGCTTTTGAAAATTACGCCCATTAAACATTGCCATCACGTCCATTAAATCAATGTGGCGATGGTGATAACGGTTTTGGTAATTATTAAAACGCTTCTGGCTATCAATCTCACCTTGATCAAACAAGCCCGGTGCAGAAAGCCCATGATACATCGCGCGAAACAGAATAACGGGTAAATCAAATTGTGAGCCGTTCCAACTCACTAAAGTCGGATGACGCTTATCAAAAATTGACAAGAACTTTTGCAAAATCTCAGCTTCAGAATATTGTTCACGACTAAAAGAAAACAATCTGAAACCAGACTCATCAAGCCATAGACCAGAAATACAAACAATTTCATGCAAAGGTAAGCGCTGAAAATCCATGCCTGATTCTTGACGACGGAGTTTAGTCAATGCTTGCTCTACATCAGCCTCTGGCAAATCAAGATGATATAAATGCGCTCCCGCTTTTAAATCAGTTAAAGTTTCAATATCAAAAACTAAGGTAGGGAAACGCATTATTTCTCTCAATTATGAGTTATCGTCCTGTACTGAAAACAATCCTGTAGACAAGTAGCGGTCGCCACGGTCACAGATAATGCAAACAATAACAGCATCTGGATTTTCTTCTGCAATCTTGATAGATGCCCATACCGCACCGCCTGAAGATGTACCTGCACTAATGCCTTCCATACGCGCTAATTTACGCATGGTTTTTTCAGCATCAATTTGTGGAATATCAATAGTACGATCTACACGGCTACTATCAAAAATAGTAGGTAAATATTCTTTTGGCCAACGGCGAATACCAGCAATACTTGATCCATCTGCTGGTTGCAAACCAACAATTTGAATATCTGGGTTTTGTTCTTTTAAATATTTAGAAACACCCATGATGGTACCAGTCGTACCCATTGAGCTTACAAAATGGGTGATTTTCCCACCTGTTTGTTTCCAAATTTCAGGACCAGTTGTTAAGTAATGAGCTTCAACATTATCAGGATTACCAAACTGATTTAAAACGTGCCCCTTACCTTCTTTTTCCATTTGCAAGGCTAAATCACGTGCACCTTCCATACCTTGCTGCGGCGTTACTTCAATCAGCTCTGCGCCATAAGCCAGCATCGCATCTTTACGCTCCTGACTCATGTTGTTCGGCATAATAAGTTTCATTTTATAGCCACGCATTGCAGCAACCATTGCCAAAGCAATACCTGTGTTTCCACTGGTTGCCTCAATCAAGGTGTCGCCTGGCTTAATTTGACCACGTTTTTCTGCCTGCATAATCATGTTATATGCAGGACGGTCTTTTACAGAACCTGCCGGATTATTACCTTCTAATTTTGCTAAAACCGTCGCTTGCGTATGAGAAGCTAATCGCTGCAAACGAACTAGAGGTGTCTTACCTACATAGTGATCTAACAAAAATTCGTCGGCTAAAAAGTCAGGTTGTGTATTACTCATGATCAATACCTATATCGAGGTGCGCCTATTGTATGAAAAAATGCTCGCTACTGCACCCATTTCAATATGCTTTTTCATGAAAGCGATTAAAGCTCGGTCATTTATAAAATGCCGTCTGTTTTAAAATAAAGCGTGATAAGATGCCGTACAGAGAGATAAATCTGATGTAGCCATGTCTAATTTCAATAAAACCTTATCGAAACGCTTACGTCTGAATCATGCATATGGGCAATTGATTGCTCTAATTTTTGTGCCGATTATGATTTTAACAGGGGTCGGTGCTTTTCTGGTTTTAACTGAAACGTCACATTCGGTAAAACAACAACAGCTACATCACGCCTCAGCAATTTTAGCTCGCTACAATCAAATTGCGAAAGATTTATATACGCTAGTCGAATTAGAGCCCGATGAATACGATCATGCTCAGCACATTATGCAAAGCATGTTTAGCGAAAAAAATCTTAAACGCGCGGTATTAATTGATAACAATGGACAGACTTATTTAAGCATTGGTTATCGTGATAATCGTTATTGGCCTAGCTTTCCTAGTAATAATAGTTTTTTTGGTCCCATCTCTTATAACCACAATAATATTTATGGACTGCAAATTAGCAATAAAGCTGGAAAAGCCCCAGTTTGGTTAATGATTGAAATGGATAACCAGCCTCTAGAGTTGGCACGCTATCGCATTATGATTGCCCTCGTCATTACTGGATTAATGACCTTACTATTACTTTTACTTTGCTTGAATTTTTACTCTCGTCGCTGGATTGCGCCGATGTATGAAATTCGCATGCAGTTACAACGCCTCAATGCAGATACTTTAGATCAGCACCTAGTTATTAACAGTACTGGGGAGCTACGCTTACTACAGCGTGATATTGCAAATGTTGTTAAGCGATTACACTTTAGCTTTTTAGAATTAAAAGAACACACTGAACAAACAGAAGAAGACTTACGCAGAACACTAGATACCTTAGAAGTCCAAAACATTACTTATCGTCAAGCACGTGACCAAGCGATTTCATCAAACCAAGCGAAGTCAGTTTTCTTGGCAAATATTAGTCATGAGCTTCGAACACCTCTCAACAGTATTGATGGCTTTATTCATTTATTGCTTCGTCAACAAAATTTAAATAATGAACAAAATCTTTATTTGCAAACCATTCGCAAGTCATCTGCCCATTTATTAGCATTAATTAACGATGTATTAGATTTCTCGAAAATTGATGCAGGTAAGTTAGAACTTGAAACAGCACCCTTTGATTTAGAAGAAGCTATTTTTGATGTCATGGATATGCTATCTCCATTGGCTGCTCAAAAACATATCGCCATGGCTTTTTACTATGCCGACAACATTCCACAAGAAGTGATTGGCGATGCTTTACGCTTCAAGCAAATCTTGACTAACTTGATTTCTAATGCGATCAAGTTCACTCCAGATGGTGAAATTATTGTTCGTGTTCGTATGGAACATGATGATATTGGGCAATGTCTGCTTCATTTCAGTGTTCAAGATAGTGGTATTGGTTTAAGTGGCACAGACCGTAAAAAACTATTTGAATCATTCTCGCAAGGCGATGCCTCAGTTACACGTCAATTTGGTGGTACAGGTTTAGGTTTAGCTATTTCCAAACAGCTTGTTCATCTCATGCATGGTCAAATTGGTTTTGAAGATAACCAAGAACGTGCGCCAACTGAAAAAGGTTCAACCTTCTGGTTTACCGCACAATTTGTGGTAGATGAAGATTACGAAATCGAACATCCACACTTTGAACATTTACAAGTGGTGTCGTATCTTGCTCATCCTGCTACAGCAAGTGTTTTACGTTACTACCTTGAAAACTACCATGTTCCTCATATCGAAACACAATCGATTCTGGACTTGTTTAGCCGATTAAAACATCTTGATCAGAAAGATAATACATGGCTCATTGTTGACCATAGTGGCGACACTGAAGCGTTATTAAAAGAAATTCGCAGTCGTTATCAAGGTAATTTAGCCGTCTATGGCTATCAAATGACACTTGAGCCAAACATGCTCAATGAATACCGTGCTCGCCCTCTCTATCAACCATTAAGTCGAAGTGGACTCATTCAATTATTAAATGATCAACCTATTTTTGAAGAGGAACAACAAGACTTTAATGGTCAGGGGCTACACATTCTGGCAGTGGATGACCATCTCCCTAACTTAATTGTTTTAGAAGCCTTACTCGGCGAACTTAATGTTAAAACAACTAAAGCTCTCAGTGGCCAAGAAGCTCTTAACCTGATCCAAGAACGAATTGACCAGAAACTTAAACCATTTGATTTAGTGTTTATGGACATTCAAATGCCTGTCATGTCAGGCATTGATACCACTCGTGCTATTCGTTCTTTAGAGTCGACACTAGACGGAGAAATGCAACTTCCAATTATTGCACTCACCGCCCACGCACTTGCCGATGAAAAACAAAAACTCCTTAAAGTAGGCATGAATGACTATGTCACCAAGCCAATTCAAATGGAACAAATCATCCAGATCTTAACGCAATGGACTAAAAACAACTTCACAGCAAAAGCCTTAAACAAAGACCACCATGTAGTCGCGGAAGCTTTAGACCCACAAATTTTAAATTGGCAACAAAGTTTGCAGCTTGCAGCGAATAAAGAAGACTTAGCACAAGATCTACTTAAAATGTTAGTAGATAGTTTTCCGACTGAGCTAGATGAAATGCAACAGCTCATTGAGCTTGAAGACTTCCCTCAACTTGAGCATGTTTTACATCGCCTCTATGGGGCTACTCGCTATGTAGGCGCCCCAAAACTACAACAAGTGACTGGTGACTTTGAGCAATTTATTTCAACGCTGCGTAAAGAACGTCGTATAGCAGATGAAGGCTTCATTGAAGAAGTTATGCAGCGCTTTGATGAACTAGGTCTTGTCGTTAAAGAAGTAGAAAGTGCAGCCCATCAAATCTTGGTGATTCCTGACTAACATCTCTATCAAAGAGGCATGACTGAGCTGTCATGTTTCCAAATTACAGCCATGTTATGCTCCGTTCATCTATAAAAAAAGAAGCGGGAATCTCATGGCACTCTTACGTATTGAAAAAAATAATGGCATTGCAACGGTATATTTAAACCGTCCAGACAAACGCAATGCAATGAGTTTTGCCTTATTAAAAGAGTTAGTTTCAACTGCGAAAGCAATTAAAAAGGATAGAGATATTCGCTGTGTTATTTTGACAGGCGAAGGAAATGTGTTTAGTGCTGGAATTGATTTATCCGACCTAAACAATCCGAAAAACTCTGCTTTTGCCATTTGGGAACTTGTAAAACCCGGACAAAGTCTTTTTCAAAAAGCATTTCTGACTTGGCAGAATTTACCTGTCCCAGTTATTGCTGCATTAGAAGGATATTGTTTCGGCGCAGGTATGCAACTTGCCTTGGCTTCCGACATCCGAATTTCTCACCCAGAAACAAAAATGTCGATTATGGAAAGCCGTTGGGGTTTAGTTCCTGATATGGGTCTTACTCGCTCATTAAAAGGTTTAATTAGCGTTGACCTTGCAAAAGAACTCACCTTAACTGCCCGTGTTTTTGACGGAAATTATGCAAAAGAAATCGGTCTTGTGACTCATTTAAGTGACTCGCCTCTAGAGAGAGCACATGAGATTGCAGCTGAAATGTTACAACGCTCACCTGATGCCCTCACAGCGGCAAAACGTGTACTTGATGCAATGGAGCATCAACCAGAAAAATCATTGCGTCTAGAAAAAATCTGGCAACTTAAATTATTACTTGGTAAAAATAGCAAACTTGCTCGTAAAAAAGACAAACATCCGGAAGTTAACTTTTTACCACGCCAATATAAATAAAGAGCTTAGATTATGAATTTTGATCGTAATACCCCTATTGCTTTTTTAGGTATGGGGCTTATGGGAAGTCGGATGGCAACCCGCCTTATTCAAGCCGGCTTTCAAGTTGCGGTTTGGAATCGAACCTTCTCTGCATGTGAAGAACTGATTGATATCGGCGCCCAACCTTTAGAACTTTCAAATATTGGTGACTATCCTATTATTTTAATCTGTCTGGCAGATGACAAAGCCGTAGAGGCAGTATTTGAAAAAATTCAGCCTAACTTAAAAGCTGAGCAAGTTATTGTGGATTTCTCAAGCTTATCTGTTGCTGCAACAAAAACGCTTGCTCAAGCAGCTGCCACACATGACGTTATTTGGATTGATTCACCTGTATCAGGTGGAACAGCTGGAGCAGAACAAGGCACACTTGTCATTTTTGCAGGCGGTAATGCTCAAACGATTACAGAACTAACGCCTGTTTATAATGTTTTATCTCAACGTGTAACCCGAATGGGCAATACTGGAACTGGCCAAGCTACCAAAATTTGTAATCAACTGATTGTTGCAGCCAACAGCGCCCTTATTGCTGAAGCTGTCGCGCTTGCAGACCGAGCTGGTGTAGATACGACTTTACTCGCTCCAGCTTTAGCAGGCGGATTTGCGGACTCTAAACCCTTTCAAATTCTAACTCCACGTATGGCAACTCATACCTTTGAGCCAGTTCAGTGGAAAGTTCAAACATTATCTAAGGATCTTAATAACGCAGTAACATTGGCTAACAATGTTAATTTAGACATCCCAGTTGCACAAAAAGCTCTATTACAGCTACAAACTCACCAAAAAAATGGCTTTGCTGAGAAAGATTTAGCTACTATGATTCAATTAGTAGAGCAAAAATAAACGGAGTTTGAGTATGGGTCGTCTTGCAGTCAATTTATCCATGATTTTTACCGAAGTTCCTTTAATTGAACGCTTCGCTCTGGCCCATGCACAGGGCTTTGAATATGTAGAAATTCAATTCCCTTATGAATTAACTATTGCAGATATTCAAACTCAACTCGAACGCTATAATCTTAGTCTCTGTCTAATTAATGTGCCTGCGGGTGACCTTATGCAAGGCGGAAACGGTTTAGCAGGCATTCCCGGCCAAGAAATAGCTTTCCATGAGGCATTAGAGTTAGCCATTAGCTATGCCACAGCTTTAAAGGTTCCTCGTGTTAATATTTTAGCGGGTAAACAACCGCTCGATGCTGACTTACTACCTTGTTTAAAAACCTTAGCAGCTAATTTAAAACTTGCGTGTAACTTACTCAGTGAACACGATATAGAACCCGTTTTTGAAATGATTAACGGTACAGATATGCCCCGCTTTTTAGTACAAAATATTGCGCAGGCACAAGAAATGTTAGAAGCGGTCAACGACCCTACTCTAAAAATGCAATATGACTGCTATCACATGGCAATGATGGGCGAAGACGTTCTTGAGGGTTTACAAGAGAATATTAACTCAATTGGACACATTCAGTTTGCGGACTGTCCGGGCCGTCATGAACCAGATACAGCTGAAATTCCTTATGAACAAATTTTTTCTTGGTTAAAACAAAGTTCTTATCAAAACTATATTGCAGCGGAATATAAGCCTGAAAACACTTCAAATCAGTCATTTACATGGAAGAAAAAGTATTTTTCGGATGATGTAAATATATAAACTGTTACGAGTTTTGTTTGAAATTTAGCGCGAAAACCACTATATTAGATAGTGAGTAATTGTCAGGAAAATATACCCTATATGAATTTAGAACCATCGCCCAGCGTGTCTAATTCTCACGATTTCGCAATGAATACCTCAAATAAAGACGTACAAACTTGTCTCAAAGTCGTCCACGACGCTTTAGTTGATGTAAAAGCAAAAGATATTCTCCAGTTAGATGTTAGCTCAATTAGCAATGTCGCTGATGCTATTGTAATTGCGAGCGGTACTTCTACTCGTCATGTGAAAGCACTTGCAGACAATGTTGCAGAAGAAGCTCGAAAAGCCGGTTTCCGCCCGATTGGCGTTGAAGGTGAACGAGATGCAGAATGGATCTTAATTGATCTCGGCTTTGTTGTAGTACATGTGATGCTACCAACAGCTCGTAAATTCTATGATTTAGAAAGCTTATGGCGTACCGCTCCAGAGTCGGTTGCTTAAAATTTTGCTTTTAAAAAAAGCGGCTCTTTTGAGCCGCTTTTTTATTTACTAAACAAAGATTTTAACTATTTCAAATATCCCATCATCTCCCCCACAAATACCAATCATCACTTACAACCAAATTTGACATGACAAATTGTCAGATTTGCAGCACTATATATTTTCTGAAAGTTCTCACCAATAAATAGCATAACCGGAGTACAGAAAGTGAAGATATTAATTACAGGCGCCAATACGGGCATTGGCTTTGCTACAGCAGAACAACTCGTTAAACAAGGGCAACATGTCATTCTAGCGTGCCGAAATCCACAAAAAGCCCAAGATGCGCAGAACAAACTCCGTTCACTTAATCAAGGCCAAGTCGATATCGTTTCTCTTGATTTAAACAGTCTTGAGTTAACCCGAAAAGCAGCAGTTGCAATTGCTGATCGCTATGGCAGCCTTGACGTACTTATTAATAATGCAGGCTTATTTGCCAAAACCAAAAAATTGACTAATGAAGGCTTTGAGCAACAATTTGGGGTTAACTATTTAGGTCATTTTTTACTTACTCAAAAATTACTTCCAGTTTTAAAACAATCTCCGAAAGCACGTATTATCCACCTTGCATCTATTGCCCACTGGGTGGGTTCAATTAAACCCAACAAGTTTCGTGCAGAAGGTTTTTACAATCCCCTGTTCTATTATGGGCAATCGAAGCTTGCAAATTTATTATTCAGCAATGCATTAGCAGAACAGCTAGCTGGAAGTTCAATTACCAATAATGCATTACACCCCGGTGGGGTTGCTTCCGATATTTATCGTGACTTACCAAAACCGGTTTATGCAGCGATGAAATTAGGATTAGTACCAACTTCAGTTCCTGCAAATCTCATAACAGAGATGGCGATTGGAGACTCATGGCAAAACCGTAATGGCGAATATGTCAGCGCACATATGCCAGACTGGAAATCATCACATGCTAAAAATCAGCAATTAGCACGCGACCTCTATCAACAATCTCTAAACCTTGTAGAAAAATTTCTTTAAACAAATAAGCCAAATAAAAAAGCCACCCGAGGGTGGCTTTTACAATTCTGATTGAGGTCAAATTAGTGACCACCACCATTGATTGCTTTTGTCATATCTTCAACAACTTTCTTAGCATCACCAAAGATCATCATTGTTTTTTCGTTATAGAACAAATCGTTGTCTAGACCAGCATAACCTGTTGCCATAGAACGCTTAATCACCATGATTGTACGCGCTTTATGAGCTTCAAGAATCGGCATACCATAAATCGGCGAGCTTGGATCATCTTTCGCAGCAGGGTTTACAACGTCGTTTGCACCAATTACAAGCACTACATCTGTTGCAGGGAAATCTGAGTTAATCTCATCCATTTCCAAGATGTCTTCATAAGCCACGTCTGCTTCTGCAAGCAATACGTTCATGTGACCAGGCATACGACCAGCAACAGGATGGATTGCGAAACGAACGCGAACACCTTGCTCTTTTAGAATTTCACACAATTCTTTTACAGCATTTTGTGCACGGCCTTGCGCCATACCATAACCTGGTACAATCACAACGCTGTCAGCATTTGACATCAAGAAGCCAGCATCATCAGCAGAACCAGAACGATGGTTACGTTGAACTTGCTCACCTTTGGCAGCAGTAGCAACCGCTGCACCACCCATTGCACCACCAAACAATACATTGATGATCGAACGGTTCATTGCTTTACACATGATGTACGACAGAATCGCACCAGATGAGCCCACGAGAGAACCCGCAACGATCAACATGTTGTTTTCAAGTGTAAAACCAATACCTGCCGCAGCCCAACCAGAGAATGAGTTAAGAAGCGATACTACTACAGGCATATCACCACCACCCACAGGTGCAATCCACACCCAGCCAAATGCAAGCGCAAGAGCTGTCATTGCCCAGAAAGCAGTCATGTTGCCAGTCGTGAAGAAGTAAAAACCACAAGCCAACATCGCAATAAAGATAAGCGCTTGAACAGGTTTAACCCATGCACCAGAAATTGTTTTAGCCCATTTTTTCGCAGCCAATTTACCGTACGCAAACACAGACGCAGTAAAGGTAATCGCACCAACGAAACAACCAACAAACAATTCAAATAAGTGAACTTTGCTCATGTGCACATGTTGCACACCAGCTGCCGTTAAAGCCGCTTCATTTTGAGCGAACAATTCAGTGAGTTGGTTGTTATGTAAAATTGCAGCAATTGCAATTAAAACAGCAGCCAAACCAACTAACGAGTGCATAAGCGCAACAGTTTCCGGCATTTGCGTCATTGGCACAGTACGAGCACGTGCAATACCTACGATTGCACCGAGCACCATTGCACCAACAATCATCCAGATCACTGGGTTATTCGCAACAAAGAAGGTCGTCACAACTGCAATCGCCATCGCGATCATACCGTAACGATTACCTTGAATTGCTGTTTTAGGGCCAGACAAGCCACGAAGCGTCAAGATAAAGAGGATTGCGCCAACAAGGTACAACCAGTTCGCATTTGCTTGAATAAATTCCATGTCAAAGCCCTCTTATTTCTTTTGCTTAGGCTTGAACATTTCCAGCATGCGTGCAGTTACTGCAAAGCCACCGAAAATATTAATGCTTGCCAAAAATACTGCAATCGCACCAAGTACGCTCACCACATTTACACTTTGAAATGCAACGTTAGCATCTACACCCAAAATAGGTAGACCCACAGTTTGCAACATTGCACCCACCACAATAATAGATGACAACGCATTGGTTACAGCCATAAGCGGCGTATGTAAAGCTGGTGTAACACCCCAAACTACGTAATAACCTACGAAGATGGCAAGGACGAAAATTGTAATAGTTTCAACCATGAGAAATCTCCTTAACCACGCTTAAGCAGTACTTGACCGCCATGAGTGACCAATAGGGCTTTTTGGATTTCGTCTTCCTGATTAATCGCAAAGTTTTTCTCTTTGTCGAATAATGTCTCTACGAAATTAAAAACGTTACGTGCATATAGCGCTGAAGCTTCTGTTGCTACAGTTGCCGGAATATTTGGGATACCCAAAATTTTCACGCCATTTTCTGTAAAAACAGTCTCGCCCACTTTAGAGCCTTCAACGTTACCGCCAGTTTCAACAGCCATATCTAAAATGACAGAACCCGGTTTCATCTTGGCAACAGTTTCAGCCTTAATCAGACGTGGTGCATCACGACCCGGCAAGAGCGCAGTGGTAATCACGATGTCAGCATTAGAAACAGCCTTATCAACAATCGCGGCTTGGTCTTTGATGTATTGCTCACCCGGCATCCATCCATAACCATTTTTAGCGGCATCCGCTGCACGTTGTTGCTCTTCTTCAGACATTGGTACGTCTAACCACTTACCACCTAAAGATTCAACCTGATCTTTTGCTGTAGGACGTAAATCAGTCGCTTCAACAATTGCACCCAAACGCTTTGCGGTTGCAATTGCCTGAAGACCTGCAACGCCCACACCCATAATCACAACACGAGCAGGTTTTACAGTACCAGCAGCAGTCATAAGCATTGGGAACATGCGCTGATATTCAGCAGCAGCAAGCAAAACTGATTTATAACCAGAAAGGTTTGCCTGAGAAGACAATACGTCCATATTCTGCGCACGAGAAAGCGTACGAGGAAGCAATTCCAGAGCAAAAGCAGAAACTTGCTGATTCGCAAACTGATCTAGCTCGGTATTACGATAAGGATCAAACATTGCTACAACAGCAGTATTTGCTGCAAGTTTTTGAATTTCCCCGCCTTGTGGCGCGCGAACTTTCAAAATAATTTGACTACCCGTATAGGCATCATCCGTAATGGTTGCACCGACCTGTTCATAAGCACTGTCAATGTACGCGGCCTTTACTCCAGCACCACGTTCAATCACAACGCTATGACCAGCGCTAATCAACTTCTTTACTGTCTCTGGCGTAGCAGCTACACGATTTTCACCGACGACAGTTTCGGTTGGGATTCCGATCTGCATGAGCGTTCCTCAAGCTAATTTCTCATTGTCAAAAACATTGCAAGCCGCAATGTTTCCCCCATGTGTATTCTTTGTACAGAATTTGGATTCTAATTGAACTTTTTTAAAATACCACCCAATATTTATTTAATAAATACCCATATTTTGAACTGATGATTCACGATATTTGATTTGAGGTGTAATATAGGAAGATTTTTCTTTTTTTGTAGACAACAGTCTCTCTTATACAGTCTTGTATATGAAAATTTCGCTTTCTTCGTTTCAAATCGGGTCTTTTTTTGCTCTTTGCTCTGCTTTTCTATTCAGTACAAAAGCAATCTTTATTAAACAGACTTATGCCCTTTCTCCATTAGTAGATGCCACAGTCCTGATGGCTTTACGCATGTTAAGCGCTTTACCGTTCTTTCTACTTATTTGTTGGTTTAACAGGCATCATAATCAGGGCATAAAAAAGAAGGATTGGCTAATTTTAATTTTTGCCGGTCTATTAGGCTACTACTTTGCCAGTTGGCTCGATTTTATGGGTCTCATGTTTATTAGTGCCTCTCTAGAACGAATTATTCTATTTTTATATCCCACGCTTACAGTCATCGTCTCAAGCTTACTCTACAAACAAAAATTAGATGCAAAAAGTTTCTTTGCCATTTTTCTTAGTTATGGTGGAACCGTGCTGGTCATGCTTCAAGAGCACAACAACGCACCAATTCAGGGCAACTTCTGGCTAGGGACAAGTTTAGTATTTGCAAGTGCGGTGGCTTTTGCGGGCTATTTATTACTAACCCCACCATTAATTAAGAAATTTGGTTCTTGGAATTTCACTGGGTTAGCATTAACTGTGGCTTGTATCGGTACATTAACGCACTATGCACTCAGCACATCTCAACCTATTCAACTTCTATTACAGCTACCCTCTAGTGTGATTTGGTATGGGATTGGTCTAGGCTTTTTAGTGACCGTCTTACCTACCGTTATGCTCATGCAAAGTATTGAACGATTAGGTGCCTCTCAATCTGCAATGATTGCTTCGATTGGACCAGTTTTAACGATTTTGCTTGCTGTTGCCTTTTTAAATGAACATTTAAATATGTGGCAATGGGTCGGTTGCCTTCTCAATATTATTGGTGTGATGATGATTACACTCAGAAAGAAAAGGCTAAAACATTAAATTCTCTTGACCTCAACTTAAGTTGAGGTTGGATACTCATCTAAATTTTAATGAACGGTTGAGTTCCATGAATAAAGAAACTTTTAAAATCATAAATCCATCAACTTTATATGACCCTACCCCAAATGCTTATAGCCATGTGGCTGTAGTAGAAAATTTTAAAAAGATTATTCATATTGCAGGTCAAGGAGGCGAAAACTCAAAAGGTGAATTAAACCCAAATTTTGAAGAACAAGTTATCCAAACCATTAATAACATTCAATATGCTTTAAAAGCTGCCAATGCAGAGCTTAGTAACATTGCAGTGTTAAGAGTTTTAGTTGTTGACCATTCGGTCGAAAAACATCAAATTTTGATTAAAATTATGCAAAATTTATGGAAAAATCATCCTTTTCCAGCCTGTACACTCATTCCTGTACCACGCCTTGCATTAGAGCATATGCTCATTGAAGTCGAAGCAACCGCATACACCTAATAAAATCGAGAGAACATCATGTCTACCCCTGAAGATATCAGTCAAAATAAACCTTTACTTTGGTTGATGGCAGCAGCATGTGGCTTATGTGCAGGTGTGAATTACTATTGTCAACCGCTGATTCACTCGATTCAACAAGAGTTTGCTGTAACTCAAGCACAAGCTGCTTTAACAGTGACATTTGCTCAGGTGTCTTATGCCCTCGGTTTACTCTTTATTGTTCCAATGGGTGACATCGTTAATAAAGCCAAGGCCATTCCATTTTTAATGGTGCTTTGTGCAATTGGCCTATTTACTTCTGCTTTTGCTGTGAACTTGCCTATGCTATGGATTGGTACAATTTTAGCAGGCTTGTTTTCTGTAGCAGCTCAAGTGCTTATTCCTCTTGCCACAATGACTGTAAAACCCGAAAAAACTGGCGAAATCATTGGTTTTTTAATGAGTGGTTTATTAGTCGGGATTTTACTCTCTACCAGTCTGGCAGGCTTATTTTCGAACCTTTTCCACTGGAAAATGGTGTATGTAGTAAGCGGCGTATTAATGCTGCTGCTAGCATTTACCTTAAAAAGCCGCTTGCCTTATGTCTTACGTATGAAAATGAACTATGGGCAAATCTTTGTTTCCATGGCTCAACTTTTAAAGCAGGAAAAGCGATTATTATTAAGAGCGCTTACAGGTGCTTTCGCCTTTGCAGCAGTAAGTATCTTGTATTCCACTATCGCCTTACTCCTTACCTCAGCACATCATTTACCTGATCTCTTTATTGGACTAGTGCCTTTAGTGGGCATCTTCGGTGCTTTATCAACACGTTACATTGGTAAATATGCGGATCAAGGACATACTGGCTTACTGACATGGATGGGCTGCGGGCTGTTCTTAGTAAGTTGGGTTTGTTTCTACTTCGGACAAACTCTACTTTCTACTTATGTTATTGGTTTTGCTTTAATTCAATTAGCACTCGCGCTCGTACACACCAGTAACCAAAGTATTATTTTCCGTTTACGACCAGATGCAAAGTCTCGTATTAATGCCATTTATATGACGACTTACTTTATTGGCGGTGCAGGCGGTTCGGCATTAGGAATTTTTGCATGGAACCGTGGTGGATGGACCATGACTTGCCTTGCAGGTATTGGGTTAGTTGTTCTTTGTATTTTATTTAGCACGTTCGATACGATCTTACAAAAAAAGAAAATGGTTTCCCAATAAGGTAACTTGTTATAAATCATCTTCCTATATTCAACACAAGGGTGGTTATAAATTACTCGGTTAAATGCCTCTGTCGATTCAAGCATAAACCTCGTATAATGCTGCCCTTTCATTAATTTAGCGACTTTTGGGCTATTGGTTATGCAATCACTTCAATCGTTACAACCTCGTATTTCTGTCGCACCCATGATGGACTGGACTACAAAGGATTATCGATTCTTTGCACGCTTGTTTAACCCAAATGTTGTGCTCTACACAGAAATGGTAACTACAGGTGCGATTCTTTTTGGCGATGCAAAACGTCATTTGGACTACAGCGCACAAGAACACCCTATCGTATTGCAACTTGGTGGCTCAAATCCGCAAGAGCTTGCGACCTGCACAAAAATGGCCGAAGACTGGGGTTACGATGAAGTTAACCTCAATGTAGGCTGCCCAAGTGACCGTGTACAAAACAATAAAATCGGTGCTTGCTTAATGGCAGAACCAGAGTTAGTTGCTGAATGCATTCATACCATGCAAAAGGCAGTAAAGATTCCTGTAACAGTCAAACACCGTATTGGTATCGATGACATGCAATCTTACGAAGAGATGCTTCATTTCGTAGATACTGTTGCGGCAACAGGTTGTACTTACTTCGTTGTGCATGCTCGTATCGCTATTTTGAAAGGTCTATCTCCGAAAGAAAACCGTGAAGTTCCACCTTTACGCTATGAAGATGTTTATCGTTTAAAACAAGAGCGCCCACATCTCACCATTGAAATTAACGGCGGGATTAAAACGTTTGCTGAAACTCAAACACATTTACAGCACGTTGATGGAGTCATGATTGGCCGTGAAGCCTACCATAATCCGTACTTACTCGCGGAAATGGGTCAGCTTTGGAATTTAGAGGCACCAGATCGATTCAATATTATGGAACAAATGCTGCCTTATATTGAACAACGTATGGCTGAAGGCGCTCCTCTTTCAATCATTACCCGTCATATCTTAGGTCTATTCCAAAACTTACCGGGTGCTCGCAAGTGGCGTCAGGCGCTAAGTGGTGGAAATGCAAAAACTTTAGGTGATGTAGAACAGGCTATTAGCAACATGCAAGCAGCTCTAATTCGTACCGAGGAATATTTAAAAGAGCAGCAAGCTTAAGCTTGTGATCGCTTCTTAAATTGTAAGAAAATGTGGCATTTTAAATCAGAGACTTAGATTTTGAGTATATTCGCAAATGTTGAAGCAAAATATTCAAATTTAAACTCTGATTAATTATTTATTTATAATGATATCAATAAATTAAATTTCACTATTTTTAATCACTCTTTTGATAAGCATCTTTTCATTCCGAAGCAGTTACCCCTGGAAAAAAGATAGGTTATTACATAACATAAACAAAACTTTTAAGGTACGCCGATTAGTATCTCTGAACGCCACAGGTAGGTGGTGATTTTTTTAATATGGATATGAGTAGCACGGTAGAGATTTCACGATGATTATTTATGACGGACAAGTAGCTGATAATTACATGTATCAGGATTCAAATCAGGCAGCCATTGTTGTATCCCACAGCACCCCAAGCCTTCCTTATCCTTTCACCATGAAACCCAATAATCATCAAACAGAAACTTCCAGTACTCCCGCCATAGATATTGATAAATTTGTAGAAAAATTAGAAAGTGTTACCTCTAGACGCAGTAAAGCTCGTTGCGCACGCAGTATCCGCCTTGCACTAGAATCTGCTGGTGCCAATGTCGAAAATCACCCAATCGCAGCTTCAGATTGGGGAGATACCTTAAAAAAGATTGGCTATAAAGAAATTAATCCAGCCTTTGATGAACCACAAGAAGGTGACATCTATATCATTCACAGAACCCGCAACCATGTTTATGGACATATTGCTGGATATACAGGAAGTGAATGGGTCTCTGACTTCAAACAAAATAGTTATGATGTCTATAAAGATGATAGCGTAACCTATACTTATTACCGATTAGGGCAAGCTACTTAAGAACTAAATGTTGAATCATTTCAAGCATTTTATTAAACAAACATTTTGAATCCAGCTTGGCTTCTTTTTTGCTTTATTTTCATATTGTACTCGTCAAAAATAATGATGGAACTTTATGAAAAAAATATTGCTGAGCTTTTACTTACTAATGTCGTTTAGTATGACGTATGCTGCCCCAGATACAAAAGTTGAAGAGGTTTTAAAAAAAGTACCTGAAAAACGGATTTATCAGCCCCAATATTTATTAAAAGAAACCACTCCTAAAGCTCGGATCCATGTGATACGAAAACAATATTCAAATGGACTACTAGATTGTCCTTCTGTGATTTATCACGACAAGAAGAAAATTCTATCTTTGCACTCATTTGAAGAAGCAACATTTTTTCTAGAGCCTGATCGTTACTATATTCGCTATGAGGTTAACAATAGTGGTTGTATCAATTTGGAATTTTACCAGCATAAACGCCCCAAAATGGACATCCTATCTCAGGAACGTCAGTTAGAAGGTGATACCGAATATACATTTTCTATTAGTGAGCACACTGGGTCACAATAATTATTTCAGCATAAGTTAAACATATTACCTCTCACACTTGCAGCAGCTGGTAGATCTGCTCAACATAAGGTTGAATCAGATCACTCTGGTTTGCTCTGTAAGCTAAAACCACTTCAGATGAAAGATTCTTATTTTCTAGAGGAATCAATTTTACATTTTTGGGTAATATTTGCTTAAACTCTTGGGGAACAATGCTAATACCCAAATTTGCAGCAACTAACTGTAATTGGCTTAGCTTACGTGATTGGATGGTCGCTGCTTTAGGCCAGAAGCCTGCCCCTACACACAAGTTTGAAACCAAATAGCTTAAACCGCCTCGTTTAGAATGAGGTGTAGAAACGAAATACTCATCTTTTAAATCTTTAACTTGAATCTCTTGTTTATTTGCAAGCTTAGCATGATCAACATGCACAGCCACCATTAAAGGTTCTTCATATAGCTTAACAACATTGATCTCATCTAAAGTGTGCCGAACTGGTGGTCTAATCAAACCAATATCAATTTCTCCACTCATTAAAGCTAGAATTTGATGCTCAGATGACAAAGTATTTATCTCAAAATTTATATGTTTGGCTAAGCTAATTTCTTTTAATATCTGAACCTTTTTATCATCCATAATAATACTACTCGAGTGAGCAATTTTAATCTGGCGATTTTTTCCCTCGGCAATATTCTTAGAAACTCCAATGATTTCATTTAAATAATGTATATTATCTTTTATTTTTTTATAGAAGACCTCTCCTGCCGTTGTAAGTTTTATTTTCTTATCAGTACGATCAAATAACTGAAAATCAATTTCTTCTTCTAGCAATTTAATTTGTCGACTTAAAGCAGACTGAGCAATAAAGAGCTTTTCTGAAGCAGCAGTAAAACTCCCTTCTTCTACAATTTTTATGAAATATTGGAATTGTTTTAATGTGAGCATCACCATCTCAAAATTAGATTATTAGGTCTATTTTCTATATTAGATTAGATAGATTGCCTTCGCTAGAATTTTATCAAGACCACACACTTGATTGAATTATTCATGAAGTATTTTAAAAGTTTCACCATCTTCACTGTTGTTGTTCTAATTTTATGGTGCTTTAAATTTTATGATCAGCAGCTTCCAACACAGCCCAAACACGACACTATAGAGTTATATGATTAAATCGTTTTTCTCAAAAACAAAAAGCATGCCCTCCAACATAAGAGCATGCTTTTTTTATATTTAAATCAGGCTTTCTTCAAATCGAGTTTCTTCAAAACTTCAGCCACAGCAATCATGGCAAAGCTTGAAGTCACCACTACTGCGGAACCATAGCCACCACAGCGTAGCCCAGCCGAAGGACAAACATCTACACTTGAAAATGGATTATCGATTGAGTAAACACAAGTAATACCAAATTTCTCTTTTGGCTTTTTACAGATGCCCCGAGCACGAAGTTGACTACGTAGCTTCGCTAACATTGGGTCTTGTTCTGTTTTTGATAAATCAGCCACACGAATTTTAAGCGGATCGAGCTTACCACCTGCTCCACCCGACACAATCAACGGAATTTTATTAAAACGGCAATGGAGCATTAAAGCCAACTTTGCTTTAACGTCATCAATGCAGTCCAAAATAATATCGGGTACAGGGGTTAACAGCGCTGTGACATTCTCTGGTGTTAAAAAGTCATCAATAATATTGACTTTAATACGTGGGTTAATTTGGCGACAACGTTCCGCCATAATCTCAACTTTTTCACAACCTAGAGTTGATGTCATTGCAGGTAACTGACGGTTCACATTTGATGCTGCAATCACATCCATATCTACCAGTGTAATCTCACCAATACCTGTACGTGCTAATGCTTCTACCGCCCAACTGCCCACCCCACCAATACCAATCACCATCACATGACTTTTTTCATAGTGCTGGAACGATGAATCACCATAAACTTTGGCTACACCTGCAAAACGGCGGTCATATTCATCTTGTTGGAGATCGGTCATTGCTACTCTTAGGGGACATAAAACACGGTGGCTATTTTACTGCTTTTCAAAACCAAATTGCTACTTTGTACTAGATAGCTATCTGATTGGTGCCAAAGCCATTCACAGCCTGTCGAGCATCAACAAGATACTGTTTTTGCAAAACATAAGATATTAATCAGTATTGAACAGGTTCTGTGAATGGCAATGGTTTTGCCTACTTTTGCCGAAACAAAAGTAGGGTTATGAGCTACTACCATTAGAATTTTTTACGATAAGACTCTGCCGTGATAATTCTTCCAATACCAACCAATACAAATATTGATTGGTATTAATCTCAAAATAACATTAACCAGCAATCAAATTCCGCAGTACATAATGCAAAATACCACCAGCCTTAAAGTACTCAACCTCATTTAACGTATCAATTCGACATAACACATTAAAGTGGCTGGCTACTCCATTTGGCCCTTTCACATCAACTTCAAGAATTTCATGAGGCTGAATACCATCCGATAAACCACGAATCGAGATGACCTCATGACCTGTTAAGTTAAGAGACTGTCTAGTTTGTCCATCAACAAACTGGAGTGGCAACACGCCCATACCCACCAAGTTTGAACGGTGAATACGCTCAAAACTTTCAGCAATGACAGCTTTGACACCTAACAAGTTCGTTCCTTTGGCAGCCCAGTCACGTGAAGAACCTGTTCCGTATTCTTTACCAGCAATAATCACAAGCGGTGTATGTTCTTGTTGATAGCGCATTGCGGCATCATAAATAGCGAGCTTTTCACCACTTGGCACATGAATGGTATTACCACCCTCTTCCCCACCAAGCATCTCGTTTTTAATACGAATGTTGGCAAAGGTCCCGCGCATCATGACTTCATGATTACCGCGTCGAGAACCATAGGAGTTAAAGTCTTTTGGCTCAACACCTTGCTCTTGTAAATATCGACCTGCCGGACTGTCTTTTTTGATATTACCTGCTGGTGAAATATGGTCAGTTGTTACTGAGTCACCAAGCACCGCCAAGATATTTGCTTGTTCAATATTTTTAATTGGTTTTGGTGGTTCACCAATGCCTTCAAAGAATGGCGGATGACGGATATAAGTCGAATCATCAGCCCATTCATAGGTTTTACTTTTTGGAATCTGAATCGCTTGCCAGCTTTCATCACCATCAAAGACCGCAGCATATTCTTTATGAAACATGTCTGTATTTACTTTCTGCAAGACAACATCAATTTCTGCCTGACTTGGCCAGATATCTTTTAAATAGACAGGTTGTCCATCTTTACCCTCACCAAGAGGCTCTGTTGTCAGGTCGGTACGAATATTCCCAACCAAACCATAAGCCACTACAAGAGGCGGTGAAGCTAACCAATTGGTTTTAACTAATGGATGTACTCGTCCTTCAAAGTTACGGTTACCAGAAAGTACAGATGCAACATTCAAATCATGGCATTGAATTGCATCTTCGACTGGCTCGGGTAATGGGCCTGAGTTACCAATACAGGTTGTACAACCATATCCCACCAAGTTATAACCCAATTCATCTAAATACGGCGTAAGCCCAGCAGCCAACAAATAATCAGTCACGACCTTAGAACCAGGTGCAAGAGAGCTTTTCACCCATGGTTTTCGTTGCAAGCCTTTTTCAATGGCTTTTTTAGCAAGTAACCCCGCCGCTAACATCACGCTTGGGTTAGAGGTATTGGTACAAGAGGTAATCGCAGAAATAACAACATCACCATGATTTAACGGGTATTCCTGCCCTTCAATCACGCAAGATGGACTTTCATGTTGAATATTTGCTTTTTTTGCCTCTACAGCAGTACCACCACCTTCATTTTCTAGACGTTCTTTTGCTTCTTTTGCTGGTTTTAGCGTTAACTCCATGAGTGCATTAAACGCTTTAGGTACTTCTGATAACAGCACTCGGTCTTGCGGGCGTTTTGGTCCTGCTAGACTTGCCTGAACCGTACTCATATCAAGGCTTAAAGTATCTGTAAAAACAGGTTCATCACCAGCATTTCGCCATAAACCTTGTGCTTTGCTATACGCTTCAACCAGTTCAATACGATCATTTTGACGACCGGTTAATCTCAAATATCCTAGTGTCACCTCATCAATTGGGAAGAAACCACAAGTCGCCCCATATTCTGGTGCCATGTTGGCAATGGTTGCACGATCAGCAAGAGGTAAATCGGCTAAGCCGTCTCCATAAAACTCTACAAATTTACCCACTACCCCTTTTTGACGAAGCATTTGAGTAATGGTCAGCACCAAATCAGTTGCAGTAATCCCTTCTGGTAGTTTTCCTGTTAATTTAAAACCAATGACCTCAGGAATCAGCATCGAAATCGGTTGGCCCAGCATAGCCGCTTCGGCCTCAATTCCCCCTACACCCCACCCTAAAACACCCAAACCATTAATCATGGTGGTATGTGAATCTGTACCCACTAAAGTATCGGGAAAAGCAAAAGTCTGACCGTTATCTTCACCTAGCCACACCGCTTGAGCCAAATACTCTAAATTGACCTGATGGCAAATACCTGTGCCCGGTGGCACTACACTAAAGTTATTAAATGCTGATTGTCCCCAACGTAAAAATTGATATCGCTCACCATTACGTTGCATCTCGATTTGTACGTTTTCTTCAAAGGCCTGATCATCAGCAAAATGGTCAACCATCACAGAGTGGTCAATAACCAAGTCTACAGGGGATAAAGGATTAATTTTTTCAGGGTCACCACCCGCTTGTGCCATTGCTGCACGCATGGCAGCCAAGTCAACCACAGCTGGAACACCAGTAAAATCCTGCATTAAAACCCGTGCAGGTCGGTACTGAATTTCTTGATCTGAACTACGGGTTTTTAACCACTCTGCTAAAGCATGAATGTGTTCCGTTTTAACGCTATGCTGATCTTCAAACCGTAATAAGTTTTCCAATAATACCTTTAAAGATTTCGGCAGTTTGGCAATATCCCCTAGCGTTTTCTCTGCTTGGGCTAAGCTAAAAATCTGATAATTGCTGGAACCTACTGTTAGCGTCTGTAAAGCATTAAAACTATTGATACTGCTATACTTAGCCATTGGGTTATCCTCCCATGTCTGGCAATGTTATTTTTCACGTTTTTACATGTTGTTTTCTTACTTTAAGCTTCTTTTTTAATCGCTGTGTTTTGTTTTAGTTACTATTTCTAATCTTTGATTTTTATTACGATAATTTCAATGCAGTGAGAGAGTTTTTCCACAGCACCTCAGCCAAATCTGACTCTGGCATATTTAAATTTTCAGCCAAACTTTGTAATACATAAGGCAAATTAACAGGAGTATTACGAGTACGTTGTTCAGTTGAGGTTTGGCAGCAAAGCGGTGTCATATCAGGGCAATCTGTTTCAATCACCAAGTGCTCGGCACCTATAGCCTGCACAACAGTATGAAGTTTTTTTGCGTTCGGATTAGTAATCTGTCCTGTCACACCAATTTTAAAACCAAGCTTAATAAGGCCTTTTGCCTCTTCTACCCCACCACTAAATGCATGAGCAATGCCACCCAATTTAAATTTTTGAGCTTTTAATATAGCAAGCACATCACCATGCGCTTTTCGAATGTGGAGTAATACTGGTTTTTGGTATTGAGTTGCAAGCTCTAACTGATCTGCAAAATATTGTTTTTGCTTAGCATATATATCGGGCTGCTTATGTTCTTTTAAGAAAGTATCTAGGCCAATTTCACCTACCGCCACACAGTCCTGTTGCTGCAAGATATGTTCCAGCTGAGAAAGATGTTCTGGCTGATGTTGCTCAATATAAAACGGGTGTAAGCCTGGTGCTAAATATGAAGTGGGTACATTTTCCCAGCTATTTAACTGATGATGAGTTTGCACCAACTCGTCAAAGCGTGACTGCACAAAACCAATTAAGACTAATGCATCAACCCCAGCTTTCTTGGCATTAAGCGCTAACTGCTGCCGATCTTCATCAAAATCGGCAACATCAAAATGGGTATGGGTATCAAACAAATGCATTAGCCAGCACTTTTTGCAACTGATGCCGAAGCTGGTTTAGCTTTAGGCTGTGGCAAATACTCTTGTTTCAACACTTCCTGTAATTGGTCATATGGAATGACTAATCGAGGGAGCCCAACCACGTATGGTCCAATTTCATATTCACCATATTGAAGAATTAAACCTTGCTCACCCAATAAGAAGTTATCAGATAACTTAAATGGCCAAGCTTGCTCATATTCACCCACATTATCAGCCAGTTTAGAGTCCGTAACCCAAGTCTTAAAGGCTTCATGGGCTAACTTTTCTAATGCAGCTTTTTGCTGTGGGCGTAACAAATCTTCAAGCTTGATCTGCTTTTGTTCTTTTAAATCAAAATTATAATAATGCTGCGCAGCAGAACCATGTGCTCCACCTAAATAGCTACTACTATTCAATACCACAGTTACAACTTTACCTTGAGCCTGCAAGATTTTAGGTTTCACCAAAAGATTAATTTGATGATTACTACTTAAAGCTTTTAACTCATTGTCCAAACCAATAAATGAATTGGCATAACGTTGAACCTGTGCATCAAAACTATTTTTTTGCTCTACACCCGCAACTCCTGAAGCTTCTGTTTTTTGATCGGCTTGCTTCACTTTAGCATCTGGTTCAGCAATCTCTAAAATTTGACCTAGAGTCTTTAAGATTTGCTCATCTAGAATTTTGTCAATAAATGGAAAATTACTCTGTAAACGTTCAACTGTGAATTCTGGACAAGTTTTACCATCACAATCAGGTAAAGCAACCTTAGTAGGAACTGTTTCGCCCTTCAAAGTCAGCTCTACTGGCTTTTGTTCCTCGACTGCTGGTTTCTGCTGTTCTTGAGAATCCTTAGGATCAGCTTTAGGTTGGCATGCCACCAAAAATATAGCAGAAGCAAGCAAAGTTAATCGCAGTGAAGCTTTAGAAGATAACATCATATTTTGCCTTTTATTCTAAGGAGATTACACAGTGCCTTTTCTAAGAAATTAGCGCATATAAATAGAGGTTGCAAATTCTGCTACCATCTTAAAACATTTGTTCATAAACCTCGGGTTGTAATATTTTTTTGGTTTGTTCTTTAGATAAATAAATATCGAGCTGTGGAGCTTCTTTAGTAATCTGGTTTGCCTGATAATGTAAGCCAACACCTTCACCATCAAAGAACCAATCTACCTGCCCCCAATATAAAGTTTTTGGTGCTTCTTTCTTTATGTCAGCAGTCTGTTTTTTTAACCAATCTTGATAGGCTACCTGCACCATTTGATGCACAGTAGTTTGCTGATCTTTTTGTAAAACATCTAATAAAGCTAAGCTTTTATGCAGTTTTCTGTCGGCCACGAAAAAGTAATAACGATCTTTAATCGTGAGCTCTTCTTGCTTGGTATCAAGTCCTAATTGCAATAGAACATATTGGTTGCGCTGTGATGCAATACGCGTATGAAGATGTAATTCGTAAGCCCGATTCTTTGAATATTTATCTTGCCATTCATCAGACTTTTTAACATAGGCATTAATGGCTTGCTGCAAGCTTAGATCTTTTTTCAAATCAATTTGGTCTTGGATCACTTTAGCCTGATTTTTGGCAATCCATTCATTTAGCCATGCATCTTGGGTCTTTATCGTTTGAATATCGACATCAATACAGTTTTTCTTTTCACAAAATGGCAAAGCATAATCCGCTTTTACTTGTTGTAAGTTAAGAAATGGCAGTACTTCAGCCTTTTCTATATGTTGAGTTTGGGTAGATGCTAGTTTTGTTTGAGAAGATGATGAGGGCTGAGTTCTTTTCCAGACAAAAAGACAAATCGCCAAAATTAATATGATTACTGCAACCACAAGCGCAATAAGTGTCTTTCTATTCAAATTCATTTCATCATCCTTTCTTATTTTTCAAAACAAAACAGCTTCTATTCGAAGCTGTTTGTCACATTAAAATGATCAGTGTTCACGTGTGTTACGGAACTGAATATCAGGCCAACGCTCTTGCATAATCTGCAAATTCACTCGGCTTGGTGCAAGATAGGTTAAGTGTCCGCCACCATCGATAGAAAGTTGATCATGTGCTTTCTTCTTAAACTCATTCAGAGTTTTTTCGTCATCACAGTGAATCCAGCGAACTGTGTTAACACTTACAGGCTCATAAACACAGTCAACCTTATATTCTTCTTTCAAACGATAAGCAACCACATCAAACTGGAGCACACCTACCGCACCCACAATCAGGTCATTGCTGATTTGTGGCATAAATACCTGAGTCGCCCCTTCTTCCGACAACTCTTTCAAACCTTTTTGCAATTGTTTTGACTTCAATGGATCTTTTAAACGCACACGACGGAACATCTCTGGCGCAAAATGAGGAATACCTGTGAAATGTAAATTTTCACCACTGGTAAAAGTATCACCAATTTGAATTGTGCCATGGTTATGTAAACCAATAATATCACCTGGCCATGCTTCTTCTAAATGTTCACGCTCACCAGCAAGGAATGTCAAAGCATCACTAATGCGGACATCTTTACCAAGACGCACGTGGTTCATCTTTAAACCTTTTTCATATTTACCAGAGCAAATACGCATGAAGGCAATACGGTCACGGTGTTTCGGATCCATGTTGGCTTGAATTTTAAATACAAAACCAGAGAAACCTTCTTCTTTCGCCTCAACCACACGCTCTTGTGTAGGATGCGCTTTAGGTTCAGGTGCCCAGTTCATAAATGCATCTAGAACGTGGTCAACACCAAAGTTACCTAATGCCGTACCAAATAGAACCGGAGTTTGTTTACCTTGTAAAAATAATTCGCGGTCTAATGGCTCATTCGCCATTTGCACAAGTTCAAGCGATTCTTCAAAAGATGCCCAAGCCAACTCACCTACTTTTTCACGAATATCCGCATGATCATATCCATCACGGACTTCAATATCGGTAATGGTTGAGCCAAAGCCTGCTTTGTAGACATACAATTTATTTTCAATAATGTTGTATACACCAGCAAAATCACGTCCCATCCCTAATGGCCATGTAATCGGTACACAGCGGATATTGAGGACATTTTCAATTTCATCAAGTAACTCAAGCGGCTCCCGAATCTCACGGTCCATCTTGTTTACAAATGAAATAATAGGAGTGTCGCGCATACGACAAACTTCCATCAATTTGATGGTACGTTCTTCGACACCTTTTGCACCATCAATTACCATTAACGCAGAGTCAACTGCAGTTAGGGTACGATAAGTATCTTCCGAGAAATCTTCATGCCCCGGTGTATCGAGTAAGTTAATCGTGTGACCTTTATATGGGAACTGCATAACAGACGTGGTAATCGAAATACCACGCTCTTTTTCCATTTCCATCCAGTCAGATGTAGCTGCGCGGTCAGATTTACGGCTTTTTACCATCCCTGCAACCTGAATTGCTTTACCCCATAACAGTAATTTTTCTGTCATGGTGGTTTTACCGGCATCGGGGTGGGAAATGATGGCAAAAGTGCGGCGTTGAGCAACCTGTGCCGCTAACTCATCTTTAAAACTCATGAAATACACCTACTGCGGAGATTGCAGTGCCAAAGACCTAAAGTCGATCAAAATAAAAATTGGCGTAATTGTAGCAGATTTATAGAAGTGTTTAATGATTGTTGATAAGTCATGAGCTACTCATAAGCTTTTTAGATATTTTTTGAGAATGTAGCTTAGCATCTTAGAAATTTTATAATTAAAAAAGCCCATACAATCGTAGATGGGCTTTCTTCGGGCTTAGCAGAATATCTTATGCCAGTTTCTTTTCTTCAATAAACTGAACACCGGCAATTTGTGCATCCCAGAACTCATTCCATAACGCACAATATTCAATACATAGCTTCGTTAAGCCTTCATAATCATCTTTGGTAATTGCTTGCGCTAAAGTGAACCAAAGATCATCTTGATGATCATCATCAGCAGCTTCAGACGTTTCATCAGTAGATACACCATGCACATGGTAATACCCACCACCTTCAACATCGATATTCACAAATTTGGTCGCTTGACGTAATGGAGGACTAAAAAGAATAACCTCTTCCTCTGCAACAGCTAGTAACGCCACTACATTGATATAACTATCATAAGAAGATTCTAAAAATGATCTAACCTGATCTGAAATTTTTGATGGCTTAAAGTTACGACGATCAAGCTCTGTTAAACCATAATCATTAAGTAAATCTTCATATAATGGATAATGAGCATATTCAGGATTCCCCAAATAATAATTATCCTTACCTAAACCAGGACGAAAACCAAACTCATCAAGTATATTTAAACTTAATAATACTCTTGGAAACATTTTAGCTCCGGAATGGAGTTTAGGTTCCAGTTGTTTTGTCAGAAACTGAGCCTTTAATAAAGCATCTGTAAAAATTTGTACAATTGC
Source organism: Acinetobacter sp. V116_7 (assembly GCF_056735735.1). Lineage (NCBI taxonomy): Bacteria > Pseudomonadati > Pseudomonadota > Gammaproteobacteria > Moraxellales > Moraxellaceae > Acinetobacter > Acinetobacter sp. V116_7. The sequence goes on from NZ_JBWZIF010000026.1 coordinate 75,660, forward strand.
ATGACGATATTCTAAATGAATATGGGTCAAACTCTTCTTATCGAGATATCCGTTATTTAATACTTCAATTGCAGGATGTCTAGAAACTGGTAATTTTGCAATTTTACTTCTTAACTCTTTAAGAAATTGTAAATTCTCTTCCCACTGTTTTGCAGGAATGCTATTTCTCATCCCTTGCAATGCTTTTTGTCTTGGATTATTAAAGTCTTCAAATTTTTTTGACATAATCATTCTCAGTAAAAAGTTTTTCTTATAGTTAAGTTATAGGGCCTTATTTTTATTCCAATTTTGCATTCAATTGCTAAAATAAATTCCACAAACCAAAACTTAACAATTTTATATTATGTTTATTAACTCAACAAATCAACGAATTAATTAATAATATTTAAAAAAAGTAAATTACTGCCAATTAGAGGTAATTTTTATTATTTTCAATAACAAATCAACCTATTGAATAAATATAATTTTTTAAATATCATTAAATAAGATTTATTTAAGCTTTCATACTTTACAATAGCAAAGTTAATCAAAAATATTTTATGACGGGAAAACCGATGTCAAAAAGAGAAACAATTATAACAACAGCCACCACCCTCTTTAACCAAAAAAGCTATACCTCTATTGGGGTTGATCGTATTATTGCTGAAGCAAACGTGGCAAAAATGACTTTTTATAAATATTTTTCCTCTAAAGAAGCCTTAATAGAAGAATGTCTTCATCGGAGAAATTTAGAAGTCCAAACTTCTTTATTTGATAAAGTTAATGATATTGATGATCCATTAATTAAACTTAAAAGTATTTTCAACTGGTATGTCGACTGGATCAATACAGATGATTTTAATGGCTGCTTATTTAAGAAAGCGACGATTGAAGTCATGCAATTGTATCCATCTATTAAATATCAAATTAATAAATATCGAGATTGGGTTTACAAATTAGTTTTTTCAACCTTTTCAGAACTAGAAGTTGAGAATAAACAAATCCTTACAGGACTCTTCCTTAATATTATCGATGGCATCATTATTGATGGCACTATAAATAAATCAAAAATCAACTCAGAAAAAACATGGTCTTATATAAATAAAATCATTAATTTCGAGAAGGTTCGAGAGTGTGCAACTATTTAATATATAAATTAATTAACTTTTTATAATTTAATAAAAATAAACAATAATGTTAATTTTGGTGGGGCATAAACTCCTACTCCACCAAATCAAACCAAATTTACTCATTTTCTACAATCCTATAAATTTAATGATCTTATTTTTAAAACAAGCATTTCACTTCAACCTTAATCAAAACCCTCTATTTTAAGTCTAATTATTTTATAAACTTAATAAAATCAATAAGAAAATTTTATAAACCTTTTTCTAGCTCGAGTTACTTATTCATTAAAGTAACTTTTCAGTAATGATATATATTTTATTTAAATATCCTAATAAATTATTATATCTAAAGTATTTTATTCTCTATTACAAATAAAAGAGGTTAACATGTTTCATTTCATAGCATTTATATAAGTTATTAAAATTATTATATAAATTTCAATAACAAACACTTTCAATAGCACACTATAACTTGCTGAGCTTTGGGTTAAAGCTTTTCAATTTCAAAAAGTATAGACATACAATCCCATCTAAATGAGCATATAAGAAGAGACTCTCTTAAACTATAAATTTATGCTTAACCTTTTATTTGTAACTGAGCAGGCACATATCATCCTTGAGCATATCTTTTTTAAAGATTAGACCTAGCTTGATCAGCCGCTTTTTAGCATGAAAGTTTGAAAATTAATAAAATAAATTAAAGAAAATTAATATATAAAAGGTTAAACGAAATTAGCCCCTTGAGACTCAATGAGTTGATCAACCTGAACAGGCATTCCCAATAGATACCCCTGAAATTGCTGACATCCTAAACGGGTCAAAATCTCAACCTGCTGCTGGGTTTCCACTCCTTCTGCCGTTACCGTTAAACCTAGCTTTTTAGCTAAATGAATAATACTTTCTAGAATAACTTCTTCTTTTGAACCTGGTTTTAAATCAACAATAAAGCCACGATCAATTTTCAATTCGTCTACAGGCAAATCTTTCAAATATAAGAAGCTCGAATGTCCTGTTCCAAAATCATCAATGGCAACACGAATTCCCATATCACGTAGCCGCTCACAGGCTCGGATACTCAAGTCGATATGACGCATTGCCGTAGATTCTGTAATTTCAACAATTAAGTGATGAGGTTGAATTTGATATTTTTTTAACAATGCTTCGAGCGTACTAAATAACTTTTTATTTTCAAACTGTAATGCCGATAGGTTCACTGCAACTGGATAAAACGGTGTATTACTGCGTTCCCATGCTTGAATTTGTAGGCAAGCTTGCTCCAGTGCCCAATACCCCATTGGAATAATTAAACCAGTTTTTTCCGCACCTTCAATGAACATATGCGGAGTAAGTATTCCTAAGGCTGGGTGATTCCAGCGGATTAAGGCTTCAACTCCACAGACTTCAAGATTCGTATTAAATTTTGGTTGGTAATATAAGATGAACTGTTTTTCTTCTACGGCTTTATAAAGATCATTGATCAGTTTTGACTGACTTCTTGTTTCTTGCTGATGGGTTGAGTAACTAAAGATTGTATATGTATTCCGACCTTGTTCTTTAGACATGAGCATGGCGGCATCAGCATTCATGAGTAAGTCCTGAACATTCTGTCCATGCTCAGGAAAGAGTGCTACGCCGAGACTTGCAGAAATATTAATTTCCTTGCCAGAAATTTGATAGCTTTCCTGAATCAGTTGTAAAACTTTCTCAGCCAAAACCACCGCTTCATCTGCATTAGTATTTTCAGCAATAAGTAAAAACTCATCGCCACCGATTCTAAGCAATTTACATTTTTCATTGAGTTGCCAATGTAAACGGTTTGCCATTTGAATAAGTAATTGATCACCCACGTGATGCCCAAATGCATCATTCACCGATTTAAAACGGTCTAAATCAATATATAAAAAAGCAATTTTCTGATCTTTATATCGATGATCTGAAAGTAATACCTCTGCATAATCAACCAAGTAAAGGCGGTTGGGCAGCTTGGTTAAATTATCCAATATAGATAAGTTAGCTAATTCTTTATTCGCCTTACGTAACTCTAAATTCTGTTGTGTGAGCCTTTGCTCTAACATCGCGACAATAAAACTTGCTACGAGTACCAGACACGTCACTAAAATAATCGTAAATAATAATAAGTCATGTTCTGCCTGATATTGGCTAATAAATTTATCAGTGATATTCGTCGCAATGAGCGCTGTATAGTGCATTCCCATAATGCTTAAGGTCATCATAACCGAAAATGCAATTTTTAAAGTTAGGCGGTAACGCTCATTGTCTTTTAATTTATAGGCTAATAAAAACGCCAGCCCTGAGCCACTCATTGCAATTAATATAGAAAATAATAGCAAGAAAGAGGTGTAATCTTTTTTATAGATATTAATATTCCAGCCCAACATACTAATGTAATATGAAGCTGAAATCCCAATTCCCATAATAATAGAGCTTAAAATGAGTCGGAATAAAGGGAGCGTAAAACGCGAAGTCAACCACATTGCAATGCACGATAGCAAAGCACTAATGGCAAATGAAACAGTAATCAAAGGAATATTCGAGTTAACTGTTTCAGACAGATGATAAGCTTGTATACCAATAATATGAACAATACTAATTGCTGATGCGAGCAATAAGCCATTGATAAATAGAATTAAGGACTCAAATTTTTTATAGACTTGCTTGAATATTAATTGCTCCATGGAAATCACAAGATAGCAAATGAAGCCAGCTGCAAAAAAAGAGCCGACGATCAATGTGCTATCGTAATCAACATGACCCATAGTGGACTTCCATGATTATTCAATACTTTTTTTTATTTTGTTCAACTCATTGCCCAAAATACAATTAAAAATTAAACATGTTAAAAAAATTTTAGTAAATTTGACGTTTTTAGTCAGTTATAAACAATAACATTATCTATATTTTGGTCAAGTATTTTTTACTTTATAAATCAATAGAGTAACTAAAAATTAAGCATCCAATTATATGAAAAATATAGAATTTCTTTAATCTGGTCAAGTTGACCTAATCGCTCTTTTTCGCATTCAAATAAAAACAGTATAAAAAAGAACCCTGCTTAGTAGCAGGGTTCTTTTGAAGCTTTAGAAAAAGAAAATTAGTTCTTTTCTTTGTCTACGATTTTGTTTGCTTGAATCCAAGGCATCATCGCACGTAACTTATTACCAGTTACTTCAATACCATGCGCAGCATTTTGACGACGACGAGCAGTCATAGATGGGTAGTTTAATGCACCCTCTTGAATGAACATCTTCGCGTATTCGCCAGATTGAATACGTTTCAACGCATTACGCATTGCTTCACGAGACTGTTCGTTAATTACTTCAGTACCAGTTACATATTCACCATACTCAGCATTGTTAGAAACTGAGTAGTTCATGTCAGCGATACCGCCTTCGAACATCAAGTCAACGATCAATTTAAGTTCGTGTAAACATTCGAAGTAAGCCATTTCTGGAGCATAACCAGCTTCAACTAAAGTTTCGAAGCCCATTTTCACGAGTTCAACTGCACCACCACAAAGAACTGCTTGCTCACCGAATAAGTCAGTTTCAGTTTCTTCACGGAATGAAGTTTCGATAATACCAGTACGGCCGCCACCTACGCCTGAAGCATAAGAAAGAGCAACGTTACGTGCATTACCAGAAGCATCTTGGTGAATTGCGATTAGGTCAGGAACACCTGAACCACGTTGGTATTCAGAACGAACTGTGTGACCAGGTGCTTTAGGAGCAACCATGATTACATCTAAATCTTTACGTGGAACAACTTGGTTATAAAGAATTGAGAAACCATGAGCAAATGCAAGAGTTGCACCTTCTTTGATGTTCGGCTCAATCACGTCACGGTAAAGTTGTGATTGGAATTCATCTGGAGTCAAAATCATTACGAGGTCAGCTTGCTTAACAGCAGCAGGCACTTCTGCAACTTTAAGACCAGCATTTTCAGCTTTCTTCCAAGAAGCTGAACCAGCACGTAAACCTACAGTTACGTCTACGCCTGAGTCTTTAAGGTTAAGTGCATGAGCATGACCTTGAGAACCATAACCAACAATCGCTACTTTCTTGCCTTGGATGATTGATAAGTCACAGTCTTTATCGTAAAAAATTTGCATTTGTGTTCTCCGCTAAAATACTTTTTAAAAAATTAAATGGCTAAAACTTTTTCGCCACGGGCGATACCTGATACACCTGAACGAACGACTTCTAGAATAGTGTTTTCTGCAAGTGCATCGATAAAACCATCTAATTTTTCAGTTGTCCCTGCTATTTGAATGGTATAGGTAGTTGGTGTCACGTCGACAATTTGCGCACGGAAAATATCCGCTGTTCGCTTAATTTCAGCACGTGAAGCACCTAACGCTTTTACTTTAATCAACATCAGTTCACGCTCAATGTGTGAACCTTCTGATAAATCTACTACTTTTACAACTTCAACAAGCTTGTTGAGCTGCTTTGTAATCTGTTCAATCTTATGGTCATCACCATAAGTGGTTAACGTCAAACGCGATAAAGTTGGGTCTTCGGTCGGGGCTACATTCAACGTCTCAATGTTATAGTTACGTTGACTGAATAAACCTACCAAACGAGAAAGCGCACCAGCTTCGTTTTCAACGAGTACAGAAATAATATGTCTCATTATGTACGCTCCCCTTTCCCTAACCACATATCCTTCATTGACTGACCTGCGATCAGCATTGGATAAACATGTTCTGTACGATCAACCATGACATTAATGAATACACATTTATCATTAATCGCCATTGCTTCAGCAAGCTTTGACTCTAGTTCGTCAGCATGATCAATCTGGATACCTACATGACCATAAGCTTCCATCAATTTGCCAAAATCAGGTAATGATTCAACGTATGAGCTTGAATGACGACCTTCATAGTTCATATCTTGCCATTGTTTAACCATACCTAAAGCACGGTTATTTAAGCACAAGATCTTCACATTCATACCGTATTGCTTACAAGTTGAAAGCTCTTGAATACACATCTGAATTGAAGCTTCACCGGTAATACAAACTACCTGTTGATCTGGGAAAGCCAACTTAGCTGCCATTGCATAAGGTAAACCTACGCCCATGGTGCCTAATCCGCCTGAGTTAATCCATTGACGTGGACGTTTGTACTTGTAATACAACGCACCAAACATTTGGTGTTGACCCACATCCGAAGTAATAATGGCATCGCCATTAGTCGCTTTATATAAAGCTTCAACAACTTGCTGTGGCTTCATCGTGCCATCAGCAGGTGTTTCATACTTCAAACCATGAACTTTACGCCATTCATTAATTTGATCCCACCATGCAGCAATTGCTTCAGGGTTTGGCTTAGACACATTCAATTGTTTCAACTGCGTCAACATTTCCTGAAGTACAGGCTCAACCGCCCCTACAATCGGAATGTGCGCCATGATCGTTTTTGAAATGCTTGCCGGATCAATATCAACATGAATAACTTTTGCATTCACACAGAATTTTGCAGGATTATTGGTTACTCGGTCATCAAAACGCGCACCAATTGCAAGAATGACGTCAGCATTATGCATCGCCATATTTGCTTCATAAGTACCGTGCATTCCCAACATGCCCACGAACTGTGGATCATTGCCTGGGAAGCCACCAAGGCCCATAAGTGTATTTGTCACTGGATAGCCCAACAAATGAGCCAATTCAGTCAATAATGCTGATGCATTACCTTGAACAACACCACCACCCGTATAAATAACAGGGCGTTTTGCACTTAAAAGCTCATCAATCGCTTTACGAATTTGACCAGAATGACCACGTGAAGGTGGTTGATAAGAACGCATCTTCACTTTTTCAGGATATTCGTACGCAAATTTTTCTGCAGGATTTGTCGCATCTTTAGGAATATCGACTACAACAGGGCCAGGGCGACCACTTGATGCGATATAAAATGCTTTTTTGATAATTGCAGGAATTTCACTTGCATGACGAACTTGGAAGCTGTGTTTCACGATCGGACGTGAAATACCCACCATATCAGTTTCTTGGAAAGCGTCTTCACCAATAAGATGTGATGCAACCTGGCCAGACAAAATCACCATTGGGATTGAGTCCATATAAGCTGTTGCAATTGGAGTCACAGTATTAGTTGCGCCAGGTCCAGAAGTGACCAGTACTACGCCAGTCTTACCTGTAGCACGCGAGTAAGCATCTGCCATATGACCAGCAGCTTGTTCATGACGTACGAGGTAATGATTAATTTTGTCTTGTTGAAATAGCGCATCATAAATATGTAATACAGCGCCGCCTGGATAACCAAAAACATGTTCAACGCCTTCGTCCGCAAGAGCACGAACGAGCATTTCACCACCAGATAAAAGTTCCAACGTGATTCACCCTAAAATCTTTATCACTATTTATGGAAGGCACAAATAGTGTTTCATTCATTGAATTGTCTGCACTGTTATAGCACACATATTGTCTAGTTTTCGTTGCAATAGAAAAATTTCTGTTTTTCAGCCGTATAAGCTTTTTTAACATTAATAAAGCATGTCTGGATATACATACTTTAAGTAAAATCAATCTCTCGGCTAGAGAGAGTGTCTATTACAAAACATGACGGTTATTCGAAGGGTGATCAAATAATCGCATATAAAACTAAAGGAAGCATTTTTGTTGTTTAATTCACTAAAGTCAAGATTAAAGAAAAGGTTTTTCCATAAAAAATTTTAGCTGCTTCTTTTTTAATCTAAAATTAAATCGTAAATTTGGTAGTTCTACCCTCTATTTATTAAAAATAATTCTTCTTTTTTATATAAAACCATGCATTGTAAATTGCTTATTTCTGAACTTTATTTAAATATAGCCAGCTTTCTTTGGGGAATATCTAATATGAATTTATCTTATTTAAAAACAAGCTTATATACGGCAGTTGCAACAGTGATTTTAGTTTGCTCAAGCCAAAGTCAGGCACAGCAATATTACAAATGGATGGATAAAAATGGCTCCACCCATTACACCACGACTCCACCACCTAAGAGTGCAAAACATTTGGACAAAGTTTCAACTTACGGTAGCCAATCATCCGTAAAAAATTCGACGCCTTCTCCAGAACAACAATCTCAAGATAAAACAGATAAAGTAGTGCAAGAGGCAACTAACGTCGCACAGGAAAAAAATGCACCAGCAGTAGCTGTTCCACCTGTAGCATCTACCCCATCTGCTCCAACACCGCGATAAGTAAAATGAGAGTGGTGAATATTTTCATCACTCCTCTATTATTTAAAATAAAGAAGAATAGATTGAGAAATGTTTATTGTTCATATTAAAAGATAAAATCCTGATCTAAAAACTGACATTTCCTGTTATTTTGCGCTATGCTGTGCAGCAATCTTTCATTTCAATTTTCGTTGTATAGCTTACGTCTATGACTATTTCTCACATTGACCCCGAATATCAAGCAAACACGATTGAACCATCAGTTCAACAAGATTGGGAAAATCGTAAAGTCTTTAAAGTTGCCGACACTGTCGAAGGTAAACATCGCTACATCCTGTCAATGTTTCCTTACCCAAGCGGCAAGCTGCATATGGGGCATGTGCGTAACTATACAATTGGCGATGTAATTAGTCGTTTTTACCGTTTAAAAGGTGAAACTGTATTACAACCTATGGGTTGGGATGCATTCGGTTTACCTGCTGAAAACGCAGCAATTGCCCATAAAGTTGCTCCGGCAAAATGGACATTTGAAAACATCGCTTACATGCGTGACCAATTAAAAAAATTAGGTCTATCTGTAGACTGGGATCGCGAATTCGCGACTTGTACACCAGAGTATTATCACTGGGAACAATGGTTATTTGTTCAGCTTTATAAAAAAGGCCTGATCTACCGTAAACTTTCAACAGTAAACTGGGATCCGGTTGACCAAACAGTTTTAGCAAACGAGCAAGTTGAAAATGGTCGTGGCTGGCGCTCAGGTGCATTGGTTGAAAAACGTGATATTCCAATGTACTACTTCCGTATTACGGACTATGCACAAGAATTATTAGACGATCTTGACACTTTACAAGACGGCTGGCCTCAACAAGTGTTGACCATGCAACGTAACTGGATTGGTCGCTCTACAGGCATGGAAATTACTTTCCCTTCAGCCAATACTGAAATCTATGCTGATGGTTTAACTGTTTATACAACACGTGCCGACACGCTAATGGGTGTGACATATGTTGCTGTTGCAGCAGAACACCCTCTCGCGCTTAAAGCTGCTGAAAACAACCCTGAATTGGCTGCATTTATTGAAGAGTGCCGCATGGGTTCAGTTGCAGAAGCTGACTTGGCAACAGCCGAGAAAAAAGGCATGGCAACAGGTTTGTTTGTAAAACATCCTGTAACTGGTGAAGAGCTTCCCGTCTGGATCGCAAACTACGTACTAATGTCTTATGGTTCTGGCGCAGTAATGGCTGTACCAGCGCATGACGAACGTGATTTTGAGTTTGCTAACAAGTTCAACTTGTCAATTAAGCAAGTGATTGATGCCAAAGGTGCTGACGATGCAGATTACTCTGCAACTGAATGGCAAGAATGGTACGGTTCTAAAGAAGGTAAACTTGTTAACTCTGGTGAGTTTGACGGTTTAGAATTCCAAGCTGCGTTTGACGCATTCCTTGCAAAATTAGAACCACAAGCTTTAGCAAACTCTAAAGTTCAATTCCGTTTACGTGACTGGGGTGTTTCTCGTCAACGTTACTGGGGTTGTCCAATTCCAATGATTAACTGTGATACTTGTGGTCAAGTCACAGTTCCAGAAGACCAGCTTCCAGTTGTATTACCAACAGACGTTGTTCCAGATGGTTCAGGTAATCCGCTTAACAAAATGCCTGAATTCTATGAAACTAAATGTCCTTGTTGTGGCGGCGATGCTCGTCGTGAAACAGATACTTTAGATACTTTCGTAGAGTCATCTTGGTACTATGCACGCTATGCTTCTCCAGACTTTACTGGTGGTATGGTTAAACCTGAAGCAGCTCAAAACTGGCTTCCTGTAAACCAATACATTGGTGGTGTTGAACACGCAATTCTTCACTTACTTTATGCACGTTTCTTCCACAAATTAATGCGTGATGAAGGCGTTGTACAAGGTAATGAGCCATTTACCAACTTGTTAACTCAAGGCATGGTACTTGCAGATACGTTCTATCGTGAAGCAGAAAATGGCAAAAAAACTTGGTTCAACCCAGCTGATATTGAACTAGAACGTGATGAGAAAGGTCGTATTCTTTCTGCAAAATATTCAGGTGACGGCCAAGAAGTTGTGATCGGCGGACAAGAAAAAATGTCTAAGTCGAAAAATAACGGTATTGACCCACAAGCGATTATTGATCAATACGGCGCAGATACAGCTCGTGTATTCATGATGTTTGCTGCTCCACCAGATCAGTCTTTAGAATGGTCTGATGCAGGTGTTGAAGGTGCAAACCGTTTCTTGAAACGTGTATGGCGCCTTGTAGCTGGCTTCCTTGAAAAGGGCAACTCAGCTTCTACAATCGATACAGCTAATTTATCTAAAGATGCTCAAGACTTACGTCGTAAAACACACGAAACTATTCAAAAAGTAAGTGATGATATTGAACGTCGTCATGCATTCAATACTGCGATTGCTGCTTTAATGGAACTATTAAACGCAAGCAACAAGTTTGAAGCAAAAGATGACAATGACATTGCTGTAGAACGTGAAGCAATCACAACACTCTTAACTTTACTTGAACCGTTTGCACCGCATTTAAGCCAAACTTTATTGGCTCAATTTGGTACAGATGTTACAGCAGCAACTTTCCCTGAAGTTGATGCTTCTGCGTTAACACGCAATACACAAACGATTGTTGTACAGGTTAATGGTAAACTTCGCGGTAAACTTGAAGTTTCTGTTGATATTTCTAAGGAAGATCTATTAGCTCAAGCTAAAGCTCTACCAGAAGTTCAACAATTCTTAACTGGACCAACAAAAAAAGAAATTGTGGTTCCAAATAAATTAGTTAACCTCGTGGTTTAATTAAAGTTATTAATGAGAGGATCAAGCATGCACTTAGCCAAACGTTTAGCCGCTGTTGTTTTAACCTTAGGCCTTAGTGCAGGCTTAGTCGGGTGTGGATTTCATTTAAAAGGAACCAACCCGACTGCGACTCCGCTTGTTTATAAAAAGTTAAGCCTTGAGTTACCAGCTAAAACTGATGATTTGGAAACGCAGTTAAAAGTGTATTTAGCTGCAAATGGTGTTCAACTCAGCAATGATAATGATGCCTATGTACTTCGTGTTTTAGAGTACACACCACGTCGTCAGCTTTTAAATGGAAAACTAACTGAAGTATTATTACGTTTGACCGTAACCTTTCAGATTGAAGATCGTCAGGGTAATAAAATTACTGAGCCACGCTCATTAACTGCATCTCGTAGTTATCAATATGACTTGGCAACAGTCAACACTGAAAATCAGCAAGAAAGTTACTTACAACGTATTGTAATTGATGATATTGCACAGCAAATTACTCGTCAGATTTCAGCAAATCGCTTACCAAAAGCTCAGCCTTAATCTGTATTTTTACCAGCAATGAAAATTGATTATTTACAAGCCTTAAAACGTACTCCGGAAGCTCGGGGTGCGTGGATTTTGCATGGGCAAGAGCCTTTATTAGAACAAAATTTATTAGATGCCTTTCGAAAAAGCTGGCAACAACAAGAAGTTGAAAGACAGCGCTATGATATTAGTAGCGTAAGCGACTGGAAAAATGTTTTTAACGCACTTAATAGCTTATCTTTATTTTCTCAGCAGCTTGCTATTGAAGTACACGGCAATATAAAACCTGATGCGAATGGCTTAAAACAACTCAAAAGCTATATACAACATAATGAACATAACCTCCTATTAATTGTTTTACCCAAACAAGATAGTAGCAGCTTAAAATCTGCTTTTTTCCAAGTTGTTGAGGCAAATGGGGTTGTAGTTGCCCTCACGGCAAATTACCCTCAAGATCGTCAAAGAATTTTATCTGCTGAAGCAGAGAAACTTGAAATTCAACTCGACAATGATGCTTGGCAATGGCTAATGCAACATCATGAGCACAATTTGCTTGCAGCTAAAAATAGCTTGATGCGTGTAAGAGACACATTTCCAGACCAACAACTGATTCAAATTGAACAATTATATGCGTGCCTACAAGATCAATCACGCTATACCACCTATGATTTAAGTGATGCATTATTAGAAGGCAACCTTGGCCAATCTATTAAGATTTTTCAATATTTAATTGCAGCAGGCGAACCAGACAGTCTGATTTTATGGACTTTAAGTAAAGAAATGCGCTTGTTGATGCAGTTGTTTGAACAACCCCATAATGCCTTACAGCTCGGTATATGGAAAACAAAAGTCAGCTTATATCAACAAGCATTAAGAAGACTAAATCCACAACAGTTTCTAGGCTGGTCTACCCTTCTATTGCAAATCGATGCAGCAATTAAAGGAATGTCGAACGAAAATGCAGAACATTTAATGCAGCAAGCGATTGCTGAATTATGTGGAAAAACATTATTTATACAGTAATTCGACTGTATCCTTTTTCTTCATTCCTGAAATATCATAAAAATTCACGTTTTATCCTCATTTCGCTTTTATACTAAATTAAATTTTAAACTTTTCGACCTCTCGCCATGCCAAAAATAAAGCCAATCAAACTTGTTATTATCATCGTCTGTATAGTCATTATTGCTCTTTTAGCCTGGAAGTTTTTCAAGCCAAAACAGCAGCAGCCTCAATATATTACTGCCGAAGTAACACGCGGGGATATTGAAAATAATGTACTTGCAACGGGTACACTTGATGCAACCAAACTGATTAGTGTCGGTGCTCAGGTATCTGGTCAGGTTAAAAAGATGTATGTGCAACTTGGCGATCAGGTTAAGCAAGGTCAACTTATTGCACAGATTGATTCAACGACCCAAGAAAATAGTTTAAAAACTTCTGATGCAAATATTAAAAATTTAGAAGCACAGCGCCTTCAGCAAGTTGCTTCTTTGAATGAAAAACAACTTGAATACCGCCGTCAGCAACAAATGTATGCGCAAGATGCAACACCGCGTGCAGATTTAGAATCGGCTGAGGCAAGCTATAAAACAGCTCAGGCACAAATCAAAGCGTTAGATGCACAAATCGAATCGGCAAAAGTCACAAAATCTACGGCGCAAACCAATATTGGTTATACGCGTATTGTTGCTCCAACAGATGGTACGGTTGTTGCGATTGTGACCGAAGAAGGTCAAACAGTAAACGCCAATCAAAGTGCGCCAACAATTGTCAAAATTGCAAAACTACAAAATATGACGATCAAGGCTCAAGTCAGTGAAGCTGACATTATGAAAGTTGAGAAAGGACAACAGGTTTATTTCACTACATTAGGTGAAGACACTAAGCGTTATGCAACTTTACGTCAGATTGAACCTGCTCCAGATTCTATTTCTAGCGAATCAACAAGTACGACAAGCTCAACAACGAGTTCAGCTGTTTACTATAATGCCTTATTCGATGTGCCAAATATCGATGGTAAATTGCGTATTGATATGACTGCACAAGTTTATATCGTATTAAACTCAGCTAAAAATGCCCTACTCGTTCCATCATCAGCACTTAGCTCTAAACAATTTTCAGGTCAAAGAAAATCAGGCCAATCATCTGATAAAGCAAGCTCTACACCTGAAGCTGCTAAAAAATCACAAGGAAATGGAGCTCGTTTAGAGCGTCTTAACCTGACTGCTGAGCAAAAACAGTTAATTGAACAAGGCAAATTAACGTTAAGTGTTGTACGTGTATTACAAGCTGATGGTACAACTAAACCAACTCAAATTTTGGTTGGCATTAACAACCGTGTAAATGCACAAGTTCTTGCAGGCTTAAAACAAGGTGATCAAGTTGTCATTGCCGATAGCGCAGATACTTCTGCTGCATCAGCTAATAGTAGTAATAATCGTCGCCGTAGTGGCCCAATGGGAATGTAAGCATGACAAAACAAGCTTTGCTTGAAGTCAGCAATCTAGTCCGGGAATTCCCTGCTGGCGAAAGCACGATACAAATTTTAAAAGGCATTGACCTTACCATTTACGAGGGCGAACTGGTTGCCATTGTCGGTCAGTCTGGTTCCGGTAAGTCAACACTCATGAATATTTTGGGCTGTTTAGACCGCCCTACGAGTGGTAGTTACAAGGTCAGTGGACAAGAGACTGGTAAACTCGAGCCAGATCAACTGGCTCGACTACGTCGTGAATATTTTGGTTTTATTTTCCAGCGCTACCATTTACTGGGAGACTTATCTGCTGAAGGTAACGTTGAAGTTCCGGCTGTTTATGCAGGTGTTACCCCTTCTGAGCGTAAACAACGCGCAACGGCTCTACTGACTGAATTAGGTTTAGGTACTAAAACACTTAATAGACCAAGCCAGCTCTCTGGCGGTCAGCAGCAACGTGTTTCTATTGCCCGTGCGCTCATGAATGGCGGTGACGTTATTCTGGCAGATGAACCGACGGGGGCACTCGACTCTCATAGTGGTGTTGAGGTGATGCGTATTTTGCGTGAACTCAATGCCGCTGGTCATACTATTATTTTAGTCACCCACGATATGCAAGTTGCAAAAAATGCGACGCGTATTATCGAAATTAGTGACGGAGAAATTATTAGTGACCGTCCTAATGTTCCTGATCAAGCAGCCGAACCAGGCAATTCTGATCCTGATGCCGCTCCTGCTTTGCAAGGCAAACAAAAGAAAGGCAAAAGTATTTCTGCATGGCGTTCTACTTTAGATCGTTTGTCAGAAGCTTTTCAAATGGCTTTACTGTCTATGAATGCCCACCGCATGCGTACTTTTTTAACCATGCTTGGGATCATTATTGGTATTGCATCTGTTGTTACAGTGGTCGCGCTAGGTAAAGGTTCTCAACAACAAATTTTAAGTAATATTAGTAGTCTGGGAACAAATACGATTACGGTGTTTCAGGGCCGTGGTTTTGGTGATAACTCCAAAACTGCAAACTTTAAAACATTGGTTCCTGCCGATGCTGATGCGTTAATGACTCAACCTTATGTCAGCGCAGTCAGCCCAATCGTCAGTACATCCAAAACCATGCGTTACCAGCAGAATGAAGCAAATGCGACCATTAATGGTGTGAGTAACGATTATTTCGATGTAAAAGGTTTAGTCTTTAAAGATGGGCAAACTTTCGACCAACGTAGTGTGCGTGATCGTTCACAAGATGTTGTCATTGATACTAATACGCAAAAACAATTCTTTGGAGATGGTAGCAATCCAATTGGCCAAGTCGTACTGCTCGGTAGTGTACCAGCACGTATTATCGGGATTGTAGAGCCGCAGACAAGCGGCATGGGTTCAGATGATACGTTAAATGTCTATATGCCGTATACAACCGTAATGAGCCGTATGTTGGGTCAGTCTAATGTACGTAATATCGTGGTTCGTATTAATGACAAATATTCAACTGCTGCCGCAGAAAATGCGATTGTAAATTTATTAACCCAGCGCCATGGTGCACAAGATATTTTCACCATGAACAGTGACAGTATCCGTCAAACCATTGAGAAAACAACCAGCACAATGACGCTTCTGGTTTCAGCAATTGCCGTAATTTCACTGGTGGTTGGTGGTATCGGGGTAATGAATATTATGTTGGTTTCTGTGACTGAACGTACTCAAGAAATTGGTGTACGTATGGCCGTAGGTGCTCGTCAAAGTGATATTCTGCAGCAATTCCTAATTGAAGCAATTTTGGTGTGTTTAATTGGTGGTGTGCTTGGCGTCTTACTATCGCTTGGCCTTGGACAACTCATTAATAAATTTGCTGGCGGTAACTTTAGCGTGGCTTATTCAAGCACTTCTATTATTGCGGCATTTGTCTGTTCAACACTGATTGGTGTCGTATTCGGTTTCTTGCCTGCCAAGAATGCCGCGAAACTTGACCCTGTTGCCGCACTATCTCGAGAATAAGGAAAATTGCATGTCTTTCTCTATGACTAAACTCAGCACAGCACTTCTTCTCACAGGTTCTCTTGTAGGATGTGCAGCTGTAGTAAAAACACCTTATGAAACGCCTGCGGTACAAGTTCCGGGTAGCTTTCAATATGACACAGCAAAAGCAAAAAACATATCTGCCGATCAATACTCTGATCGTTGGTGGACGCTTTTCAATGATGCACAGCTCAATCAGCTTGTAAGCAATGTATTAGAACGTAACAGTGATTTAGCAGTTGCAGGTATTGCCTTAAAGCAAGCCCGTCTACAAGCTGATCTAACTGCAAACAAACAAGGCTTACGTACCAGCTCAAACGTTTCTACAGGACATTCTTTCGATTTAAATTCGGGAGATGATAGCTCTAAAGGTCTATCAATGAGTGCGGGTGTAAGCTATGAGCTTGACTTGTTTGGCAAGCTTGCACGCCAAACTGAAGCAAGTAAATGGGAAGCCTTAGCGACCGAACAAGACTTACAAGCCACTGGACAAAGTTTAATTGCAACCACTGCAAAACTCTATTGGCAACTCGGTTATTTAAATGAGCGCTACACAACTGCCCAGCAAAGTCTCGCAACATCACAAAAGCTTTATGACTTGGTACAAATTCAATATAAAGCTGGCGCAGTTTCAGGTGTAGATCTGACTCAAGCAGAACAATCGGTACAAAGCCAGAAAGCGAGTTTAAGCCAGATTGAACAACAACGAGTTGAAACACGCACGGCTATTGCAGTGCTATTGCATGAGCCATTGCAACAATTAAACATTCAAGAGCCAAAGCGTTTACCACGCACTGCTCTACCTGCAATTGGTGCTGGTTTACCTGCCGATATTTTATCGCGCCGCCCTGATTTGCAAGCAAGTGAATTACGTTTAAGAAAAGCATTAGCCACTAAAGATGCTACTAAGGCGAGCTACTATCCATCGATTAGCTTAACGAGTAGTTTGGGCTCAAGCAGCACATCGTTAACGGAGTTATTACATAACCCTGCCCTGACGCTTGGGGCGAGTTTGAGCTTACCGTTTTTGCAATATAACGATATGAAGAAAGATATCGCAATTAGCAATCTGGATTATGAAAAAGCGATTATTCAATATCGTCAAACGCTTTATCAGGCTTTTGCTGATGTAGAAAACGCTTTATCGAGTCGTACCGAACTCGACAAACAAGTAGCGTTACAGGAACGTAATGTTGAACTTGCAGAAAAAACTGAACGTTTAACTGAAGTCCGTTACCGTTATGGTGCTGTCGCATTAAAAACACTTCTCGATGCTCAGCAAACCACACGTACTGCACGTCTAAGTCTTGTTGAAACCAAGCAAAGCCAATACAACGCGTATGTCACTCTCATGCAAGCTTTAGGTGGTTCACCTGTAAAAGAACTGCCAAATTAATAGCACTATAGATGCTATTTCTTTATTCAATTAGAGTTATCAGCTCATTTTCGAAGGGCTGATAACTCTTGATTATTATGCATCTTGACGAAAATATTGTTTTTATATGTCGATAAAATAAGATAGAAAATCCAATTAATTATATTTTATTATCACAACGATATATCAAAAGAGAGTAGTTAAATGCACGAACCTTGGGTAAATGGAATTATCAAAAAGTGGACTTTAGACAACATTGGAGATGAACTATATGAATTGATAATTCACAAGGAAAAAAATGTCATTTGTACATATGGGCGTTTTGCTCATTCGAGTGGTTCAAAGTCTGTTTCTTTCGAACAATTTATAGCAGGTGAACTTGATGATTTAATTTCGAAAACAATGGGTGAAGATATATTAAACCAAGCAAAAAAATATATGAGAGAACAAATAGTATAAATTGCTTAACTATGTACTTTTACCAGATAAGCTCTACGAAGCGATATAAAATTACCAAAGTACGGCTTCACAAATTGGATATTTAAGTATTTATTAAATTATAAACAAGTTTCTTAACATGGATAGCAATATGCAAAAGTTCACCTTCTTTTATACATCTGGGATAGTCAAACTTTAGACCAATCGAAGAATTGGGCAGTGGCATATAAAAAGATTGAAATGCCATTTATTCCTTTCATTGGCTTAGAAATTGACTTTCCTCTTGAAAGAAACCAAAAAATTAAATCTATTAAATGGAGCATGGAGAGCAATTCATTTTCCTGCACTCTGCAAGATGAATTCTCGCGCTGCGGTATAGATGATCCTATGTTTGATGAATGGCTTGAATATTACAAAGATCATGAATGGTCTATTGAAGGACCCTATCCCCAAAACGAATAATTAGACTATAGCGATATATTTATATTAATTTTGAAATGACACAAAAGTGAAATTAAGTTGTTAAAGTAAAGCCGCTATTAAAGCGGCTTTACTATATAAATTAGATAAATCTAATTATTCATCATCCATCATAGATTGGCTCATACCTACAGTATTGAAACCAGCATCTACATATAGAATTTCACCAGTAATACCTGAAGCCCAAGGTGAGCATAGGAACAACGCTGCATTACCTACTTCTTCAATCGTTACATTACGTTTTAACGGCGCAACTTTTTCATTGGCATCTAACATTTTACGGAAAGACTTAATACCAGAAGCAGCTAAAGTACGGATTGGACCCGCAGAAATCGCGTTTACACGAATACCATCAACACCCAAGCTTGATGCTAAGTAGCGAACACCCGCTTCTAAAGAAGCTTTTGCCATACCCATTACGTTGTAGTTAGGCATAACGCGCTCAGAACCTTGGTAAGTCAAAGTCAATAAACAGCCTTGACGAGCTTGTAATAAAGGTTTTGCAGCACGAGCCATTGCAATAAAGCTGTATGCACTGATGTCATGAGCAACTTTAAAACCGTCACGGTCAGTCACGTCAGTGAAGTCACCATCAAGCGTGTGTGCAGGTGCAAAGCCGATTGAGTGCACAACACCGTCTACACCGTCCCAATGTTTTGCAAGTTCTGCAAATGCATTATCAATTTCAGCATCAACAGCAACATCACATGGAAACACAAGCTTAGAACCGAATTGCTCAGCAAATTCATCCACACGTTTTTTTAATTTTTCGTTTGGATAAGTAAATGCAAGCTCTGCACCTTCACGGTGTAATGCTTGTGCAATACCAAAAGCAATTGATAATTTACTAGCAACGCCTGCAATCAAAAAGCGCTTACCTGCTAAAAGTCCTTGTGTCATGCCGATCTCACTCAAAACAATTTCAAGCATAATGCCAATATTCAGCGGTTTTCGAAATTGCATAATGCATCTTTTTTCAAAAATCGCACGAAAAAAAATCGCTCCTGATAAGGAGCGACTTCTCGATGAATTCAATCTTAGTCGTCAGACAATAAGCCAAGTAAGCGTAAGAAAGAAATATACATCCACACTAAAGTTGCAAGTAATGCGATACCACACAACCATTCCATGAATTTTGGTGCGCGATATGCTGCATTAGTTTCAATTAAATCAAAATCTAAAATCAGGTTAAGTGAAGCAATCACTGCAACAAATGCAGCAAAGCCAATGCCTAACCAGTTACTTTCAAAAATATAAGGAACGCTTGAACCAAATGCTAAACGCATGACCATCTGGACGATAAATACAATAAAGATCGCCAAAGATGCAGAAATTACAACTGACTTGAACTTTTCAGTTGCACGTATAATTTGGAACTTATATAGACCAAACATCACCAAAGTCGTAACGAAAGTCGCTAATAAAGCTTGAAGAGGAACACCTGGGTATTTCAACTGGAAAGTAAAAGAAATACCACCTAAAAAAGCCCCTTCAAATAAGGCATACGGAATTGCCAATGTTGGCGCGGTCGTTGGTTTAAACGTTGTAATTAAAGCTAAAACCAAGCCACCAATTGCACCCACAATTGAAGCCGCGTAAGCAATGCCAACATTTGCAGTAAAGGCTGCATAGAAAAATAAAGCGACACCCACCGCAGCAGCAATAACTGTCAACATTACAGATTTTTGAATCGCACCTTGCACAGTCATCGGTTGACTATAGTCACTGACCGTTTCAACACGGGTCAGTATCGGGTTATTACTTTGCATAAATGCTCTCTTTTTATAATAAAAATTTAAAACATCATTTTAAGCAAAATGAATATGAAAGCCAAATCAGGCGATCGGCATTATTGTAACAATCCCCTTTAAACAATAAAAAAGGAGGCAATAGCCTCCCTTTCATATCACTCAGGCAAAGTCATTAATCTTTACCGTCAGTGTTCATGATAAAAAAATATTCACGGTAGTATTTCAACTCAGAAATCGAGTCACGAATATCATCCATTGCCAAATGCGATGCATTCTTTTTCAAACCGCTCATGATTTCAGGGCGCCAGCGTTTTGAAAGTTCTTTTACCGTAGATACATCAAGATTACGGTAGTGAAAATACTGCTCAAGTTCAGGCATAAGACGGTGTAAGAAACGGCGATCCTGACAGATCGAGTTACCACACATCGGTGAAACTTTTGGATTCACCCATTTTTTTAGGAATTCTAAAGTTTGTAACTCAGCATCACGAGCTGTTAATTTGCTGCGACGAACTCGTTCAATCAGACCAGACTGCCCATGTTGGCGGGTATTCCACTCATCCATTGCATTTAAAATACGGTCAGGCTGGTGAACGGCTAAAACCGGACCTTCGGCAAGTACATTTAAATGATCATCTGTAATAATTGTTGCGATTTCAATAATTTGGTCATTATCGGTATCTAATCCGGTCATTTCCAGATCAATCCAAATTAATCGTGTATTTAAAGTACTGCTCATGTATGTACGTTCTAAAATGCCGTAAAAACATCAATAGTAGCAAATTTCTTGCATCTGCGCTGTAATTCTATAGCCGCTTCATGCTATTTTTGCCATCTTCAAACAGTGGTTTTTTTGGGATATGAATGGCTTTAATTCGTAAGCGTCGTTTAACTGAACAACAGCAACGTCGTATTGAAAAACAGCACAAAACTCGCCAAGAAGAGGCTGATACTTCACAAGATCTGGACGGACTCGTTGTACAACATTATGGCCGCCAACTTGAAGTACAAGCACTCTCTGTACCTGAGCATCACCCAGAAAAACCTCAAGTTGCCGAAGGAGAGCCAGAACCTTTCTGGAAACCTATCGAGCTCAAAAGCGTATGGCGCTGTCATACTCGAACAAACTTAGAATTACTTGTGACTGGTGATCGAGTTAAATGGCAAGCTGACCCAAACACGGGTTTAGGTATTATTACAGCCATTCACCCTCGTACCTCTTTACTTACCCGTCCAGACCGTTATCACAAAGTTAAACCTGTGGCAGCAAATATCAGTTTGATTGTGATTGTCTTTTCACCACTTCCTGAACCTGCACCAACGTTAATTGACCGTTATTTAGTTGCTTGTGCAGATGCTAATATTCCTGCTCTTTTAGTCCTCAATAAGTCTGATTTGTTAACCGAAAATGACCCAATTCTCACACTATTAGAAGAATATAAAACTTTGGGTTATGAGGTGATGATTTGTCAGTCTAAAAAGGGAGATATCTCTGCTTTATCTGAACGTTTAGATGGCGAAACAGTAGCTTTCGTTGGCCAGTCAGGTGTAGGAAAAAGCTCTTTAATTAATGTGCTCATTCCAGAAGCAGAGCAAAAAACAAATATTATTTCTGAAAACTCTGCACTTGGTCAGCACACAACAACCTCTACACGTTTAATGAATTTCGGTAAAAATGGGGCGTTAATCGACTCACCGGGAATTCGTGAATTTGGGCTTTGGCATCTTGATTTAGAAAAAATTCGTATGGGCTTTCCAGAAATTGAAGCACATTTGGGTTCTTGCCAATTCCGTAATTGCACCCATACTCATGAAAAGAACTGTGGGTTAAAACATGCTGTAGAATCTGGTGAAATTTTACCACGGCGCCTAGATAGCTTTTTGCGTTTAAATGATGAGATTCAAGAAGCACAGCAAAAAAACTAATTTTCTGTCCGCTTTGCCCTTGAAGTGGTGATTTTGATCACCATCTATATACGCTATACTCTAGGTCAATTTTGTTTTTAATTTTTTTTAGGTGACTTGTGGAACGCTGGTTAGAGTTTATGGGGAATCACCCCATTTTGTTTGGTACGCTCGGAGTCTTGGTCGTGTTGTTCTTCATTTTTGAAGGTCAACGTAACGGTCGTAAAATTTCACCACAGTCGCTTGGTATTTTAGTGAAAGCGAAAAATGCCATACTCATCGACTTGCGCGATAGTAAAGACTTCCGTGAAGGTCATATTAGTGGTAGCCGCAATATTCCTTTCAGCCAAATTGCAAGTCATGCTGATGAATTAAAAGCAAGTGACCGTCCATTAGTATTTATTTGCAACCTCGGGCAAGTCGCTGGTAGTGCTTTGCAAAAAGTTGCTCACCATGACAGCTATCGACTCGATGGTGGCATTAGTAACTGGAAAGCACAAGGCTTACCTCTTGTAAAAAGCAAACCAAAAGCTTAAGGAGAATTATTATGGCTGCAAATGTCATTGTTTACTCAACTTCTGTATGCCCGTATTGTGTTCGTGCTAAACAGTTACTTGAGCGTAAAGGTGTTGCTTACAAAGAAGTAAATCTTTCTGTTGAAGCACCGGAAGTACGTGTTGAATTAATGCAACGCACTAATCATCGTACTGTCCCACAAATTTTTATTAACGATCAGTTTATTGGTGGTTTTGACCAACTTTATGCTTTAGAGCGTGAAGGTAAACTCGACGAATTATTGGCTTAATCTCGCATCCATATTAAGGAAAAAACAATGAGCGAAGAACAACAAGTTCAACCACAATTAGCTTTAGAGCGTATTTATACAAAAGATATTTCTTTTGAGGTTCCTGGGGCGCAGGTTTTTACTAAACAATGGCAACCTGAACTCAATATCAATCTTTCTTCTGCTGCAGAAAAAATTGATCCAACTCATTTTGAAGTTTCTTTAAAAGTTGTGGTACAAGCCGATAACGACAACGAAACAGCGTTCATTGTAGATATCACTCAATCAGGTATTTTCTTGATTGATAACATCGAAGAAGATCGCTTACCGTATATTTTAGGCGCGTATTGCCCAAATATTTTGTTCCCGTTCTTACGTGAAGCGGTAAATGATTTAGTCACTAAAGGTAGCTTCCCACAGTTACTTCTTACACCAATCAACTTTGATGCAGAGTTCGAAGCGAATATGCAACGTGCTCAAGCTGTTGAAGGTCAAGCTTAATTTTATAGCTTGCTCTAAACTAAAAAACCGCGTAATTCGCGGTTTTTTTATGTCTGCTATTCGCTTATTAAGTATCAAGTGAATGAAGCTGAATTGTAGGAAATTGAAAACCACGGCAAGATAATTCTGAGCGCCATGCTACTGTTAAAATCATATTACCCACAACGAAGTTTTGATAAGCAAATGTCCCGATCAGTGGATGAGAACATATTCCGCCACGGTCTGTAGGATGTGCTTGAGTATTTAAAGTATTTAAATCTAAACGTATACCAAGGCCTGAAGCTTTTAGAACAGCCTCTTTTGTCGTCCAGACTTTAAACCAATATTCTCTATCTTGTTCTAGACTTTGCCATGTTGCATATTCATCGGGATGAAATGCATGCTGCGCTAGAGCGTCCAAACGTACTTTACGGTCTAACTCTTCAACGTCTATACCGATATCTTTAACATGCTGACTCATCGCTAAAGCATAGTATTGTTGACTATGAGAGTGATTAAAATCTAAATCGTGATTCAATAAATATGGCTTGCCATGCTCATGCTTTGCAAACTCCAAATCCGTTATTTTAATTTGTAATTTCTGTGCTATGAGCTCGTTTCTAATATTATGTATTTGCTGTTTTTTATAATGATTAAATGTACGGAAGTCTGGAAAACCTTGTTTAGATTTTAAAAGAAGCTGGGACAATGCCTGTGTGTAGACTTCAATATTACGTTTAGACACTATCCCGACCTTATTTAAAATTAATTAGAATTTAACCACGTCACCTTTTAAGGTAACACCCGCCATCATGGCACCTTTATAGCAATCGTAAGTTGTCGTACTTGTAGTTTCATTGGCTTTAAAATAGCTCACAATATTGGTAACAGCGTTTGCACCTTGTGCTTTAGCATTGTTTTGCATTTGGATCAGTGCTGAACGTAAAACCCAGTCACAAGACGTTGCTGCTGACTTACCAAAACCATTGGTTTTTTTATTAGTCACAGCATCTTTTTGAATGATTTTACCGCCAGACTTTGTACCCTTTAAATAAAACTTTACTGAACCATCTAAAGTCCCATCTGCAACTGCACGGTCTACAGCTTCTTTAAAATTTAACTGATGTACTTCATCTCCAGCCTGAACAGTGGCAGTAAAACCCGCACTTAGCATTGCTACAAATAAAAGTTTTTTATTTAACATTGTTGTGTTCCTTATTGTTTAACACGTTTAAAAATAAGCGAAGTATTAATTCCGCCAAAAGCAAAGTTATTGCTCATAATAATGTCAGCATCCAAAGTTCTCGGTTGCTGAACGATATAATCTAGATCACCGCACAATGGATCAATTTCATCTAGGTTTAAAGTTGGAATAAAGCGGCCACGATTCATCATTTCAATGCTCAGCCAAGCTTCAATAGCTCCACACGCCCCCAGCGTATGTCCAAAGTAGCTTTTTAAAGAGCTGATTGGTTTACGTCCTAAAACTGTTGCTGTCGCCTGACTTTCAGCTACATCCCCCTGATCTGTTGAGGTGCCATGTGCATTCACATAAGCGATGTCTTTAGCCTCTACAGATGCATCTTTAAGAGCCAATTGCATACAGCGCCCCATCATCTCGGCATCTGGTTTAGTTACATGTTGACCATCGGTGTTGCTACCATAGCCAATCACCTCTGCATAGATATGAGCACCTCGAGCTTTGGCATGTTCGTATTCTTCTAAAATTAAACAGCCTGCCCCTTCACCAATCACCAATCCATCTCGCTTGGCATCAAATGGACGCGGTGTTTTTTCGGGTTGGTCATTCAAGCCACTGGTCGCGAACAATACATCAAAAACCGCTGCACCTGCTGCACTGAGTTCCTCTGCACCACCCGCAATCATGACCTGTTGTTTACCATATTTAATCGCTTCATAGGCTTGCCCAATGGCCATAGAGCCAGAAGTACATGCACTTGAGGTCGGTAAAGTTAAGCCTTTTAGACCAAAATATACGGTCATATTCACTGCGCTTGTGTGGGCCATCATACGAATATAGGTTGTTGCGTTGATCTTACTCATGCTCTGATGAAGCAACATGCTAGCAAACTCACCCACGGCCTCTACGCTACCCGCAGAAGAACCAAAAGCAACACCGGCTTCGCCACTAGACAAAATTTCATGCCCAAGCAAACCAGCATTTTGTAAAGCATTTTCGGCACAAACCACAGACATAAGCGCTACACGCCCCATCCCACGGGTAACTTTACGGTTAAAATGTTTTGGAACATGGAATGTTTCAACAGGGCCAGCAAGCTTGGTCCGAAGATCAACATATTGCTCCCACTCTGGCATGTAGCGTATACCGCTTTTGGCAGCGTCAAATCGAGCAAAGATCTCATCGGAAGTTTCACCTAAAGAGGTAATTCCAGCCATTCCTGTCACGACCACACGTTTCATCAGATGAGTCCTCCATTTACAGAGATCACCTGTCGGGTTACATAAGAAGCTTCATCTGAACATAAGAATTTTACTACACTCGCCACTTCATCAACCTGACCCATGCGTTGCAACGGAATCATTTTAAGCGCATGTTCTTTGACTTCATCTGTCACCATTTCAGTTTCAATCAACCCTGGTGCAACACAGTTCACAGTAATTTTTCGCTTCGCCAATTCGAGTGCCAAAGCTTTGGTCGCACCAATCAGACCTGCTTTTGCAGCACTGTAGTTGACCTGACCACGATTACCCATAATTCCAGACACAGAAGATAAAGTGACAATACGGCCACCTTTGCGTAAGTGAATCATTGGCATGATGAGTGGTTTTAATACGTTATAAAAACCGTCTAGGGAAGTCGAAATCACTTCATCCCAATCTTGATCGGTGAGCGCTGGAAAAGCACCATCATGGGTAAGACCTGCATTCAATACAACGCCATAGAATCCGCCATGCTGCTCTACATCTTGCTCTAAAATTTGTTGAACCGTCTGGCGTTCATTTACATCAAACATTAGATAATGGCTATTTTGTCCTAATGCTTGAATCTCTTGTACGACTTGCTCAGCCTCTGCCTGACGCGAACGTGCATGTACAGTCACATCAAAACCAGCCTTTGCTAGTTGTAATGCAATCGCTTTCCCAATTCCTCGACTTGAACCTGTTACTAAAATTCGTCTTGTCACAATGTATTCCTAATTCTTTGTGGTTATTCAAATGGTGATTCTGTTGGCTCAAATACACTTAACGTTGCCTGAATGCAGTGTTCAGCATATTGAATTTCACAGGAAAATTGCCCAAGTCCTTCATGAAAATATTGTTGTTCTATTTGAATGATCAATCGAGAACCCAAGGCGAAGTAAGGGATCGGTAAATTTAACTTACGCGTTCCCAATAAAAAACCAACTTTTGGCGCTTGTTTTGACTGCTGACCTTGCCAGCCTGAATAAGCACTAATCGTTTGTGCCATAATTTCAATGCTTGCCCATGTCGGCAAACCTTCTGCTTCACAAAACATCAGCTCTGGCGTAATCGTGAGTTCTGCTTGCGCTCGCCCTTCTGCAACCTCGGTTAAATGGTCAATAAATACCATCGGTTGCTCATGAGGAATATATTGAATTGCATCTAGTTTCACTAGGGCTTCACTCCAAAAACAAGACTAATATTACTTCCCCCAAAAGCGAAAGAATTACTCATGACATAGCGAATGGATTGTTTTAGTTCAGCTTCTTGCACATAGTTTTGGTCAGCCAAATCTGGATCAACCTCACCACTTTGATGTAAAGGCAACCAACTTTGATCTTTTAAAACTTGCTCACAAATAAAAGCTTCGATGGCACCCGCTGCACCGAGGCAATGTCCAGTTTTATGTTTTGTACTACTTAAAGCAACTTGGTAATCACCAAAAACTTGCCTTACAGCCTTAATTTCCATTGCGTCATTTTGTGGAGTTGCTGTTCCATGCAAGTTGATATAGCCCACCTCTTGAGCGGAAATATTTGCCATATCTAATGCACGTTGCATAGCTAAAGCGGCACCTTTACCTTCAGGGTGCGGGGCCGAAATGTGCCATGCATCCATAGATTCACCCACTCCCATTAACATGACAGGTGCTTGTTCTTTACTCAGTACAAAAAACGCAGCAGCTTCACCAATATTAATACCATCACGGTTTAGACCGCAGGGTTGGCAAATATGTTCAGATAAACTTTCTAGGCTATTAAATCCATTTAGAGTCAACTTACACAAGGTATCGACGCCACCGACTAGCACAACATCAGCTAAATCTGCGTGAAGTAATCTCTGCCCTGCAGCTAATGCTTTAGCGCTTGAAGAACAAGCTGTCGAAATCGTGTAGGCTGGCCCTTCCCATCCTAAGTACTGCTGTAATGCTTTCGCTAAACAGCTCATTTCTTGAGGATAATGAGATATCGATAGATCTGTTTGCCCTTGAAAATATTGCTTAAGTAATAATTCATTATCTGCAATACCAGAAGTCGATGTGCCCACCACAATCGCCAAACGTTTATTTTCAAAGGTTGCTGTATAAGCTTTTAACTCTGTTTCAATTTTAGATAAGGCGGTTAATGCAAAACGTAGATTACGTGAATCTACAGACTGTAAAGTATCAGGTACGCTCGAACTTAATGGATGCGTATATTGTCCGACCCAAACATCACGATCAGCGATTAAATCATCACGCAAACTCAAGGTTTGCTGCGGCTGTTGTAATGCCTGTTTAATTTGATTAAGCTCGCAGCCTAATGCAGATAAACCAACACTAAATTGTATGCCTACTGCCATTGGAGCTGCATTTGCTGAAGGTAAATGTTTCATGGTGTAGGGCTTTCTTCTGTCTGCAAGGTGTTCTCAATCGAACTCAGCGTCATGGTATAAGGGACTTGTTCATTAATCAATTCAATGCTTCCTTGTCCCTGTTTAAGCTGCAACACAGGCTGCTTTTCAATATAAATAACCTGCTTGTCTGCTTGTTGTTTCATCTCTACAGCTTGCTGCCCTAAATGCGAAAACTGAGGGTATGTCGCAAACAAAAGGTCACGCACCACAAACTCAAAAGGCAATAAACGCATTTGATCAATACGCTGTTCAACATGAACCCGATGCCCATCAAACTGTAACTTAAATAATTGCTGGCCTGTCAGGCTTAAAGCGACCATATCCAGTACAGCACCCTTTTGCTGTTGATATAACAAGAAGCTAAAACTTTGCTGCTTCCACTGAACTTCAACTTGATCTTGCCTTTGATAAGTCTGAGCCTGCCATAGAGGACTTTGCAGCCCTTTAGCATGTGGCATAACCTGACAACCATTTAAAAATATAAAGCTACTGAGTAATATCGTTGCCCATTTGCGTTGCATGGTTATCCCTCAAGTACCTGTTCTTGCGCCAAGCCTTCACGACAATATTCTGCCAAGGTGCTGAGTCTACGTTTGGCATTTTTATGGATTGGATTTTTTTCATCCCACGCATAACCAGCCAATAATGAAGAAATCATACGGCGAATGCCTTCATTCTGATTTTGCGAAAACACAACATCTTGGAACTCACCTTCGTACCATGACTCAACATAGGCACGAAATACCTGAATGCCGCGGCGTAATGGTTTTTCATATTCTTCTAACCAGTCGACTTGCTGACCTTGCAAAACTCGTTCAACCAAAGGAACCGCCAAACTTGAAGATTTAAGAGCAATCGTAACACCTGATGAAAAAACTGGATCAAGAAACTCACCCGCATTACCTAATAGTGCATAATTACGGTCTGCCAAGTGTTTTACATTCGCTGAGTAGCCCACCAAGGTCCGCACTGGTGTATCAAACTTTGCATGGCGCAAGACATGTGACAAGCTTGATTCATCAGCCAAAATACGCTTAAACATTGCCTCTGGTTCATTATCTTCAGCATTTTCGACCGTGTATTTGTCAAAAAATTCTTGTTCTGCCACCACACCGAAAGAAGCCCGTCCATCTGCAAATGGAATCAGCCAATACCATGCACGGTGATCTTTTTCATGCACCGTAATTAAAATTTTATTACGGTCAAACTCTGGGTCATCTGTAATTCCGTCTTCAATATGGGTAAACAACGCACGTCGTACTGGAAAATTTGATGGGCTCTCTAAATCTAATAACTTTGGCAAAATTCGCCCAAAGCCACTCGCATCTAACAAAAATTTAGTTTGAATCTGATAACGCTGTTGTTCTTCATCGATTACTGTAAGTACAGGCTGTTCAGATGCAACATCAACATCTAAGACTTCATGTCCAAAGCGTATATCTGCGCCATAAACTTGAGCCTGTTTTGCTAGCAAATTGTCAAAATCTGCACGGCGAACTTGCCAAGTTGTTCCCGGACCCTCCGTAAATTTTTCTGTAAAGTCATAAAAGCTACGCTGTTTGCCACGTAGAAAAGCCGCACCATTTTTAAATTGAAAAGCATATTGTTCAACATGCTCACGGACTGTTTCTAATAAACCAGCCTCTTCTAAAAATGCCATAGATTGCGGTAACAATGACTCACCAATCGAAAAACGCGGGAAATGCTGTTTTTCAATGACCGTAACGGTATAGCCCTTTTTTCGAAGAAGTGCAGCAGCAGAACTACCTGATGGCCCAGCCCCAATAATCACGACGTCAATTTTTTCTATAGTGCTCATAGCACAACTTCCTTTTTAATTTATTCAAATTATGAATGGTCTTGTAAATTTACAATATGTTTTTCATCTGCGGGGGTTAACAAAGTCGCATAGATAAATGAGAAAATAACCCCGAATAAAACCGTTAAACCAAAACAATGAATTGCATAAGTATGGCTAAATGAAAGTAATCCAAAGCCAAGTAAGGTCGACATCATACATAAAAATAATGCCATTCCAACTACTTGAGGGTGATCATGTCCATGTCGGTAGAAAATTGCATAGTCGACACCAATCCCAATAATCAGGAAAGTTGCCATAATACTAAACAGGTTAATCTCGACACCTAACCATGCCTGAATAGCAAAAGTGCTCAGTAATGCCAAGCTGACTGGCAAGACCAAAGGCACAATCGAACTTAATCCATAAATAAGCGCCAAACCAACTGCCAGACCAATTAAGGCGTAAATCAGAAGATGTTGAGCCTGTACTCGATGTTCAGCAAACATTTGCGACATTTCGGTAATCGGTTGCTGAAAATGTATATGCTCATTCTGAAGCTGCTTTAACACTTCAGGCTGTTTTGCCCCTGTCACCATCACTAATCGTTCATTGGCTTGAGGCTGTAAAAAAGCTAAAGGGTGATCTTTAAATACAGAAAAATCTAATAACGGTTGTGTTGCCAGTTGCTGTTGCCACTGTAAAATATCATTAACATTTAGCCCCATGCTTTGTGCATATTGCTGCAAAGTCGCTTTTGGAATATTTCTTAATAATTGTAGATTATTTTGCTGCTCTGCCAATGGTGGAATCCATTGTCCCAAAGCTTGAAATGCACTGATTTTCCCTTGTGACTGTAACTGTTGCAAATGTCCAATCAGTCGCTGCTCTTGTTGCTGCATTTCATTTGCCGATGCTGCACGCACCACAAAATAATCACTACTTTGTTGCTGGCCAAATTGCTCACGAACCGCTTGGTCTTGCTGTTTTAAGCTCGCGTCCATACCTTGTAAGTTACGAATATCATCGTTACTTTTAAGATAGAAAAGACTCGCCGTACCTACTGCTAAAATGACTGCAATCAAGCCATAACGAATTTTGGCACGCTGTTGAAACCATAACCGTGCTTGTCCAATCCACGACAGTGCTTTTATTGCTGGTTGGGCATTGAGTGCAGGTAATCTTGGTAATAGCAGTACACTGCTGATCCACGCCGCAGTTAATCCTACAATTGAAAAGACTGCAATCTGCTTAAACCCAGGAAACGGAGTAAAACTCAAAAAGATGTAAGCAACCAATGTGGTCATTAAACCCATAAACAAACTTGGTAATAGCGGTTTTAGAATTTGAAAACCACCAAGCTTTCTATGCTGCGATTGCATCGCCATAAAATAAAATGAAAAGTCGACACAGACACCAATCAGACTTGCACCAAAAACCAATGTCATCAGGTGAATTTCGCCAAACACCCAATGTGTGACCGCAAACGCCACAAAGCTTCCAGTCGAAACTGCAATAAACTCGGTCGCCAAAGGCCGCAGTGAGCGAAAGCCGAACCAAACCAGAAAAATTAAGCCCAGTGTCGAGCCAACACCAATGGTTGAGATTTCCTGTTTAGCCGATTGCGTCCCAAAATTTGAAAATAAAATAGTTCCAGTCCAATGAGATTTTAATCCCATTGCAGCTAACTTTTGCTTAGTTTGCTCAATCCAAGTAGAGGTCTGTTCTTGGTAATCAATATTGTATGGGCTTTGCGTCAACTGTAATACGAAAAGCCGAGAGATACCTTGCTCATGATGAATTGTGGCAAAACCCTGCTCCATTTCAATATCTTGTTGTGATGGCGTTGCCAAGTGCATGGCATAACGAGGGAACAATAATAGCGGGTCTTGCTTAAGTGATTCAGCAGTGACAGGCATGCCTGGACTCATCATCTGCATCAAACTTTGTTCAGTCAGCGCAGCATAATCCTTTTTTTTCAATAAGGCTTGATCTTGAGCACTCAACAATCCTGCTCGATGTTGATACAACTGTTTTGCAAATTGATCAAAATCAAGTTGTGGTTTGAGTGGTTGCCACAACTGGCTTTGCTTGGCCTGTACTGTTAAGAAATGAGTCGCTTGTTGTATCGTAGCTTCATCTTTGGCATCTACCACCACAAATACTTTATTGTTGAGTTGCTCATTCATGTACTGCTGAGTACGTGCAAGTTCTGGGTCTTGCTGAACTTTAGGCAATAACGCAAAAATATTGGTTTGAATATGAATATCTTTATTCAGCCATGTCACGCCAAGCCCCACCGCGATCAGTAGCAGAGCAATTAACCAAAGCGCTGTGAACTTATTTTGCCAGTTGGAAAATCGCATGCTCAGCAGCCGTTAGAGTCGTCGGTTGAGAAGTCTGGTGACTAAAGCGAATGGTCGTTAAATTATTCGCTTTCTCGGTAATCACGATTTGGTTGACGTACTGTTGTCCTTGAGCATCAACACGCACAAATAACTTTTTAAACAAGCTACTTTTCGGAGTTAAGCTCATGCTCCAACCCGCTGGACTATAATTCGCACTTACTACATTAAAATTCTTTGCCAAAGCCTGTTCATTACCAGACATGAGTTGTAAAAATAAAGTCGCGACCGAACTATATGGCGATTGATCAACTTGTATTTGGCTAAATGTACGCTGAGTTTTCTGTACCAATTTGGTTGGGGTAACAATCAAATCTGCTTGCACAGGTCGTTTAATTTGCCACGCTACACCATAAGATTTTGAGAACAACAAAGAGCCGTTGGATACAAAAGTTTTATTCAACGATGGCAATTTTTTTTGCTGTTCGAAATCAGCACGAACCGTAGGAGACTGTGACAATTGCTGAAAAATTTGAGTGATCTGTGTTGGCGCTGCATAGACCGCACTTAAACTGCTCATCCAAACAGCAGCACCTAAACCTAAAGTTTTGATGAATTGAGACATCACGCATTCCTCTTCGGTTGAAACTCAGACCATGCATTCAAGCGATCAAACAAAACCTGTGGCGATTGAAAACACATTTCACGGGCTTCAATATTCACTGCTACCTGTGTGGTATAACCCTTGGTTAAACGTTTTCCTGACTCAGCATCAAAAATCAAATAGTCAATTTTCAAACGGTTTTCCCATTCTTTTAAAATGGCTCGAACCCGGATCTTTTGTTCAAACTCAATACCGTATGCATAGCGAACATGGCTTTCAATCACAGGCCATGCATAGCCTGATTCTTTCATCTGCATATAGTTGTAATGAAATTGATCGAGCAATTTACAGCGCGCAATCTCAAAATATTTTAAATAGTGTCCATGCCAAACCACATTCATGGTATCGACATCATGAAATGGAATTTCAATGATTACATCTGCATGCATTGGCTCACCTTATCCCATAAATTCTGGTTGATTAAACAATTCAAGTTGGTCTAAACGATCAACAATCTGTTGTAATTCGGTTTGTAATGGTCGGTCTTCTTCGACAAATGCAAAGCTTTGTAAGGTCCATTGCATAAATGCCTGCAATGTTGGACTTAACTGTGTGGTTAAACCTTTCAGATGAATCGCCTGCACACTGGCGCAGCAAAGAGCTGCAATGACTTGCTGTGTTAAGGTAATTACGCGGCTCGCATCACGCGCAGCAATGGTTCCCATGCTAACTTTGTCTTGGTTATGACATTCGGTTGAACGTGAAAAAATTGAAGCTGCCAAAGTGTTTTTTAAGGCTTCAGCCGTCCACGCCGACACTCCGATTTGGACCGCTTTAAAACCATGATTCAGCGGCAAACGCTCTGCTGTTGCACCCGTTAAATTACGTGGTAAGCCATGATTCATTTTATGGTCAACCAACTGTGCAATCTGTCTATCCATCAAGTCAGCAATATTGGCAATCATAATTTTTAAGCTGTCCATTGCTTGTGCAATATGTCCACCGTAAAAATGACCGCCATGCAATACACGCATCCCTACTGGATCAATCAATGGATTGTCGTTACTTGAATTCAGCTCATTTTCAATGAACTGACGTAACCATACTTTTGAGTCTTCAAAAACACCAATAATATGCGGTGCACAACGAAGCGAATAACGATCTTGCAAGCGTGGACTTTGATGCGCTGTTTGTACATCACTGTTCAGCCAGTCACGTAATTGCTTGGCAATTTGCTGCTGTCCCGGATGCGGTTTTTGTGCAAACAGTACTTCATCAAAATGACTAGGATTACCTTCTAATGCCAATACATTTAGAGCAGTAATTAAAGTACTTGCAAGTGCAATTTGCTCTGCTTTTTTATAGTTCAAACAAGCAATCGCCGTCATCACCGCTGTGCCGTTCATGAGCGCCAAACCTTCTTTAGGTCTGAGCGTTAAAGGCAGCATATTTTTTTCAGTATAGACTTGAGCAACAGGAACAATTTGCCCATCGACATAGACATCACGCTCACCGACTAAAGTTCCCGCAATATAGGACAACGGTGTTAAGTCACCACTTGCCCCGACTGAACCTTCAGATGGAATGACTGGAATTACATTTTCATTCAGCAACCAAACTAAGCGTTCCAGCAAAGCGATCGACACGCCTGAATAACCGCGAGCCAATGAACATAAACGTGTCACGACTACTGCACGTGCAGTGATGACATCTAAATTTTCACCTAAACCACAACCATGAAAGCGTGAAAGATGCAGCGGTAGTTCATTCACCTGATGTAATGGCACTTCAACCAAACATGAGTCACCATAACCCGTGGTCACACCGTAGATAACCCCTTCTTCTTCAAGGAGCTGATCGAGAAAATCAGCACCTTTTTGAATTAGTTCACGCCACTCAGACGTTTCTGGTAAAGCAACCTGACATTCGCCTCTGGCTACAGAAACGACATCTTCAATACTCAGTGGTTGTTCACCTACGGTTAACACACGCATGTTATTTCGTCCAAAAATTATAAAAATTAAACCATTGATAAGGAGCACGTAGACAATGCTGTTCTAGTACGGCAACGTACGTTTTAGTGATGGTTTGCATACTTTCAATACGGTGAACACGAGGCAAACTCACCTGCTCAGCAATTGAGTGAATATGCACTTGAAACTGCTGCTGTACTCGATAGCAAAACACCGCAATAACAGGCACTTTGAGTAAATTTGCTAAAATCCATGCACCTTGTGGGAAAGCTGCTGACTCCCCTAAAAAATCAACATGCTGTACACGATCTGACTGCACAGGTACTCGATCTGCCGCCACAATAACCCACTCGCCTTGCTGCATTTTGTCTTGCAGCAACATTGCAGTTTCAATACCCAGCTCATCAACTGATAAAAGACACACATCTGCCTTATCATTTATTTTTTTCAAAAACTCATTAAATTTTGTCGCGTGCTTTTGGTAAACCAGCACATTAATTTTCTGCGGATGCTCTGACTTAATGGCGCGAAGCAACTCAATGTTGCCAAAGTGAGAGACAATAATCAGAGCACCTTTTTGATAATGCTGAGAGAAGTTTTCGTGCCCAAAAACTTGCAATTCCTGCTCGGGAATATTACCTAACCAGCCCTCAATCTTATCTAAAATACATTCCCCAAATTGCATGAAATGCGTATAGCTGTTTGTCCAATTTGGTTGGTGGTTAAACGGCGACTGTGATCCAGCAAAATGATGCAGTTTTTGTAAATAAAGCAAGGAAGCCTGTCTTGCTGTGGCAGCAAATAACCAGTACCACATAATGACAAAGTACATCACCAACTTGCATAACCAACGTCCACCAAAACGGTAAAACCACAACATCAGCATAAGGGGCAACATACCGCCTCGCTCTTTAATGTCGTTCCATTTTGGTGAAGCTGAATCTGTCATAATTAACCTTGTAGCTTTTGCTTTAACAGCTTCGGTAAGCGAATCAGCATGCCCATAAACAAAGTTGCATGCGCTTTGCTTAGCCCTAAGTTATCTCGCCAAGCATGAAAATGAGAAATTCCCTGCTCTGGATAAACCACAGGTGTTGGTACATTAATAAAAGGGGTATTTTCCCATTTTAAACGTACTAAAATTTCACTATCAAAACCCATACGTGGCTGGAACTTAGCACTATTTAAAACCCTTATCGTGCTCTCGAGCGGATATACGCGAAACCCACACATGCTGTCTTTAATTTCAAAAGACAAACTGTTTAACCAGACCCAAAAATGGGTGATGTAACGGCCATATAAGCGCTTTTTAGGAATAGAGGCATCAAAGTATGGCTGACCAATCACCATTGCATCTGGATGTTGCCGAGACTGCTCGATAAATTTTGGAATGTCATCCCAGCAGTGTTGACCATCTGAATCGAGTTGTAATGCATGGCTTAAACCAAGCTCATAGGCTGCACGTAAACCAGTCATTACGGCTTGTCCCTTACCCTTATTCACCTCATGTTCAATTAAGTGAATTTGAGAATATTGCTCTGCCAATGCTTTTAAGATTTGGCTACAAGCATCATCACTACCATCATTGACCAACACAATCGGTAGATCAAAACTGTCCAGATAAGAAATCAAATCTGCTAAATAATGTGGATGATTATAAACTGGAACAACAAAGCCGTAATTGGACTGCATTTTTAATCCTCTACTTCTGTTTGCAAAGCAAATAATAGTCGCCCTGAAGCCAGAATCTGTTCTGAATCGCGTAGTTCAAAACTCACCTTGTGATCTTTTCGAGCAAGCTTGAGTTGTACCACGGCATACGGACGAATCAGGTTTTGAAATTTTAACTGCTCATATCCCTGACACCAGCTCAAATCAGACCAAATTGATTTAGCAAAATGTTGTAAAAAACCTATTTGCCCAACCCCAGGATAAATTGGTTGTGTTGGGAAATGCCCTTTAAAACAAGCTAACTCGGGTGGAAATTCCAACTCCCAAATGTAGTCATCTGAATTTTGAGAATGTGACAGCACCACGGGTTGTAACATAGGCTTAAATAGAGTTTTCAAATAGTTTTTATTGAGTTTGGACTGAGTATTTTGTGGTAACTGGCTTAGGAAGCGCCATTGACGAGGAATCGCTATCGTTTCCAAGCTGTCTTTTAATTGTTGTTTTAAATGGCTGACAAAAGCTGCCTTACCTTGCTGTTGTAACTGCTCACGAGCTTGTTCTGTCAGAACAACAATACAACCCAATATTTGACGTTGCTCATGCTCAAGTACCAACACATGACAGTGTTTTACGACATCTAGAGCCTGAATACTTTGCTCAATCGCATCTAGACTCAAGCGCTTTTCTTCAAGTTTTACAATTCGATCTGTACGCCCCATCAACTTAAAGGTCTGACATGTTGCATCGGTCCATGCAGCGCCATCACCTGTGCTAATCCAATCATCTTCATAGGCGTGATTACTCTTAACCATGAGCTGCTGTTCTTCTATACGAATAGCCACATTACTAAATGCAGTCCAAGCATCTTCATCTTTAGCACGATGGGCAATACCACCAGTTTCCGAACTTCCCAAAACTTCAACAATCGGACGATTTAAGAAAGGGCGAATACCACTTTCTAGCTTGCCACCAGAACTAAACACCATTTGACAGTGTTGCAAAACGACATCGGTTGTCCAACGTTTTAATAATGCAGGACTTGAGATCAAATAATTGCTTAATCCCAACGTTTCTAATTGTTTTTGAGCTTGTACCACATCTTCTGGGAATGCCATTTGAGGCACATAAAAACTTCGACCAGTAGCAAGTGGTAGCAGTAATTTAAACAGTAATCCATAAATATGTTGATGACTAACCGTTGCAATCGCGATTGCATGTTCATCAAAACTAAAGCTTTGACTTAACCCTTGAACTTCGTTGAGTAATTGTTTGAGTGTCCTTGGAATTTTTTTAGGTTCACCAGTTGAACCTGATGTATAAAAATAGAGTTGCGCCTGCTCTAAAAAAGCATCGTCTAAGGTTAAAGATGAAGGAACAACTTTTTCAGTATTTTGGCGCTTTAAAAAATAAATCTGCTGTGCTGCAAAATCTTGTTCTAGTTCACGTACTCGATTTGGTGGTAAAAGTACTTGTTTTTTCGCTAGCAAAGCAGCAAAGAATAAAACCAGAAATTCATAGCTATCTGCTTCCCATAAAGCCCAAGTTAGATTTTCCATTTGAGCAATTGCAGCAGCTTGTAAGGCCACATCCTGCCAAAAGTAATTAAAACTGGTCGAGTGCAGAGCACCGTCTATACAAAGTGGCTGAGCTGAATCGATGAATTTCTGAAAATGGCAATACATAGTTTTTAATTAATGATTTGAAGAATGTAAACGCTGATGTCGCTTACGCAAAATAAATTCACCAAGGAACAAAATGCCCATCAGCACATAAGAAATAAAGCCATTATAAATGACCCAAACCTGAGTTGAGGTAAAAAGCACAGTGCTTAACGCAATCAGTGCATTACAAAAAAAGAAAACACACCAAACTTTAGTCACCTGTCTGGTCCACTGCACCCCAGAATCAGGTAAATCAGGTTCAACGAGTCGGGCAAAGCGCTCAATCATAGACGGCGGCTTGATGAGTGTCAGCGAAAAAATAATTAATGCGCCTAAACTCATACCAACTGGATATAACTTTAACCACGCATGATTATGTGACAATAAGCTCAGACTGCCACAAACAATAGCAAAACCGGTTAAAGGCCATAATAAAGAGTTACCTTTACCAAAAAGTCTGACGACACCCAACCCGATGAGTAATAGACTTACCCAAATGAATTGACCGTGTGTCAAACTCCAACCCACAATAAAGGGATACAGCACAAAAAGTGCTGTTATTATCCCTTTAAGAATAAACTTCATTCAGCAGTCATGTTCTGAATAACCGTCACAACATCCAGTACGGTTCTCACATTTTTAAAGTCTTCAGGCTTTACTTGCTTACCTGTTAACTCTTTAATTTTTACAACTAAATCAACCGCATCAATACTATCGACATCAAGGTCTGAATAAAGATTCGAATCGAGTTGAACAGACTCTGGTTCAATTTCAAACAAATCTTCCATCCATTCACGGAGTTTAGTTAATACTTGCTCTTGAGATAACATCATCACGCTCCTTATGACTTCTGTTGTGCTTCAACTAAAGCAACCAAACTCTGGATTGATTTAAAATGCTGTTTGGTTTCATCCGACTCTGCATTTAAATGAATGTTGTAACGCTTTTTCAAAGCTAGTCCCAACTCAAGTGCATCAATCGAGTCTAATCCTAAACCTTCTCCAAATAGTGGCGCTTCTGTATCAATATCCGCAATAGTGATATCTTCAAGTGCCAAAACATCAATAATCATTTGCTTTAGTTCATCAGCAAGATTGCTCATTTCAAGATAACTCTTCATCAAAAATTTTATAAAAACTACGACTTAACTGACGAACTTGTTTAGGTCCTACTGTTAAATCGTCTAACAAATCTGATACCTGTACCGCATCTAAAACCTTGACCTCGATATGAAATGGTTGAGATGGTACGTGATACCATTTTTCATTCTTGGTTAATGTGGATGGTGTGCAGGTAATAACTACTGGACGAATTGGTACATTTGCGCGAATGGCAATATTGGCTGCGCCTCGCTGAAACTCATTTAGGGTCATCCCTTTTTCAGTGCGCGTTCCTTCCGGAAAAATTAAAAGAGAAGCCGCATTGTTTTCTTTTAGACGCTTTACACAGTCTTCAACAAACTGCTGAGAACCTGCATTTAAAATATAGCCTGCGCTTTGTACGGGTCCTTTGGTAAATGGGTTCGACCAAAGAGACTGCTTCACAACACAATTAGCCTGCTGCATCATACCAATTAGTACTACAACATCAATCAAAGTCGGATGATTGGCAATCACCAACTCTTGACGACTATTTTGTAGCTTTTCCAAGCCTTCTACCGAATAAGTCATGATGCCAAGTTTGACCATCATTTCGGTAAAGCCTTTAAAACTATGTTTAATCACATTTTGTGCACGCTGCTGACGCTTTTCAGAGTCAGAGGTTGTCGCATTTAGTACTGGTGCAATCACTGAGGCAATTGCCATACCACCCAGTCCAAAACTGGCAAAACTAAAACCAGTAGCAGCCACACGCCAGCAATAATTACTTTTTTGCTTGAGGTTTTTAAGATTTAGCATTTGTTCCACCCAAATGCAGATGTTAACTGGTCAGCATCCTGCCAAAAATGAGCAAAAGCAGGACCATCTGCTTCATCTGTATGCATCCACGCAGTAATTTGTAAATTAGGTTGCTCTAGAGTAACGACGGTAGCCATTGCATAGGCAGAAAAATCGACTGCCTCAGCATAAATATTAGGTAATGGCTCATCATAAGCAACGACTAAGACTCGCTTGATATCAGTCATTGACTTTAAAAGTGCATACACCTCAATCAAACTTTCAGTCCATGAACAGCTTAAGCTTGTAGAGGGAGTATCATCCTGACATAAAATAGAATAAAGCCCGGAAATTGCATTATGAACAGACGTTGAAAATTGTGTAGGTGATGGAGTTTGGTCATTTAAAACATCTTTTAAGATATTTAAAGTTTTGGCCTCATCACCATATTTTGACACCCAAACAATATAATCGGCTTTATTACCATCTAATGCACCGATCGCACTATTTAAAGCAAGTTTAGCTAAGGGTGATAACCGTCTACGCTGCATCGCGGGGATGCAGTCGAGAGCTGCATAGGAGGGCTGAGCATGTGTAAATATAAGCTGAGCAAGATGTAATGTTACCATGCTAAAAAATGAACCCTAAGCCGCGTTATTCTGTCGAAATATAAATTATTTTATAAAGATGCTGATTATAGCATTCGTTATAAAATTTACAAAAAATTACGTTTATTACTCACACTTTTTCATAACTTTTGGCACGTGCTCATTTATTTGCAATAAAAAACCCAAAGAAAACTTTGGGTTTTTGAACGTTAAAAAGCTTAACGATTAAATTTTTTCTCTGCTTTTTTAAATTTCTGAATGTAGCGACGACGACGCGCAGCAGTACGTTCATCAATTTGACTCTTACGACCTTCAAACGGGTTTTCAGAAGTTTTAAAGTCAATACGAACTGGTGTACCTTCAAGTTTATATACTTTACGGAACACGTTTTCTAAGTAACGACGATAATCCGCAGGAGTCTTATCAACCTTATTACCATGGATCACAATCGTTGGTGGGTTTTGTCCACCCATATGCGCGTAACGCATTTTAATACGTTTTCCACTCACCATTGGCGGTTGATGTGCATCTGTAGCATCATTCAAAATTTGGGTTAATTTCGCAGGTGAAACTTTTAAATGCGATGAGTCATAAGCACGGTGAATAGTTGGGTACATATCCCCTACACCCGTACCATGCAATGCAGAAATAAGGTGTACTTTCGCCCATGGAATAAAGTCAAAACGACGATCAACATCCAATTTACATTGTTTGCGATCATATTCGGTCATGTTATCCCATTTATTAATGGCGATCATCATGGCACGCCCAGCTTCAAGCGCATAACCAATTAAATGCAAATCTTGCTCAACAACCCCTTCACGAGCATCGAGAACTACAACAACCACATGTGCATCTTTAATTGCTTGTAGCGTTTTCACAATTGAGAATTTCTCAATCATTTCTTCTACTTTACCCTTACGACGCACACCAGCTGTGTCAATTAATGTGTATTGACGACCATCACGTTCAAAAGGAATATAAATCGAATCACGGGTTGTACCAGGTTGGTCAAATGCTACTACACGATCTTCGCCAAGTAATCGATTGACCAAGGTAGATTTACCAACATTTGGACGACCAATAATAGCTAAACGTAAACCTGTTGCTTTGTCATGTTCTTCTTCACTTTCGTCTTCAGGAACATTCTCAAGAACATCTTCAAGCATTTGCTGCACGCCACGACCATGGCTGGCAGCAACTTGTAAAGGTTCCCCCATACCAAGCTTGTAGAATTCAACCAAAGCCGCTTCTGCATGAACGCCATCCACCTTGTTCGCAACAAGATAAATTTTCTTGCCCAAAGTACGTAGTTCACGGGCAATTTGCTCATCTGAAGCCAATAAACCAGCACGAGCATCAACCACAAAAATAATGATATCTGCTTCATTGATTGCTGTTTTTGACTGCTCGGCCATGTAGTTATCAATACCGCCCTCATTTTCACCAATACCGCCAGTATCAACGACAATGAAAGACTTATTCTGATAAGTCGCATCACCATATTTACGGTCACGAGTCAGGCCCGCGAAGTCGGCTACAAGTGCATCACGACTCTTGGTAATCTGGTTAAATAACGTTGATTTTCCGACATTCGGACGACCAATGAGCGCAATAACGGGTTTCATACAATAACCTTAATTCAAGACCAGCCATATCTCATGGCATGAGCATTAAAAACAGTACAGGAGATATATTTTAAGGTCAGAGATGACCATAATAAAAGACGGGGCTTTGAACTGATTTAATTCAAACACCCCGATATTTTTAACAGCATAATTTGTTAAGCGCTTATTTTAGCACAAGCGAACGAAATTAACGATTCTGCCAAATACTTAAATCGCCTTTTCGGGTCGAAACATAAAGTTGATTCTCGATAACACGTAATGTATTAACTTCACCACTTGTTTTTGAACGACCAATTAACTTACCTGTTGTTGGTTCAACAAGATGTAATACGCCATCTAAATCACCTACAACAAGATCTTGTCCCAGCACAACTGGATTACTTAAATGACGGTTTAACAAACTATCATTTTCCCAGATTTTTTCACCAGACGCTAAATCGTAAGCTGTTAACTTACCATCTGTTGAAGAGACAAATACTTTATTGTCATAAACTTCTGGACGTTTAGTACTGCTCGAATCTTCACTCCAAACGACACGTTGAGAAGCAAGATCGGTTACAGTCACTTGACCTTGGAAACTGGTCGTTACCATAAACTGTCCAGCTACAGTAGGATCACCATCGATATCAATTAAACGTTGAATATCAGAACGACCTTCACTTACCGCAACACGACGTTGGAAACGTGGAATACCACTAATGGTATCAATTGCATAAACATATGCATTCGCAGAAGCAATTAATACAGTACGAGGGTCAAGGCTCACTGGTGATGCCTGCCCACGCAAACTAAATTGAACATTCGGTAACTTATAAGCCCAAACTTGTTGGCCTGAAGTAGCATCATGAGCAAATACAGTACCATCATTCGCAATAGTAATAACACGTCCAGATTGAACCAATGACGGGCTTAACAATGCGCCAGATAACTGTGCAGTCCACTTCTGTTCGCCTGTTGCCTGATCTAGTGCAAAGAGTTGACCTTTACTGTTACCAACAACAACAATTCCTTCAGCAGCTTCAACACCAGAGCTCAAGCCTAATTTGCTGACTTTCTTTTCCCAAATGCGTTGTTTACCACGATATGCAGCTACTTCACCTTTTGGATCAAGAGTGAAAACCACACCATCGTTTGCATCAAGTTGCAAACGTAATGGATCAGCTTTATCAGTAGAAGAAACACTACGCGAAAACACTGGCGTTAAGGTCTTTTTCGACTCGGTCAATTTCGGTAGAGGATTTGGTTTAACTTCTTTTACTTTATTACTAGAACATCCCACCAGTACAGCCGATGCGATTGCAATTGCCAAAGGCAGTTTGAATTTCTGATTCATTAAGACTCTTCCACCTGTGTTTCCAAAATTGGGCGCTCAATCTGTGGATCTTCAACTAAAACGCCAACACTTTCGAGTTTAATTTGTAAAATTTGTCGCTCTTGTTTACGTTCTAGTAACGAATTCCAAGCTGCCTGATACGCTTTTTTAGCAGAATCAACATCTTTCTTAGCAACAAAGATATCGCCACGTAACTCTTCTACCGTTGCTTTAAATGCAGGATCGACGTTACCAGACAGAGTTTTTAGTGCTTCATCATATTTGTTTTGCGCCAATTGTGCATCTGCTAAACGCAATTTTACAACTTGAATCAAACCTTCATCTTTAACTTTTGAATTTTCAACTTTCTTTAAGGCTTTTTCGGCAGCAGCATAATCCTGTTTTTCATAGGCTAATTTTGCTAATACAAACTGAGTCTGTATGGCCTGAACAGAGTCGATATCATCTTTTACAATTTTATCTGCTGATGCAGTTACTGAACTTAAAGCATTCGGATTATCGGCACTCGCATTTGCTTCATCCATTAACTGCTGTACTTTTGCAGTTTCTACCTGACTAGTTGCCAGATTCTTTTTTTGCCAGTATGTCCACCCAAAAAAGGCAATCAACGCAATGAGAATTCCGCTAATCATGGCAGAACCATATTTTTTGGCGAACGACTTTAAGCTGTCGAATTGTTCTTCATCACTTAAGCTCATGTGATTGTCCTTTTCCAGATGTTCAGTTTATTTTGTAAATTTTTGGATTAAAAATGGTACGAGGTCAGCAATTGCGACTTGTGACTGTTCAGCTGTTGCTAACTCTTTAATAGCAAACTGCTGCGCTTCCCACTCTCGTTCCCCTAAAATCAAAGCAAAGATTGCTCCAGCCTGATCAGCTTTTTTCATCTGGCTTTTCATGCTGCCTTGTGAACCTGTTTTGATTCGAATACTGCTATTTGCAGCTTCTAACTGGTCACGTAATTGTTCCGCT
This sequence comes from Acinetobacter sp. V116_7, assembly GCF_056735735.1. Lineage (NCBI taxonomy): Bacteria > Pseudomonadati > Pseudomonadota > Gammaproteobacteria > Moraxellales > Moraxellaceae > Acinetobacter > Acinetobacter sp. V116_7. Next base: position 120,341 of record NZ_JBWZIF010000026.1, read on the forward strand.
AAAATCAAAACATTTGTTTGATAAGCAGGTTCTGCAACCAAAAAGACTTCACAATCGCGAATAACTTCAGCTTGTTCAACTTGCTCAAGCAGAAGCAATAGACGCTCCATACCCATCGCGAAACCAACAGCTGGTACAGATTGATCTGGCTTACCTTTTAATTGACCAACTAAACCATCGTAGCGTCCACCAGCACATACTGTGCCTTGCGAACCGAGTGCTGTAGTCGTCCATTCAAAAACAGTCTTGTTGTAATAGTCCAGACCACGTACCAACTTCTGGTTAATTACAAACTGGATGCCAGCAGCAGTCAAATAATCTTGTAACTGCTTAAAATGATCCAAACTATCTTCTTTTAAGAAATCATGCAATTTCGGCGCATTTTCCAGAATTTTCTGGGTAGATTCAATTTTAGAATCTAAAATGCGTAATGGATTTGTTGTTAGGCGACGCTGAGAATCTTCATCTAACGCATCTTTATGTTCGTTTAAGAACGCAACTAATGCATTGCGATACTCTGTACGCTCATCAGTTTCACCTAAAGTATTCAACTCAAGCTGAACCTTATCAGCAACGCCCATACGTTTCCATAAGCGAGCTGTCAACATAATCAATTCAGCATCAATGTCAGGAGTCGCAACGCCAAAAGTTTCTACACCAAACTGGTGGAACTGACGGTAACGCCCTTTTTGTGGTTTTTCATAACGGAACATAGGTCCCATATACCACACACGTGGCGTAGCGCCGCGCAACAAATTATGTTCAACCAACGCACGAACACAACCAGCTGTACCTTCCGGACGTAAAGTTAATGACTCTGGTGGATTGCCTTTATCGAAAAAGGTATACATTTCTTTTTCAACAATATCGGTGGCATCACCAATAGCACGTTTAAACAAGCCCGTTTGCTCAACGATCGGTAAACGAATTTGTTGATAACCATAAGCATCCATTAACGATGCTAAATGTTGCTCAAGACGTCTCCACGCTACTGTTTGCGTTGGCAAGACGTCATTAAAACCTTTGATTGCGACAATTGAACTCATGATGAACTACGAATAATTTCTTTAGATTTAGCTTCTTCAAGCTCTTGGACACGTTGACGAACCATTGTTTCGATTTCATCAACCAATTGATCGGTATCGATTAAATGGCTTTTCTCACCATTACGATAAACCAGTGAGCGAGGCGCAGCCCCAACAACCCCGATATCAGCTTCTTTTGCTTCACCCGGGCCATTTACCTTACAACCAATCACTGACACATCCATTGGAGTACGAATATCTTCTAGACGTTCTTCCAAAGCTTGCATCACTTGAATAACATTAAACTCTTGGCGAGAACAACTCGGACAAGCAATAAAGTTAATGCCGTTAGAGCGTAGACCAAGCGATTTTAAGATATCAAAACCAATCTTGATTTCATCTTCCGGTTCGGCAGCAAGCGAAATACGCATTGTATCGCCAATACCTTCCATCAATAATCCGCCAAGGGCAATCGCTGATTTCACAGTACCCGTACGGTAAATACCCGCTTCGGTAACGCCAAGGTGTAATGGATTATCAATTTGCTGAGAAAGCAAGCGGTAAGCATCCATGGTTAAAAACACATTTGAGGCTTTTACGCTAACTTTAAACTCATGAAAATCAAGGCGGTCTAAAATATCAATGTGACGTAAAGCTGATTCAAGAAGTGCTTGCCCAGTAGGCTCGCCATATTTTTTCTGTAAATCTTTTTCTAGAGAACCCGCATTCACACCAATACGCATTGAAATACCATGATGACGTGCCGCAGCAACGACCTCACGAACTTTCTGGTCTGACCCGATATTACCCGGATTAATACGCAAACAGTCTGCGCCATAATCTGCAACTGCTAAGGCAATTCTATGGTCAAAATGAATATCAGCAACTAATGGTACTGAAACGCGCTTACGAATTGCGCCAAATGCCTCAGCAGCCTCCATAGATGGGACCGAAACACGCATAATATCAGCACCTGCATCAACGCAACGCTCAATCTGAGCAACGGTTGCATCAACATCGCAAGTTTCAGTGTTTGTCATACTTTGCACACTAATAGGTGCATCGCCACCGACATACACCGACCCAACACGAATTTTGCGTGTTGGTCGACGTTTAATTGGGTTCTCTATCATTGTATCGCTCAACTCATGGTATTAGCGGGATAAACGGAATTCAGCTTTACCGTTTACCGTATATGGAGACAATGAAATCTGTTCTTGGTTTAAACTTAATGACACCGCAGTTGCATCATCAAGACGAATCTGAAATGGAGACTCGCCATTTAAGTTTAAAGTTGATGACTGACGGCCTGTCGCCAAAACTTTACCTGTTGCATCAACAATATGAACAGACGTTGGACGGTTAAAGTTTAGCACCAATTGATCACCCACTGTTGAGGTGGCATTTCCTTTCATAGGTAAAACTTCAACACTAGATTGATTTACTTTAGGTAAATCCGCATCTTCTTTCTTAGAAGTCCATTTTTGAATACCCATGACAATCAATGACACAACAGCAATAACCACGATTGCAAGAAGTGCACGCTTCAACCATTTCTTATTACGGTCACTATTAGAACCAGGGAGTTTACCCATGATTTTAATCGGTGAGTTGTTTAAGGCATGGTTTGGTAAAAGCCCGGTATCATTTGCATAAATTTCATCAAAGCGCTGAATAATTGCCGTCGCATCTGTATTTAAATATTTTGCATATGAACGGTAATAACCCTTAATAAAAGTTGCTTCTGGCAATGACTTGTAATCATCTTGCTCTAAAGCAGTTAGAGTCTTAACCGGCATGTTTAAATCTGAAGAAACTTGCCCTAACTCTTTATTCTGAGCAACTCGAATTTGACGTAAATACTCACCAGGACGTTGAATATTTCCTAAAGCAGAAGTCGGTAAGCTTGAGCCAGTTGGCTGCTGTGAATTAGGATTTATTTCCATACGGCCTCAGTACTATACTGTAATTGCAAATAACGTTGATATTCTGGACTTTCCGGGAACAAAGCACGTAACTGGTTTACTAACACTTGCATTCCCATTTTATCCGCATTGGCTCGAGCCACTCTTACACCAATCCAAAGTGCTCTTGCACCCTGATTTTTCTGCCCCACTGTATGAACATATTGCTCATACATTTGTGTAGCAGCCGGAATCTGCTGCTGCAAATAAAAAATTTCCGCTAACTCTAACATTGAAATATAAGAGTCACGGTTAGCAAGGAGTGCTTGTTTGAATGTTTTTTCAGCATTCGCAACATCACCCAATTTTAAATAAATACGCCCTAGATTTTCTAACGCCTGATAGCGTTGGTCATAACCTAATGTTGTACCAGCAATACGAAATTGCTCGATCGCATCATTATAGCGTTCCATTTGATACAAGTACGTACCATAGTTATTATGTGCTTGAGCATTATCTGGTTCAGATGAAATTGCTCGTTTAAAGTAATGTTCTGCTTTTTCTAAGTTCGGCTTACTACCTTCTTGCTGTAGTAAAATGCCCATCATCATGTTTGCCGTCGCATCGCGGCTATCTACACTTAAAGCTTGATCAAGAGCTCGCTTTGCTGAATCCAAGTCACCCGAACGGATATGTTCAGCAGCAAGTTGTGTACGCACTTTTACCGCTTTTTCTGGGTCTTTCTTTTGCACATGCGTTGTCTGGCAACCACTTACCAGAAATGCAACTGCAATCCCCATCCATAATACCGTTTTTAACTTTGGAGTACTCAAAGCCTGCCCTCAATTTTATCCCTGTGTACGCAAAATCTCTTGACGCTGTGTGACTTTCTTCTGCCACTGTTCAGCACGACGAGTTCTATCGGCCACTTGACCGACTAACTGTCCACATGCAGCATCAATATCATCACCACGTGTTTGACGAATCGTACACACAAATCCAGCATCAGACAAAGTTTTTTGGAACGAGATAATTCGATTTCGGCTTGAGCGACCATATGGTGCATGCGGGAATGGGTTAAATGGAATTAAATTAATTTTACTTGGTAGGTTTTTTAATAATTTAATCATTTGCTGTGCATGTTCAGGCTGATCATTTACACCCTCTAACATCACATATTCAATAGTCACATGTTTACGCGTACTTTCATTACCATCTTTGGCAATATAACGCTGACATGCTGCAATCAATTGAGCCAATGGATATTTTTTATTAATTGGCACTAATTCGTTACGTAATTCATCGTTTGGCGCATGTAAAGAAATTGCTAAAGCAACATCAATGTCTTTTGCAAGTTGATCAATTTTAGGTACAACACCTGATGTCGATAAAGTCACACGACGCTTAGACATGCCATAAGCAAAGTCATCAAGCATAATCTGCATTGAGCTTAATACGGCATCATAGTTGAGCAATGGTTCACCCATACCCATCATCACGACATTAGTCACTGAACGCTCGCGCTCGGCAACGGGCACTTCTTCCATATAAGAATAGTTAGCCATCCAAAGTTGTCCAATGATTTCATCTGGTGTTAAATCACGTTGGAAACCTTGTTTGCCTGTTGAACAAAATGAGCAGTCTAATGCACAACCGACTTGTGACGAAATACACAACGTCTTACGCAAGCCTGTTTTATCTTCGGCAGGAATTAATACAGTTTCAACTAAAGAACCTGCACCATCGCCCACACGAAAAACCCACTTACGTGTACCATCTTTTGAATAGTGACGGTGAACCACTTCAGGAGCTTTGATTTCACAAATCTGTTCAAGCTTCGCACGCAATTTCCCTGAAATATTGGTCATTTCAGCAAAATCAGTAATGAAGTATTGATGTATCCATTTCATGACCTGACCGGCACGAAACTTTTTCTCGCCAATATCTTCAAAGAATTTTTCTAATTCAGTACGAGACATGCCGAGTAAATTCACTTTATTTTCGGCAGCAGGAATTACCAGCTTGGACGAAGATTGCTGCTGTCCATCAAGATTTTCAGATGAAACGACCTCTGCAGAACTCATGTGTATTTACCTAAACCATGTCAAAAAACTGAAGATATTGTTCAAGAATCAAACAATATTCTCTTGAGAGAATAAAAAAACCAGATAAGTAGTATACCACTTATCTGGTTTGAATGCTTTCGATTAACGAGTGCGTGGGCAGATCTCGTTGTCAGCAAAGAAGTAAGCAATTTCACGCTCTGCAGAAGCAACTGAGTCAGAACCGTGAGCAGCGTTTTCGTCGATGCTTACAGCAAAGTCAGCACGGATAGTGCCAGGAGCAGCTTCTTTAGGGTTTGTAGCGCCTAAGATTTCACGGTGTGCAAGAACTGCATTTTCGCCTTCAAGAACCGATACTACAACTGGACCAGAAGTCATGAATGCAACTAAGTCACCAAAGAAACCACGTTCTTTATGCTCAGCATAGAAACCTTCAGCATCAGCTTGAGAAAGGTGTTTCATTTTAGTCGCAACAATTTTTAAACCCGCTTTTTCAAAACGAGCAAAAATATCACCGATGTGGTTTTTAGAAACTGCATCAGGTTTTACGATAGACAAAGTACGTTCAATAGCCATGAGTGGCTCCTTTATTTTAAAATTTAAACATTAAAAAATTTGCCGCATTATACCGATGTCATAGGCAATAATCAGCTTTGAATGTGTAAAAGTTGCGATTTTTTCTACTGTTTTTAGCGAACTTCGTCTATCCAGGCCATTTGAATCCCTTCTAGCAATCCTTCTGTCGATTTATTTGGGTCATCATTGAAGTCTGGTAATGCGCATACCCATGCATGTAAATCAGTAAAACGAATCCATTGCGGATCAACTTCTGGATGTGCTTCTGACAATTCAATGGCAATATCAATCGTATCTGTCCAACGTAAGCCCATAGCGGCTCCTATCTGTTTAATCTGCTAAATCACGAACTGTGTACTTTAGCAAATCCACAAACCTAATCGATAGCTTAAGCTGATAAAAATTACCAGTACTTATAAAGCGATGCTCAATAGTGGAGCCATAAAGATAATCATACTCGCGACCGCCGCACCAATAAGTGCACCGACAATCACATCACTTGGGTAATGAAGACCAAGCACCATACGAGACAATGCTACAAGCACCATGAAAGGAAACATCGCCGCAAGCAAAGCGGGCTGGATATAACCCAACACAATTGTCACCATCACAGCATGAAGCGTGTGACCAGATGGAAAGCTAAAATGATCAAGTGGTCTCTCACCGAGCACAATCACCTGATGCACTTGATAAGGACGAGGTCGTGTTGTCTTATGTTTTAAAAATTTATAGATCGCGGTCCCAACAGAACCACCTAATAACAAGTAGATGATTTGCAGGCTATAGGTGATGCCTTGCATCCCCCACACGATTGCCAGCATTAGATACCAAAATGGACCGTCACCCACACGACTGATGATTTTGAAGAAAAGGGCAACACGCTGTGAGTGAGAGAAATTGTTAAGGTATAAACAGCCTCTTAAATCTAAATCGAGTATTTTTATTTTTGCATTCTTAAATTTCATGGTCATTCTCCTATTTTAGGATACTTAGGTGAAGTCCACCGAGGGCTCCTTCACTACCTGATAAAATGCCTGCTCCAATTGCTGAACCGGAAGTTGCCAACCGCTTTGCTGTACTTTATGACAGGCTTGCACGCCCATTTCTCTAAGTTGTTGTACTGAAGGAAGCTGATAAATTTGTTGTATAAAGTGGCTTTTTTGTCCAAGTGGGCTTAACCAGCCATTCACACCATGTGTTAAGTATTGATGTGCACATGCATAATCATACGCTATAACTGGTAAACCGCTTGCCATTGCCTCTAAAACTACGTTACCAAACGTTTCAACTTGACTCGCAAATACGAATACGTCTGCACTCGCATATGCAGCAGCCAAATCTTGACCTCTCAGACTTCCGGTAAAGATAACACCCTTCGCTTCAGATAGTGACTTTAAACGAGCAAAATCTGGGCCATCTCCCACAATAACCAATTTCGTTTTATGTGGCTGAATGCTTTGTAGGCTCGCATAACTATCAATGAGCACTTGCACTTCTTTTTCAGGAGACAAACGCCCTACATAAAGCATAACGCGAGTATTCTCATCGGCATCCCATTGCTTTCGTAAATTTTCAGAGCGGTGCTTTGGTGAAAATCTCGTTGTGTCTACACCGCGCCCAACAACAACCAGCGGGCAAGTAATACCAAAACCGCGTAATGCTTCTTGTGTATCTTTACTTGGTACACAAGTCACTTGAGTATTGTTATGAAACCAGCATAGGTATTTTTGAATCGGTTTGACTAAAAAAGCCAAATCGAAGAATCGACTAAAATCTTGAAATGGCGAATGAAAGCCACTAGAAACCGGAATAGCTTTTGCCTTAGCAGCTTGCATCGCAGTTAAACCTAATGGTCCTTCGGTCACAATGTGAACCACATCCGGTACAAACTTTTCAAAAGCTTTCGATACTTTTAAATATTGTGGCCAACCAAATTGTAAAGTCGGATATTTTGGAATTGCCTGCGACATTACCAAGCATTCTTGCTCTGGCGTAAAGTCATGGCATTTTGCCTTTTGCTCTGGACGAATCAGTAAAATCTTATGCCCCTGTTTTTGTAAACCTTGGCATAGTTGTAATAATGAAAGTGCCACACCATTAATTTCAGGTGGCCAAGTTTCCGTCACAATCGCAATTTTTAAACGTGGGCGCACCAAATCATGCAATGAATGCGTATTAGATAGTTGCTGCTTTTGTTTAAAAAAGAATTGGAAGCTTTCAGGAAGTTGCTGTTGTTTTAATAGTGCTGTCGCGTATGAGCTTTGCATAGCGCCATCCATCAATGTATTTATTTTCATGCTTAAAGATTAAGCAGTTTTTTTGACATTTTGATGATAAATGCGTGACAGTTTACTGACATGAAAAATAAAAAAAGCACACTGATAACAGCATGCTTTTCTCTTAAGACCTAGTAATACTTAGCGATTTTGCAATTTTGCATAGTCCATGAGTACGTTTGCAGCTTCAGTCACAAAAGTTTCTTCCTCTGGTAATGCAGGGCGTTGAGATGCTTTCATTTTAGCGCGAGATTCAGCTAGAGCATCTAATGAAGCTTGATAGCTTTCCCAGTTTGCAAAAGGCTTTTGGCCCGTTGCAGCACGGCGTTCATTTTCTGCATCTAAAGTTTGTTTCTCTAAACCAAGTAATTCAGCACGGCGTTTATCAATATCAAGCACCACTTGTTTTTGGTCGCTCGTAACTTTAGCAATCGCAGTACGTTTATTTAGATATTTAAACTGGGCATCATTAGCAACACGTTGTTCAGAGAATTGAGACAACTTGGCCACATAAGGTTGCACAGAGCCTTCACGTTTAAATGGTGCTGTAGGAATTGTGTCCCACTTCAACGCATTCTTTGATTTACGCTCACCAAACTCTTCGTTATAGATATCGACGAGTTTAATGTCTGGCACTACACCTTTATTTTGTGTACTACCACCTGTAATACGGTAGAACTTACGCTGAGTTAAAGTCGCTTGACCGTATGCCAGAGTATCAAGTTGCACCTGAGCTGTACCCTTACCAGTCGTTGTGCTACCAATAATAATACCGCGCTCATAGTCTTGGATTGCAGCAGAGTAAATCTCACTTGCAGATGCAGATGCCAAGTTCACCATTACAGCGAGTGGACCTGTGTAAACTTGCTGACCACCATCGTTGTCTTCAAAAACACTTACGTTGCCATTGCCATCACGAATTTGAACCACTGGACCTGACTTAATCACTTGACCCAGCATACGTGCAACTTCTTCTAATGAACCACCAGGGTCATTACGCAAGTCGATAATAATACCTTCTACTTTCTTCGCTTTTAACGCTTCAAAAGCATTGGCAGTATCTTCAGAAACTGAACGGTATTGTTGACCCGCACGACGTGAACGATAGTCAAAATAGAATGATGGAATTTCAATCACGCCTAACACATGCTTTTTACCATCGCGTGTCACTTCAACTGTACGTGAACGAACACCAGCATCTTCTTCTTGAATCACATCACGCACTAAGGTCACATTACGTGCTTGACTCATTGATGCGCCAGCACCAAGAAGTTTTAACGTAACTTTAGTTCCGCGCTTACCACGAATGAGTCCAACAATTTCAGAACTTGTCCAACCAACCACATCAATCATTTTCTCGCCTTCTTGGGCGACACCAACGATTCGATCTCCTGATTTCACTTGACCAGACTTACTTGCAGGACCACCTTCTACAATGGTTTCAATCTTGGTGTAATCTTCATTGCCACGCTCTGGACGAATCGATACACCAATACCTTCTAGTTGCAAGGTGGTTTGGCGATTCAATTCTATCGCATCGATTGGCGGGTAATAGTTACTGTGTGGATCATAAGTCGCCAACATGGCGTTCAATGTTTTATCCAACACATCATCGCTTTTCACACGACTAATTCTTTCAAGCTGACGCGTATAACGTTTAGTTAAGGTCTGAGCTGGTGTTAAATCTTCTGGGCCAGTTAAATCTTGACCATCAGCAAGTGAAGGATTTTCTTTAAGCGCTTTTTGTTTCGCCTGCTCTTCTTCACGGCTAATCGTTAAGTTGATTAACTGTGAAACCAACATTTTACGCCAGTGATTTTGTTGCTCAGCAGACGTTTTAAAATACGGCGCTTTTTCGCGATCTACTTCAATATAGCTATTTGGCTGTTTTAAATTTTGCTGCTGTTTCAGCTCAGCTAACATGAACTCATAAAATTGTTTTAAGCGTTCACGATATTGCTGATGAATTGCAAACGGTCCAGTCAAATTCCCTGCTTTTAAAGAAGCACCAAAATTTGAACCATATAGTTTTTTATAATTTTGAACTTCAGCGTCTAAAAATAGAGAGTGATCCGGATCAAGACTATCTAAATACATATCGAGAATACGATTTGATGTCGTTGCATCCAGACGCATATTCAAATAATGTTGGCGATCAACTAAAGTTGCCAGTTGGCGAGCCACCAAAGCCTGTTCTTGCGTTGGCTGGATCGATTGAGAAACCACAGCAGTATTGGTTGCTGCTCTCGCTTCATTCATCGTATGAGTGAAGAATAAACCGCCAGTCGCGATCGCTACTGCACAAGCTATAGTTTGAAGTTTCATAAATTTTTAATACTTCCTTGGGTGTTCCTATCTTACACGCTCTGTTTTCGATATGAACTAAGCAGATTCAAAATCTTAACCAACTAAATTGTTTATACCGTGTAGTTTTATCATATTCTGTACTGACAAAATGTAGCAAAACATTGCAAAATTCGCTTATTGTTTTTCAATCAAAATTCAAATGGAACCAATATGATTGGCGCATTGATGCTGGACATCGCCGGCACAGAACTTACTCAAGAAGATATTGAACTATTACGCGCTCCGCAAGTCGGTGGCATGATTTTATTTGCACGAAATATTGAATCTCCACAACAAGTCCGTGCCTTAACGGACCATATGCGTCAAATTCGTCCAGATATTTTAATTGCTGTCGACCAAGAAGGTGGCCGAGTTCAGCGCCTAAGATCAGGTTTTACCTTATTACCGGCCATGGGACGTTTTGGTGAACTCTATATCACTCAACCTCAAAAAGCACTTGAACTGGCTGAACAGTGCGGTTGGTTAATGGCAACCGAAGTCTTGGCTGTAGGTATCGATTTTAGTTTTGCACCCGTTTTAGACCTCAATGCAATTAGCGATGTGATCGGTGACCGTGGTTTCTCTAAAAATATTGAGGATATCGCACCACTTGCTGGCGCGTTTATGCAAGGCATGAAAAAAGCTGGAATGGCAAACACGGGCAAACACTTTCCGGGTCACGGTTCCGTAAAAGCCGACTCTCATGTTGCAGCTGCAATCGACAGCCGCAGCTATGACGAAATTTACAACCATGACATGCAAAGCTTTATTAAGCTCATGCCACAGCTTGATGCACTCATGCCTGCACATGTGATTTATGATCAGATTGATCCAAATCCAGCAGGTTTTTCACCGTTCTGGATTCAAGAAGTTCTACGCAACCGTTTGAAGTTTAATGGTGTACTTTTCTCTGATGACTTAAGCATGCAAGCCGCATGTGTAGCAGGTGGTGCTGATGCACGTATTCAAGCTGCTTTAACCGCGGGTTGTGATATGGGGCTGGTGTGCAATGACCGTAGTGCGGCATGTACAGCACTTGAAGGTATTGCAAACTTAGAGCTACCAAATCAAGAACGTTTAGAACGCATGCGTGGTCAAATTCCACAAATTCAGATTGGTGAAACCTTATCGCTTGGCGACGAGTGGCAAGCTGTCAAAACAGCCATTGAAGAGTTTAAAAATTCGATTTAAGTTATGAATACGTAGAAGCGTCATCTGCAACCTGCGTAGTTCTTAATAAGTATTGTATTTGCAATATATAAGACAGATGGATACATCTAACAGGTTTTGCAGATGACAATGGTTTTGCCTACTTTTGCCAAAACAAAAGTAGGCAAAACCGAAGGTTAATCCCGATATGAAACATTTAAAATAGCAAAACTCCGCCGTGATGTATTAATCAACTTAAATGACGTAATTTCAATTCAAGATCTTATAGTGCTTAGGCAATGAAGATCACACAAAAACAATAAATCGAGCTCAGGACGAATGACACAACACCTTTCAAAACACCGCCACATCTCATTTACAGCCCACTATACAGGCTATATCTGGTATCAAATGGGGATTTCTCATGAAGCACTTGCTACAGCCAAAGGCAAATCATTAGCATATTTGGTTCATCCGATAGAGTCTTGGGCAGAGAAATATGTCGGCGGTAGCATGCGCACGACGCTCAAACAACGCCACACCATGCTTGATCATCACTTAGAACAACTCATTCAAGAAAGTCCTGATTTACAAGTTCTAGAAATAGCATGTGGCCTGTCTCCACGTGGCTGGTGGTTTAGACAGCATTACCCTTCGATTACCTATCGGGAGCTTGATTTACCCGATATGGCACAAACCAAACAAAATGCGTTACAACAAATTGAAAAAAATGCACCTGAAGTTTTATCAGTTGATTTATTTACCGAAGCTTTTGCACAAGCATTTGAAGTATTTGACCCGAACCGCCCATTGGTTGTGATTAGTGAAGGTTTAATTAATTATTTTGATAAAAATTTATTAAAACAGCTGATTCAATCAATTGCTCACTATGGCACTTCTTTTAAAAAGTTCCATTATTTAACGGATCTCTACCCTGAACCAGTAAAAAACAAACTTGCCAGTATTATCTGGAATAGCAGTAAATTATTGAAATTAATGTCTCGAAGCTCGTTTAGTTTTCACTTCAAAAATCCCAAAGAAGTTGAAGACTTTTTTAAAGATACAGAGTTCAATCAAGTTAGCGTGGAACAACCACAAATATTCTTTGGACAAGTTTCTAAAGAAAGAGGTGAAGAACATTTAGGCGACTTAGTTTGGACCATTCACGCCCAAACAAAATAACTCATATGAAAAATGGAAGCTCGAAATAAACGAGCTTCCATCTCTAACTATATTATTAAACTGCTTGTTTTTGACGAGCAATAAAACGGCTTAAACGATCAGCAAGTTCGAAACTACCATGTTTAAATAAAGCTCGAATACCCTGCTCTGTACTTTCAAAAATTAAGCACTCAATTGCAAAGCTACCTTCTTCATCTTTTAAATGTAGTGCTAAATCACGTGGATGGTCATTCACAAAATCAAGCTGTGAAACATCATCCATTTTTAAATACATACCAAAGAAAGTGACATCAACAATCGTTACAGGTACCTCTACATCAGACTCTCGGTGAGTAAGTTGGGTTTTTGGCTGCAAAACCCGAACTCGCTCTTCCCCACGGCGCTCCATCTTTTGCATTTGTTCACGTGTCATAGGAATAATGCCATCCAAATTTTGGATAGATTCACCTTTTAAAAATGAAGTGAACAAACACATGGTTTCTTTACGACGCTGCAACTGTGGCACATGGTCCGCATTTGCAATAAGGGCAAATTCCATATCTGGGCATTGCAAAGCAAAGTTCGCATTTTCATGAGGCAGAGTAAAACTATCGTACTGCCCTGCTGCAACCAGCGTTTTACACTCTGGAATGGGTACATCAGTTAAACGTAAAAGACGATTACAGTTAATTTCATAACGTTCTCGCTCTGTACCCGTAAACTCAGCCATTTGCCTAAAAAATAATTTTTTGGCTGTTGGCGACATGCGGGTTTTATCTAATTTTGCATGATTAACTAAATATAAAATTACAGCTTGCCCAAACTCTTCCATGCGGTTTTCTTGCATGAGCTTAAGCGACTCTTCCAAAATCATTCGCCAACTTTTTCGGGTCTTTTGCATAACCCCCATCAAAATCATGCGATCCATTAATTCTGGACGATAATAAGCAAAACAAGAGGCGATTACTGACCCCAAAGACATTCCCATCACAGAAACTTTTTGTAGTCCAACAATATCTAACCAGCGCCCCAACATTTTAGACAAATCAGGTAGCTCTAAAGTACCCGCTGATACCCCGGTGTCCCGATTGGTAATTTGCTGATTTGCGCCCATAGAAGGTAAATCAATTAATATGACCGGACCACTTTCAAACAATTGTTCAACACAATATTTATAAGAATTAAAATTCTGGAAAGCTCCGCCCACAATCACAATTGGCGTATTGTGAATCGTTTTTGGGTCGGCAATCGCCATATATTCAATTTTCCAGCCGTCAATCCATGTGGTACGAGCAGGTTGTTTAAAACTATCTCTATGGTAGATATCGAAAAAGCCAAAACCGGCATAAGCTTGGTTGATCTCCGAATCCATTTGAATAATGGAATTCATATCCTTGCTTCCTCCTTGCTGTAATTTTTTTATGCTGCAAGAGTTCCTTCTTGAACACGTAATCTTTTATGCACAAAACTTTAAAATTTGTATTAGTTTGTATTGCACAATAACATTCTAAACAATTGTGTGAAATATACGCAATCGCTCAAATGACCGCTCATCTTGTTTAAGTCGCTAATAGTTTGCAAAATATTTAAATGTTTTTTTATGGCGGTCACATTTTTCAAAAAAAGCCATTCATTGTTCCGCATTTGACTGCTACTATCTTACTCATTGGTAAATGATTAAAAAATGCTATGCAAGATTCAATTGAACAATATATGCAAACAGTTGGGCAACAAGCACGTCAGGCCTCTCGTGTCCTTACAAGTGCTTCAACCTCACTAAAAAACCATGCACTCTCTGCTATTTATACTGCTTTAGAAAATAATCAGGCAGCAATTTTGGCAGCGAATCAAATCGACATGGATAAAGGTCGTAGCAATCAGCTCGACAGCGCATTGCTTGATCGTCTTGAACTTACGCCCGCACGTTTTAAAGGAATGTTGCAAGGTCTAAAAGATGTGATTGCACTTGTCGATCCAATTGGGGAAATTACGGATCTTGCATATCGCCCCACAGGCATTCAAATTGGAAAAATGCGTGTGCCTTTAGGTGTTGTTGGGATGATTTACGAATCACGTCCAAACGTCACCCTTGAAGCTGCATCTTTAGCGATTAAATCGGGCAACGCCATTATTTTACGTGGTGGTTCAGAAGCACTCGAATCAAATAAAGCAATTGCTGAAGCGATTAAGCATGGCTTAAAAGTTGCTGGCTTACCTGAAGATTCAGTACAAGTGATTAACACTTCTGACCGTGCGGCTGTTGGTCATCTTATTACCATGGCTGAATATGTAGATGTAATCGTTCCACGTGGTGGCAAAAGCTTAATTGAACGTGTCACCAACGAAGCGCGTATTCCGGTCATTAAGCATCTTGATGGTAACTGCCATGTATTCGTTGAAGCACAGGCAGACTTGCAAAAAGCATTACCGATTACATTAAATGCCAAAACACATCGTTATGGCGTTTGTAATGCGATGGAAACTCTGCTTGTTGATGAAAAAATTGCAGAAGTTTTCCTACCACGCATTGCTGAACTTTATGCTGAAAAACAAGTTGAACTTCGCGGCTGTCCAGAAACACGCCGTATTTTAGGTGCTTCTGTAAAACCAGCGACAGAAGAAGATTGGTATACCGAATATCTAGGGCCAATTCTTGCTGTTAAAGTGGTTAGCGGTATTGATGAAGCAATTGACCATATCAACAAATATGGTTCACATCACACCGATGCAATTGTGACTGAAAACTACACTTTGGCTCGTCAGTTCTTGGCTCGCGTAGATTCAAGCTCAGTTGTAATCAATGCATCAACTCGTTTTGCTGATGGTTTTGAATATGGCTTAGGCGCAGAAATTGGTATTTCTACAGATAAAATTCATGCCCGCGGTCCAGTTGGTTTAGAAGGCTTAACTTCTCAAAAATGGATTGTATTAGGTGACGGTCAAATTCGCCAATAACAGATTTAACACTTCAAAAAAAAACGCCTGATCAATATCAGGCGTTTTTTTTATCATTTAAACTTTTCTATGATTATTCTTGGCAGACATCACTAACTACACCAAGTTGTTGCATGACTTGCGCAACAATTTGTTCAGGCGTCAAAGCAATATCAATCGTTATTGCTTCATGAAGATCTGGTTCTTCTAATGTATCAAGCTGGGTTTGTAGCAATGATGGATCAAAGAAATGACCTGATCTTGCCGCAAGTCTTTGCTGCAATAACTCATAAGAGCCTTTGAGGTAGACGAACTTAACATTCTGATCTTGCCCTCTTAAAATATCGCGATACATGCGTTTTAAAGATGAGCATGTAAATACAGCTGTTTCACCATCTCTTTGTTTGGTTTCAATCACCTGACGAATCGCCTGTAACCATGGCAGACGATCATCATCAGTTAAAGGAATCCCTTGGCTCATCTTACTTTTATTTGCAGCCGAATGAAGCGTATCACCGTCGAGAAATTCACAAGCCAAACGCTCTGATAATAATTCACCAATCAGGGTTTTACCTGTTCCACAGACACCCATTGCAATCACAATCATGGATTACTCACCTTTAATTATAAAATAGTGCTAAGCAGTAGCGTAAAAGATAAACCCAACACTGAAATGATCGTTTCCAATACCGACCAAGTCTTGAGCGTCTGTCCCACTGTCATACCGAAATATTCTTTGATTAACCAGAATCCTGCGTCATTTACATGTGAGAAAACCAATGAACCTGAACCCGTCGCAAGCACTAAAAGTTCTGGTCTAACTGCGACACCAGCCGTAGCTGCAATTGGAGCAACAATGCTACACGCTGTAGCCATAGCCACCGTTGCAGAACCTGTTGCCAAACGAATTAATGCTGCAACAAACCAACCCAACAATAACGGCGACAGGTTTGCTTTCAACGCTGTAGAGACAATCTCATTAGAAATCCCTGTGTCACGTAAAATGCCACCAAAACCACCACCGGCACCAACAATCAACATAATTCCAGCAATAGAAGCTAAACATCCGCCGCAGAATTTTTCAATTTGTTCACGGTTAAAGCCTTGCATCGTACCAAAAGTAATAAAGCTGACCAGTACAGCAATAAGCAATGCGATATCAGAAGTACCAATGAAACGTAGTAAATCATTTGCGAAAGTCTGTGGTGCAAAGAAAAGATCTGCCCAACTTCCGATTAACATCAACACTACTGGTAGCATAATCGTAAATAAGGTAATCCCAAAGCTTGGCAAATCACGAGTTCTATTTGTATCTGCTTCAATAAACTGTTTTGCTAACGGGTTATTTTCAGGCAATTTGACGTACTTATTAATCCAAAGTGCATACAATGGCCCAGCAACAATAGCCGTTGGCACACCGACGATTAAGCTGTAAGCAATCGTTTTACCAATATCAGCATGATAGGCTTGTACTGCCAACAATGCCGCGGGATGTGGTGGAATTAAACCATGCACAACCGATAAACCAGCAACCATTGGCAAGCCAACAACCAGTAAAGATTTGCCAGTCCGCTTAGCAATGTTGAACGCAATTGGAATGAGTAGAACGAAACCGACTTCGAAAAATACGGGAAGACCAACAATCAGCGCAATAAACATCATGGCCCAGTGAATATTTTTCTCACCAAACCATTTAATTAAAGTAATTGCTATTCGCTCAGCGCCACCCGACTCGGCCATCATTTTACCGAGCATCGTTCCCAGTGCGATTACAATCGCAAGGTGGCCCAAGGTTTTACCAGTACCAGCTTCATATGACTTAACAATATCGCCCATTGGCATGCCAACAGCTAAAGCCAAACCGAGTGAAACAATAATAAGAACAAGAAATGGATAAATTCTGAACTTCGCGATCATGACAACCAATGCAATAATCGCGATTACAGTGTAGATAAGCAACATGCCACCCTGAACGGTCTCCATGTGATACTTCTCCTTGGAATAATACTATTTAGGCACACTGCCCAAACAAAGGTCTTCAACCACAGTAATTCCTACTGTTAAGACACTAAATTTTTATATTTAGGTGTGACCAGCACAAACTGGCCACCTCAATACAGCCTTAAAGCACATAGAATGCACTTCATTTTTTATAAATATTGACTACATTTACAGTGCTCTCAACTGACTCGCAATTTGCGCTAAGCGAGTAATTTCAGCCCAATCTTGTGCAGCTACAGCAGCTTTAGGCGTTAACCATGAACCACCTACACACACTACGTTTGGTTGCTTTAAGAAATCTGGCGCTGATTCTGCCGTAATTCCGCCAGTCGGGCAAAAACGTAAGTTTGGAAATGGACCATAAAATGCTTTTAGCATCTCAACTCCACCTGCCTGTTGAGCTGGGAAGAACTTCACAATCTCATAACCCAACTCAATCGCCTGAATCAGATCACTTGGTGTCATCACACCCGGTAGTAAAGGTAAGCCAGCATCTTGTGCAGCCAAATGCAGATCTTTAGTCAAACCAGGAGATACACCAAATTGAGCGCCTGCTTTTTTAGCTTGAGCACAATGTTCTGGCTTGGTAATCGTCCCCACCCCTACCACAATGTCATCCGCCAATTGGCTCGCACGCTCAATAGCAGCAAGACCTGCAGCGGTACGCAATGTAATTTCAAGGACTTTTACACCACCTGCATGCAACGCACGTGATACATCTTCACCTTGCTCAGCAGAATCAAATGCCAATACAGGAATGACTGGGCCTAATTTGACGATATCTTCAATTTTAATCATTATTTTTCAGTTCCTTTGACTCAAATCTGCTCTGGTGAAGTTTCACCAACCAATGCACCAAATACAGATGCTCCATGTTCAGCTGGCGCAGCAGCAGCACGGAAAACACCAAATAATTCACGGCCAAAACCAACTTCGTTTTCTGCCTGATGTTCTGGCTGTGCAACAGGACGCGACTGCCAAGTCTGTTCATCTATTTCGACATCGAGTACGCCGGCCTCAGCATCAATAATCAACATATCGCCTGTTTGAACTTTAGCAATCGGCCCATTTAATAAGGCCTCAGGAGATAAATGAATCACCGCAGGAACTTTGCCTGAAGCACCAGACATACGACCATCGGTTACTAATGCAACGTGGAAACCTTGATCTTGTAAAACACCCAACACAGGCGTTAAGCGATGCAATTCAGGCATACCGTTAGCACGCGCACCTTGGAAACGAACGACTGCAATAAAATCTCGGTGTAACTCACCACGATCAAATGCTGCTTGTACTGCTTCTTGAGAATCAAACACGATTGCTGGAGCTTTAACTTTACGGTGCTCTGGCGCAACAGCAGAAATCTTGATAACACCACGACCAAGTCGACCTTGCATTAAACGCAAGCCGCCATCTGGTTGAAACGGCGCATCAATGCTACGTAGAACTTTGTCATCAAGGCTTTGAACAACACCATCAATCCAAGTGAGCTTGCCATCAATCAGTTTTGGTTCTTTGGTGTAATGCTGCAAACCTTTACCAGCCACTGTCGTTACATCGTTATGCAACAAGCCAGCTTCAAGTAAGTTACGAATAAGGAAAGCAACCCCACCCGCAGCTTGGAAATGGTTTACATCGGCCTTACCATTTGGATAGATTTTTGCGAGCAATGGAACAACAGCCGACAATTCATCGAAGTCATCCCAGTCAATCAAAACGCCAGCGGCACGAGCAATCGCAATCAAATGCAAAGTATGGTTGGTTGAACCACCTGTAGCGAGTAACGCCACAATGCCGTTTATAATTGCTTTTTCATCGACAACATGACCAATCGGCGTGTAGTTTCCACGCTCAACTGTTAAATCAAGTACACGAATCGCAGCTTCTGCGGTAAGTGCATCACGTAATGGTGTGTGAGGATGAACAAATGCAGCGCTTGGCAAATGTAAGCCCATGACTTCCATCAGCATCTGGTTACTGTTGGCTGTACCGTAAAAAGTACAAGTCCCTTGTCCGTGATAAGCAGCTGACTCAGCTTCTAGCAAAGCATCTCGACCAACTTGACCCGTTGCAAATTGCTGGCGAATTTTAGCTTTCTCATCGTTAGATAGCCCACTAGTCATTGGGCCAGCTGGCACAAAAATAGTAGGTAAATAGCCGAACTGCAAAGCCCCAATGAGTAAGCCTGGTACAATCTTGTCGCAAACACCTAGACACAAAGCTGCGTCAAACATGTTATGAGAAAGTGCAATTGCTGTGCTCATTGCAATCGTTTCACGAGAGAACAATGAGAGTTCCATACCAGCATTACCTTGGGTAATACCGTCACACATCGCAGGAACACCACCTGCAAACTGTGCCACGCCACCATTTTCACGAGCGGCTGTTTTAATTAAATCTGGAAATGTTTTATAGGGTGCATGAGCCGACAACATTTCGTTATATGACGACACAATGCCAATATTTGGTTCACGACCTACTTTAATAATTAATTTTTCATTGTCATCCATGCTGGCAAAACCATGAGCCAGATTGGCACATGAAAGTGCCCCACGAGCAGGAAATTTGCCTTGTGCATGTTCAATACGTTGTAAATATGCAGAACGAGTTTTTTGACTACGGGCGATTACACGCTCGGTCACTTTTGCCAATATTGGATTCGGCAAGTCCATGCTGGACGCTCCTGTACAACCGGATAAGCCGGAAAAGAAAAATAGACCAAATGATATATTTTTTATGATCATTTGAAAAAAGGATGAACAATATTATTCAGGCAAAAAGCGACATGCAACCCCAGCCAATGCTGCTGTAATGGCCTCAGTACAAGCTTTAAAGACATAACGAGTTTATCTTTTAGACAAAAAACTTATTTAAAATTAGGTATATTTACAGCTAAACCAAATCTCAAAAATACGGTAAATTTATTGTAAATCAACATAATAAAATATATTTAACAATATATAAATGATGAGCTTTTCATTCTAATTTTTAGTACTTATAAATCCATATTAGGTTCTTTTTTCACGCCCTTAATACCATCAAAACTTAATTTCAATTACGTATATTATTTGTAATATATGCTTAAAATTTAACTTAAAGAACCAGCTCACTTATTCAATAACGGTTTGGTTTCTACCATTTAAAATTCATCCTTCATTCAGGTTTATTTTTTCATAAATATATACAAAAAACTCGTTTCTAAGCATATAAAAAAACAAGGAATACAGTGGTTAAGCTTTATACTGGACAAATATTAGTTACAAATAATTTGATGGTCGATAGTGCTTAAGTCTAATGGGCTAAAGTCTATCTTGGACAGAAAAACAACACATGTTAAAACATGACAACCCGTTCAATCTGTATGAAAAAAATAATACATCTTGAACAGGAAGTTAGGAAAACTATTTTAAATCAGGACTTGGGTATTTCAACGTGGCTATATCAGTATTAGTTATCAATTGCGGCTCTTCATCTATTAAATACGCACTGGTTTCAGAGCGTCGTGAAGACCGTATTTACGGTTTAGCAGAAAACTTGGGGGCAGCTGACGCTCGTATTAAGGGAGTTACAGTTGGTGGTGAACCACTTGAACTTTCAATTCCTTATGCTGACCATGCCAAAGCTTTAGAAACTTTACTTGCACGTCTTGCCAACTACAAACCGCAAGCCATCGGACATCGTGTTGTACACGGTGGTAGTTTAACCAAAGCAGAATTACTCACTCCTGAAATTATTGAACGTATTCGTGCAGCAACGCCTTTGGCTCCGCTTCATAACCCAGCACATTTAATTGGTATTGACGCAACCGTACGCCTATTTCCTGAATTACCTCAAGTTGCCGTATTTGATACTGCATTCCATCAGACCATGCCACCGCATGCATACCGTTATGCAATTCCTAAGTTTTTATATACTGACCACAATGTCCGCCGTTATGGCTTCCATGGTACGAGCCACGCCTATGTATCTGATAAAGCAAGTGAGCTCTCAGGCAACCTGAAAAAAGGTGGATGGTTAACAGCGCATCTAGGAAACGGCAGTTCAACTTGCGCAGTATGGAATGGACAAAGTGTTGACACATCTATGGGCCTTACTCCACTTGAAGGTGTGGTGATGGGAACACGTAGTGGCGACGTCGACCCAAGCTTACATAGCTTCCTTGCGAAAAACCTCGGTTGGGATTTAGCAAAAATTGATAAAGTTTTAAATAATGAAAGTGGCTTACTAGGCTTATCTCAACTGTCTAATGACATGCGTACAGTGATTGAAGCTGCTGAAAATGGTAATGAAGATGCTTGTCTTGCAATTGAAGTGTTTAGCTATCGCCTTGCAAAATCACTTGCTGCATTAAGCTGTGGCTTACCAACTTTAGACGGCTTAATCTTCACGGGTGGTATTGGCGAAAACTCGGCTTATATTCGTGAAAAAACCTTAGCTTATTTACCTCATTTTGGTTTGCAGCTTGATAAAGATCAAAACAATAACTTAAAACGTGGCACTGAAGGCCGAATCGACAATGGAACAGGACCACAAATTTGGGTCATTCCAACAGATGAAGAAGGTCGTATTGCCAAAGAAACTCGTCAAGTTGTTGAAGCGGCAGAAAATGCTGCATCTGTAGCAAGCCTTGCTTAATTAGAGCTCAGCGAAAATACGATATTCGTTTATTTATAGGTTTATATGAATACAATTTTATTGATTCCTACAGGCGAAGGGGTTGGCTTAACCTCTGCTTGTTTAGGCATGATTTACGCACTTGATTGCAACGGGATTAAAGCTGGCTTTTTAAAACCATTTTCTCAAGAAGACCAAGAGCATCTTGACCGAACCACTTCATTATTTGGTCACTTATTTCAAAGTAAAACCGTTCAATCTATTTCGCATGAAAAATTAACTCAGCTTATTGCCGCTGGGGAAGTAGATGAATTACTTGAAGAAGCTGTCAGCCTCCACCGTAGCGTTGCAGCAGACCACGATGTCATTATTGTGGAAGGCTTATTACCTAACGGACAAGACCACTTCGCCAGTGAGCTCAACGCAAGTCTTGCACAAGCGCTTGATGCAGAAGTCGTATTGGTCAGCACAGCAGATATTCAAAACCCGAAAAAAGCCGCAGAAAAAGTAGATGCTCATTTACGCCAGTTCGGTGGAGCAGCGTCAAATCGTACTGCTGGTGTACTCTTTATGCGTACCCGTGGATTAACCGAAGAAACAGCTCAAATTCCTGTTGCGTTTGATCCATCGTTACGACCAACTGAAGAAATCGCAAAATTTACGACCGAACTGCAAAAATATAATCGTTATTTTGGCTCTAGCGATTTACCAATCATTGGTTTAGTTCCATTTAGTAACACGCTAAGCGTACCGAGAACTCTCGATATTGCGAATGTCATTGATGGACAATGGGTACATCAAGGTGAAGCGAAAACACGTCGTATTTTGCATTCGAGTTTAATTGCTTCAAGCATTGAATATGAACTGAATAAGTTTATTGCAGGCGAATTGATTATTAGTGCATCTGAGCGTACCGACGTTTTACTCGCAAGTAGTTTAGCAACTAGTAATGGTATTCCTTTGGCTGGTTTGGTACTTACAGAACGAGAAGCGCCAGCACCAGAACTTTTAGAGTTTTGTCAAAGTGCGATTAAACAAGGCTTGCCGATTTTACATACCCGTTTAAACACACTTGAAACTGCACAGCGTTTATCTAATTTTGGCAATGAAATTCCAACTGACGATACTGAACGTGCTGAGCAAGTGACCCGATTTGTTTCAAGTCATATTGATGTTGAATGGCTTAAACAGCACAGCAACAATGCAGCTACCCCTCGCCTGTCGCCATCGGCTTTCCGTCACGAACTGGTGCAAAAATCAATTGCAGCGAAAAAACGAATTGTTCTACCCGAAGGTGATGAACCACGCACCATTCAAGCTGCGGCAATTTGTCAGGCACGTGGTATTGCTGACTGTATTTTGCTGGCTAAACCAGATGTAGTACAAGATGTTGCAAAAGCACGTGGTATTGAATTACCTGCTGAATTGGCAATTGTTGACCCTGATAGTATTCGTGACCAATACGTTGCACCAATGGTTGAGCTACGTAAAGGTAAACTCAACGAACTTCAAGCGAAAGAACAGCTTCAAGATACCGTTGTGCTTGGCACCATGATGTTAGCTTTAGATCAAGTCGACGGTTTAGTTTCAGGTGCGGTACACACCACAGCGAATACGGTCCGTCCAGCATTCCAGCTCATCAAAACAGCCCCTGATTATTCACTGGTTTCATCAATATTCTTTATGCTTTTGCCAGATGAAGTTTATGTATATGGCGACTGTGCGATTAATCCAGACCCGACAGCAGAACAACTTGCTGAAATTGCAATTCAGTCTGCTGACTCAGCGAAAGCTTTTGGAATTGACCCGCGTATTGCCATGATCAGCTACTCAACCGGTACTTCTGGAACGGGTGCTGATGTTGAAAAAGTACAGCAAGCAACTCAAATTGCTCAACAACGTCGTCCTGACTTACTCATCGATGGTCCACTTCAATACGATGCAGCTTCAGTTGAAAGTGTGGGACGTCAAAAAGCACCAGACTCACGCGTTGCTGGCCGTGCCAATGTATTTATTTTCCCAGATTTAAATACGGGTAATACCACTTACAAAGCAGTACAGCGTGCTGCAAATGTTGTGAGCGTTGGACCAATGCTGCAAGGTCTAAACAAGCCTGTTAATGACTTGTCTCGTGGGGCCTTAGTAGATGACATCGTCTTTACCATTGCATTAACCGCAATTCAGGCAGAACAGCAAGCCGCTGCCAAATAATTAATATAATTCACCTTTACTACCTCTCGCCATTTGATGTCCGCTCAAATGGCTTTTTTTATTTTAGTCATTCAAAAATAAATAATTTTCCGATTTCTCTCTTTTAAATCACTTCAATATCTTCTTATGCGACTTTCGGTCAAAAGATCAACCAATCTCCCACAACACTGTCTTTTTGTCATATAATTTAGCCCGCTAGCTAACAGCCCGCTCAAGAGATTTTCTGGTATGACAACGATTATCAAACAAGATGACTTGATTACATCGATCAAGGACGCCCTACAGTTTATTTCGTACTATCACCCGCAAGACTTTATCCAAGCGATGAGCCGTGCTTATGATCGCGAAGAAAACAAAGCCGCAAAGGATGCAATTGCACAGATTCTAATTAACTCTCGCATGTGTGCGGAAGGTCATCGTCCAATTTGCCAAGATACTGGTATTGTTAACGTTTTCCTTGAAGTGGGCTTAGATGTTAAATTTGATTTAACAATGAGCTTAGACGATGCGGTAAACGAAGGTGTTCGCCAAGGTTACCTTGAAAACAGCAACGTTCTTCGTGCATCTGTACTTGCTGACCCAGCATTTGGTCGCAAAAATACAAAAGATAATACCCCTGCTGTAATTCACTACAAACTCGTTCCGGGTAATAAAGTAGATATTACTGTTGCTGCTAAAGGTGGCGGTTCAGAAAACAAATCTAAACTTGCAATGCTTAACCCATCTGACTCGATTGTTGACTGGGTTCTTAAAACTGTTCCAACAATGGGTGCAGGCTGGTGTCCTCCAGGTATGCTCGGTATTGGTATTGGTGGTACTGCTGAAAAAGCCATGATGCTTGCTAAAGAAGCACTCATGGAAGAAATCAACATGGACGAATTACTTCGCCGTGGACCAGAGAACAAAATTGAAGAACTTCGTATCGAAATCTTTGAAAAAGTAAACGCACTTGGTATTGGTGCTCAAGGTCTTGGTGGTTTAACGACTGTTCTTGATATTAAAATCAAAGACTACCCATGTCACGCTGCTGGTAAACCAGTTGGTATGATTCCTAACTGTGCTGCTACTCGTCATGCTCACTTCCAGCTTGATGGTACAGGTGTAGCTCATATTCAAGCACCAAAACTTGAAGACTACCCTTCAGTAACTTGGGACTCTTCACAATCTAAGCGCGTAAACCTTGATACCATTACTCAAGAAGAAATGGATTCTTGGAAACCGGGTGATACATTACTTCTTAGCGGAACAATGTACACAGGTCGTGATGCTGCGCACAAACGTATGGTTGAAATGATCGACAACGGTGAAGAATTACCGGTTGATCTTAAAGGTAAATTTATTTACTACGTTGGCCCAGTTGATCCAGTAGGTGATGAAGTCGTTGGTCCTGCTGGTCCTACAACTGCAACACGTATGGACAAATTCACACGTAAAGTACTCGAACATACTGGTCTATTCGGTATGATCGGTAAAGCTGACCGTGGTCCTACAGCAATTGAAGCAATCAAAGACAACAAAGCAACTTACTTAATGGCAGTTGGTGGTGCGGCTTACCTCGTATCTAAAGCTGTTCGTGAAGCTGAAGTGGTTGCGTTTGCAGACTTAGGTATGGAAGCAATCTACAAATTCGTCGTTGAAGATATGCCTGTTTCTGTTGCAGTTGATGTAAACGGCACTTCAATTCACGCAGTAGCTCCAAAAATCTGGCAAGCGAAAATTGGAAAAATTCCAGTAGTCGATGCAGCAGCTGGCTAATCAAGAAAAGCACCGAATTCGGTGCTTTTTTTTTTGCATTCTTTTTTTATTTTAAAATCTGAAAAGAATTGTAACAATTACTTCTTCAATCTGTGCTATTAATAAATGCACTCTCTCGCCATATATTGAATATAGGTCATTTCATGACTATTCGCCCTATTCTTAAAAATCTTTCAATCAGTCTCTGCTTAAGCTGTATTACAACAAGCTTATTTGCTTCTCCTGCCAAATTAAGTTCAGTCAAAGAACTCATGCAAATGAGCCAAATTGATTACCTACTTAAAGAATCAATTAATGAATTAACGCCTTACTATGATCAACAGGCAGAACAGATCGTTAGTAATATCACAGGTATCAAAACTTTAGGTCCAAAAGAAAAAGAGGCCGCGAAAAAGTTAGGTTTACTTTTGAAAGATTCGAGCAATCAGCTCATTAGCAACCCTAAAACTGCACAAGCCTTACAGGATATTTACCTAAAGACTTATACTGAAGAGGAAGTTCAAGCAAATTTGAAGTTTTTAAAAACTCCTGAAGGCCAATCAATTACACGCAAGAACGTGCAAATTATGGGGCAAATTTCAGAATACATGATGGAGTTGGGTCAACAGACCTTTAATGACCCTAAAGCAAGGGATCATATGCAAGAAGAGATGCTTAAAATTCTTGCCCCACTCATGAAAGATAAAGAAAAGTCTTAACTTTTCTTTATCTTTTGTAGGCTATTACCAAGTTAACGGATTCCATAATTTAAATGGCTTAATCAGATGTACATCTGATTTTTCATCATATTTGGCTGGCTTTAATTCTTGTGGTTTATGACGGATCTTTCCTGAAGCATCTTCAGCCACAAAGTTGTAGCTAGAAGATTTAAGCTCAGTAAATGCTATCTCTCTACGTCCAATATTATCTTGCATTAACATAAATGGGCCAGTGTGTTCACCACGGTCCATTTTGTTTTCTTCATCATATTTCAAATAATAAGACGTTCCCGCCTCAACAGTGATATCAATATATTTCGGTTCTTGAAAATGAATACCCAATAAAGGACGGCTCGCAGAAAGACGATAAGTGCCTGCTGGCAATTCAATCCAGTAATAATGATTATGCAATAGACTCGGAATGCGCTTGCCATTCACAAAGAGATTTATCGCTGCAATTTCCTGACGATTCCATTTCGTGTCTGGTCGGTAAAGATAAACAACAGCAGCTTGTTGATTTTGTGGTTTGACTGGAACAAAAGTCTGACCCAATTTTTGATTCACCCAACCACCTACAGCAAAACCACCCACATGATATTGATCAAATAAACCTGGTTCTTTTTCAACATCAACTTTAGGTAAGGTTGCCGTCAATTCACCAGTATTTTTTTCTAAATGAGATGAACTTTGACAGCCCACAAACAGTCCGGCACAGCACAAAGATACGATTAAATAACGCATGGCATCCCTCAAAGCGTTTTGTTTTTGATTTATTTTTTACAACGCAAAACTATGCGTATTTTGTATTTTTAAGATTAACACCACGCACATAAATTGAAAACAAAAAAAGCATGAATCACTCGCGCGATTCATGCTTTTTAGATGAATGAAATCTATGCAGACTTCGAATCAATAACCTTTAAATCTGCCTTAGCAACACTTTCATGCGTTGCAGCTTCTTTAGGTTGACGCTCTGCTTTATAAACAGGTTCTGCTTCACCATTAATGACTGCTTCATTAATAATGACTGTTCCAACATCAGTACGACTTGGTAAATCGTACATGGTTTCAAGCAGCACGTTCTCCATAATAGAACGTAAACCACGCGCACCCGTATTGCGTTCAAGTGCTTTCTTCGCGATAGCACGCAATGCAGAATCTTCAAAGATCAGATCAACATTTTCCATAGTGAAAAGATATTGATACTGGCGAGTTAATGCATTTTTTGGCTCAGTCAAAATTTGCATTAATGCTTCTTCATCCAACTCTTCAAGTGTCGCAATCACTGGTAAACGACCAATGAATTCTGGAATTAAACCAAATTTCACTAAGTCGGTTGGCTCAACCTGACGGAACAATTCAGCAAGTTTTTTGGTTTCATCTTTGTTTTTAACATCAGCTGTAAAACCAATACCGCCTTTCTCTTGACGCTGCTGTACAATTTTTTCCAAACCAGAAAATGCACCACCACAAATAAACAAGATATTCGAGGTGTCAATTTGAATAAACTCTTGCTGCGGATGCTTACGTCCACCTTGCGGAGGAATAGAAGCCACTGTACCTTCAATCATTTTTAACAATGCTTGCTGTACGCCTTCACCAGAAACATCACGCGTAATTGACGGGTTTTCAGATTTACGAGTAATCTTGTCAATTTCGTCAATATAGATAATGCCCTTCTGAGCTTTCTCTACATCGTAGTCCGCTTTTTGCAAAAGTTTTTGTACAATATTTTCAACATCTTCGCCGACATAACCAGCTTCGGTTAATGTCGTTGCATCTGCCATTGCAAATGGAACGTCTAAAAGGCGAGCCAATGTTTGCGCAAGTAAAGTTTTACCCGAACCTGTAGGTCCAATTAATAGAATATTACTTTTAGCAATTTCTACTTCTTTAGACACATGGCCATTATGACCAACTTTTAGGCGTTTATAATGGTTATAAACCGCAACAGATAATGTCTTTTTGGCAAGATCTTGACCAATTACATATTGATCAAGCGCAGCACGTATTTCATGTGGTTTTGGCAATGCCTTACTCGCCCAGTCCCCTGCTTCAACCTGTTGGCTGGTTTGTACAAGGTCTAAGCAGACATCCACACACTCATTACAAATATATGCGTCCTCACCTGCAATCAGTTTCCCGACTTCAGACTGCGTTTTACCGCAAAATGAACAATGTTTTTGTCCTTGAGGATGTTCGGACATATTCACTCCACAAATAGAATCTTAAATATTAGGGCAAGATGCACTGCATAAATAACTAAATGGAGATCTTTTTCAACATCTCAAGTTATTTATATAAGAAGGTCCTTATGGACGCTTACTTAACACCTGATCAACCAAACCATATTCTTTAGCAGACTGTGCTGTCATAAAATTATCACGGTCAGTATCACGAGCAACAGTTTCGTAGTCTTGACCACTATGCTCTGCCATTAAGCGGTTTAAACGTTCTTTAATAAATAGAATTTCACGCGCATGAATTTCAATATCCGATGCTTGACCGCGGAAACCACCTAATGGTTGGTGAATCATGACACGGGCATTTTCTAGACAATAGCGTTTGCCTTTAGCACCAGCATTTAATAAGAATGCACCCATTGAAGCAGCTTGGCCCATACAATATGTCACGACATCAGGTTTAATAAACTGCATCGTGTCATAAATAGCCATGCCCGCTGTCACAGATCCACCTGGAGAGTTGATATAAAGGTGGATATCTTTATCAGGATTTTCAGCTTCTAAAAACAACATTTGGGCAACAATTAGATTTGCCATGTTATCTTCAACTTCACCTGTTAAAAAAATGACGCGCTCACGTAAAAGTCGTGAATAAATATCAAAAGAACGTTCGCCGCGAGAAGATTGTTCAACCACAACAGGAACTAAAGCATTTTCAATTGTTGGAACATACATACGTTATTTATTCCTAAATTTTTTGTGACTTAACCTATGGCAACAATATGCGGGATAATTTCTCAAATTGCAAAAGGTTCGCACTGAAATATTATATTATTTATACCTAAGTACTTAATGTCGCACTCAAATTGACCACATAAAGAAAAATAAAAAAGGCGCCTAAGCGCCTTTTTCTAACTTCTAAAAAGATTAGCCCATACGGCGAGCTTGTTGTTCTTTCAATAAGTCATCATAAGATACAGCTTTGTCAGTCACTTTAGCACCAGCTAAGATGTGATCAACAACTTGATCTTCTAATACAACTGCTTCGATTTGAGCACGTTGTTGAGCATCATTTTTGAAGTATTCAATCACTTCAGTTGGATCTTCGTAAGAAGAAGCCATGTCGTCGATGTAAGCATCAACGCGAGCTTGGTCAACTTCAAGTTTAGCATCAGCTAAAACTTTGCTTACCAATACGCCAAGCTTAACAGAACGCTCTGCTTGTTCTTTGAACAATTCGTCAGGAAGCATGCTCTTGTCAAAAGATTGCGCGCCTGCACCACCGAACTGTTGAGTGAATTGTTGAACCATTTGTTGACGTTGGCGGTCAATTTCTTGAGCAACCATTGCAGTTGGAACTTCAACTTCGTTCGCAGCAACAAGTGCATCAAAAGCAGCTTGTTTAACTTGGTTACGTAAACCATTGCGAACTTCACGCTCCATATTCTTACGAACGTCAGCTTTTAATTTCTCAACGCCTTCTTCTTCAGTTACACCGAAGATTTTCAAGAATTCAGCATCAATTTCTGGAAGTTTTGATTTTTCAACTTGCTTCACAGTGATTTTGAACTGAGCTGCTTTACCAGCCAAGTTTTCAGCTTGGTAATCTTCTGGGAAAGTAACATCAATTACTTTCTCTTCACCAGCTTTCATACCAACGATGCCGTCTTCAAAGCCAGGAATCATACGACCTGAACCTAATACGAGTTTAAAGTCTTCAGCAGAACCGCCTTCAAACTTTTCACCGTCGATAGTGCCTTCAAAGTCAAAAGTCACTTGCATGTCTTTTTTCGCCATGCCCTTGGTAACAGCCCAAGTTTGACGTTGTTTTTGCAAGTTTTCGATCATAGCATCAACGTCAGCATCTTTAATTTCAGCTGTTTTACGTTCAACTTCTAAACCGTCGAATGCTTGTACTGCAACTTCTGGATAAACTTCTACAGTCGCTTCAAAAACTAAAGCATCTTCTTTATGTTCAACTTTATCAATGTTCGGCATACCTACCGCATTGATTTTTTCTTGTTGAATTGCTTCAAAAACGCTATCACGAATGATGTCATTTACAACTTCTTGATAAATGCTTGCACCGTATTCGCGGCGAACAACGTTTTCAGGTACTTTACCTGGACGGAAGCCGTTGATCTTCACAGTTTTGGCAGTGCGTTTCAAACGAGCTTCAAATTGCTCGTTAATACGGCTCGTCGGTACAGACACATTTAAACGACGGGCAACGCCCGAAACCGCTTCAGTCGTTACTTGCATGGCTTCCTCGATAAAAATTAGTGAGTAGGAACAGTTTTTTTAAAAGTGCTGTATTATATGACAACTTTCAAGATATACAAAATTAACCGATCACTTCATTTAAGTTAGCCTCGTTATTCTCGTAAATTTCACAGTAATTTTATGATTCTTTAAATATTTTTCATAAAACCTTAAGTAAAACTAATTTTTTAGTTATTCTTCATAAATCTAAAATTACAATCAAAATCTAAATTTAATCGTTTTTACAAACAATTACCAAAAATCAATAGATTAGCTAAATAAATATACAATTAACCATTCAGGCATTCACTTTTTCTTCATAATTCAATAGGCAAATCCAATTAACACAAACTGTACATATAAATAAGAATTATTATTATTCGCATAACCTTTTAGTTTTAGAGTCCTGAAGTCATGTCTTTGATTAGAACACGTAAAAAAATTGTTTCTTCTGCGATAGCTTCTTCGTTATCAATGATTGCAACAACAGCCATGGCACAAGAAGCAATTTCACAATTACCAACGATTCATACTCAGGCGACTCAAGAAGAATCTTTAAAAGTAGATCAGTCAGCCAACTCTAAACTAGTAGCTCCTCTTAAAGACACGCCAAAATCAGTCTCTATTCTTTCTCAAAAATTAATTAAAGATACAAACTCTAATACTCTACTCGAAGCTTTACGCTATGAACCTGGTATTACGTTAGGTGCAGGTGAAGGTGGTACGCCGTTTACAGATATGCCCTACATCCGTGGTTATAGTGCTCAATCATCTGTCTACGTTGATGGTGTTCGTAATTCGACTTCTCAAAATCGCGATATGTTTGCCATCGAACAAGTTGAGGTCATTAAAGGCTCTTCTTCTGCTCTTGGCGGCGGCGGCGGTGTAGGCGGAAGCATTAACTTAATCCCTAAAGTTGCTCATGAAGGTGACGTTTACCAAGGTAGCGTTCAAGGTGGTACTGACAACTATCGTCATATTCAACTCGATGCTAACAAAGACTTTGGTAACGGAGTCGCTGGTCGTGTAGTGGTTATGGGCCATGAAAACGAAAAAGCTGGTGCAAATAATGGTGCTGAATATGCTCGTGCCGGTATTGCATCAAGTCTTGCATTTGGCCTGGATAGTGCAACTCGTGGAACACTGAGCTACTACTATTTACGTAGTAATGATGAACCTGATGCAGGTATTCCATTTCTTCCTGTTGGTGGAAAACCAATTGATGTAAAACAAGGCACATATTATGGCTGGAAAGAGCGTGATTTTGATAAGCGTGAAAACCACATTGGTACATTTAAATTAGAGCAAGATCTTGCTGATGATTTAACTTTGTCAAATACGATGTCATATACAAAATCTAAATCAGATTACATCTATACAAACGCAGATGACTCAAAAGGTAATGTAACCAAAAATGGTACTATTGTTCGTCGTGCTTTAAGTCGTATTGTAGATACTGATGCATATAGTGACCAGCTTGCATTAAAAGGGAAATTTAATACTGGCTCACTTAAGCACTCATTTAATACAGGTGCTGAGTGGAGCTATCAAGAATCAAGCCAAGGTGTTTACACTTTTACAGATGGCTCTGGTACAACCTCAACTGTACACAATACAAGCTGCCCTGCGAGCAGTGCTATTTCGAATGGTTGGTGTACATCAGTAAATAATCCAATGAATGGAGCATTTACCGATACTTTAGGTAGCATCACCAATCAATATACAACCCGCAGTCGTACTGTTTCTTTATATGCTTTAGATAGCATCGAATTTAACCCTCAATGGCTTTTAAATTTGGGCGTACGTTGGGATAAATTTGAAACTGAACGTAAATATAATAAAAACATTTATAAAACAGTGGGTGGAGCTAACGGCAATTACTCAAATGATGTAAGCATTGCAGCTGGTCAGAAATTTGAAAACGACAGTGATTATTTCTCTTATCAAGCTGGTCTAGTCTATAAACCAACTGAAAATGGCAGTGTCTATGCAAGCTTTGCAACTTCTGCTAACCCAGTTGGCGTAGACCAAGGTGACGGCGCAGATGCACTATCTACATCTTCGCAACAAGCAAATGATTTAGACCCAGAAAAAGCACGTACTTTCGAAATAGGTACAAAGTGGGACCTATTTAATAACCGTGCAAACTTAACTGCTGCAATCTTCCGCACAGAGAAGCAAAATACTCGTATCGCTATAGATGCCAACACTTCAACTAATGCTGGCGAAAGTAAAGTTGACGGATTTGAAGTTGGTTTCAACGGTAAAGTGACTGATAAGTGGGAAGTTTCAGCTGGTTATAGCTATTTAGACAGCGAACTTACAAAAGCGGCTTACAACGCAGTTGCTCAAGAAGGTAAACCATTACCATTTGTAGCTAAAAATAGCGCAACATTGTGGTCAACTTATAGAATCTTGCCTAAATTAACAGTTGGTGCAGGTGCAGAGTATCGTGACAAAGTGTTCACTAATACAAACACAGGTACAACGATGCTTGAAGACAAGTATTTACCAACCTATACCATTTACAATGCTATGGCTAAATACGACGTCAACAAGAACGTAAACTTACAGCTTAACATTAACAATATCTCTGATAAGCGCTACTTCACAAGTGCTCACCCTGCTCACTACGCGTTTGAAGGTGTTGGCCGTAATGCTGTCTTAGCGATTAACTTTAAGTACTAAGTTTAAATTCCATAATTTATTTATGGAATTAATCAAAGTTCATATAAAATAGCCTCATCACGAGGCTATTTTTACAAATGAAGTATCTATATTAAAAGGTGTTTGCTGTGATTCATCATATCCCTAATGTTTTAAGCAAAGAGCAAGTTGCCGAGTTTCGTAAACTCATGGAAGAAGCCAATTGGGTAGGTGGAAAAGTGACGGCTGGGACCTTATCTGCTTCTGTTAAAAGAAATCAGCAACTCTCGGAACAAGACCCGCTTACTCATCATTTGAGTGATATTGTCATCAAAGCAATTTGGCAAAATCCAGTGTTTCAGGCTGCGGCCCTACCACACAAAATTATTCCACCGCTTTTTAATCGTTATGATGAACATGAAAGCTTCGGTTTTCACGTGGACAACTCAATTCGTCTTATCCGTGGTACTTCTGAGCAGCTCCGCACCGATTTATCTTGTACGCTATTTTTAAGTGAACCTGATGAATATGAAGGCGGTGACCTCGTTATTGAAGACACTTATGGTTATCACGAAGTCAAATTACCCGCAGGTGATGTGGTGCTCTACCCTTCGACCAGCCTGCATGAAGTTAGTAGTATTACTTCAGGTACTCGTTTTGCTTCTTTCTTTTGGGTTCAAAGTTTGGTACGCGACGATAGTAAACGTCATCTTTTATTTAACTTAGATGAAAGTATTAGAGAATTACGTAAAACACACGGCGATAACTATCCAGAAGTCATGAAGCTCACCAATATTTATCATAATTTAATTCGAATGTGGTCAGAGCTATAACTACATTTATTTTTGCCTTATTGAGATCATATAATTTCTTTTACCTCAATATGGCAAAAATATGAAAATTATTTTCTCATAAACATAAAACTGCGCAAAATTAGAAAATTATTTTCTAATTTCTGAGATTAAAATTACGATAAGACTTTTGCACAAGGTGTAATCATTGTTTAGATGTGATATATCTAAATATCAAGATTACCAGCAAACCATCAAACTTATTATTTCACGGTCTAGAGATGAAAACGAATTACTTGTTTGCCCAGCCTACTCAAGCAAGACATCATCCGCAACTCCTGATGCTGCGCCAAGCGCGCGTATAAAAATTTTGTCTGCTTTCTAAAGCAGCACTTTGAGGTTCCCTTTAATTTTTCTGAATTAGATACCATATATTAAGTAGAGACGTTGCCTTTTAAATATATCCAGAGCAACTGCGCTACGAGACAAGGAGTTTTCTCATGATGTTGGCTGACCCAAGCAAAAAATACCGCCGTATGTACCAACGAGTGGATTTACCAGATCGCCAATGGCCAAATAAAGAAATTACAAAAGCGCCAATCTGGATGAGTACTGATTTACGTGACGGTAACCAAGCAATTTTTGAACCGATGAACATGGAACAAAAATTCAAAATGTTCAAAATGCTTGTAAAAATCGGTTTTAAACATATTGAAATCGGTTTCCCTTCTGCGTCTCAAATTGACTTCGATTTTACTCGCATGTTGATCGAAGAGAATCATATTCCTGATGACGTATACATTGAGGTTTTGGTTCAAGCACGTGATCATTTAATTGAACGTACTTTTGAATCTTTGGCAGGTGCTAAACGCGCAATTGTGCATATTTATAACTCTAACTCTCCAACCTTCCGTCAAAAGGTGTTGAATGTAGACGTTAATGGCGCAAAACAATTAGCAATTAATGCTGCTCAAAAAGTTAAAGAGTATGCGGCGCAATATCCTCAAACTGACTGGATTTTCCAGTACAGCCCTGAGTGTTTCTCTGCAACCGAATTAGAAGTCGCAAAAGATGTCTGTGATGCCGTCACAGAAATTTGGGATGCACGTCCTGACCATAAAGTGATTTTAAATTTACCCGCGACTGTAGAAGTTTCTACACCAAATGTTTATGCAGACCAAATTGAATGGATGCATCGTAATTTGGCACGTCGTGATGGCGTGATCATTTCTGTTCACTGCCACAATGACCGCGGCTGTGGTATTGCTGCATCAGAACTTGCCATTATGGCGGGTGCTGACCGTGTTGAAGGTTGTGTGTTCGGTAATGGTGAACGTACGGGTAACGTTGACGTTGCAGCTATTGCATTGAACATGTACACCCAAGGTGTAGCGCCAGAGTTAGATTTCTCTAACATTAATGAAGTGATTGCTACGGTTGAAGAATGTACTGGTTTACCTGTACACCCTCGCCATCCATATGCAGGTGACTTGGTATTTACTGCATTCTCTGGTTCACATCAGGATGCAATCAAAAAAGGCTTCGAGTACCAGAAAAACGAAGAAATCTGGGATATGCCTTACTTGCCAATCGACCCAAAAGATTTGGGGCGCGACTATGACGCAGTTATTCGTGTAAATAGTCAGTCTGGTAAAGGCGGTATTGCTTACTTATTAGAAGCGAACTACAACGTTGTATTGCCTCGCCGTTTACAAATCGAATTCAGCCAAGTTGTTCAACAATATGCTGATGATAATGGTACAGAAATTAATGCAAAAGAAATCTGGACCTTGTTTAAAGACACTTATGTTGATGTGAAAAACCACCATTACACAGTCAAAAACTACAGATTATCTGACATTAATGGCACTCAAATTATCGAACTTGATGTTGATGTTGAAGGTGAAACACAACAACTTCGCGGTGAAGGTAACGGACCAATCTCTGCATTCTTAAATGCGCTTCAATTACCAATTGACGTATTGAACTATGAAGAACGTAGTATTAGTTCAGGTGCAAATGCGAAAGCATTAACCTTGATCGAACTTCAAGTCAAAGGTACCGGTAAAGGTTCATTTGGTGCAGGTGTTCATGACAATACCGTCACCTCATCGATTGAAGCAATTATTGCATGTACTAACCGTTTGATTGATCAAGGCGTTTTAAGTACAGATCAGGTTGTTGCCGCCGCTGTTTAATTTAAAAAAACTCTTTTGAAAGGATACCTAGCTTGGTATCCTTTCTTTTTATTCCTGAAAGATTTAA
Source organism: Acinetobacter sp. V116_7 (assembly GCF_056735735.1). Lineage (NCBI taxonomy): Bacteria > Pseudomonadati > Pseudomonadota > Gammaproteobacteria > Moraxellales > Moraxellaceae > Acinetobacter > Acinetobacter sp. V116_7. The sequence continues at coordinate 157,201 of NZ_JBWZIF010000026.1, forward strand.
AAGGCGAAATGTTCCCGTGTCTTTTCCAGCTGATTCAGTGGGGTTAGTCACTCCGCAAAAGTTCCAATTTGAAGAACCATTACATCTTGAATGTGGGCGTGTTTTGCCACGTTTTGAATTAATGGTTGAAACTTACGGCACTTTAAATGCAGATAAATCAAATGCCATTTTAATCTGTCATGCTCTTTCCGGACATCATCATGCAGCGGGTTATCACCATGAAGATGATAAAAAAGCTGGATGGTGGGATAGCTGTATTGGCCCGGGTAAAGCAATCGACACAAATAAGTTTTTTGTAGTTTCGCTCAATAATATTGGTGGATGTAGCGGCTCAACTGGTCCAACGTCACCAAATCCTGAAAATGATAATCGCCCATATGGACCGGATTTCCCGTTAGTAACGGTACGCGACTGGGTCAAAACTCAAGCCATGCTTTCTGACCTTTTAGGTGTAGATGCTTGGTATGCAGTTGTGGGTGGATCATTAGGGGGCATGCAAGCACTACAATGGTCAGTCGATTATCCTGACCGCTTACAAAAGTGTGTGATTATTGCCAGCGCACCAAAGCTTTCAGCACAAAATATTGCATTTAACGAGGTTGCGCGTCAGTCGATCTTATCTGATCCAGACTTCCATCATGGTCGTTATTTAGAAAATGATAGCTACCCGAAACGTGGTCTGATTTTGGCTCGCATGGTCGGTCATATCACCTATCTTTCAGAAGAAGCCATGAAACAAAAATTTGGCCGTGATTTAAAATCTGGCAAATTTATGTATGGTTTTGATGTCGAGTTTCAAGTCGAAAGCTATCTCCGTTATCAGGGCGAACAGTTTAGCCGTAACTTTGATGCCAATACTTATCTCATCATGACCAAAGCTTTGGATTATTTTGACCCATCACGTGAATACAATCATTCGTTAACAGAAGCGATGGGTAAAACTAAATGTCAGTTCCTGATTGTCTCTTTTACAACAGACTGGCGTTTTGCCCCTAGTCGCTCTCAAGAAATTGTAGATGCACTTATTACCAATCATAAGCCTGTAAGTTATCTCGATATTGATGCTGAGCAAGGCCATGACTCGTTCTTATTCCCGATTCCACTGTATGTCAAAACCATGCGCGCTTTCTTAGGTGGTGAAGAACACTTAAAATCGACATCACTGGAGGCAAGTTAATGCGTATTGATCAACAACTGGCAGAAAAGTGGATTAAACCCGGCTCAAGCGTACTCGATTTAGGGTGTGGTGATGGTGAATTACTCGCTCATATGAGCCAAAAGCATCAAATTCGTGCTTATGGTTTAGAAATTGATCAAGAAAAGATTGCAATTGCCGTCAGTCGCGGGTTAAATATTATTCAACAAGATTTGAATCTCGGTTTGAGCCGTTTTGCCGACCAGTCTTTTGACTATGTGGTTATGGCACAGGCTTTGCAAGCCGTAGATGCACCGGATGTTTTATTAAGAGACATGGTGCGTGTGGGTAAACAGGCAATTATTACTTTTCCAAACTTTGCGCATTGGAAGACTCGTTCTTTTCTTGCATTAAAAGGAATGATGCCTGTATCGGATGCTTTACCATATATGTGGTATAACACCCCCAATATTCATCTATGTACATTTAAAGATTTCGAAGCACTCTGTGCTGAAAATCAGATACAAATTATTAATCGACTCGCCGTCAATGGAAATCAGCAGGGAAGCCTGTTAAGCAAACATGTTCCTAATTTGTTTGGTGAAGTCGCTATTTATCGAGTGAGTGCACTATGAAAAAGACATTATTTAGCACACTATTTGCAGGACTGCTAAGTATGCAGGCTCATGCAGATTATATCGCCCAGCCACAATCGGTTGCGAGTCAGGCTGCACGCTTTTCAACAATGGGGGTTAATGACCTTCAGAAAGCTGCAAAAGCTGGTCAAGCAGGCGCGCAATTTTACCTTGGTACACACTACCAATATGGTAAAGATGTAGAAAAAGATGAGAAACAAGCTTTCGCATGGTTTAAAGCGGCAGCTGATCAAGGTTTATCACCAGCACAACTCAACGTAGGTCGTATGTACGCCGACGGTATTGGTGTTAGAAAAGATGAGTCTATGGCTCGTAAATACTTTGAAAAAGCAGCAAGCAATGGTGATAACCGTGCAAGCTACAACCTCGCGATGATGGAAGAGCAAAAGAAAAACTACGTAGGTGCTTACCAGTGGTATGAGCTTTCAACTCGTGATGGCATGCTCGATAATAAAGTGATTAGCCTATCTGAAGGTAAGAAAACTGCTCTAGCGGCGAACTTAACTCAAGAACAAATCCGTACCGCACGTGACCGTGCAGACAAATGGATTCAAGCACAATAATAACGGTTCATCCGTAAAAAAACCTTACTCGACTAAAGCCACCTTGTATGCTCTACAAGGTGGCTTTAGTTTAGGTTGTCCCATTTTATATTCTATTTATTTCCCTCTATATCCCCTCTTAAAAAACACGTAACATAACTCACGTTCGATATTAGCTATAAAGTTTGGTTTTATTATGTCTACCCCACATTGGTTTGATCAGGGCAGTTTAGTTCTTGCCAGCAATAACAAAGGTAAAGTCGCTGAGTTTGAAAAACTTTTTGAACAGCTTAAGTTACCTGTAGAAATTATTCCTCAAGGTCGCCTTGATATTCCGGATGCAATTGAAGATGGCTTAAGCTTTATTGAAAATGCCATTATTAAAGCTCGTCATGCCTCTAAAATTTCAGGTAAACCTGCTATGGCTGATGACTCAGGCATTTGTATTCCTGTTTTAGGTGGTGCACCTGGCATTTACTCTGCACGCTATGCTGGAGAACACGGTGACGATGCAGCGAACAATGCCAAATTATTAAATGATCTTTTGCCATTTCGTAAAAATGGTGAAGTGATTGAAGGCATGTTTGTGTGTGTACTTGCTCTAGTAACACATGCTGAAGATCCTTTGCCACAAATTTTCCAAGGCATCTGGCACGGCGAAATTTTAGAAGCTGCACGTGGTGAAAATGGCTTTGGTTATGACCCTCTGTTCTGGTTACCTGAGCTACAAGTTTCTAGTGCTGAACTTTCTAAAGAAGACAAAAATAAGATTAGTCATCGTGGACAAGCGATGCAGTTATTTAGAGAGAGTTTGCAGAAGTAAACTGATCACATGGCCATAATATACAGCGTTAAAACAGATTAAACTTTGTATAGGCAAACCTTACTTTTCAAAGATGAAAAGTAAGCAAAAATCTTTTGTTAGACTGATGGCACTTCCTTGTGCCACAGTCTAACTGGCGGCATCCATGCCGCCTTCGCACAAGCAAATGTGGTGAAAGAAGTTTAAAAATTATAGTGAAAAATGCAAAAACACTGCATAAATCACAATACACACACAACTCACAATCGTCCCTGAGGCAATATAAGCCGCAGATCTTCCTGTTCCTTGATAATGTGTTTCTAGCGCTACAATATTGGCTGCTGGTGGCAAACAGAACATTAAAAACATGACTCCAATTTGCTGACTTATATTTGGAATCGGTAGAAATCTATAAGTTAAGCCACAAAGAATAAGTCCACACACCACCTTAAATGCTTGAGCTTTGGTGCTGTAGATTAAGTCTTTTAAATGCACTCGAGTACGACGTAACCACATTCCCAGTACACACATTCCAGCAAATGTCATTGCGAACTTGGCAACCTCATATACCCAATGTATGGCAGGATGCTCGATATGCTGAGCACCTAACAACCTGAGCACAAGCGCGCAAAAGATTGAAATACAAGGAGGAGAAGTTAAAACCTTTTTTAATATGCTGAGCTTACTTTGTGGTGCAGTAGTGACTGCAGTAACCGCCCATGCATTTCCAAAAAGAGACATACCAATATATAGCGCAACAATTGGGGCCGTAGCATCAGGGCCAAATAAAGCCATGGCAAAAGGAAAACCGAGCCAGCCCATGTTGGTATAACTCACGCAAAGCGCTAATAATCTGTCTTTAAATAAAGCTAAATATGCAAAGAAAATAAGAAATGCTGAACCGAAGCTAAAGAGCATCAAACTCAAACTACCCGGCTGATAAAATACCATGTTGTAAATAATCACAACTGGAATCAATAAACGGGCAAGCCAAGCTGAAAGAACAGGTTTTATCGTTTCTGAAAGAGAAATCTGAGCAAGTAAAAGTCCAGTGATAAACGCCAATATTGGCAATAATAACGCCACGTTTTCTCCTCTCACCCATCAAAATCAGTTTGTTATGCTACACCTTTTCAAAGTGAAATGTACTCTCCATTTCAAGTAATTTAAGCTTCACTTTCTCAGCTCTCTCTAAAATAACAACCCAATACAGCCTTTATAAAACTACCCTTTTAGATTTTGACTGACGGCTATTGTCTTAAAAATGACATATAAATGTCACATTGTTGTCATGGCAACCTGTTGATATAAAGCAAACTGAAAAGAGGTATAAGATCATGGCCGGTTTATCTATTTGGCACGTCGTTATTTTTGCAATTGTCGTTATTTTATTATTCGGTACATCTAAATTAAAAAATATCGGTAAAGATGTAGGCGGTGCAGTAAAAGACTTTAAAAAATCAGTTCGTGAAGAAGACGAAACTGCTGCTCTTAATACTCCACGTACAATTGATGCCCAAGTCAAAACCCCTGACAGCACATCAGTGAAAAGCTAAAGGTTTTCCACCATGCTTGATGTAGGAATGACAGAGCTACTCTGTTTTGCAATTATTGCAATTTTAGTTTTAGGCCCAGATAAACTACCAGAAGCCGCACGCTTTGCTGGTCGCTGGTATGTTCGCCTGAAACGTTATATTACCAATTTGCAAAATGAGATTGATCAAGAGTTGCGTCTTTCTGAATTTCGAAAAGAAATGCAAGAAGAACTCAACCGCATTGAAGCACTAGAACGCAAAGTACAACAACAACTTGAAGAAATACAAAAACAGACTACTTCAGACAACTCAGAAAAAACTGAGGTAGCTGAAACTATATCTCAGTCTACGATGTACTCCCCTGTATCGGGTCATTATGAAGTGCCCTTTCTTGCCAAATTTACACCTTTGGTATCTGAAAGCGACACTTTAGAAACACCTCCCGTTAAATTGAAGATTGCCGTATGAACCAACTGCCTTCAACGACTGTAAATACGCAAGAAAATTTAGACCAAATGCCAATCATGAATCATTTGGTCGTTTTAAGACGTCATTTATTTAGGATTGTCGGGGTAACATTATTTTTATTCTTTTGCTTATTACCCTTTCGAAATAATACTTACCAATTATTATCTGAACCTTTAAGGCTGCAACTTCCAGCATCATCTTCAATGATTGCAACAGATGTAACTGCAACCTTTATGGCGCCTTTTAAGCTCAATTTATTTGTCGCGCTTGTGCTGGCAATGCCATTTATTCTTTATGAAATCTGGACTTTTGTCCGCCCAGCGTTATATCAAAAAGAACGTCATTTAGCGCTGCCATTACTCATCGGTAGTATCGTTTTGTTTTATGCTGGAGTTGCCTTTGCATACTACATTACACTTCCTGCAATTTTACATTTCTTTATTAGTGTATCGCCTGAAACTGTTGCACCTATGACGGATATTAATAGCTACCTAAGCTTTTGCTTAAAGCTGTTTTTAGTTTTTGGTGTCACTTTTGAAATTCCAATCGCGACGCTTCTACTGATTTTAATTGGTGTGGTAAATACAAAAAGTCTTGCTGAAAAAAGACGTTTTATCATTGTGGGCTGTTTTTTTGTAGCGATGTTCATTACCCCACCAGATGCAATTTCTATGGTGATGTTGGCAATCCCGATGTGGCTGCTTTTCGAACTTGGATTATTGTTCGGTAAAATTCTTGAGAAAAGAAAAGCTCAATCTGCTGAATAAAATAATATTTAAGAAAAAGCCTGAACCTCTAAGTTCAGGCTTTTTTGTCTAGGTCACTTTTTAATCTACAAAGCTATAAACTGTCTTCAAAGTGACTTAAAAATGTAAGAAAAGTGTCATTTCCAGTCCATAGAATCAACTCAACAAATATACTCACAAAAGTTACGGATTTATTATGACAACTGCTTCTAACCACCCAACACGTCGCGACATTTTAAAATGGTTTACGGGGATCCCTTTTCTTCCATTAGGTGCGATGGCTACGGCAGCAACGTTAGCAGGATGTAACGATAGTAATGATGATTCAGACGTTACCACTCCATCAAAACCAATTAACTTTAAAAATGCAACGTTCACGTCAATGCCTGCACCGTCTACTGTAGCAGAGATCGCAACAACAGCATGTGCATCAAAGCTTGCTATTTCATGGGAAGATGGCAGTAAAACCGAATATCAACTTGCTTACAAACCATTCTTCTTAACAGGTACAGAAGTTCCTGATGGTAAAGGCGGGAAGATTATCGCGGGTGGTTATGTTGACATTAATAATAAGCCAATTATTGATAAGTCAGTTGCAGGTAAAGAACGTCAATTCTTCTCTGACTGTCCAGATGGTAGTTCTCTGATTAGCTTCAAACAAGCGACTGGCAAAGATTTCACAGATGCAGACAAGAAAGCATTAGGTGTAACTGGTAACCCAGTGTTCCATGTAGTTCAGTTTGAATATTTATCAAAAGACCAAAATGGTGGTGATACGTACGGTAAATTATCATCTCCGATTGCAGTACTTACTTTAGATCAAGACCCGAAAACTGGTCATTTGACTTTAATTAAATATCACAATGTAGACACTTCAAGTGCGCATGGTTTATGGATTACTTGTGGTGCAAGCTTGTCACCATGGGGAACTCATTTATCGAGTGAAGAATATGAGCCAGATGCTTTCAACCAAAAGTTAGGTCAATCACTTTCAACACTTAAAGCATTCAGTAAAAATGTGTATGGTGATGAAAATGCGGCTAACCCATATAACTACGGTCACTTACCAGAAATTACCGTAAATGCAGATGGTACGGGTCGTGTAACAAAGCACTACTGTTTAGGCCGTATTTCACATGAGCTTGTACAAGTTTTCCCAGATAACCGTACAGTTTTGATGGGTGACGACTATACCAATGGTGGTCTCTTCATGTTTGTTGCAGATAAAGAGAAAGACTTATCTGCGGGTACACTCTACGTTGCAAAATATACAACAGTACTTACAGATACAACGACGGGTCAGATCTCATGGATCAAGCTTGGTCATGCAACAAGTGTAGAGATTGAAAACCTAATCAAGAGTGGTATCAAAGGAACTGATATTTTCGAATCGGTTCTACAAATTGCCAAATATCCAAGCGATGCAACGACAGCAGAAAAAGATGCTATTGATGCTGGAGATAAAGGTACACCTGAACAACAAGTTTTAGCAAAAGCTGCGAAAGATCGTTTAAAACTACAACAAGCTACTCAAAAAGCAGAATTAGAAGCTCAAGGTTTTAAATTTACTTATTTGAGTAAAACTGGTGTTTATCTCAAGCTTAAAGATAACAGCGACAAAACTAAACTTGCTGCGGCTTTCCTTGAGACACACCGCTATGCAGCTTACGTTGGTGCTTCAATGGCATTGACCAAGAACGAAGGTACGACTGTAAATATTGCAGATAAACGCGCATATTCAGCTTTAGCTAACATTGTTGATTCAATGGTTGAAGGTGGTAGCGGTTACCTTGCTGAGCACAACGTTAAATTCCCGAAAATCACGGCTGGTGGTATTTTGGAGCATAAACTGACAGGCGGCCAAAAAGACAGCTCAAATGTAGCAATTAACAGTGAATGGGTACCTAGCCAATCTAGTCTTCTCATTAAAGGTAAAGACATTAGCTTTGACAGCTTAGGTAACACTGCTGACCCAGAACAGATTGCTAGCCCTGACAACTTGAAGTTCTCTGAAAAGCTACGTACGTTATTTATCGGTGAAGACTCTGGTAACCATTTAAATAACTTCTTATGGGCTTACAATGTCGACACTAAACAGCTCATCCGTATCTTGTCTACACCAGCAGGTGCAGAATCGACTGGTCTACACGCAGTCGATGAAGTAAACGGTTGGACTTACATCATGAGTAACTTCCAACATCCAGGTGATGAATGGAATCGTTTCTATAAAGAAACTAACGGTGTTCGTACTGGTATCAGTGCAGATTTACTTTCGCAAATTGATACAGCAATTAATACAAACTACAGCAATAAATTTGCAGCAGCGGTTGGCTATATCACTGCCGACCCAATTGCTCCATCTGTTGTGAAAAAATAATCTCTTTCACCAAAATAGAAGAAACCTGCCTTATGCAGGTTTCTTTTTTTGACTAAACGATCAATTATTTCACAAACCTATCATCAAAACGTCAAAGCCTCGTCACACTATCCAACTAAGCTAATGAAGATTTTTAGAACAATCTCTTTATTTCTTTACTTACTTAGGAATTTCCCATGACAGAGCTGACGCCATATCATGAAGATCAAGAACTGGACAATAATACTTCTGACAATATCCACTTCCGTGACATTTTAGAACAACATGTAAGTCGCCGTAGTTTAATTACTAAAGCAGCAAGCGGTGCTGTAGCTTTAACTTTAGCCTCAACTTTAACAGGCTGTAATGATAGTAATGATGACTCAGGTTCTAACAACGGTGGAATCCCACCTGTAGATCCAAATAAAAAACCAGAGAAATTAACTTTTACAGCAGTTGCAAAAAACCACAACGATATTGTGACTGTACCTGAAGGCTATGAAGCTAATGTCATTTATGCTTTAGGTGATTCAATCAACCCTGCTTTTGGCGACTGGGATGACAATAATATCCCATCTGGTCCAAGCTTCCAGTTTCGCTCGGGCGACTGCCATGACGGTATGCATTTCTTTGGTTTAAATACGTCAAAAAATAACTTTGATGAAAGTGTTTCGGCTGAAGGTTTGTTAGTCATGAATCACGAATATATCAACCAGACCTTCCTTCACCCAAAAGGCCCAACAAAAGTTGATGGACGCCGCCCTGAAGATGAAGTCATTCGTGAGACCAATGCGCATGGCGTTTCTATTGTTCACATCAAAAAAGATGCAACTACTCAAAAAGTAGTCATTGATAAAAATTCAATTTTTAACCGACGCATTACGGCATCAACAGAGATGAATTTTGCAGGTGTTGCTGCTGGGTCTAGTTTGCTTGCAACTCGTTTCTCACCTGCTGGTCGTCAAACTCGTGGCACCCATAATAACTGCGGTAATGGTTATACGCCTTGGGGCACATACTTAACTACCGAAGAAAACTTTATTGGTTACTTTGCTCGTAGTACGACTGATGATGCGCTACGTACCCCAGAAGAAATTATTGCATTGAAACGCTATGGCTTAAAGGCAGGATCTGGTTCACGTTACGGTTGGGAAACAGCAATCGGTCAAGTGGAGTCACAAGACTTATATGACCGCTGGAATGCCGATGTAAAAGCTGTACAGCCGACACAGGACTATCGCAACGGACCAAATACATTCGGCTGGATGGTCGAGATTGATCCGTTTGATGGTCGCCAAAATCCGGTTAAAAGAACATCGCTAGGTCGTTTTGCACATGAAGACAGTGCTTGTCGTGCCGTAGCAGGTCAACCATTAGCGTTTTATATGGGTGATGACTCTCGCGGTGAATACATCTATAAATTCGTCTCGACTGCTGTATGGGATGTCAAAGACATAAACGGCGGTTATACAGCTGGCGACAAATATATGAACGCGGGTAAATTGTATGTTGCCAAATTTAATAATGATGGTTCAGGTCAATGGATTGAACTGGCCTATGGCAAAAATGGCTTAAATGAGAGCAACACGACCTACCCATTTAAATCTCAAGCGGATGTTGTCACATTTGCACGCTTAGCAGCAGATTCTGTAGGCGCTACCAAAATGGACCGCCCAGAATGGTGTACGGTCAACCCAGTGAACGGCGAAGTCTATGTCACCCTAACCAACAACTCAAATCGTGGTAAAGATTACGCGACCGATGCTGCAAACCCACGTAACTACACAGACCTCTACAACGGCACTAAAGAGCAAAAGGGTAACGTTAACGGTCATATTATCCGTTTTAAAGAAACTGATGATAAAACCACTGCTGAAACCTTCAAATGGGATATCTACCTATTTGGCGCAGAAGCATCGATGGCTTCAAATATCAACTTATCGGGTCTGACAGACAATAATGATTTGTCATCTCCTGACGGGATGTGGTTTGATCCACGTGGCGTACTTTGGATTCAGACAGATGATGGTGCTTATACCGATGTCACTAACTGTATGATGCTTGCTGCACTACCGGGCCAAATTGGTGATGGTACTACTGCAACCACATCAAATGGTCAGCAAACTTTAGTGGGTGCAAAAGTTACAGACTCAACTTTGCGCCGTTTCTTGGTGGGTCCAAAGCAATGTGAAATTACAGGTATTGCCATGACACCTGATCACAAAGCTATTTTTATTAATGTTCAACACCCTGGTGAAGACTCGAAAAGTTACGCAACACCAGACAGTAACTGGCCAGCAACCCAGAAAGATCCAAACAATAAAACAGCACGTCCACGTTCAGCAACAGTTGTGATTACTCGTAAAGATGGCGGTGTGATCGCAGGCTAATTCGTTTATGCCAATAAAAATGCCGGTCAATTGATCGGCATTTTTATTATCATCGATTTAAGAGAACCTGCTGCTGAACAATTTGCCCACTATGCTCGCCTTGTTGGGTCTTTTCCAACCAAAGCCATTCGTTATTGGTCATTCTTAGAAAATTTGAACAACGTGTGCCATACACAGGGCTTTGAATAAAAGTCGATGATAATAACTCTTCCATTTCTGCTTGAATGCCAGTATTCGGTAATAAAGCAGTTGTGACTTTGCGCTCATCTTCCAAAATATCCCACGCCGCATCTTGCAAAGTTAACTCTTCTGTCTGATGCTGAAGCATAGGCAAAAACTCTTGCGTAAAACGTGTTCGTAAATGTTTAGTTTTTTCCCAATGTTCAGACATCAAGCCATTTGAAACCACATACACACCGTTAGCCAATACTTGCGGAGCTTCACCACGGTTACTCATATAAACCGCTTGATCAGCATTTCCCATAAACAAGTTAAAGCCAGCAAAATTCTGTTGTTGCTGTTCTAATTGTTGAGCAAATCGAATCGGCAATAAATCAGATTCTAAAAAAGCCTGTACCAAATGCCCCCGAGAAGTCTCATAAGACTTTTGATCCCGTCCATCACGGAAGTTGGTTAAAACAGCCCATCGACCTTGAGGCGTAACGCCCATCCACGTGCCACCCGACTGCAAATCTTGTCCTGCAACAATGGGAGTATGTTCCCACGGATGCAATAAAGCCGTTGGACGATGATAAAACTCATCCCGATTTGACATAAGACACAAGGGCATATCATCCAGAACATGCCATGCTAAAGCCACAATACACATTGATTCTTGTTCCCTATCTTTACACATTGAATGTACAACATTTTTCACATCATTCCGCTACAATCTGTCAAAACGTAAGATCAAGGAGCAGCAATGCTGACCTATCCTAATATCGATCCGGTCGCAATACACTTAGGACCTCTTCAAGTCCATTGGTATGGACTCATGTATTTATTGGCATTTTTATGTGCTTGGGGGCTTGCTTCCTACCGTGCCAAACAACGTGATGGCTGGACATCAGAAATGGTTTCCGACCTAGTGTTCTATGGCGCCCTAGGTGTTGTTCTGGGCGGTCGTGTCGGCTATGTCCTTTTTTATGAGTTTGATAAATTCCTCGAAAATCCGATTTGGTTATTTCAAGTCTGGACAGGTGGCATGAGTTTCCACGGCGGCTTTCTCGGTGTTATGGTTGCTATGCTATTTTGGTGTAAAAAATACCAAAAAACATGGTTCCAAACGCTCGACTTTATTGCCCCTTGTGTACCGACTGGCTTAATGTTTGGACGCATTGGTAACTTTATTGGTGGAGAGTTATATGGTCGTGCGGTAACTGACCCAAATTATCCATTCGGTATGATCTTCCCAACAGATCCGTTACACCTAGTGCGCCATCCATCACAAATCTATCAAGCGCTTTGTGAAGGTTTGATTCTATTCATTTTTCTGTGGTGGTTTAGTTCAAAACCACGTCCTCGTATGGCCGTTTCTGCCCTATTCTTAATGGGATATGGTGTTGCCCGCTTTGTTATGGAATTCTTCCGCCAACCAGATGCCGACCAAGGTTTTATTCTATTTGGTTGGATGACAAAAGGACAGATTCTAACAATTCCAATGTTGCTGATTGGCCTTTGGATGATGTGGTATGCCTATCAAAAGAAAATTTATGACTGGGGTCCACAAAAGAATAGTTAATATCTAAATTAGAGGAGTTTCGGCTCCTCTTTTCTTTTTTTATGCTACAGTTTTTACTCTCCCAAGATGAAGATATACCATGCTGGAATTCTGGTTTAACACGCAAGTCCCAACATTTAAAAAATTAGTGATTTTGATTATTACGCTACTTATTTGTATTGCGCTATATCAATACCAACCACTGCCTTTAGATACGATTCTAATGTTTACTGGAACTGGGGTAATTTTTTTAATCTGTCGTTACTTTAAATTGCATTTCGCTCAAAGCAACCCGACGGGTTTACTCTACCGTTTACTTACTTGGATCCCTATTGCCCTTTTGTTTGCCCTTATTTTTGTTAAAGCGATGCCGAACTTGCTGATCTGGGGTGTGCAAGGAATTGCTTTTATGGCACTTGCTGCTTTTATTTTTTCACCTCAATCACTTTTTAAGAAATAGGTCTGGTTTTCATGTTGGCTTATTGGTACAACGCTCCGCGCCATATCAAACTCATTTTCATTATTGCGGTTTGTGCTGCAATTTATGTAGCCAATCAAGCCCAGCCTTTATCACCGACTTATACTGTTCTTAGCCTTATTTTCGGTTTTGGTTTACATGTTGGACATTACTTAAATAGCAAAATTTCAAATAACACATCAGACAAATCGAGCTTTAGATTTTTAAGCAGCATCTATCCTATTTTGATCGTTGTTATTTTGATGTATCTACTTCCTGCTCAGCATAAATGGATTCTTGCTATACAAGCTTTAGGTTTTGTATTGGTTGGCTTTTTTCTGGTTTCGATACATCAAAATCGTGCTAAACGATTTGAATAATTACATCTATTGAAATGTCATAGAACTATTTTTAGATTTTCATCTTGAGCTACAAAGGGTATCATCTTCAATGGTTCATGATGAAGCAGCTCTATTGCGTAATTATTTATCATTGAGCTATCTCCCCCCTTTTATTTTATGGAATTAATCCGAACTCGAGAGTGTTATGCGTGCATATTTAGACCTACTACAACATATCCTTGATAATGGCGGTGACAAAGGCGACCGTACAGGCACAGGAACCCGTTCTGTATTTGGTCATCAAATGCGTTTTGATCTCTCTAAAGGTTTTCCTTTACTCACCACAAAAAAAGTTCACTTCCGTTCTATTGTGATTGAGTTACTTTGGTTTTTAAAAGGCGATACCAACGTCCAATATCTAAAAGATAATAAAGTTTCAATTTGGGACGAATGGGCAACAGCAGAACAAACTGCTCGTTTTGGCCGCCCAGAGCATGAGCTTGGTCCAGTCTATGGTCATCAATGGCGTAATTTCGGCGCAACAAAAAACGCTGACGGCACTTATAACCAAGATGGTTTTGACCAGATTAAATGGTTAATTAATGAAATTAAAACCAACCCAAACTCACGTCGTTTAATTATTTCTGGTTGGAACCCAAACGAAGCTGGACAAGTAGCCTTACCACCTTGCCACACGCTTTTTCAATTTTTCGTACAAGATAACAAATTGTCGTGCCAACTTTATCAACGTAGCGCAGACGTGTTCTTAGGTGTGCCTTTTAACATTGCGAGCTATGCTCTACTCACCCATATGATTGCTCAAGTGTGCGGTTTAGGAGTCGGTGATTTTGTATGGACTGGTGGTGATACACATCTTTATGCCAACCATTTTGAGCAAGCACAACTTCAATTGACACGTGAACCTTTACCGCTCTGCCAATTGAAACTAAATCCAGAAATAAAAGACTTATTTGATTTCAAATTTGAAGATGTTGAAATTGTAGGCTATGAGTCACATCCTGCAATTAAAGCACCAGTAGCAGTGTAACAACGACTCAAATTTCATTAGATTACGGTTTAGAGAATAAGATTATGGCATGGCAAAATGTAGAAGTTGTTCACGTTGTAGCAATGGACAAAAACCACTGTATTGGTAAAGGCAATGCCTTGCCATGGCATATTTCTGCCGACTTAAAACACTTTAAAGAAATCACCCAAGGCGGTGTGGTTGTGATGGGTCGTAAAACTCTTGAGTCTATGGGCCGTGCGCTACCAAACCGTGTGAACTGGATCATTACCCGTGACATTAACTGGCAATTTGACGGTGTTAAAATTGCCTATTCAATTGAAGATGCTTTAAATGCAGCTTTAGAAGATGTAAAAAATACTGAAAAGCAGGCATTGTTCATCATTGGTGGCGGTGAGATATTCAAGCAAACTTTGTCAATTGCAGACCGTCTTGAACTTACTCATGTTGACTTAGATGTGCAAGGTGATGCACATTATCCAACAATACCGAGTGAATTTCATAAAACTGCAAGTGAACAGCAAGTTGATGAAAAATCAGGAACTTCATTCGAGTTTGCCACTTATAAAAAATAATTCTATGGATGCCTATGCACAATATCGGAACACGTGAATTTATTATTGCTCTACTTTTTGGGCTGTTACATAGTCTATTCACGCTGTTTATTGTGTTCTCTAGTATTTGGGTATGTGTAGCGCTCTGGGTTCAACAGCCTTTTGGCTGGTTAGGCAGCCGCATACTCATTGGCATCTGGATTGCTTTTGCGCTGAGTATGGCGGGCTTATATGTCGAAGGCCATCTTGTTAGCAGACGTACAGACATCCTGATTTACCTTTTAGCATTTGCCTGCTCTCTCGTTTGGTATTTTTCGATTACTGCACGTCAAGACCGTGACTGGAACCCAGAAGTTGCCAATATGCTGAGCTATGAAAAGCACGGCGATGTAATCACTTTACATAATGTCCGTAACTTCAATTGGCATCCCGATGGAACTTATGATGTTCGTTGGGAAACTCGAACTTTTGATCTTAACCAGTTGAATGGCATAAACATCATTGCCTCTTACTGGATGGGACCACAAATTGCCCATACACTGGTCAGCTTCGAATTTGCACATCAACAACCTTTAGTCTTCTCAATCGAGATTCGCAAAGAAAAAACTGAAGAGTTTTCGGCAATCGGTGGTTTTTTTAGAAAATATGAACTGAGCTTAATTGCTTCTGATGAAAAAGATATTGTCTATACGCGTAGCAACATCCGCAAAGAGCAAGTTTATAATTTTCCTATCAACATGCCACGATCTGAGCAAAAAGCTTTATTTTTAGAATATCTTAAAAAATCAGATGAGTTACGTACAAAACCAGAGTGGTACAATACGCTCACCAGTAACTGTACAACTCTAATTTTTGATATGGTTCAAGCGATTAACCCATATCAACTTCCTAAAGATTATCGTCTAATCGCTTCAGGTTATTTACCTAATTATTTATATGATCTTAAAGCTCTTAATCAAAATGTCAGTTTAAAACAGTGGTATCAAATTGCACATATCAATCCACGTACTGAAAATTTTGAACAGCTTTCAGATCAGAGTAGTGAACACTTCTCTCAAATCGTTCGACAAGGTTTACCTAAAGCTAAATGAAATAAGTAATGCACTTTTCTTTACTTTTTTATACATGCTTTACTTTGTATTTTAAATACATAAACCCTATTGTAATAGGCAGGAAATAGAGGGAAAAACAATGCAACAGGCATTATTTGGCGGCGGCTGTTTTTGGTGCGTCGAAGCTGTATTTTTACAAATACGCGGTGTAGAAAAAGTAACTAGTGGTTACGCAGGTGGGCACACGACTAACCCTACCTACGAGCAAGTATGTCAAGGAGATACCCAGCACGCTGAGGTGATCTTGGTTGATTTTGATGAAGAGCAAGTAACATACTCCCAGTTACTCGATGTATTCTTCGCGACTCACGACCCAACGACTTTAAATCGCCAAGGTAATGATATCGGCACGCAATACCGCTCTGTTATTTATTACTATAATGAAGAGCAAAAGCAGGCTGCTGAACATACGATTCAAACGTTAAAAGATGATGATCTTGATATTGTGACTGAGTTGTCTCCGGTTCCGACGTTCTATCCAGCCGAAGAATATCATCAGAATTACTATGCAAAGAATCCTTCACAAGGTTATTGCAACTTTGCGATTCCACCTAAGTTGCTCAAGCTCTATAGTAAATTCCAGCATCTTATGAAAAATCAATAAATTAGAGTAATAAAAAAGCAACCGATTTGGTTGCTTTTTTTATTAGGTAAACTAAATTTTAGTTTTCACTGACAAAGGCAATATCGCTCAGTCCGGCTTCACTGGCGCGAGACATTACCTGTGCAACAGTATCGTACTTCGACTCTTTATCTGCACGAAGCTGAACTGTTGGTTTAACATCACCTTGACCTGCTTCTTGAAAACGTTTTTGAAGCTCATCAAGGCTAATTACTTGAGTATCCCAAGCCACTTCACCATTTGCATTAATACTAATCGTAATTGCTTTTGGTGGTGGATCAATAATTTCAGCAGTTGTTTTAGGAAGCGTTAATGGAATCGATGGGTTGGCAACTGTTGCTGTGACCAAAAAGATGATCATTAACACCAACATAATGTCGATTAGCGGAATGAGGTTCATCTCATTTATGCCACTATCGTGGTCTTCACCCAATTGAAAAGCCATTAAGCTTGACCTCCAACATAACTTTGCTGTGCAGTTTTAACATCAGACTTTATAGTTGAGTCTTGCTGCAACATCGTATCAATTAATAAGCTGTGCGCTTGATCTTGTAAATCATGAGCAAGACCACGGTTAGCACGTACACAAATGTTATATGCCAATACCGCAGGAATCGCAACTGCAAGACCAAGGCCCGTCATAATAAGCGCTTCACCTACTGGTGTAGCCACTTGAGCCAAACCTGCTTGTCCACTTTTACCGACTGCAACAAGTGCATGGAAAATACCCCATACAGTACCAAACAAACCAACGAATGGTGCAATTGAAGCAATTGTTCCTAAAACAGAAATACCTTTTTCAGCATTGACTTTTTCAGCAGAAATTTGACGAAGTAGAGCCTGCTCCGCAACCGCTTTACGCTGCTCAAAACTTAAAGGTTGTAACTTTGCTTTTAGCGAAGTGATAGCCTGAGAAAGTTGAGCATAAGCTTGTTGCTTTAATTGGCGAGTCCCCATCAAACGTAAGATGAAAACTGTCCAGGTAGCAATCGACATTGCCAATAAGATGAAATACAGGGTTTTACTCACTGCATCTGCATGTTGCCAATAGATTGAAAAGTTCATATGAACTCCTGATTAAGGTTAGCCGTTGGGACTCAAATTCATTTAAGGGGTTAAATCAAAGGGTTGCTCTGCTTTAATTGGATAAGCAACACCATTTTCCATATAAGGTTTAAATTTCGCACCGCGAACAGCACGGACAACTTTGTCATCTAGACTTGGAATACCACTACTTCTCGTCACTCGTACATTAATAATCTTGCCTTTTTCATCGGCTTCAATCAGTACCATGACAGAGCGTGCTTCGCCTTGTAAATCTTTTGAAGAAACTGTTAAACGTGGTGAACGACTCCACTGTACACCCGAACCACCAATTGAAACTCGTTTTGGTGATGGATCTGGAGCGGGTTGAGCTTTAGGTGCTTCTTGTACTACTGGCTTTGGTTTTTCAACGACTTTTTCAGAAACAGTCGTTGTCACCACTTTGGTTTCAACTTTAGGTTCTGTCTTTACTGTTTCTTTTGGTGTTTCAGCTTTTTTCACCTGTTGAATTTTTTCCACTTTTTTCGGTGGTGTCACAGGCTTTTCAACAACTTTAACTTCTTTTACCTCTTTCTTCGGTTCCGGCTTTTTAGGTGGTTCCTTTGGTTTAGGAGGTAGTGGTTTAGGTTGCTCTTGAATTTTTACGAAACGTACCTGTAAAGGTTTCTTATCGATTGGCTTTAATTCAGCAGGCTTAATATGGCTAACTGCCCATAAGACCCCGATATGACCAATTGCAACTGCAATTAGTGCTGTGATGACTTTCTTTTTCATCGGATTGGGAGCGTTTAAGGCTGCGGAAGATTGACTCATAAGAATCTAATTACCTAATGGATGATGATTTCAGATTTCTATTTATAGAAACGATTTCAAACATCGGATAGAACAATAAAGTGCCACAATAATAAATGAGAAGTGTTTTCATTTGCAACTATTTTTTGAGAAAAACATTTACTCTGTGCCATAGCTTTATGCTTGCTGAGTGTCTTTACTTTAGTTTTCTCATAGTTACATCAATAGACCCCCATGTTCACAATTTGTTTAGCCAAACTTAAATAGCTGGGCTATTTACACCATGAACAGATCTATTTTTATGATAATCTCACTTATTATTGATATGTTATATTATTTCAATTTTATTTTAAATATAAAAAAACACGCAAGAAGCGTGCTTTTTAAAATAACCGTTATTTAAAAAACAACGGTCTTATTACCATCAACAATAATACGATCTTCTAAATGCCATTTCACTGCACGAGCCAATACATTACGCTCTACATCTTCACCTAGCTCACGTAATTGCTCAACATTATAGTCGTGGCTCACACGCTCAACGTCTTGCTCAATAATTGGGCCTTGGTCAAGGTCAGCTGTCACATAGTGAGCTGTCGCACCAATCAACTTCACACCTTTTTCATAAGCTTGCTTATATGGATTGGCACCCACGAAAGCTGGCAAGAAAGAATGATGAATATTGATGATTTTCATTTCCCATTTCGCAACAAAATCTTCGCTTAAAATCTGCATATAACGTGCAAGAACTAATAAATCATTGCCTTGCATCATTTCATCAATTTGCGCATAAGCTTCAGCTTTATTGTCTTTAGTAACTTTAATTACAGTAAATGGAATACCGAAGTTTTCAACAGATTCACGTAAGTCTTCATGATTAGAAATGACATGAGTAATTTCACAAGGTAACGAACCACGTGCATGACGCCATAACAACTCAAGCAATGCATGGTCAACTTTAGAAACTAAAATACCAACTTTTTTAACATCGTTTACGAAAGCAAGACGCCATTGCATGCCGTAACGCTCAGCAACGTTCGCAGCAAAAGTTTGAATTAATGCATCTTTACGCGACTGTAAATGATCAAGTTCAAATTCAACACGCATGAAATAACGTCCGCCCTGAGCTTCCGTCGCATACTGATCAAGCGCGGTAATGTTTGCACCTTGGTGATACAAAAAGCTCGATACCGCTTGTACGATCCCTGGCTTGTCTTCACAAGTAATCAGTAAACGGGCTGTATTGGCAGTGGTCATATTCATTTGGTTAATATCACTTAATTGAGATAAATCTTTTAATAGGCCGAGTATTCTAGCGCCCTAAATAAACAAGCACAACTATT
The DNA here is from genome assembly GCF_056735735.1 of Acinetobacter sp. V116_7. Classification (NCBI taxonomy): domain Bacteria; kingdom Pseudomonadati; phylum Pseudomonadota; class Gammaproteobacteria; order Moraxellales; family Moraxellaceae; genus Acinetobacter; species Acinetobacter sp. V116_7. The sequence goes on from NZ_JBWZIF010000026.1 coordinate 176,843, forward strand.
CGTCTTTTAAGGACGATAAGCTAGCAAATAGATCTGAAGGGCCAAGAGATTCAAGCAGCTGCTCATAAGTTGCTCGGCTTTCTCCCATAAGATAAGGACCTTCAAGGAAAACCATTTGGCGTAATGCTTGCCAAACCCATTTTTCTTCTAAATGGTTATTGTCACTAATATGACCAGACATATACAAAAAGTTTGTCCAGTTTGTTAATACAATCCAGAGGTTAATAATGAGGGCTTCAATTTCCGATGCCGTCATTTTCATAAGACCTGCATCTACAAAGGCTTGATAAATCTTTTGCCCCTGCTGCATCACCTGCCCAGCAAAACGCGGATAAATCTTTTTAAAGTCTTCGTTACTTTCAACTAAATGATAAACATCACGATGAATAAAACGGTAGCTCCATAATTGGCCGCTGAGCACCTGAAAATAGTTAATTTTATCATTGGTCGTTAATGGTCTATCGTCAGGTAAAGAAAGCATTTCCAATGTCTCGGCCTGATATTGATACATTAATTCCTTAATGATTTCATGCTTATTCCGAAAATGATAATACAAGTTTCCGGGACTGATACCCAACTCCGCAGCAATATGATTGGTTGTAACTGACCGTTCACCTCGCTCGTTAAAAAGCTGCAAACTGATTTGTAAAATCCGGTCTTTTGTCTTCAGAGCTTTAGGTTGAGACATTTTAATAACCTTTAATAATTCACATGGTTAAGACTTGAACACATAAACTGACTTGACTATTTAGAGTATTTACTCTAAAAAATAAATATATCAATGTATTTGGTAAGTACCGATGAACAGTCAAACAAAAACAAATCCAGAGACTCAGCTTCCTTATGATGTTAAGCATTTACATGATTTGCTTGAACAACAAAAGCTCGCTTATTTACGTCATCCGGTACCCACTGCTAAAGAGCGTATTGATCGTTTAGCTCGTCTTAAAAGAGTCTTGGTAAAATATCAAGATCAGATTGCCGACGCAATTAACCTTGATTATGGCAATCGTGCAGTTATGGAAACAAAAATTGGTGAGCTACTCACCAGTTTGGAACAAATCAAATATTACAGTAAACATCTGACAGCGTGGATGAAACCTTCAAAACGCCATATCAGTGTATTACATCAGCCAGCAAAAGGTTGGGTACAATATCAACCTATGGGTGTAATTGGTATTATTACACCATGGAATTACCCATTACTTCTTTCAGTTGGGCCATTAATTTGTGCACTGGCAGCGGGCAACCATGCCATGATCAAAATTTCGAGTGCCTCTCCTAACTTTGGACGAGTTCTTGAAAGTGCATTAGCAGAAGCGTTCCCACAAGAATTAGTTGCTGTAGTAAATGGTGGCGGCGTTATTTCAGATGCTTTTAGTCATTTGCCTTTTGACAAAATGATTTTCACAGGCTCAACTTCTGTTGGTAAAACAGTGATGGCAGCCGCAGCTCAAAACCTGGTTCCTGTTATTCTTGAATTAGGTGGAAAATCTCCTGCCCTTGTGCATGCATCTATGGATATGAAAGATGTGGCTCAACGTATTGCTGTAGGTAAATTATGGAACGCGGGTCAAACGTGTGTTGCACCTGACCATATTTTCTTACCACGCGGGAAAACTGCCGAGTTCATCGAAAACTTTAAATTGATTGTGGCTGGCATGTATCCGCATTTCCGCAACAATCAAGATTACACGTCTATTATTAATGATAAGCAATACAACCGCATTCAGGGCTATCTTGAAAATGCCCGCGATCAAGGTGCTCGTATTGTTGAAATTAATCCACAAAATGAAATTTTAGATGATGTCCGTAAAATTGCACCGACTTTAGTTACAGGCGTAACGACTGCAATGGATATTATGCAAAATGAAATTTTTGGTCCGATCCTACCAATTTTAGAATATGACCAAATAGAAGAAGTCGTCGAATTCATTAATAGTCGCCCACGTCCTTTAGCGATGTATTATTTTGACTATGATCAGGCACGTGCTGACTATATTGCACAGCATACCCATTCAGGGCATTTCGGAATCAACATGGTGATTACCCATGTGGCTCAAGATGATTTACCGTTTGGGGGAATTGGTGCATCAGGTATGGGTAAATATCACGGACCAGAGGGCTTTTTTAGCCTTTCTCATGAACGTTCGGTGATGTCTAATCCAAAACTTTATAGCCTTAAATACATTCTTCCACCGTTCAATAAGCCCATTCATCGTTTCATTTCGAAAACCTTGTTGCGCTAACTGATCAAGGCATGATCTGTTATACTAAATCATGCCTCGTTTTTACCAATTCCGCTTGTCTTTTAATCGTATTTTTGGTATAAAACGCCCCTTGAATGAATTCATCCGTTTACATTTAGTATGACTGGCCACAGATTTGCTGTTGGCTGAATCAATGGAGTTACACCATGTCTAAGGTTTGCCAAGTTACCGGCAAGCGTCCAGTCGTTGGTAACAACGTCTCACACGCCAACAACAAAACCAAGCGCCGGTTCGAGCCGAACCTGCACCACCACCGTTTCTGGTTAGAAAGCGAAAAACGTTTTGTACGTCTTCGTTTAACCACTAAAGGTATGCGTATTATTGACAAATTGGGTATCGAAAAGGTTGTTGCAGACCTTCGTGCTCAAGGTCAAAAGATCTAAGGAGTCTGAACAATGCGTGATAAGATTCGTCTCGTTTCTACAGCTGGTACAGGTTATTTCTATACCACGACTAAAAACAAACGTACTATGCCGGAAAAAATGGAAATCAAAAAATTTGATCCAAAAATCCGTCAACACGTGATTTTCAAAGAAGCTAAAATCAAATAATTTTAGCCTCGAAAAAAAACGACTTCACAATGAAGTCGTTTTTTTTTGCATTTTTTTTATAGCTAGCTTTTTTTTGTTAAACTTTCCACATATTTCGCCTTGGCATTTTTTATGCTTGTCTTTAGCCTAACTCACGTAAAAGGAGTTTTTAGTGCCGCATGACGTAGATTTAATTGTTTTACTTGCTGTTGGTTTCGGTGTTGCCCTCTTTTTTGGTTATCTTGCAGCCCGATTACGACTTCCCCCTCTTATCGGCTATTTAATTGCCGGAATTATTATTAGCCCAAATACACCTGGCATAGAAGCAGATATTCATCTTGCTAATCAGCTTGCAGAACTCGGGGTCATGTTCCTGATGTTTGGTGTAGGAATGCACTTTTCATTAAATGACTTGCTGCTGGTTCGACGTATTGCTGTACCAGGCGCGATTTTACAAATTGCGGTCGCTACCTTATTAGGGGTTGGGGTATCCATGCTCTGGGGATGGAGCTTTGGTTCGGCACTCGTTTTTGGCTTAAGCCTGTCGTGTGCGAGTACTGTTGTATTATTAAAAGCTTTAGGAGACCGAGGTCTTTTAGACTCAGTCAACGGCAAAATTGCTGTAGGTTGGCTGTTAGTCGAAGATTTAGTGATGGTACTTGTTTTAGTACTCCTTCCAGCTACAGCAGTTTTACTCGGCGGGAAAGCACCAGAAGGTGCAGATGGTAATATCTGGTTAACCCTTGGACTCACTTTATTAAAAGTAATTGGCTTTATTGCCTTTATGCTGATTGTAGGTAAACGTGTCGTTCCTATTATTATGCAGTTTGTTGCTCGTTTAGGTTCAAGAGAGTTATTCACCCTTACGGTTGTTGCAGCTGCTGTTTCAATTGCTTACGGGTCTTATGCCATTTTTGGGGTTTCAATGGCATTAGGGGCTTTCTTTGCAGGGATGGTTGTTAAAGAATCAGACTTTAGCCACCGCGCAGAAGAAGAAACACTTCCACTACGTGAAATTTTCTCAATTCTGTTTTTTGTTTCTGTGGGTATGCTGTTTGATCCACATATTCTTGTTGAACGTCCACTCCATATTTTGGCCGTTATCGCAATTATTATGATAGGTAAAACACTTGCTGCAATGGCTTTGGTTTTATTCTTTCGCTATCCAATTAATACAGCGCTTACAGTTGGTGCGAGTTTGGCCCAAATTGGTGAATTCTCATTTATTTTAGCGACTCTCGGCGTCTCATTAGGCTTATTAAGCTTAGAAGCACAAAATCTGATTTTAGCTGGGGCTTTATTTTCGATAACGCTGAACTCTTTTATATTCTCTGCCATTGAACCTGTACAACGCTGGATTCGCGAGCGCTCTCACTTAGCCCGACTTCTTGAACGTAGTGGTGACCCATTAGCCATGTTACCCGATGAAGTTGATCAGGCTTACTTACGCGATCAGGTTGTCATTGTTGGATATGGTGGTGTGGGACGACGTATTACTGAAAATTTAATTAATGAAAATATTAAAGTCGTTATTGCTGAAGAGAATCGTGAAATCGTAGAAAAGCTACGTCAGTCGAATATTGCTGCTGTGAGTGGTGTTGCAACCGAACCAGGTGTTTTAATTCAAGCACACATCATGCATGCAAGACTCTTGGTGATCTCACCTATGGATATTTTAGATATTCACCGTATTGTGGCGATCGCTAAGCAATTAAACCCTCAAATTCAGGTATTAATTTGCGCAGAAAGTAAAGAAGAAGCCGCGGTAATCAGAGATGAGAATATTGGTGAAGTGTTCTATGCCAAAGAGGAAATGGCAAAGAATATGAGCCATCATATATTAAATCAGATCGAGCTTGCCCATCAGTCAACTATTCATTAACCCATAAAAAAAGCGTACTCAAGAGTACGCTTTTTTTAACTTAAGAATTTAGGCTGTTCGTCTAGTACCTCAGCCTGCCATTCATTTACCTGCTTTTCAAGCAGTCCAAATAGTGCAGCCTGAATCATATGCTGAGCAACAACTGGAGTTTGCTCACCCAAGATTGCTTTTACTTCATCGCTAAATTGAATTTTAACCAAGGGTTCATTCTCAGAACCTGCATTACGCAAGGCGAGTTCGCCACCTTCGAGTTGGACTAATTCCAAAACGGCTTCTTGATTTCCAAATAACTCTTTCAATTGCTGTATAGACATATATTTCCTCCATGTTTCAACATGGTGGCAAAGCACCCTTGCACTTTGCATCTCTTGTCTTATTTATATAGGCACACCCGGATTAAATTTCAAGCGTTCGGGCAGTTTAATTTTAGAACTCGACCATTTCATTACGAAAACCATCAATTAAATGGCTTAATTCACGATGCCATTCACGCAAAATCTTAACATCTGGCAACCAAGATTGAGGACCTTGAGTTACTTTGATAATGAGATTAGAAGAAGTTTCTTCTTCTGGGGTCGGCTCTTTAGGTTCTGGTGCATATTGACACATACGGTAAGCTCGTTTGAGCTCTGCAACAAAACCATCTTTCGCCAATTGTTGCAAAACGGACACTTCTGGAGAAACTTGTCCTTTTGCCGCCATATGTTCTTCAATAGATTTTAAAGTGGGTTGCAATTCATTTAAACGGTAATAACGTACGAGTTCTTGTAAGAAAGCTAACATTGCGCCATGTAAATGAAATACAGCTGCTTCACGGTAAGCTTGTATCTGCTGCACATGATCGGTCTGTTCTGCCTGTTGACACGCTAAGCGCGCAAAATAGAGCTTCTGATTGGTACGATCGGCATGATAACGAGCAACACGTGACATAACTAAACTTTCCTGTTCTAAAATCGCTATTGCAACAGCTATTCTTTAGCTTAACGACTCCATTAATAAAATCAACGTTATTTATGGTAAATCCAGCTCAACTTGATAAATTTTACGTTTCGCTAAAACTTTTAGTGGCTGCTTTATAGGACGAATATTACTTAAAACCCAAGCAAAATACCCTTCGTCCCAAGCAGTTGCACATGCTGGTTCAATTTCATCATTTCGCCAAGCATGAATAGAGTCGACATCAACCAAAGCGACAGCAACTCCCTCTTCTTCATCTGTATCTTTAACCAAAATTTTTTGGTTCTCGACAATTAATAGATCTTTGATTGGCAGTTTTGTAGGTACCCATGAACGCACTTCAAGTGTTTTGATACCTTCAGCGATACGAGTGCCATTTGGCGTTACAATCGAAAGAGCTAAAAACTGTCTTTTCACACTAAAGACTTATTCTTCAGCTGCTTTAACGCGAATTCCATTACCTTTAACTTTAAGCAGATTTAAGCCTTTAATGGCCTTAATTGCTTCACGTGGGTTAGGCATTTCAACAAAACCAAAACCTTTTGATTTGCCTGTGTCTTTATCAGTAACAAGAACACACGTTTCAACTTTACCAAATGCTTTGAATAACTCTAAAATTTCAGCTTCACTCACAGCACGATCTAAATTACGAACTAATATCTTCATTTTCTAACCTTAATTGGCAATTAAAGGGAGTAGCCAATATATTTAAGTAATCACAGTGTCTTATACAGTAGTTTAATCCAGATCGATACCAAAACCTAAATTTACTGCAGGTGAACGGTTCCATTGCTTTTTAGCAAATGGCTGAGGTACTTGCCTATGAATCTTTGCCTGAACCAAATGTGCAGGAAGGTCATTTAGGAAATAACTTTCGATTTTACGACCTTGTTCGTCATAATTGTCTTCTGACCATGTATTGAGATTTTGCTTGGTCAAAATTAATTCATTCTCTGCACGTGTTAATGCAACATACAATACGCGGCGCTCTTCCTCGACATCATCAAAATCGCCCTGTGCCCTTGCATAAGGATATTGATTAGGTGATACATGAGGTACATAGCAGACTTTCTGTTCAGCACCTTTAGCGGAATGAATCGTAATTAAAGTCACTAAATCCTGATCAGCAGCTTTCTCAATTTCAGAAACTGAAATAGGTTCAAGAACATATTCTTCGAGGAACTCACCTAAAGATGCATGTTTACGTGCAAGTTGTTTGACTAAATCAAAGTCTTTTAATCGGCGAGACCAATCTTTAGTTTTATAATTTTGCTCTAGCTGTTCACCTAAAGCATCGAGTGCCAAGCCAATACTTGCTTCAACATGCTGCTGTAATACATCTAGCTGTTTTAAAATTAAAATTGCTTGTAAAGGGACTTTCCCATGACGTTCTAAACGATTGCAGCGCTCTTCAACGTCAACAATTCCCATCAACTCTTGCGCGAGCTTACTTGCACCAACATCACCAATACCATCCCACAAGGTTAAAAAACGCATCCACGCCAAATCATCTTGAGGATTGCTCACAATGCGTAGCAAGCTAAGCACGTCTTTCACGTGTGCAGATTCAAGAAGTTTTACCCCACCAATAAAACGATAAGGTACTTCAGCAGCAATGAAAGCCCCTTCCAGATATCGTGCACTATAGCCAGAACGGACCAAAACCATATGGTCGTACCAGCTTGCACCTTGCTGATGTCGCGTTATTAAGTCCTGTGCAATCCAGTTTGCTTCTTCATACTCATTACCAAATAGGTGCAGCTGAGGCTTTTGCCCTTGCCCACGATGTGCTTGCAGCTGTTTTTGATAATCAATTGGACTGTGTGCCAACAACCAGTTTGATAAATCTAAGATTTCTTGAGTCGAACGATAATTTAAATCCAGTGTATGAATAACTGCGTCAGGTATCCGCTCTTTAAAAGAATGGATATTTTCAAAATCTGCACCGCGGAAACCATAAATCGACTGGGCATCATCTCCAACACAAAATAACTTCACTTTGCCAATCAATGGTTGCAATAAAGCCCATTGCAAAGGATTGGTATCTTGCATTTCATCAACTAGCAATGCCTGACAAAAACCTGCTACCCAATTCGTTAAAGCTTCTGAATTTTGTAAATGAACAGCCACAATTGACAAAATATCGTCGTAATCTAAAAAATTACGCTCTCGTTTACGCTGCTCATAGGTTTTCATTAAATCTGCAATTTGAGTCTTATGCTCATATGCATCTGGAAGCTGTTTGATTAATGCTTCAGAAAGCTTTGTTTGAGTATTTCTCGCATAAGAATATAAATCGCACAGCTCTGCGGCTTTGGGCAAGACGTTATCTTTATCTTTACCTCTTAATAAGCGAAACATGAGCAACTGATCATCACGATCAATAATACTAAATTGATTTAACCCAAAAGCTTGTGGGTTACGGCGTAGTAAATACATACAAAAAGTATGAAAAGTTGAAGCTCGCAGACCCTTTGCCTGTGCTCCCACATGTTGTTCTACTCTCGCAACAATTTCACTCGCAGCACGGCGCGTGAACGTTAAAATCTGGATTTGGTTCGCTGGCAAGCCTTGATCAATTAAATAAGCTGCACGAGCAACAATAGTTTTAGTCTTGCCACAACCAGCGCCCGCCAAAACTAAACAGTTTTGCGCAGACGTAGTGGCTGCTTTTTTTTGCTGAGCATTTAGTTCATTAATTAATTTTGCAAGACTCATAACACATATCGCTAAAACACCAAGACATAGTTTAACAGACCGAGGCAACAGATGGGTCTGCCTATCCTAAAAACAAAAAGAGCACTTAAAGTGCTCTTTGGTCGAATATTATTTTTTAAGATACTGTTTTTGAACTAGAAGGAAGATGTTTAATGGCTGAAGCCAAACCTAGAAAGTTAATTCCCTGAAATAAAATATCAATAGCAAGGAACATTCCTAATACCCAAAAAGGTGAATCTTTAGAAACTAAAATTAAAATACCTGTAGCGAGCGTCAATAACCCTGAAAACAGGGTCCAGCGCCATCCAGTAATTGGCTTAAGTAAAATTGCATTTATGGTACGTATAGCACCAGCAATGATCAGCGCTATAGATAATAGGCTTGTCAGCACCACTGCTGTAGTGACTGGAGTAGAAAACGCATAATAACCAGCCATTAAATAAAGCACACCAAATAGTGCCCATAACCATCGGCTTGCGCCTTTAAAAACACTCATAGCTGCAACGAGATGCAAAACACCGCCGACCATCATGAGTATTCCAAATAAAAAAACGACAGAAAAGGTCGCAAATGGTAATGAACTAAATAAAATCAGGCCAAAACCAATAAGCACAAAGCCCAATATCAAATACCATTTACGGTCAGCATGTAACTGATTACGTACTAAATCATTACCTACAGTTTTCATCATGATCATGGCTACTCTTATTATCAGGTATTAGAATTTCATCTACCTAATAATAGTGATGCACTTCACATTTTTTGTCTGTATAAAATCTGCATCGTTTCTTAACAATTGATGTGGATAAAGCAGTATTTATCCACAGTTTTATTTCACCCAGCCAATTTCTTGAGCTGTAGGTAAACCTATTATTGTTTCATGTAAGCCATTCGGCATTTTATTGCTCTGCTCAGACAAAGGCGTTCGACCACCCATGATTTCGGCATTAGTTTGTGGATATAGAGGCACTTTTTCAGGTTGAGCATAACCTAAAGGGTAAATAGGTTGTCCTGTTTTTAAATCATATTTGTCTTGTGCCCCAAAGCCATGTAATAGCTCATGAACAATCACAACCTGATTTTGTGAAGCTTGTGTCTTGGTCGCAAATAAATTCACACTACCAATACGACCTTTTTCTAAAGCAGTTGAATGGATTAAGACTTTTTGGTAGTTAGGATCATAATAATTTAAATAAAGTTTAAGTGATGCTCCACTGTCTTCAGGTTGTTTTTGTCGCCATGCATAGAAACGAAATTTTAAGCTCCACCACATAACCTGCAAAATATTGGCATTTTGAGGAACCTCGGGTGGTCGTTGCTGCAACTGTTGTCCTAAGCGAATTATAAAGTTTACTGATTGCCCGCGATAATGCTGTGACCACTCACTTAAATAGTTATTAATTGCCCAAAAATCTTCATTTTTCAACTGATGAATATAGGCCTGTGTTGTCTCTAAACCATCTGTATTAATAGGATGCAAAACAACCACAACTGGCCGATTCCAATCTTGATTTTGATCTCGCCATGCTTGAACAGCAACAATCAATAAAATAATTAATAAACATAAAACCCGAATGTTTTTCCACATTCTTATTCCCCATAAAATTAAAATTTTCTTTTATTGTTTTAGACATAAAAAATGCTAGCTGAGCTAGCATTTTTTATGTTGGACTTGATTAGCCCTCAACCCATTTACCATCTTGGTAAACTAGACTCCATTTAGTTTGTTTACCTTCTGGGGTTTCTGAACCGACATATTGTGATTGATTCTTACGACTGAATTTCACAATTGTTGGATTACCTTCAGGGTCTACATCTGGCGCTTGTAAAATAAATTGATATTTTGGATCAAGCTGAGCTGCCACACTACGTAACTCTGCAACTTTTGGTGCACGTGTTTCACGAATTTTCGGGAATTTACTCGCTGCCAAGAATAAGCCAGCTGCACCGTCACGCAACACAAAGAAGTCATCATGTTTCGCTGAACGTAAATGTTCCATCTTGATCGGTTCTACACGTGGAGGTGCAGGTTGACCACTTTTCAAGACCTTACGGGTATTGTCACAGCTTGTACAAGCGAAATACGGGCCAAAACGACCAGTCTTAAGCTGCATTTCACCATCACATTTATCACATGGGATCGTTGGCCCATCATAACCCTTAATCTTGAACTCACCTTCTTCAAGCTCAAAACCATCGCAGTCAGGGTTATTACCACATACGTGTAATTTACGACCACCATCAATCACATAGCTGTCCATGGCAGTGCCACATTTTGCACAGCGATGCTTTGACATCAAGTCAGCAGTTTCAGCACCATCATCATCAGATAGTGCAGCCAAAGACTCAACAGGTGTTAAGTTCAATGTACCCTTACAACGCTCTTTAGGCGGCAAGTTATAGCCAGAACATCCTAAGAATACACCTGTTGTACCCGTACGAATTTGCATTGGACGTGAGCATTCAGGGCAATGTACAGCTGGTACTTCAACTGGTTGGTTACGGCGCATGCCATGCTCGCCTTGAGCATTGGTAAGACGTTTCTTAAAGTCGCCGTAGAAAGTATCGAGTAACTCTTTCCAGTTACGCTCGCCTGTTGCAACTTTATCAAGCTGTCCTTCAAGGTCTGCCGTAAACGCATAGTTCATCAAGTTATTAAAACTTTCATCAAGACGATCCGTCACAATCTCACCCATTTTTTCGGCGAAAAGACGACGGTTTTCTAACTTAACGTAACCACGTTCCTGAATAGTAGAAATAATCGCTGCATAAGTCGAAGGACGACCAATACTACGTTTTTCAAGCTCTTTAACTAAAGATGCTTCAGTAAAACGTGCAGGTGGTTTAGTAAAGTGCTGACTTGGATCTAACTTTTCTAACTTTAAAATTTCGCCTACTTTAATAGCAGGTAAAATAATATCGTCATCTGACTTATTCGCGCCACGTACTTTAGTGAAACCTTCAAATACAAGCGTACGGCCTTTCGCCTTTAGCTCAACATTCGCTGCTTCAACAATCAACGTAGAAGACAAATATTCTGCTGGTGTCATTTGACACGCAACAAACTGACGCCAGATCAAATCATAGAGACGCTGAGCATCACGCTCTACACCCGCAAGCTGATCACCTGTAAGTGCAACATTTGACGGACGAATCGCTTCATGGGCTTCTTGAGCACCCGCTTTGTTCCCATAGCGGTTTGGCTTTGCCGGTAAATATTTTTCACCATATTGGCTTTCAATATGGGCACGTACCATGCTTACTGCATCATCACTCAAGAAAGTTGAGTCAGTACGCATATAGGTAATAAAACCAGCTTCATATAAACGCTGAGCTAACATCATGGTTTTCTTCACAGAAAAGCCTAAACGTGTACTCGCAGCCTGTTGCAGAGTTGAAGTAATATAAGGTGCACTTGGATTAACCTTAGTTGGTTTATCTTCACGCTGTGCAACTTTATATTCAGCACCTTTTAAAACATCTAATAAAGCATCAGTTTCAGCTTTATTTTTCAGTTTAAGGGTTTTACCAGCCTGTCTAAATGCTTCAAGACGAATGTCATCTTTTTTCGCTTGAGTATCTGCAAAAACTTGCCAATATTCTTCTGGAATAAAAGCACGAATTTCTCGCTCACGTTCTACAACCAGTTTCACTGCTACTGACTGCACACGTCCAGCTGATAAACCACGGGCAATTTTTTCCCAAAGTAATGGCGAAACCATAAAGCCCACGACACGGTCTAAGAAACGGCGTGCTTGCTGAGCATTTACACGGTTTAAATCTAGACGTGTTGGCTGTTTAAATGCTTCTTGAATGGCATTTTTAGTAATTTCGTTAAATACCACGCGGTGATAACGGCTATCATCGCCACCAATCACTTCTCTTAGGTGCCAAGCAATAGCTTCCCCTTCTCTATCCAAGTCCGTTGCGAGATAGATTGCATCGGCATCTTTGGCGAGTTTTTTGAGTTCAGCTACAACATTTTCTTTACCAGGCAGAACTTCGTAATGAGCTTCCCAACCATGCTCAGGATCAACGCCCATACGATTAACTAAAGCCTGACTAGCTTTTTGTTCTTTTTCGGCTTCGGTGAGTTTAGTCCGGGCAGCCGGCTTTTTCTCTGTTGATTTACTGCCACCTGTTGGCAAGTCACGTACGTGACCTACAGAAGACTTTACAATGAATTGCGAACCCAAATATTTATTGATGGTTTTCGCTTTGGCAGGCGACTCCACAATCACTAAGGCACGTTTATGTGCAGCAGGTGCAGTAGATGCTGTGCTTTGAGATGCAGAGCGCGAGGTATTCGCCATATAAAATGTTATTCCTATACCAATAAATTTAAAAATCAGGCTTTAGCCAAGGTCAACAGATAAGCCTTCATCTCATCTAATTGTGTTGCTCTTAGGTCCGATTCCTCATCCCAATAAAGCCCTACACAGTTTGCCTGCATATCAATAGCATAAATCCCTTTTAATGCAATGGGAGAATCATTAAATTTCTCATCGCCCTGAACCACTTTTAACTTGCCGTCTATAACACGAGCACGCATTAAAGATAAACGGGCATCAGGAATCAATACACTATAATAAGCAACCATGCTGGCACGTTTTTCAGTAGCCATTGGGACATGTGTCCATTCAGGTGCAACAATTACACGTGGATGTAACCCTATTTTTCGGGCTTTATCACGCATAATACCAAGTGCCTTTTCACGTGGACTCACTCTTAAACCAAAAATGGAGCCTAGTACGAAAAGAACAATGATAACGGTAACCCAAATTCCCATATTGTCCATAGCAAAACCTATTAATCTCTTTTATTAGAGTTGCATAAGCTGACCAGAAAACGCAAGTTACATCAGAAAAATAATGCCCGATAAGATCGCAAGACCCAAAATATCGGTATTTCACGGTGCAAATTGCAATGTTGTCACTCAAAGATAGTTAAGAGTTCTGACCATCCTTAACAAGCGTCAACTTTCCAAATCGGTCGATATGGGCATCACCCCACAGTTTTAAAGCAAATAAAATTTGCTCAAGACTTTGCCCTAATTCGGTCAGGCAATATTCCACTTTAGGTGGGACCTGAGGATAAACTTCCCGATGAATAATTCCGTCTTGCTCTAACTCACGTAACTGATTTGTCAGCATTCTTTGAGTAATGCTTGGAACACGCTTTCGAATTTCATTAAACCGTAAGGTGCCTTCATTAAATAAATGCCAAAGAATGACGCATTTCCACTTTCCGTCAATCAAACTAATGGCCGCCTCCACTGAACAACCTGGAGAGCAATCAAAACTTATATGTCGTAGTTTTGCCATTTTACAGTATCCTTTTTGACACTATGAGCGTTATTTGTCTGTAGTCACTAAATTTAAGCTTACGTTATGATCAAACTCTCAACAAGAGGAATTATGATTATGAAAGCTGTGGCATATCAAAAAGCAGGTCCCATTACGTCACCAGAAGCACTCGTTAATATTGAACTCGACACTCCCGTTGCAGAAGGTCGTGATTTACTTGTTCGTATTCAGGCGATTTCAGTTAATCCGGTTGATACAAAAATTCGCAACAATGTAAATCCAGAAAATAATCAGTGGAAAACTCTTGGTTGGGATGCAGTAGGCATCGTTGAAGCGATTGGAGATCAAGTGTCGCAATTTAAAGTCGGAGATGCAGTCTGGTATGCAGGTGCACTCAATCGCCAAGGCAGTAATAGTGAATTGCAATTGGTTGATGAACGTATTGTGGGGCATAAACCAAAAACTTTAGAAGCAACTGAAGCAGCGGCTCTTCCTTTAACTGCTATCACGGCATGGGAAATGCTATTTGATCGGTTACAAGTACCCAAAGCTGCTCCAGAAAATACATCAATATTAGTAATTGGCGGAGCTGGTGGTGTAGGTTCAATCACCATTCAACTTCTTAAGCAGCTGACTAACCTAACAATTATTGCAACAGCTTCACGAGCAGAAACTCAAGAATGGGTTAAGCAACTTGGAGCAGATTATGTGTTAGATCACCGTCAACCTTTAGCACCCCAAATCAAGCAATTAGGCTTAACTGCACCTTTATATGTATTCTCAACCACTCAAACAGATCAGCATTTATCAGATGTCGTAGAGTTGATTGCGCCACAAGGTCATTTTGGCTTAATTGATGATCCAGCACAGTTAGATATTAAGCCTTTCAAATCGAAGTCAGTATCGGTGCATTGGGAGTTTATGTTTACACGTTCACTGTTCCAGACCGAAGATATGCAAAAACAAAGTGAACTATTAAATGAAGTCAGCAAACTGGTTGATGAAGGAAGAATCAAGACGACTGTAACCGAGGTTATAAGTCCAGTTAATGCTGAAAATTTAAAACGAGTTCATCAACAAATTGAAAGCGGCACAACAAAAGGGAAAATCGTATTACATGGTTTTTAAGTAAAAGTGAAGATATTCCCTAATAAAATGGCAAGTGTTGAACTTGCCATTTTATTAATAGTGAGGAGGTTTATTGGTTAATGGGTCAAAAGCGGCAATACCTTCTGATAAATCCGATGATTCCACACGTTGATAAAGAAATTGCATTTGTTTTTTTAAATCAGCTATTTCTTGGGTCTGAATAGCGAGTTGTTGATTTAATTCTTCAACTAAATCATCCAAAAATGTAATTCGCACTTGCAAATCTTCAATGGGTGCGGACAATGACGCTTGATCATCATGATATGGTGGTTTAGTCATTTAAATCCTCATTTGAGATTCTGGAAAACATTATGGCCTATATTACCCTAAGGGATGTCCAACTTGCCTTTGGCGGACCTGCCCTACTCGATGGCGCGAACTTTAATCTAGAACGTGGCGAACGAGTCTGTTTAATTGGGCGTAATGGTGAAGGTAAGTCTACTTTACTTAAACTGATCGAGGGAAGCCTATTACCAGATTCTGGTGAAGTTTCCATTCAAAATGGTCTAACTGTTTCAATGTTAGCCCAAGACGTTCCAATGGATTCTGGCAAAGTAGCTGACATTGTGGCAGATGGTGCAGGCGAAGCTTCTGAAGTACTCAGAGCTTATCATGAAGCGACCGACGCTTGTATGTTAGGAGATATGGAAGCCTGTGATCGCATGGGTAACCTTCAGCATAAGCTAGACCAACTAGATGGTTGGGCATTAGAAAATAAGGTAAATGCTCTTTTAAGTAAAATGGGGCTTGATCCAAATGCAGACTTAGCAGACCTGTCAGGTGGACGTAAACGCCGTGTATTACTTGCACGTGCTCTTTTAACACAGCCAGACGTATTACTTCTAGACGAACCAACGAACCATTTAGATGTTGAAAGTATTGAATGGTTAGAAAAATTCTTACTCGATCAAAATAATTTAACACTTCTATTTATTTCGCATGACCGTTCTTTTGTAGATAGCATTGCAACTCGAATTGTGGAACTCGACCGCGGTATTTTACGAGGTTATGAAGGCAATTATTCTCGCTATTTAGAGCTAAAAGCTCAGCAAATGGAAGCAGAAGAAAAACAGAATGCTTTATTTGATAAAAAGTTAGCTGAAGAAGAGGCTTGGATTCGCCAAGGTATTAAAGCACGTCGTACCCGTAATGAAGGCCGTGTTCGTGCTTTAAAAGCTTTACGTGAAGAATCGAAAGCACGCCGCTCACAACAAGGTAAAGTGAGTATGGCAACTCAAGATGCGAATCGTTCAGGTAAATTAGTATTTGATATCGAACATTTAAGCGTTGCTTACGATGATAACTTACTGATCAAAGATTTCTCTACCCTTGTCATGCGTGGTGATCGTATTGGTCTGGTAGGTGATAACGGCGTTGGTAAAACTACGTTGATTAAAGCCATTTTAGGTGAAATCGAACATGGCGGTTCAGTTAAAACAGGTACACAGTTAGAAGTTGCCTATTTTGACCAATTACGTAATGCCTTAGACCTTGAAAAAACGGTAATGGCAAACGTTTCAGAAGGCTCTGACTTCGTTGATGTAAATGGCAACCGTCGTCATATCTACAGCTACCTTCAAGACTTCTTATTTTCACCTGAACGTGCTCGTACTCCAGTAAAAGCACTTTCTGGTGGTGAGCGAAATCGAATCTTACTGGCTAAATTGCTACTCAAACCATCGAATCTAATTGTAATGGATGAGCCAACCAATGACTTGGATATGGTGACTCTAGAGCTTCTAGAAGAAATGTTGTCTGATTACAAAGGCACGTTGCTTCTCATTAGCCATGACCGTGCATTTATGGATAACGTAGTAACATCTACGTGGGTATTTGATGGTAAAGGCAATATTGCAGAATACATCGGTGGCTACCAAGACTATTTGCAGCAACGTCCAGATGACAAAGTAGTCGATCAAAAATCTGATGTTAAAAAAGCTCAGGCGAAAGCTGAAGCGGAAAAAGCTGCTGCCCAAAGTACCGTTAAAAAGGTCAAACTGAGTTATAAAGATCAGCGTGAACTTGAACAATTACCCGCTGAAATTGAAAACTTAGAAAAGGAACAAGCAGAACTTTCTGAGAAACTTGCAGATGGTTCATGGTTTGTTAAAGATGCAGATGCTGCGACACAAGCAAGCCAACGCCTAGCAGAAATTGAAGAATTACTGCTTGAAAAATTGGAACGTTGGGACGTGCTTGAACAAATGAGCAAAGGAAACTAATTCGTTTTACTTTCCTAAAAAGACCCTAAAAAAAGAGCCTTCTTAAATTAAGCAGGCTCTTTTTTATATTGTGAATATAAGCTTTTAAAAACTTAAAGCTTATAAATCACATTCCTATCATGGATTATATCTTGGCTATTTTTAGTATTTTAAAATAGCCTTGTGCTTGAATATAGGACTTATAAAAATAATTATGTTATATCTAACAGCATAATAATATTGGAGTGTTTTGGCATGCTGGAGCTTTCTCAAATTTTAGCATTTGGACTAATTTGTTTGGCGATGGTACTCACTCCTGGTCCCAATATGATTTACCTTATTTCCCGCTCAATTTGCCAAGGGAAAACCGCTGGATTTATCTCTTTAGGTGGCGTAGCTGTAGGCTTTATCTTTTATATGCTTTGCGCATCTTTTGGTATTACGGCGTTAATTGTGGCCGTTCCTTATGCTTACGATACTATTCGTATTGCTGGTGCGATTTATTTACTCTGGCTTGCATGGAAAGCACTACGTCCAAATGCCGCTCCGATTTTCAATGTAAAAGATTTATCAGTAGATTCCCCTGCTAAACTTTTTTTAATGGGTTTTGCGACCAACCTGCTTAATCCGAAAATTGCCATTATGTATTTATCTTTACTGCCACAGTTTATTCACCCACAACAAGGCAGTATTTTGTGGCAATCAATTCAACTCGGTACGATTCAAATTTTTGTCAGCGTTTCAGTAAATGCGCTTATTGTACTTTCTGCGGGTAGCATTGCCCTTTTTCTACAACAAAAACCTCTTTGGGCAAATATACAACGCTGGCTCATGGGAACAGTATTAGCTGGACTCGCTGTTAAAATTCTTTTAGAAAATCGCCGATAACTCGACCGTCTTATTTCATCCCTTCTTAACACTCAATTGAACAGTGTATTACGACGATAAATTCAGTTCGTGATACACTTTTGCCTGTTTTAACTTTTTGAACTCTTTATATCGTTATGAGCCAAAAGCAGCCTTATACGCCCGGTGAATTTCAATGGTCCTTTTTATTGCCTAAATATTGGGGTGTTTGGATTGCTATTGTCTTTTTAATGCTTTTGGCTATTTTACCTTGGGCCATACAATGGCGTCTGGCGCATGGCGTCGCTCATCTGGCTTGGAAATATCTAAAATCACGCCGTAAAACCACTATTCGTAATTTAGAAGTCTGCTTTCCTGAATGGTCTGCCGATAAGGTTCAACAACAAGCTCAACAAGTTTTCGTCGATATGATGCTTGGGGTATTTGAAACCTTAAATGCATGGTACAGCCCACGCTGGTTTAAAAACCGAGTCACGATTGAAGGTTTAGAGCACATTACCAATGCCCAAGCTCAGGGCAAAGGTGTTTTATTACTAGGGACTCACAGCACGCTTCTTGATGCTGGCGGCTATGTTTGTGCTCAGTATTTTGAACCAGATGTTGTCTATCGACCTCAAAATAATCCATTGCTCGATATGCTCATTTATCGTTGCCGTGGCACGATTTATAAAGCACAAATCGACCATGATGATATGCGGGGTTTAATTCGTCACCTTAAAGATGGCGATGCAATTTGGTATAGCCCCGACCAAGACTTTGGACTTAAACAAGGTGTTATGGCACCGTTTTTTGGCGTACCTGCTGCCACAGTAACTGCACACCGCCGCTTATTAAAAATCTCAAAAGCAGTCGCCGTGCCTTTATATTTCTATCGCCATGGAGATATTAAGAACCCGAAATATCACGTTCTGATTGAACCTGCGGTCGACAATATGCCAAGTGAAGACGAAGTTGATGATGCAACACGCGTCAATAAAATTATTGAAAATCAACTTCGCATTGCACCGACTCAATATATGTGGTTCCACCGTCGATTTAAGACACGTCCTGAGGGATATAAAGAGATCTATTAAATAATCTTCTGTAATGACCGCACTGTAGTTATAAACATCTAAATAAACACCAGTATGTACTATCGTGCGAAGGCGACAAGGATGTCGCCTGTTGGACTAACGACACATCCATGATGTCGTAGTCCAACAAATGGTTTTGTTACTTTTGCCAAAACAAAAGTAAGGAGTAAACTCCACCTATTGAATGAATAAACCGTAAGACCCCGCTTTGCTACAACCTAAAGGCAAAAAACAATGAAAGTGATGCAACTTCTCCCAGAACTCAATAGCGGTGGCGTAGAACGCGGCACACTAGAAATTGCACGTGCGCTCGTTGCACAAGGCCACCAATCATTGGTTGTTTCAAACGGTGGTCGCTTGGTCTCACAGCTCGAAGCTGAAGGTTCTACTCACTTAACGCTACCCATTCATAAAAAGTCGCTTTCAAGCTTGTGGCAAATCCGTCCATTACGTCAGCTAATTGAACAGCATCAACCCGATATTGTTCATGTACGTTCACGTGTACCTGCTTGGCTGACTCACTTTGCTTTGAGAAAAATACATGCGAACAAACGCCCTCACCTCATTAGCACGGTGCATGGCTTTTATTCAGTCAATCGTTATAGTGCGATTATGACGCAAGCCGAAAAAGTGATTGCTGTTTCAGATAGTGTAGTTAAATACATCACTGACCATTATAAAAACTGCCCTCCCCAAGATATTGTTCGAATTTATCGAGGAATTGACCCAGCCGCGTTTCCACATAATTATCAGCCATCAGCACAATGGTTTAATCAAGTTTTTAATGACTTTCCTGAACTCGAAAATAAATTCTTACTATGCTTACCTGGCCGTATTACGCGTTTAAAAGGACATGAAAGCTTAATTGAATTGATGCAAAAACTAGGTGAACAATATCCTCAGCTACATGCGGTAGTTGTTGGTGGTGCCGATGCAAAAAAACAGGCCTATCTAAGCGAGTTGCAGAGTACCATTCAAAGCAAAGGACTCACAGATAAAATTACCTTTGTAGGTCATCGCTCAGATATTCGCGAATGGCTCGCTTTTAGTGACATTGTGCTCTCTCTATCCAATCAGGCAGAAACATTCGGTAGAACAGCATTAGAAGCGCTTTCAGTAGGTACTCCAGTCATTGGCTGGAATCGTGGAGGCGTAGCCGAGATTTTATCGAATATCTATACACAAGGTCTTGTTGAAGTAGGAAATGAAAAGGCTTTACTGGAAACAGTTAGACAGCATATTGAACAGCCTCAAGTCGTTGCCCCTGTTACCAGGTTTAGCTTGAAAGACATGTGTGATCAAACACTGGCTCTATATGAATCTGTACTGAAATAACCCCATAAAAAAACCCGCGATCAACGCGGGTTTTTATTACAACAATAAAAAGTCAGCTTTATTTAAGCGATGCTTCATAAGCTGCTGCTTTTTCATAGTCGTATTGTTTTTCCCATTTACTAATCACAAGTACTGCAAGTGCATTACCTACAACATTCAATGCGGTACGTGCCATATCCATGATACGGTCAACACCAGCAATAAATGCCAAGCCTTCTACAGGAATACCAACACTACCTAATGTTGCTAATAACACAACAAATGATACGCCAGGAACACCCGCAATACCTTTAGAAGTAATCATTAAAGTTACAACTAAAATCACCTGTTGGCTAATTGACATTTCAATACCGTAAAGCTGTGCAATAAAGATTGCCGCGATACTTTGGTAAAGCGTAGAACCGTCAAGATTAAATGAATAACCTGTTGGGATTACAAAACTAGAAATTGCTTTAGGCGCGCCATAAGCTTCCATCTTTTGCATAATACGCGGTAAAACTGTTTCAGAGCTTGCAGTTGAATATGCCAAAATTAATTCATCTTTCAAAATCTTAAACAAAGTAAAGATATTGATGCTGAACATTTTTGCAGTTAAACCAAGTACCACCAAAGCAAAGAACAAGATCGCGCCATATACCAACACGACTAACTTGCCTAAAGGGATAAGCGAAGCGAAACCGAAGTTTGCAACCGTTACTGCAATCAAACCAAACACACCCACTGGCGCATATTTCATGATGATGTGCGTTACACGGAACATTGTTTCCGATACAGCATGAAATACGTTTAATAATGGATCTTTAGTTGTTGCTGGTAATGAAGACAAACCAATACCAAATAACACAGCAAAGAAAATCACAGGTAACATTTCGCCATGCGCCATTGAACTAATAATGTTCGTTGGGATAAGCGATAATATTGTCTGCATAATGCCATGAGACTGTGACTGAACTTCTTCAGTTGTATGCTTATATTGAGAAATATCAGTTTGAACCAGTTGAGACATATCAATGCCTGAACCTGGATGGAAGATATTCGCTGCAACTAAGCCCACCAAAATAGCAATAGTGGTAATAATTTCAAAATAGAGAATGGTTTTAAAACCAAGTCGCCCTAAACTTTTCGTACTGCCAACACCTGCAATACCTAAAATCAAGGTAGAGAAAACGATTGGAATAACAATCATTTTAATCAGGCTAATGAAAATCTTACCAAGTGGCGTAAGAACATTAGTTACAATACTGTCTTTGATTTCAGGCTGATTATGTAAAACAGCCCCGACAACTATCCCTAGGATTAAAGCAATTAAAATTTGCCAAGCAAGGCTAAATTTAAAATTCTTCATAAGACAATCCTTATGCACCGCAAAGTATCAAATATGAGAGGGAGAAGACCACTAACTAAGAGTGAAACCTCAATATGTACAGTAATTTCCAAACAGAAATTTAAATGCACAAACAAATCACAACTCGCCGATCTGACGAGATAAACAACAATGCCTGTTGACGATCCAACATGTCAACGATCGGCACATTCTATTGAGATTTGCTAATTAAACAACCCCAATTTATCTCTAAACAGATGAAAACCCATATTTATTCATCAATAATCTATAAAAACAGAAACTTATCTGAAAAAAAAATTGTATCTATTTTCATTGAAAATGACTTAGATATACATGAGTGCTTACCTATCATTAGATAGATTTTAAAATTAAGATTAACTTAAAAATATTTCTTTTTTTACGATAAATTAAATATGGTATATATAAAATATTAACCCGAGTTCTGCGTCCTGCAAAACTCGGGTAAATGAGGTTGTGCTTTCAGGTTAATCGTTATTTTTATCGTTTCCGTTCCAACATCTAATCCGTGATGCTATTCCATATCAGCTTTGTGTATCCTTACGTGGGATTGTCCATTCCCGTTTCCGTGTGCCGATGAATGTAGAATAAGGTTTTTATCCCCCCCTGCCTATTCGCCCTAGACTCAAATCTTTGTACGATATTGCTTACATCAATTTTTATATTCTTTTTATTTATAAGGCTGTGCAATTTTATCAGTCACAATTTTTTCTTCTTTTTCAGCCTTTGCAATCCCTTCTTGTATGGCGCTTTGAGCCTCTTCTTCATCGGTTTGAGTTTGTTCTAACTCTTCTTGAATATGTTCAAATATTCGGCCAGTCTGCAAAACTACATATACAGGAAAATGATCAGATCCAATATGTGGTAAACGCTGCATTTTAACTAAACCAAAATCGGTACTATGAAAAATATGATCTAAAGACCAACGCAGCAATGGGTAATCTGCATGAAAAGTATTAATAAAATGTCGCCCAACTCGTGGATCAAGTAACCCACTAATCCGCTGGAACAAACGAGTAGTACGTGACCACGCTACATCGTTTAAATCTCCCATCACAATACAGCTTTCATCTAAGTCTTTAATCTGGTCGCCAACAATTAAAAGCTCTGCATCACGTAAAGTCGAATCTTTCGCCTCGGTTGGACTCGGTGGCTTCGGATGTAAACAATAGAGTTGAACTGGCATACCCGATCGTAAGGTCACAGTAGTATGAATAGATGGAATTTCATCACTTAAAATAAATTTAACTTCAGTATTCGATAGAGATAATCGACTATATAAATGCATGCCGTATAAATTATCTAAAGGCACGGGAACGCGATAAGGATAATCTTCTTCAATTTCTTTTAAAGCATTTTCCCAAGTCTTATCACTTTCCAATGTAAGTAACAAATCTGGTTTTAATGTCCTGATCTGTTCAAGCAATAAATGATATTTATCATTTGGGGTTAGAACATTCGATACAATTAATGAAATTTGCTTTTGTTGGTCTAACTGGGATGATTTGACCTGTTTAACCTGTTTTCTCCAGAGCAAGGTATAAGGCAAAACCATTTTAAGCTGATAGGCGATGGCCGCCATAAGCACAGCAAGCACTATTTCACGCCATAGATTCCATTCGCCAGGCCAAAACAGCATACCAACAAAGGCTAATAGACCAACAAATAGAATCTGCAAACGAGGAAAATCGGCGCCACGAAACCACCACTCATCACGAGGAATAAGTGACCAGAAACTTAACCAAATCACCAGACCAGCTAGAACTTCGACATAAATCATTGAATTTTCTCTTTTAAGATGATTTGGTTTTTAAATTTTTTGTCATCTTTATCAATTTTGTATGTAACATAAACAAGATATTCTACTCAATAAACATGGTGTTTTGTTTCTGTAACGCTTGCAGTTGTGGACACTTTTGATACACTCAACTCCCCCTAACAATTTTAACGCACCGAGGCAAAATGACATGAAAGTAGGTCTGGTCGGTTGGCGCGGGATGGTCGGTTCCGTCCTTATGCAACGTATGGTTGAAGAGAATGATTTTGCTCATATTGAGCCATTTTATTTCTCTACCAGTAATGCAGGTGGTGAAGCTCCTTCATTTGGTGGTAAGACTGCCCCAGCACTTATGGAAGCTACAGACATTAATAGTCTGAAGCAAATGGATGTCATTATTACCTGTCAAGGTGGTGACTATACGTCTGAAGTTTTCCCACAGTTAAAAGCGACTGGTTGGGATGGCTACTGGATTGATGCAGCCTCTACTTTACGTATGTCAGATGATGCGATCATCGTTCTTGACCCAGTAAACCTTAACGTCATTAAAGACGGCTTGGTTAACGGCACCAAAACTTTCGTAGGTGGTAACTGTACAGTATCGCTTATGTTGATGGGTGTAGGTTCACTTTTCCAAAACAATTTGGTGGAGTGGATGACTGCTATGACTTATCAAGCAGCATCAGGCGCTGGTGCACAAAACATGCGTGAGCTAATTACTGGTATGGGCTACTTATATAACAATACCAAAACATTGTTAGATGATCCTAAATCTGCAATTTTGGATATTGATCGTCAAGTTGCTGAGTTACAACGTGGCGAAGGTTTCCCATCTGCTAACTTTGGCGTGCCATTAGCTGGATCGTTGATTCCTTATATTGATAAACAGCTCGAAAGCGGTCAGTCAAAAGAAGAGTGGAAAGGTCAGGTTGAAACCAACAAGATCTTGGGTAATTCACAAATTGTTCCAATCGATGGCCACTGTGTCCGCATTGGCGCAATGCGTTGTCACTCTCAAGCACTGACAATCAAGTTGAAAAAAGATGTTCCGCTTGATGAAATCGAAGATATGATTCGTACTTCAAACCAATGGGCGAAAGTTGTACCAAACACTCGTGAAGCGTCTATGACTGACCTTACACCTGTGGCTGTAACTGGTACCTTAACTGTACCTGTTGGCCGTTTGCGCAAACTTAATATGGGTAAAGAATATTTAGGCGCATTCACAGTAGGTGATCAGTTACTTTGGGGTGCTGCTGAACCTTTACGTCGCATGTTACGTATCTTAGTAGAATACAAGAGCTCATAATTTGGTCTGAATTATTCAGTCAAAACGAAAAGCCGATCACATTAGATCGGCTTTTTCGTAACTAGTTTGTAAAAATTTTACAATTTATTTACATTTCATTATTGTATAATTTTGAACGACTTTACGACTTATTAGGTCATGGATTGAGATGACTGTTTATAACAAATTAAAAATTGCCATTTTCACCATTATGTCTTCGCCTTCTCTTTATGCGATTACATTAGACCCTATACAAATTCAGTCTGCGCCCGGGGATTTGTTATATGCAGAAATGAATTTCCAACAAGCTGACCCCAACGCTACATTACAAGTGAGTTTAGCGACTCCTGAAGATTTAAGCGCTTTGGGTGTAACTCATCAGCCTCCGGGAAATCTTAATTTTTATACACGTCAAAATGGTCAAGGTTCTGGGGTTATTGTGATTACCTCTTCCCGACCTGTTAATGATCCTGAACTTAATATTGTTGTGAAAATCAGTGAAGGTGCTGCAACGCGTTTACAGCATATTAAAACTGTAATTAAACCTTCTCCGATAAAAAAGACTGAAAATAACGAAAGTACTTTATCTCCTCAGTTTGTTGTTAATGAGAAGGATATTGCATTAAATCTGCCAGAAAGCACCCAATATGCTTCATCAACTTCGACCCCAACTACAACAAACTCTAATAGTGAACAAAATCTTAATATCAGCTCTGGCACTGCCTCTGCATTAAATACGAATTCAACACCCTCACTTAGTGAAAACGCTTCAGCTCTAGCAGCTCAACAAGTTGTAACAGGTACGGCGCCCGATCAGGCACAAACCAAACCCACTATCACTAAGTCAAATGCCCATACTTCGCCAAAGACAACCGTTAAAAATTTAGCAGGACAAAAGAAGCCTGTTCCATCCAAAAATATCAGTCAAAATACTGCAAAGAAACAAACCCTAAGTCCATCTAAAGGACCAGTAACTTCAGGTAAATATGTAGTACAACATAATGAATCTTTATGGAGCATTGCTAATCGTATTGCAGCGAAAACCAAACAGCCAGTTGCAAAGGTCATGAATGATATCCAAAAACAAAACCAGCATGCTTTTATTCAAGGTGATGTAAACCGTTTACGTCAGGGAATTTCTCTAAAACTTAGCCACACTCCTGTCGCTAAAACTCAGCAAAATAAATCAAAAACAGAAATAACACATACTGCAAAATCATCTTCTGGCCAAGCTAAATACCGATTGCAACAAGCAGAAATGAGTATCGTGGCTGAAAACAGCCAAAATTCTACACATGGAAGTGCTAAAAAGAGCACACAACAAAGTCAAAACAATACTGAGTTAGCAGTAAAAGTTATGACAAAAAGAGAAAAAAACGTTACATTACAAAGGAATGTAACCAAACTAAATCAAACTTTACGTTTAAAAGACCAGCGTATTCAACTTTTGAATGCACGCTTGGCAGAGTTACAACAGCAGTTAAAAGCACAGCAACAAACTCACAAACAAAAACATTAAGTTAAAATCAGAGTTAGCTTGCTTTATATTGCAAATATTTATTTTTTAAGGGGAAAGTAATGTTATATGTGATTCCGTTCATCATATTACTCGTGGTCGCTGTTATTTTTAAAAAACGCGAGAATAGCCAGAAACAAGAGGCCACTTCTCCTAAAACGGTAAACAAAAAAACCAATAAAAAAGCGAACTCTAAATCGAGTAAAAGCTCGCGTGAAAAAAGCAAAGTAAATGTAGTAGAAGACATTCTTCCACCTGTTCCACAAAGCACTCCTGTTCCAGAAGCTGTACGTCAAAAAATTCAACAGCTCATTCAAGAAAAGCAATATTCAGCTGCTGAAGCTCAAGTCAATCAGGCGTTAAAAAAAGACAATACTCAGCATGCGCTTTATTTACTGTTACTTGAAGTTCATATTGCACAGAAAGATGAGTTTGCTATAACACAACTGATTAGCCATATTCGTAGCTTGGCACTCAATGAAATAGCGACTCAAGCAGAAACTAGACAAAAAGAATATGAGTCATCAAGACAACCTGATGCTATTGATTTTCCTCAAGCTCAAACATATGAAGAACCCAAAAATACACCAGACACTACAGCTCAGTTTGACCAGTTAACAACAAGTTCTTCTGAAGCTTCTTTTGATGACTTGCAGAAAGACTATACACCTGTAAAACAAGAACCTGCTGTTGAAGTTAAACCTTTAGAATTTAACTTTTCACTCGAAAAAACTGCTGCTACAGAAACTACCAGCCAACCTATACATGAACCAGAAGTATCAACATCTCAGCAAGTATCCGAAGTATCGTCATCTCAAGAAACAAATGAGCTAGCTGATTTAGAGTTTTCTTTTGACTTGGCACCTCTTCATGAAACTGAGGAAAAAACTCAAGCACTAGAGGTAAAAGCAGATCAAGAGAACAGCGTCAATGCTTTAGATTTCAACCTTGACTTAAATCCTTCAAGTTCAGAGACCAAATCTGTTGAACAAGCTCCATCATTAGATGAACTTACACTCGTAGAACAAGTGCCATTAGAAGCAACTTCAATCGCCCCTCTTGAGTTTTCGATAGATGAGCCAGCGTTAGTTACAGCACCAGAGATTGAAACTCCAAACCATATAGATGTAGTCAATGAAGAGGCGACTCAAACTCAAATAGAGGATCCACTTCTAGATGCATTTCCAGAATTAAAACAGTTAGATGAAAATGAGCTCGACTTACAACTTGCAGAACAATACATCAAATTAGGTGCTTACCCAGCAGCACATGCCTTGTTGGCAAGTAATGAGCAAAAATTCAACACAGAGCAACAACAACGCGCGAAAAATCTACTAAATCGCATAGCTTCTTAAGGCCGATCGTTTTACCATAAGCAGTCAAAGATGACTGCTTTTGTGCCTGAAAAAGATGAAAAAAATTGCCTTATTTTATATGGGTGGTACTTTTGGCTGTGTAGGTGAACCTTTAGCGCCTATGCCATATGACCAATTCTTGCCTCAACTTGAAAAAGTTATACCACCCCACTTAACAGTTGACTGTTTTGCTGCCCCAAATATTGTAGATAGCAGCGCTTGTACAGCGCCCGATTGGCTAAGTCTTATTCAACGTATACAACAGCTCCAACTCGAAGGTTATCAGCACTTCGTCGTTATTCATGGTACAGATACTCTTAGTTATGCTGCTGCAACCCTAGCTCGCTTTTTAGGCCAAAGCTGTCATATTGTGATTACTGGTAGCCAATACCCGTTACTCAATATTAAAGGTGATAATACTCGTGAATTTACTGATGCAATTGAGAACTTATATCTTGCATTAGAACAAGTGATTGCCCTACCTGTAGGTGCGTATCTTGCATTCCATCATCAAGTATTCCATGCACAGACTGCATTAAAAACGGATACAACTGAACTCGATGCATTTTCAGGTTTAAGTAGTGAAGTTGAGTTTACGCCTCAGCAAAATGAATTGATCGTACAAGATGCTCAAATTGAAAAAGCTGCTTCATTCCAAATTTTAAACTGGATGATGCAACCGATTGCAACACAGCACTTGGTACAACAATTACGTCACTTACTCTCTGCCCCACCACACTTTTTGGTATTACAAGGCTTTGGTACAGGCAATATCGCAGTAAACCCTGAATTATTGGCAACCTTAGATGAACTGTATACTCATGGTTGTGTTCCAATCTTGGCGACACAGGTGACGTTTGGTGGGATTGATCAACGTTATGCGATTAGTGCTTGGGCCAAAACTGCAAAAATTGTCATTAATGATGCCCATAGTCACGCAGATCTCTATGCAAAAGCACTTCAAATCTATTTAAAATACTCAACCCCAGAACAATGGTTCAGCCATTGGAACGAAAATTTGCATTAAATAGAGGTAAAGCCATGCAACGTTATGCAGTCGGTATTGAATTTAGCGGAGTTCAATATCGAGGTTGGCAAACACAACAGCCAGGCGTTGCCAGCGTACAAGAAACGATTGAACGTGTGCTTAGCAAAGTCGCAAATGAACCTATAGCACTCCATGGTGCTGGTCGTACCGATGCAGGAGTACATGCGACAAATATGGTGGCACACTTCGATACTCATGCCATTCGTCCAGAGACAGGGTGGTTAAGAGGGGCAAATAGCCAATTACCTAAAGATATTTCCATCCAGTGGATTAAGCTGATGGATGAAAGTTTTCATGCCCGTTTTAAAGCGACTGCTCGACGTTACCGCTACATTATATATAACACGCCTCATCGCCCTGCACTCCTGCATAAACAGGTTACTCACGTTTACCAAAAGTTAGATGTGAAAAAGATGATTGAAGCTGCAAGTAAATTTGAAGGTACTCATAACTTTGAAAGCTTCCGCGCAGCAGCGTGCCAATCAAATCAGCCTGTTCGACATGTAACGCATTGCCGCTTATTTGAACATGGGCGATATTTGGTTTTAGATATTGAAGCAGATGGTTTTTTACACCATATGGTTCGCAACATTGTTGGATGCTTACTTGAAATTGGTCAAGGTATGTATGAAATTGATCATATCGATACAATGTTTGCTGCACAGGATCGTAAAGCGGCAGGAGTAACAGCCCCACCCGACGGTCTTTATTTTATTCAGTGTAATTATCCTGAGCAGTTTGATTTGCCACAGCCACCGCTTGGGCCACATTGGCTAAACTTACCTGAGTAAGTTAGCCCAATGCTGTATGTTTCTACCGGTGTTGTTTACGCTTACGGTACTCAACCGGTGTCTCATTCGTCCAACGCTTAAATGCGCGGTAGAACGTACTTGGCTCAGAGAAGCCAGTTAAATAAACAATACGCTCAACACTCTCATTGGTATTTGCCAAAAGTTTTTTAGCTAATCGACAGCGATAATCTGACAAGATTTGCTGAAAACTAGTATTGGCTTCACTTAGCTGAGTACGTAAGCGACGTGGAGTAATATTCAACTGAGCTGCAACCGTTTCTAAGGTTGTTTCTCCACTTTCCAACGTTGAACCAATTGCGCGACGAACTTCACCCACTAAATCATAACGAGCTAATTCCTGTAGTTTTTCAATCGCGAGCTGCTCATGCAACTGCAATAACTCAGGCTCTGCTTGCCAAAGCTGAAAATCTAGAATAGCTGGATCAAAATATAAACGTGTCTCTTTCTGACCTAAACTGACTGGGCAGCCATACACTCGGAAATATTCATCCTCAGAAGCACCTTCGCTAAAATTAAAATCGATGAAGATGGGATGAAATTGCCCTTCGGTAATAAATTTAAAAAATCTAAGGATGCCTGAAATTGCACATTCAGAGAAGTGACGATTAACAAGATTATCAGCACCGATCTGTTGACCATTGGTTAAATAGCAACGCCCTTCTTCAATGACTAGTTTCGCATCAAATGCGTCACTAATGAGTCGCTGATAAGCCAAGGCCCGTTTTAGCCCTTCACCAAAAGTTTCACTACTAATAAATAGATGTTCAATGACCTGACCACGGTACAAAGGCAAATGCTCGCCTAAATGCAAACCGATATCTGGATCTTTACTGACTTCCTGAGCGGCAGTCCAAAAGGCGTACTGTGCACTTAACGGTGTACGTGCATTTGTATCAACCTGATTTAAAGCAACTCCCGCTTTGGTTAATATTTCTTCTGTTGGCAAACCCGCACGACGAATCGCTTGATAGCCAAAGCGTAATACAACTGATGCATCTGTTAGCTGACCCACGCAGTGCCCTTCCATGTAGATACTTCATTGATATTTAGGGCTGTTGACCTTTACGCAATTAACAGTCCCTAATAACTATGATTTTAGATTAGCGTTGATTGACCAAACTGACAACAGAATTACTCTTCTTTTATGAAAAAAATTACATCTTTTTTTATTAGTCATACTTTAACCAGATGCTTTAGCAAAAGGATGTCTATCTTGTTTTTTTTAAATAAATTGACTATAATTTGCGCCTTTCCAATTTGATCATCAGGTAGGCTATGGCCAATAAAGAGGAACTCATTGAGTTCGAAGGCGTTGTCACCGAAACGCTTCCTAATACGATGTTCCGTGTACGTCTTGAAAACGGTCACGAAGTTATTGCACACATTTCTGGTAAAATGCGTAAACACTATATTCGTATTCTTACTGGCGACAGTGTAAAAGTCGAAATGACTCCATATGACCTCACTAAAGGTCGTATTACGTACCGTGCTCGCTAATTAGTGAATGCAAAAAAGCCACTTTATGATGTGGCTTTTTTATTGCGTTGTTTATTCACTTAAGCGACTGGTTTTACATCCCACCGTTTGGCATTCACGCAGTCTTTCTTGCAGCCAATGGTTTCTTTCTTGCGTTGTCTGTAAACGACATTGCACGTCTACGCTATTCCTATTTGAATCTGTACAATCTGCATCACGTTGACGTATCCACGCGAGTTGAGATTTTTTAAGAATATTTTTTTGCGCCGTATTTAATTTTACGCGCAATGCTTGATAGTTCTTGTTCAGATCTGCATCAGCACTCGCATAAATTTTATTTGTACAGTAAATATCATCGTAAGTATTTCGGGCACTATCGCAGTTATCTGCATAGACCGCACTCATTCCAAAGCTGCATAAAAAAGCAAAAACTATTTTTTTCATACTTTTCTTCCTTAGGTTTTCTATGAAATTATTATTAAAACGATTTGAATGTAATGATAAATCGCAAGACAAATTTACCTTCTATTTATCATAATCTTCCTTTTTTACTTTACAAGCATTCAAATCCAACCTATTGTTCTTTAATAATAAATATAATTTTTTTATTGAGATAGAATGAATACAACTACCCGATATCAAATTGGCCTACTTTGTTTAATCATAATGAATGTGAGCGGTTGTACTAGCCATCCACACCAATCTATAGATTTACAAGAATACTTAAAGGGCTTTCTAGGCAAATCATCGAACACCATTCGGCAAGATATCAATCTACGAAGTCTTGGTTTTCAAGTCGCAAATACTCCACAGAAAACATCCAATCAGCTCATCTATACGATTTTACGGCCATTAAACATTCCAATCCCGATGGTGACTAATGTCGACATGAGAGGTAATTCTGTCGCTATACAATCAGGTAATTTGGGTGGCAATTCTTACGATTTAAATTTCAACTGCAAAGTTATTTTTCAGCTGAAGAATGATATTGCCGAGTCTATTCAATATGAAGGTAAAGCCTGCTAAAACATATGCACAAAAAAACGCAGCGATTAGGCTGCGTTTTTTTAGTAAAGTAGCGATTAAGCAAGAGCAGCGACAACTGCCTCACCCATCTCAGCTGTACCAACTTTTGTCATACCTTCAGACATAATATCTGCTGTACGCAAGCCTTGATCAAGTACTTGACCTACAGCATCTTCAATTGCTTTTGCAGCAGCTTCTTCACGGAAAGTATAGCGAAGCATCATTGCAACAGAAAGAATCGTTGCTAATGGGTTAGCCACATTTTGACCCGCGATGTCAGGCGCCGAACCATGACAAGGCTCATACATACCTTTGCCATTTTCATCTAACGATGCAGATGGCAACATACCGATTGAACCTGTAAGCATTGCTGCTTCATCAGATAAAATATCGCCAAACAAGTTACCCGTTACGATCACGTCAAACTGTTTAGGCGCACGTACAAGTTGCATTGCAGCATTGTCGACATACATATGTGAAAGCTGAATGTTTGAATAACTTGCTTGCTGTAAATCAGTAACTGTTTGCTTCCAAAGTTCTGTAACTTCTAAAACGTTCGCTTTATCGACCGAACAAACCTTTCCACCACGTAACCCTGCAAGTTCAAAAGCCACTTTTGCAATGCGCTTAATTTCGCTTTCAGAATAAACATCTGTGTTATAGCCTTGTTTTTCGCCGTTTTCGAGTTCACGAATACCACGTGGCTGACCGAAATAGATACCACCTGTCAATTCACGAACAATTAAAATATCTAAGCCAGCAACAATTTCAGGTTTTAAGCTAGAAGCATCTGCTAATTGCGGATATAAAATTGCTGGGCGCAAGTTAGCAAACAAGTTAAGTTCACTACGAATTTTTAAAAGACCACGCTCAGGACGAATAGAGCGCTCAATCGCATCCCATTTTGGTCCGCCCACTGCCCCTAATAAAATTGCATCAGCTTTTTTTGCTTGTTCACTCGTTACAGCTGGATACGGTTCACCATGCGCATCAATTGCAGCACCGCCCAATAAGCCATGCTCCCAAGTTAACGATAAATTAAATTTTTCATTTACTGTATTTAATACTTTTTCTGCTGCCCCAACAATTTCAGGACCAATACCATCACCAGCTAAAATT
This sequence comes from Acinetobacter sp. V116_7, assembly GCF_056735735.1. Lineage (NCBI taxonomy): Bacteria > Pseudomonadati > Pseudomonadota > Gammaproteobacteria > Moraxellales > Moraxellaceae > Acinetobacter > Acinetobacter sp. V116_7. The sequence goes on from NZ_JBWZIF010000026.1 coordinate 209,911, forward strand.
AAAATCTGTTTAGACATGAACTTTTTCCATTTTCCAAAAACAAGCAGCGTTATATTTACCGCGGTGTTAGTTTTTTCTGTTCAAGGAACTCGCCTAGCCCTGTTGTTACATCAAATGGTCGACAAAAACGGCGAATTACACGCCCATCCTGATCTAAATCGACACATAATGGATCTGGTACAGAAACATTGAGCAAACTACCCGAACGGTTAGATTTGTCTCGGTACATTTTAAAAGTATAGCGATGGTTGGCATTAAACTGGTGAATCACATGAAATGTTTCTGCCCGATCTGGAGAAATCGGATAGAAACGGATCACCACTTCATATTGTTTAGCGGGCACAGATAAATATAAACTGTTGGTTTGACCAAGCACTGAACCATGCAATCTTACAATTCCTTGATGAATTGCCTGATTACTAATTCGTCGTGTTTGCGCATCCACTACAGTAATATCATTTAGTCGTTCAAATTCACAACTCTTCGCGCCCGAACAATATATTGCTGCATTCTGCCCCAAATTTTCTTGTTCAGCCTGCTTAATACGGACAGTATCCACTACATTGTACGTGCTCTGACAAGCACTGAGTGTTATTGCGCATAGGCTCAACAAAAAGCTATGAGTAACGTTCCTCTTCATTGTTCAAGCCCAATCCTCATCTAGTGCATAATTTTAAGGTGTTTTTATGCTTTAGCATGTTAGCAAGAGTTTGAACACTACGCCATGGCTATGTTTAAAATGTACCAAAAGGTTAATTTAACTCTTGGAATACCCAAGGACGAACTTGTTTAGTTTTTTCTTCATAAGCACGAATTGCATCGGCATTTTGAAGGGTTAAACCAATATCATCCAAGCCATTTAACAAGCAATGCTTGCGAAATGGGTCAACTTCAAATTTAAAAGCTTCACCTGTAGGTGTGCGAACTTCCTGAGCAGCTAAATCAATTGTTAATTGATATCCTTCATTTGCCGCACATTCTTTAAATAACTGATCAACAATTTCTTCTGACAAAATGACAGGTAACATGCCATTTTTAAAACAGTTATTAAAGAAAATATCAGCAAAGCTTGGCGCAATAACAGTACGGAAACCGTATTCATTTAATGCCCAAGGTGCATGCTCACGGCTTGAACCACAACCAAAGTTAGTACGAGCAATTAAAACATTTGCACCTTGATAACGTGGTTGGTTCAAAACGAAATCCGGATTTTTTGGGCGTACCGAGTTATCTTGTCCCGGATAGCCTTCATCTAAATAACGAAGTTCATCAAATAAATTATCGCCAAAACCAGTACGTTTGATCGATTTCAAAAACTGTTTTGGAATAATTAAATCTGTATCAACATTGGCACGATCTAATGGTGCAACGATACCTTGTTCAACTGTATAAGCTTTCATGGTTTGCTCCAGACCGAATTAAAATGAACGAACGTCAACAAAGTGACCTGCGATTGCAGCCGCTGCCGCCATTGCTGGGCTCACCAAGTGAGTACGACCACCATTACCTTGACGACCTTCAAAGTTACGATTAGACGTCGATGCACAGTGTTCACCCGGTTGTAACTTATCAGCATTCATTGCTAAACACATTGAACAACCCGGTTCACGCCATTCAAAACCAGCTTCCAAGAAGATTTTATCCAAGCCTTCTTTTTCTGCCTGTTGTTTAACTAAACCTGAACCCGGAACAATCATGGCTTGCTTAATGCTAGAGGCTACTTTACGACCTTTAACCACTTCAGCCGCAGCACGAATATCTTCAATACGAGAGTTAGTACAAGAACCGATAAAGACACGATCAAGTTGAATATCAGCTAATGCTTGACCTGCATTTAAGCCCATATATTGATAAGCACGTGTCCAGTCATTACGTTGAACGTCATCTTTCGCTTGTTCTAAAGTTGGTACAGCTTCTGTGACCGGAATAACCATCTCAGGTGAAGTTCCCCAAGACACTTGTGGCTCGATCTCTGCGCCATTTAATTCAACGATTGCATCAAACACTGCATCTTCATCTGAATGCAAAGTGTCCCAGTAAGCAACTGCTTGTTCCCATTGCTCGCCTTTTGGTGCGTAGCTACGGCCTTTCACGTATTCAACAGTTTTGTCATCAACTGCAACCATACCGACACGAGCACCAGCTTCAATCGCCATGTTACATACCGTCATACGCCCTTCGATCGACATATCACGGAAAACTTGACCACCGAATTCAATTGCATAGCCTGTACCACCAGCAGTACCAATTTTAGCAATGATTGCCAACACAACATCTTTTGGTGTTACGCCTTTGCCTAATACGCCATCTACACGTACTAACATGTTTTTAGATTTTTTCTGGATCAAACATTGTGTTGCTAACACATGTTCAACTTCAGATGTCCCAATACCATGCGCCAAACAACCGAAAGCACCGTGAGTAGCTGTATGTGAATCACCACATACGACTGTCATGCCCGGTAAAGTTAAGCCCTGTTCAGGTCCAACGACATGCACAATACCCTGACGGATATCATTAATGCTGAATTCAACAATATTAAAAGCTTTACAGTTGTCATCTAAGGTTTGAACTTGAATACGAGATGTATCATCTTCAATACCTGCGATACCTTGGTCACGTTCTTTTTTAGACGTTGGAACGTTATGGTCTGGTGTAGCAACGTTTGCACTTAAACGCCATGGTTGACGACCTGCAAGTTGCAAACCTTCAAATGCTTGTGGACTAGTCACTTCATGCAATAAATGACGGTCAATATAAAGTAAACATGAGCCATCATCACGCTGTGAAACAACGTGGTCATCCCACAATTTGTCATATAAAGTTTTGCCTGCCATGTCGTCTTGCTCCATTGGACTGGGTAATTCTAATCTTTCTTCGATTATAGCCAGAGTTTCACATAAATCTAATTTATCATTTTTATAAATTAGAAAACTTTTTGGAATAAATTATAATTCCTTTGAGGTATCGCAAATTTAATAAATCGTTTTTGTTAATGATTATCATTTGCATAATCAATTTTTAATCTTATACTCTCATCTCTATACTAAAAATATCAAAGCGGCTAAAGAGAATGATCATGGCTAATATCCAAAAATTCGTTATAAATAATCAACGTACCTTAAAGAAAACCTTCAGCTATTACATTATGCATATTAGTGTAGCAATGATAGTTGCATACTTTGTAACAGGTAATATCTGGATGGCTTTGACTCTAAGCATGCTCGAACCAACCGTACAAGCCTTTGCTTTTTTCTTCCATGAAAAAGTTTGGGCAGCTAAAGATCGCCGCGTATCAGCCTTAGCCGAAAAAGAAACAACGGCTTAGGCTAAGATTAGTGCGGTAATTCACAACTTTCTCACTCGTTTTGCTGCAAGCATGATACGATTTTGGCTCGGCAACTTTAGCCCCTCGATTTTTCTATTCCAAGTTGAGTTGTATTATGAATCTTGCAGCCTTTGAAGCTTTTGTAAAAGTTATGGAAACAGGGTCTATCTCTGTGGCAGCAGATCAATTATTTATTACTCAACCTGCTGTTACCAAACGAATTCACAGCTTAGAAGAATATTTTGGTGTAAAACTATTTGAGTCCGCAGGCCGAGGTGTACAGGCAACTCATGCTGCACATTCATTATTACCAAAAGTTAAAAACTGGTTAAATGAGCTTGGGGATATTCACCATACGCTTAGCCATGAACAAACTCAGGTACAAGGCCGCTTAAAAGTCGGTACGAGTCACCATATTGGCTTGCATCATTTACCGTCTCCACTTAAACACTTTGTTCAACAATTTCCGCAGGTTACTTTAGACGTGCATTTTGTTGACTCAGAGCAAGCCCATGAACAAGTACTGGCTGGTGATTTAGAGTTAGCATTTTTAACACTTCCTCCTTCAGGGGATGAGCGCCTTAACTACATTACAATCTGGAATGATCCTTTAGTTTTTGTTGCTGCACCATTTCACCCACTTGCACAAAAAGAGCATCTGACCTTACAAGATTTAATTGAATATCCAAGCTTATTACCCGCTGCACAAACTTACACAGCTCAAATCACATTAGCCGAATTTGAGAAACAAGGGCTTAAACCCAAAATCACCATGAGTAATAACCCTCTTGAGTCTATTCGCATGTTGGTGTCGATTGGTTTAGGTTGGTCAGTCTTACCAAAAACTTTGCTAAATCAAGATATGCAGCAACTTGATTTAGATGTAGAAATGAATCGCCAATTAGGCATGGTGTGGCATCCTGCACGTACTCAATCTAGAGCTATGCAAGAACTAATTAAAATGATGCAGGAATAATTGAATTAACGACTATATTTTTTAAAAAGGATATAAATTAAAACAGCAAAAGGTAGTAGTAAAAACAGAACGCCCCAACCAAAGAAAATTGCGGCAACAATAATGCCAATCAAAGTACCTGAAAATAATAGAAAAACAATGTAAATAAAAAGTTCACCTAGAAGTGTGAGGAAACCATTAATCAGTTCTTCACCCATTTGTTCAAAAAAGTTACCTCTACGGTTTTTCTTTTCTTCGGCCTCATTCTGATTATCCATCATATCCTCACTCATCATCATGACCGATTTAAATCGCCCTTACTCTCAATGCTGCAAAAGCGATTCAAATCTTGAGGAATATCATGCCTGTGAAATTGACCAGTCCTGAATATCCCAATTATTTTCTTGAGCCAGTTTTTCAAGGCGATCATCAGGATTTACTGCAATTGCATGCGTTGCATATTCAAGTAAAAAACGATCGTTGATTGAATCTGAATACGCCCAAGATTCAGACACGCTACGACCTTCCAACCAATCATCTAGACGTGCAAGTTTACCCTTTTGGTAACACGCCAAACCAGCAACTTTACCTGTATATTTCCCCTCAGCAACTTCAGCATTGGTTGCCAAAATTTCTGTAATTCCAAATTCACGGAAAATTGGCGCAGTAATAAAATCACTTGTTGCCGTAATTCCGACAATCGTATGTCCTAAGTCCTGATGTTTTTTGATTGCATCAAAACCTTTAGGACGCATTTGTGGACGAATCACTTTCTGCATGAACAACTGGTGAAGTTCAGTTAAATAATTATTGTCGTGCTTTGTTAAAAATCCAAAGACAAATTCATTATAAGCATATGGGTCAAGTTGTCCTGCTTTGTAATCTTCATAAAATTTATCATTCATCTGACGATGATGAACCGGATCAACCAAACCTTCATTGACTAAAAATTCACCCCACGAGTGGTCTGAATCGGTATTTAACAAGGTATGGTCTAAATCAAACAACGCCAGTTTCATGAAAATTCTCGTTTAAACTGAAATTTAAGAAAAAAAATGTAAATCTATCTCCGCTAGTCGATAGAAATTCGTTAAGATCGTAGCAATTTAAACATTTTACTTTGATCTTTTCGAGCTGGACATAAAAAAGTGTTTGTCCCCGCGATTAAAGTCAACGATATAGACAATATTTAGGTAGCCAAATGATCGACTCAGAAGGTTTCCGACCGAATGTCGGGATCATTTTGGCAAACGATGATGGACAGGTTTTATGGGCAAAGCGCATTGGTCACAATGCTTGGCAATTTCCACAAGGAGGCATTCAGTTTGGAGAAACTCCTGAACAGGCACTTTTTCGAGAACTGAGAGAAGAAATCGGCTTATTGCCCGAACATGTCCAGATTATTGCGCAAACCAAAGGATGGCTGCGTTATCGTTTGCCACATCGGTACATTCGGTCAGACTCTGACCCCGTATGTATCGGACAGAAACAAAAATGGTTTTTACTGAAATTAACTGCACATGCAAAAAATATTCAGTTAAACCTCTCAGACCCACCCGAATTCGATGAATGGCAGTGGGTTAGCTATTGGTATCCTCTTGGACAAGTGGTGAACTTCAAGCGTGATGTTTATCGCAAAGCCATGGTGGAGTTGTGTACACAGTTGCCGACGCAACAATTACCCTAAAAATCATTTATCTAGCAAATGATTTTTATTAAAAGTGCTGTTATAAATACATTCATAGTCTAAAAAAATACTGGAGTATACATCCATGTCAAACATGCAACTCGACACTTTACGGCGCATTGTCCAAGAGGTTAATGCGTCCGTCAGTTTGCATGAATCGTTAGACATCATGGTCAATCAGGTTGCTGAAGCCATGAAAGTGGATGTTTGCTCTATTTATTTACTCGATGAACGCAACCAGCGCTATGTTTTGATGGCCTCTAAAGGCTTAAACCCAGAATCTGTGGGCCATGTTTCACTACAACTCGGTGAAGGCTTGGTCGGTCTGGTTGGGCAACGTGAAGAAATTGTTAACCTTGACAACGCACCAAAGCATGAGCGTTTCTTGTATTTACCTGAAACGGGCGAAGAAATTTATAACTCATTCCTTGGCGTACCTGTTATGTATCGCCGTAAGGTTATGGGCGTTTTGGTTGTACAAAACAAACTTCCTCAAGATTTTAGCGAAGCAGCCGAGTCATTTTTAGTCACTCTGTGTGCTCAGCTTTCTGGAGTTATTGCTCACGCTCACGCAGTTGGAAATATTGACGTATTTCGTAAACCAAGTAATGGCCCTGCCTATAAAACCTTTCAAGGCGCTTCAGGTGCAGGTGGTGTTGCTTTAGGCCGCGCTATTATTTTATATCCACCTGCCGATTTAGCCTCAGTACCTGACCGTGAAGCAGAAGATATTAGTCATGAACTTCGACTTCTAGATCAAGCCATTTCATCAGTTCGTTCAGAGATTCGTTCTTTAGATGAAAAAATGCATGATTCATTAATGGCAGAAGAACGCGCTTTATTTAGTGTTTTCTTAAGAATGCTAGATGAAAATGCATTGCCAGCCGAAATTAAAGAACTTATTCGTGACGGGCATTGGGCACAAGGTGCAGTACGCCGTGTGATTGAAAAACATACTGCCCTATTTGCACAAATGGAAGACGACTATCTTCGTGAGCGAGTTTCTGATCTTAAAGATTTAGGCCGACGTATTTTAGCCTCGTTGCAAGAAGAAGATTCTAGTCACCGTGAACTCAGTCCAGACAGTATTTTAATTGGTGAAGAAATTAGTACTGCGGCACTCGTAGAGCTGCCTGTAGACAATATTGCAGCAATTGTGACATCCGAAGGTGCAGCCAATTCACATATGGTGATTGTGGCCCGTGCATTAGGTATTCCAACCGTAGTTGGCGTAACTGAACTGCCTGTTAACACACTTGATGATGCGGAAATGATCGTGGATGCCTATCAGGGCCGTGTTTTTGTTAATCCTCCACGTCGTTTACGTCAACGTTATAAAGAAATTCAAAAAGAAGATGAACAGATCGCAAAAGATCTCAAACAATACGAGACCAAAGAAGCGATTACGCCAGATGGTGTATCTGTTCAGCTTTATGTGAATACGGGTCTCATGATTGATGTCGTCCGCGGAGTACAACGTGGTGCACAAGGTGTGGGTCTATACCGAAGCGAAATCCCATTCATGTTACGGGAACGCTTCCCAGGCGAAGAAGAACAACGTGCAATCTATCGTCAACAATTAAGCCACTTCGCCAACAAACCTGTGGTGATGCGAACTCTCGATATTGGTGCAGATAAAGACTTACCGTATTTCAGTATCGAAGAAGAAAACTCGGCATTAGGCTGGCGCGGTATTCGTTTCACGCTTGATCATCCTGAGATTTTCTCGTCTCAAATTCGCGCCATGCTCAAAGCCAGTATTGGTCTAAATAATTTGCATATTTTATTGCCAATGGTGACTACGGTAAGTGAAGTCGAAGAAGTACTTTATTTACTTGAGCGTGACTGGATTGCGGTGCAAGAAGAAGAGCAAGTTAAAATTACCAAGCCTAAAATTGGAATTATGGTTGAGGTGCCAAGCGTATTGCTACAAATTGATGAGTTTGCTGAACTCGTCGATTTCTTCTCAGTCGGTTCAAATGACTTAACCCAATACTTACTCGCGGTTGATCGTAATAATCCACATGTAGCAAACGTTTACTCGCATTTCCACCCATCCATTTTACGTGCTTTATCTCGCTTGGTTAAAGAATGCCATGACCACAAAAAACCAATCAGTATTTGTGGTGAAATGGCAGGTGATCCATTATCGGCAATTTTACTTATGGCGATGGGCTTTAATACCCTTTCGATGAGTTCAAGTAATATTTTGCGAGTACGAAAAGCAATTTGTCATGTACCTATGACAGATGCACAAAAATTACTTGATGATGTTATGAAAATGAATAACCCACTCATTGTGAAAAGCTGGCTTGAGTACTATTTTAAAACTCACGGCCTAGCCGACATGGTCAAATCAAATCGAATCGTAAATGTTTAATATTTAAAAAAAGGAGAGCCATGCTCTCCTTTTTTCTTTCAAATAACTTAATAAAACTAAATATAAAAATTTCTTTTCTCTCTCTTATATCCAACTTTTTAAACGAAACCTCAATCGGTTTTTCAAATTAATATTTGCAATTTAATCCATTTGAAAAATAAGTCCTCTACTTCTACTATATTTAAAGAGCGTTATTCAAAGATCTTAAGTTGTTCCAGCAATTGAAGAGGTAATTCTATGCATCATTATTTTCAAACTTCATCTTATTTTTCCTCTTGTTTTTTAACCTTCATACAGTAAATTGGAGGAATAACAACTAAAGGAATCTGATGCATTATTAAATTAAAAATAATGAGCCGAAATCTTGGTGAAAAGACTTTTTAAACGGTTTCTCTCATCATTTGCTCACTCATTTCTTTATTTGATAAACATGAGTTTTTAAACCAGAAGTCCAGGAAAATGAGCCCTACTACTTTATCAAGAGCTCAATAATTATTACCCAGAGAGAATATAATCATGTCAGACGAATCAAAATGCCCTTTTTCAGGACATAACTCAAAACCCCAAGTAACGATCGGTGGTGGCACGCCTAGTTTACACTGGTGGCCAAAACAACTACGCGTCGACCTACTCAATCAACATTCAGAACGTTCTAATCCACTCGGTAAAGATTTTAATTATCGTCAAGAATTTAAAAAACTCGACTACTACACCCTCAAAGCTGATATTAAAAATGTATTAACCGATTCTCAAGATTGGTGGCCAGCCGATTGGGGAAATTATACAGGCTTATTTATTCGTTTAGCATGGCATGCTGCCGGCACATATCGTATGGGCGATGGCCGTGGTGGTGCTGGTCGCGGTCAGCAACGTTTTGCGCCATTAAATAGTTGGCCTGACAATGCGAGCTTAGATAAAGCACGCCGTTTGCTATGGCCAGTTAAACAAAAATACGGTCAAAAAATATCGTGGGCAGATTTATTTATTCTTGCCGGTAACATTGCACTTGAATCTTCTGGCTTCCGTACCTTTGGTTTTGGTGCGGGTCGTGAAGACGTTTGGGAACCAGACAACGATGTAAACTGGGGCGATGAAAAAGAATGGTTAGCTCATCGAAACTCTGAAGCATTGGAAGGCAGTAATCTCGCTGCAACTGAAATGGGTCTAATTTATGTAAACCCTGAAGGTCCGCAAGCCAGTGGTGATCCAAAATCGGCTGCACCGTTTATTCGTGCGACTTTCGGCAACATGGCAATGGATGACGAAGAAATTGTTGCATTAATTGCAGGTGGCCATACTTTAGGTAAAACTCACGGCGCTGGCTCTGCTGACCATGTTCAGGCTGATCCTGAAGGTGCTCCAATTGAACAGATGGGCTTTGGCTGGTCAAATAGCTTTGGCACAGGTGTTGGTAAAGACGCGATCACTTCTGGCTTAGAAGTCATTTGGTCACAAACGCCAACACAATGGAGCAATTACTTCTTTGAAAACCTATTCAAATACGAGTGGGTACAAGAACGCTCACCTGCTGGCGCAATTCAATGGGTAGCAGCAGATGCTGAAGCGATCATTCCTGATCCATTCGATCCATCAATTAAACGTAAGCCAACAATGCTGACTACAGATTTGACCTTACGTTTTGATCCTGAGTTTGAAAAAATCTCTCGTCGCTTCCATAACGATCCACAAGCTTTCGCTAATGCTTTTGCCCGTGCATGGTTCAAATTAACTCACCGCGATATGGGACCAAAAGCACGTTATCTAGGTCCTGAAGTTCCAGCTGAAGATTTAATTTGGCAAGATCCATTACCTGCTGCTAGCGCTGCACCATCTGCTGCCAGCATTGCTGATGCAAAAGCAAAAATTGTTGCACTAGGGCTATCTGCTGGCGAGTTGGTTTCTCTTGGTTGGGCTTCAGCGTCAACTTTCCGTGGTGGAGACAAGCGTGGCGGAGCAAACGGCGCACGTATTGCCTTATCACCGCAACGTGATTGGGAAGTAAACCAAAAAGCTGTTGAAACTTTAACTAAAATTGAAGAAATCAAAGCCTTAACTCAACTGTCATTAGCTGACCTCATTGTGTTAGCAGGCAACGTTGGTGTAGAGCAAGCTGCTCAAGCGGCAGGTTTCAACATTAGCGTTCCATTTGCCTCTGGTCGTGTTGATGCATTACAAAGCCAAACTGATGTCGAATCTTTCCAATTGCTCCGCGGCCTTGCCGATGGTTTTAGAAACTGGAAAAAAGAGGGCGTCAATGCAGCAACTGAAGCATTATTAATTGATAAAGCACAGCAACTGACTTTAACTGCACCAGAGTTAACCGCATTGGTTGGTGGTTTACGTGTTCTAGGTACTAACTGGGATGGTTCGCAACACGGCGTATTCACTCAGCAGGTTGGTGTACTCAGCACAGACTTCTTCACGAACTTACTCGACATGTCTACTGTATGGGCACCTGTTGATTCAACAAGTGAAGTATTTGAAGGCAAAGACCGTAAAACAGGCACTGTAAAATTTACTGCAACACGTAATGATTTAGTATTCGGTTCAAACTCAATCTTACGTGCACTGGTAGAAGTTTATGCCCAAGCAGATGGTAAAGAAAAATTTGTTCAAGACTTTGTAGCGGCATGGACTAAAGTCACGAGTCTTGATCGTTTTGACTTAGCTTAATTTAAGTCAAAGTTAAAAAAGCCAGTTCAAATTGAACTGGCTTTTTTAACTAAATATAAAGTGATGGACTTTTATACAGTCAATTTATGCCCTTCTCGAATGCAATAAAAAGGATTCGCAAGTTTCGATGAAGCTTTAATTGCTTGAGCTAGCGCATGTTCAGGATCTTCTCGGTCTTCGTCGGTCAACTGGAAAGTTCGATAATGAATCGCAACAGAACGATGAGCTTGCAAATCTAAATGTGCATGCACAGCATCTTGAGGATTCATATGAACATAACTCATTAACTTGCGAGGTTCATAAGCTCCGATCGGAAGTAAAGCAACACGTGGTGCGCCATAACGAGCATGGATTTGCTTAAAATGCCCCGCATAACCCGTATCACCAGCAAAGAAACAATGCCCTGTTTTAGCTACAACCGAAAAGCCGCCCCAGAGTGCTTTATTCTGGTCACGTAGGCCACGACCAGAGCCATGCTGTGCAGGTGTATAGATTATTCTTAGTTCGTGATAGGGAATTTCTTGCCACCAATCCATCTCAATCACATGAAACTCTTTGGGTAGGTAAAAGCCATTCCCGAGTCCAGTATAAATCGGCATTGCGAATTTTTTATGTAGCCATTCAAGCGTAGCCAAATCCATATGATCATAATGATTATGGCTGAGTAGAACACCATGAATCGTCGGCAATTGCTCTAATGCAAAACCTGCTGGACACACACGGCGAGGTCCACGACCCTGTGAAGGGCTTGCATAATCACACCATACGGGATCGGTAATAAAGTTATAAGGCCCAATCTGAATCAATACCGTTGCATGTCCAACAAACCAAACTTGCCAATCATCTAAATCCGCCTGAGGACGATTTTGAGGCAAGGCCACAGCCGTATTTACACGAGTATCGTATTCATTTTGAATATCAACGTTCCATGTAAAAGACTCACGTGTAACTAACCAACGTAATAGCTCTTTTGAGCCTCTAGCCGGTGATTTAGGCTGTTGGTTATAAAAACGTGTATCAGATTCACGCCCTGACTCGGGATGATAAAAAGGAGGTTTTATCCATGTATGCGTCCAACAGGACTGAGTCGGCAATTGATATGTTAATGTCGGCTTGTCTTTCATGGGCTTTTCTATGTTTTAGCATCGGCAGAATGGATGTGTTCAGGTTTCTATCTTAACAATTAAAACAAATTAAGCTATGGCACTTACACTTATTTATCATATAAATATCCCTTTTATTGTGGTCACAGCCAACATAAGTTGAATTAGATTGCCATAAAAAATACATAGATGTGTTGGGTTTATGCGTCGATAATTACCATTCTTATTAAGACTGCTTGTATAACATAACAATAATTAGTCACGTGAAATTGTGGGTGAGTTACTTGGTTTTGCTTTAGTAAGCCCAACTTTTCAAACTTCAAAAGTTTTGCCAGCTTATAGAACAAAATATTTAGTAACACTTAAATCCAACTCATTCTTAAAGAATTTATATTTTATAATATTATTTTATATTTCTTCATTTTTGCATATTATGAGAATCACCCATACTAATATTTAAAACATTTAAATATTTCTTTGATTAAGTAAAAATAATGTATTTAAACCACCCTAATTAATATATTTTATGAATTACTTGAACTTAGATTTATATATTAAATGTTTAATGAAAATTAAAATTCCATTTATTTTATAAATACCTAAACCACCTTCACGCTATATCCCTTTATGCTTTATACTTCACATAAATCATAGTAAGACATTTTTTGGATTAGTCTTATGGAACTACGCCATCTCCGATATTTCATTACCGTTGCTGAAGAATTAAATTTTAGTAAAGCCGCCCTTAAACTTTTTACCGCACAACCCTCCCTTAGCCAACAGATTAAAGATTTAGAAGAAGATGTTGGTGTACGACTTTTAAATCGCACTAAACGTAAAGTTGAATTAACCGAAGAAGGTGAAGTCTTTTTAGAACATGCTCGCCTGACCCTTGCTCAAGCTGAAAAAGCAGTTGCTCTGGCACGACAGGTTTCTAAGGCTAAACAGCAACTGCTCCGTATCGGTTTTGTTCCCATTGCAGAAATGAAAATTTTTCCTTACGTTCTTCCTAATCTGCGATTACAACACCCCGATCTCATCATTGAACTATCTAATCTAAATAATACTGAACAACTTAAATCCTTAAAAAAAGGTGAGTTAGACATTACCTTTACTCGAGAAAATACAGATAGTGATGAGATCCAAAGCCAATTTGTTTTGACTGAACCCTTGATTTTTTTACTTCCTAAAAATCATCCACTTACTCAATACGAACGAATTCCTGTTCATGCGTTACAAGGCGTTGACTTTATTATTCCTGCTGCCGAGCAGTCACAAACATTACATAACACGATTTTAGACTTTGCCAAAACTCACAATATCGACCTCAATATTGTTCAAAAAGCAGATAGCATGTTGTTTAATATTAACTCTCTTGGCTCTGGATTAGGTTGTACAATTTTACCTGCTTACGTTGCACCTTTAGGCATCAAAAATACAGTAGTCCGCCCTCTTGATGTCGAGTTACCGACATTGGATTTATTCGTAAATTACCGTAGAAATTCACAGTCTTTAGGGGTTCAAAAATTTATTGATCAACTCACTAAAGTGTTTCATCTGGATAAGAACTTAACTCACACCTAATCAGAAAAGCTATATATTATTTTAAGCCTATGATTAATAAGGGCACCTTTATAAAAGGTATAAGTAAATAATATTTTTTATTTATTTTATACTTTTTATAAACAGTTTAGCCCGCGCTTTTGTTCTATTTTACCTACTCGGTAAAAGCAAATATCTCTTAAATACAATTTAAAAACTTGGAATAAAATCTATATAAAACTGGATATTATTTTCACCATTTAATAAAAAATAATATATTTACCATTTAGTAAAAGGAGATTAGGAAAATGGTTGCAGTATTTCAACATCTTGGACGTAGTGTACTAAACCGCCCTCATTTCTTTATTGCTTTATTTATAGGATTTATCACAGCGAGTATTCTCACATGGTTCACTTCATGGAAATGGTCAACTATTTTATTAGTCAGCTGGAATACTTCGATTAGTATATATTTACTACATGTTTGGCAGCTCATGAAAAGTGCTGATCATTCACAAATGCAGCAGCAAGCCAAAAAACAAGATGAAAGCAAATGGGTCATTATGCTGATTGTTCTATTGGCTTTAACCATGTGTCTAGTTGCTATTTTAATACAGCTCTCACAGCTTCCTTCTGATCATTCTGCAAAGTTAGGCCATGTGGCTTTAGCTTTACTCACTATTGTTTCTGCATGGCTTTTTATGCATACCGTTTTTGCACTACATTATGCCCATGATTTTTATATGGCTTTATCTAGAAATGAAGAAAATGGTGGTCTAGATTTTCCGGGAACAAAACAACCCACTTATCCTGATTTTCTATATTTTAGTTATATTATTGGCACCTCTGCCCAAACTGCCGACGTTTCGATTACCACCAAACACATGCGTCTTTTAAACTTATTTCACGCGGTGTTGTCTTTTGGGTTTAATACCACCATTTTAGCGATCTGTATTAACGTTGCTGCTGGTTTTCTTACCAACTAAAACTTGCATTTAGGAAATAAAAAAGTCACCCAAATGGGTGACTCTAAACAGCAGAGGTTTACAACAATGAGCCCATCGTGCTTTGTTTTAAGCCTTCACGTTGCTTGATGGTTTCAACATAACGCGTAATAGCAGGATGAGATTCAATCGCTCCCATTTTCAATTGCCATAACAGCATTGCTCCCACGCTTACATCTGCGACGGTAAACTGTTCGCCACACACATACGGATTTGCTTCATTAAGCCCTTGTACTAAAGCTTGGTAGGCATCGTTGTAATCACCATAACCCACAAACATTTTTTGCTCAGGAGACACATCTATTCCGAGAGCTTTATCAACACCCGCAGCTTCCCATGGGCCTGCCATCAAAAATAACCAGCGATAGTACAAACCACGTTTAGGATCATCTAATGCAGGAGCTAAACCTTTATCGAAAAATTTATCAGCAAGATAAGCACAGATTGCCCCTAACTCATAAATCACGACATCACCATCTACCAATACTGGCACTTTTCCAAAAGGATTAATTTTTAGATATTCTGGTGTTTTCATTTCAGTCTTGTATTCGACTTCAATACGTTCACACTCAACACCTAATTCGACTAAAAGCCAGTCGACCACAACACCACGTGATTCTTTGTTAGTATAAAGTTTAAGGCTCATTTTTATGGCTCCTTGTTTATCGTGGAACCTAGTCTACAAAACCTCTTTGTCAGTTTTTGTCAGTAGTCTTCGACTCTTGTGCCCACCACTGCTCAAATAGTTTTTGCTTAAATGAGGGATATAACTCTTGGGTTAAACTCAAGTGTTGAATACGGTCCATTCTAAAATGCCGAAAGTCCTGTCTTAGCTCACACCATGCAGCTAAAACAATTTTGTCATTAAAATATCCCAAGGCAAAAGGCCACAAAGTTCGAACACTACTTCGTTGCTGCTCATCATGATAATGCATCGAAATTTTGACTTGCTGCCGAATGGCTAAACGTATCTGTTCGACTTGTTTTTCATCTACAGGTAGCCATGTGTTAAATGCTCTTAAAGTCGTCTGCTGTAATAAATATTGACGATGCTCGGGCAAAACAGAATTCAATTTAGCTAATACAGATGTAGATGCCGATTGTAAAGATTGATCAGGCACACTCTTCAACCAATACAATGCCAGAAAAATAGCTTCGACTTCATTTTCATTGAGTGTCATTGGTGGCAGTACAATATCTTCTTTAAGTTGAAAACCTATACCTGCCGATGCCTCAATTGCTACACCCTGCTCACGTAAGCTATCGATATCGCGATAGACACTTCGGACACTAATTCCCATACGTTCAGCGAGAACTTGTGCAGTGATTGGATAACGGGCTTCTCGAAGTTGTTGTAAAAGATTTAATAGACGAATAGAACGACTCATTTTTCTCTTCTTATTGTTATTAGACATACAATAAGAGGGAATAAATTCCCCCTTATTGTATTATTCTAAATTATGCAACATCTACCGTAGATAACTTTGCATATTCTCTTAAAAAGTTGTGCAGCTCAGGTACATCTTTGGCAATCGTTAAAGGCTGGAACTGTTGTAGAACTTCGATCGAATGCACACCATAGCCCACACCAATTCGTGGCATGTTTAACCGCTGAGCCATCTCAAGATCATAGCTACTATCACCAATCATTACTGCACGTTCAACACTCACTCCAGTGACTGTTAAGATTTCTTGCAACATGAGTGGATCTGGTTTAGATCTGGTTTCATTGGCTGCTCGAGTCACATCAAAAAGATGAGTACTCTGTGTTTTTGCGATTACACGATCTAGCCCACGACGGTTTTTACCCGTTGCGACTGCAAGTTTTAAACCTTGCGCTTTTAAATCATGTAGTAGCTCAGCAATACCATCGAACCATGCATCATTTGTAGAGTTTGCAATATAGTGATCGCCATATGCTTTTAAAATTGAGTCATGTAACTCAGGTGCTTCTGGAAATAGGGTTTGCATAACTTCGGGCAAGCCTAAACCAATAATGCTTTTTGCTGCTTCATCTGTTAAAGGCAATTCATGTTGTTCTGCGGCATGTTGCAAGCTAGCAACAATCTGTCCAACAGAGTTATATAAAGTCCCATCCCAATCGAAAATAACTAATTCGGTTTTTAGACTCATTTTGCCACTCTCAAAGCCTTTAATAACTGGGTCATGTCTTCTGGTAAAGGAGCTTCAATCGGTGGATAACCTGGAATATCTAAACGCATCGCATGTAAACATAGACGACGTGCTTCAGGACCAGTGTACTCAGTCGTGTGTCCATATTTATCGTCACCAATCAAAGGGTGTCCAATGCTTAAACCGTGCACACGAATCTGATGAGTACGGCCAGATAAAGGTGATGCATGAACCAGAGTCGCATTTTTAAAGCGCTCTGCTACAACCCATTCGGTTTTACTTGGTTTACCATCTTTAGTCACACGTACACGACGCTCGCCATTTGCCAGCTCATATCTCAATAAAGGTGCATCAATCAGCTGTTTATCTAAGCTCACTTGCCCTTTAACAATCGCGGCATAAGTTTTACGAATTTTGTGCTCACGCAACATATCTTGTAGTTGTTTTAAAGTGCTACGTTTTTTACTAATCATGACCAAACCAGAAGTATCACGGTCAATACGATGAATTAGTTCTAAATATTTTTTGCCTGTCGCTGCACGTAGTGCTTCAATCAAACCATATGCCATACCACTACCACCATGGACAGCAATACCTGAAGGCTTATTAACAACTAACAAGCCTTCATCTTCATAGACCACACGGCTTAATAGGCCTTGTGCTACACTGTCACTGACAGGAGCGGCTGTTTCGTCTTTTTGTTCGTAACGAATTGGAGCAACGCGAATCTGGTCGCCAATCTCAAGTTTAGTCTCAGCTTTTACACGTTTTTTATTTACTCGAACCTGACTTTCACGAATCAAACGATAAATACGACTTTTAGGTACACCTTTTAAACGCGAGAACAGGAAATTATCAATTCGCTGTCCTGCTTGATGTTCATCCACCTCAAACCAAGTGACACTTTGCCATTGCTGTGTAGAATTCATACTAATATTTAAACCTGAAATTTTGCTAAATTTGATTAATAAATGACCGTTTAGCTTAGTTTTTTCACAAGAAATCTAAGCTTAGCCCATAGGCAGATGCTGCAAGGTTTGATATAGTCAGCGCACGGATACCGCCGTAAGTGAACATCTAATAGGGAATTTCCCTGATTGAAACCTCAATCAAAATGATGCTTTCACCATCAGCTCGGATAGGTCCTAAAGAATTATGCCGACGCCGAAGGCTTATTATATCGGCAAAATGACAAACTGTTGCGTTTAATTCAGTTTGTTCAAAAAAATATGTTACCAACTCTAGTTGGTTATGGAACGTAAACTGATACACATCAGACAAATCGCTCCTTAAAGTTGCCTTCAGGCTAAAGCGTTGATGCATTGGAACTGCCGAAAGCACCGATACGATGAACATTCCGTATCAAACTTCCAAAAAGAAGTCACTTCGCGCTCAATGACAGTGAAAGTCATTAACCAATGTACCGCTCACCCGCCAGTGAAGCACTAAGGAAGTCCGATTTAAAGGTTGAAGCAGTATTGCCTACATCACAGACGAGAATCGAAGTTAAGGCTAAATGTAGCCGGTAACAGATGACTCAGACCACAAATATTTTGAGATCTGGGAAATGATCCGTCATGTTCGATGTTCGTTCAGAACCTTTAAGTTTGTGCGATATGTTTGTGTGGGTCACTATTAGGTGTCACACCCATGAAACGTATGTTGATTAATGCAACTCACGCAGAAGAAGTCCGCGTTGCACTTATCACTGGTAATCGTCTTTACGATTTTGATTTAGAAAATCGTACCCGAGAACAGAAAAAATCCAATATCTATAAAGGCCATGTAACCCGCGTAGAACCTTCTTTAGAAGCTGTGTTTGTTGAATATGGCGCAGGCCGTCAAGGCTTCTTGTCTATGCGCGAAATTGCGAATAGTTATTTCCAAGCAGACCCGCGACAAACTTCAAACATTCGTGAACTCATCACTGAGGGTACTGAATTACTTGTTCAGGTTGAAAAAGAAGAACGTGGTAACAAAGGCGCAGCCCTTTCTACATTCATCTCACTCGCAGGACGTTATTTGGTTCTTATGCCAAACAACCCGAAAGGCGGTGGTATTAGCCGTCAAATTTCAGGTTCTGTACGTGAAGAATTAAAAGAAATTTTAGCTTCTTTAAATTTACCTCGCGGCATGAGTGTTATTGTGCGTACCGCAGGTATTGGCCGTACTCAAGAAGAATTACAGTTAGATTTACAGCATTTGCTTGACCTCTGGGCACAAATCCAAGGCACTGCAAGTTCTGGTCCGTCTCCAATGCTTGTTCATCAAGAAGCTGGCGTAGTTACTCGTGCCATCCGCGACTACTTACGTGATGACGTTGCAGAAATTTTAATTGATAGCGAACAAGCTTATAACGAAGCGTATAACTTTGTTAAAGCAGTTATGCCACGTCAATTAGACAAACTTAAAACGTATACTTTAAACGAGCCGTTGTTTGCTCATTTTGGTATTGAAAGCCAAATTCAAACTGCTTACGAGCGTGAAGTAAAACTTCCTTCTGGTGGTTCAATCGTAATTGACCAGACTGAAGCTTTAGTTTCAATCGACATTAACTCTGCGAAATCAACTCGTGGACATGACGTTGAAGAAACTGCGCTTAATACAAACCTAGAAGCAGCAGAAGAAATTGCTCGCCAACTTCGTCTTCGTGACATTGGCGGTTTAGTTGTTATCGACTTCATCGATATGACTAAAGAACGCAACCAACGCATGGTTGAAGCAAAACTTCGTGAAGCAACACAAAGCGACCGTGCGCGTATCCAGTTTGGCCAACTCTCTCGTTTTGGCTTAATGGAAATGAGCCGTCAACGCTTACGCCCATCACTTGAAGAAGCAACTGGATATGTGTGCCCACGCTGTCATGGCACGGGTATGGTGCGTGACTTACGTTCACTTTCGCTTTCAATTATGCGTAAAGTAGAAGAAATTGCACTTCGTGAACGTCATGGTGAAGTACAAGTAGAAGTTCCCGTTGAAATTGCAGCGTTCTTACTCAATGAAAAACGCCATAGCCTTGTTTATTTAGAACAAACTTCTGGTGTTCGTGTGACTGTTTTACCTCACCCACACTTAGAAACACCTCACTATGAAATTCAGTACAATCCAGATGGATTTGCACCATCTAGCTATGAGCGTACTGAAGCAACTCGTTCAAGTGAGAAAGAATTAGGTTATGAATCTTCTGAATGGCATTTAGAAGAAGCTGATCATGGCCATGCTCATGCAGCACCTGCTGCAAATAACGCGGCTGGTCAAAAGAAAGCAAATCAAGCAGCTCAACCTTCTGCTGCTCAGCCAAGCACTCAAAAAGCAGCAAGCCCTCTTGCATGGTTAGAGAACCTTTTTGTTCAAAAACAAGCTAAAACTATTGATCAATCTCGTTCAGCACAAAATGCTGCTGCGACAATTGAACAAATGGTCAATACTGGCGCTGTAAGCCGTGGCCAGTTTGGACAAGTTGCAGTACCGTCAGTTGCTGAAACTGTTGCAGCTCCATCTAATAATGCTTACATTTCACAGTCTCCTGCTAAACAGGAAGTTCGTGAAAATGTTGAAAAAGACGATAAAGTACAACAACGTCCAAACAACAAAAAACGTAAGCACAAAGAGCAACGTGAACAACATCACCATGCTCAAGAGCCACAACAACAGCAACAACCACAACAGGTCCACGAAGAAGTTGTACAGTTATCACGTCAAGAACAACGTGAGTTAAAACGTCAACAAAAACGTCAGCACCCAGATCAGTCACATCAACAACATCAAAATGATGGACAACAAACTGAAAATGCCGTGTCGCGTCGTGACCGTAATAATCAACAACGTCCGAACCGTCCAAATCGCCACCGCGATCCAAGTGTATTGAATGAAAATCAAAATGCACCGGCGGCACCAGTAGTTGTTGATGAGAAACAAATTAAGGTTGATTTGATTGATGCTCCAAAGCATGAAGTCATGAATACAGCCTTAGTAATCAATGTTGATCAGGCACAAAGCGAAATTATTGCTTTGACTCCAGAGCAACCTGTTGAACGCACTGAAACAGCACCTGTTGTTGAAGTCGCTCAAGAGCCAGCTCCTGCACCTGTTGCAGTTGTAGAAGAAGCAGTCACTGCCAAAGCAGAAGAAACGACGACTCCTCCTGCAGACAACAAAGCTCAACCGCAAATTCAACGTGCGAGCAATGACCCTCGTATGCGTCGCCGTGAACAACGCAACGCGAAACGTGCTAAAGCTGCGGTACCATCTATTGCCCCATCGCAAATTCCAACGTTGGCGCAATATACGATTGGTAGCTTGATTCGTCATGTTTATGGTGAAGACTGCACAGTATTGATTGAACAGTTTGGTCTAGTTCCAACATTCAATCGTGCATTGCAGAAGTTTGCTGAACAGTACGCTAGTACGCTAGCAACAGAAGTCGTGTCTGATGCTGAAGACAAAAAGCCTGTTACTCGTGATGCAGAGCTTCCAAGCAACAAGCCATCACAAGAAGCAGAGCCTGCACCTGTACTTGCATTGACGCCACAAAAAGAGCAAACACCACGTGTTGCTAATGATCCACGTGAGCGTCGTCGTTTAGCAAAACTTGCTGCTGAACAAGCTTTTGAGCAAGTTAAACAACAACACGCTGCACCAGAAGAAGCTGCACCAGTAGCTCCAGCTGTTGAAGAAACGGTTGTTGCTCCTGCTGCTGAAACACAAGCACCTGTTGAGTCAAAACAACAACCACTTGAGCTTGATCAAGTGGCTGAAGAAGTAGCTCAAAGTGAAACAAGCGTAGAAGAAACACCAGCGACAACTGTAGTCGAAGCTCCGGTTGTTAAACAGCCTAAAGCATCTGCAAGAGCAAAAGCTGCCGTAGAACAGGCTGTAGCACCAACAGAAGCTACTACAGAAGTTGAATCAGACGATTCTAAGGCAGATCAGGACAAACCAAGTCGTCCTCCTCGTCGCCCTCGTGGTCGTCCACCAAAGAAAGCAAATCCTGTAGCTGAGTAAATCATTTGCTCAATTGCAGCTAATTTAAACAAACCTAGTCATTTCGATGACTAGGTTTTTTTTGTTATTTTTAACCAATTAGGTTGATTGCACTAGAAGAAAAGTTTTAAAAGCATGGTGAACCATGAAAAACACTGTACTTTTGCCAACGCAACCTTTTTTGGATTGATCGAAAAATAAATAGGATTGATATGAGCCAGACAACACAGACCGATATCATTACGCTTGGTGATGTTGCAACAAGACTTCCTAGCTTCATCCCCAAAGTACCCCATATCCTGAATGGTCTTAAACAGGCTTACTTAAGAACAGCAAATACACCAACGGGATTAGGTGTAGCTTTTGAAAAAGCTGTTAAGCGAAATCCGCAAGGCATTGCTTTATTATTTGAAGATCAACGTTATTCATATGAAGCTTTAAACGAATGGGCTAACCAAATTTCTCACTATTATCTATCTCTTGGCGCACAAAAAGGCGACGTGATTGCGGTAATGGTTGAGAACCGTTCTGAACTTATTGCCACGATTGTAGGTTTAGCTAAAATTGGGGTAACAATTGCGCTTGTTAATACCTCTCAAGTAGGTAAGGTCCTCGCTCATAGTATCAATCTTGTAAAACCAATTGCCGTCATTGCAGGTGAAGAAGTTCGAGCTGTAATTGATGAAATTCGTCAGGACCTAAATGTTCCTAAAGACCGTTTTCATTGGTTTGCAGATCAGGCTACACGTCAAAATGCGGGAACAGCACCTCAAGGTTATGCCAATCTTGCAATAGAAATTGATCAATTTCCAAAATTCAACCCATCGACTACACAATCTGTTCATGGAAATGATGGCCTGTTTTATATTTATACTTCGGGCACTACAGGCTTACCGAAGGCTGTTATTTTCAAACATAGTCGCTGGACACTTGCCTATGGCACCTACGGTCACATTTTAAACCTTGGCCCAGATGATGTGATGTATGTAACTTTACCGCTTTACCATGCAACGGGTGTCGTAGTTTGCTGGTGTGGTGTGATTGCGGGAAGTTCTACCCTTGCAATTCGACGTAAATATTCAACCAGTGCATTCTGGAAAGATGTTCAGAAATTTAATGCCTCTGCAATTGGCTATGTAGGAGAGCTTTGCCGTTACTTAATGGATGCCCCTCCTACAGAAATTGACCGTGCCCACCGCGTAACCAAAATGATCGGTAATGGCATGCGTCCAAACATCTGGGATAAGTTCAAACAACGTTTTGGTGTCCAAGAGGTTCTTGAGCTTTATGCATCAAGTGAAGGCAATGTCGGGTTTAGTAATATTTTTAACTTTGACAACACAGTAGGCTTCTCTCCTACACCATATGCCATTATTGAGTTTGATAAAGAGAAAAATGAACCTGTACGCGATAAAAAGGGTTGGTGTAAAAAAGTTAAAGCAGGTCAAATCGGTTTGCTAGTGGGTAAAATTACCAGCCGCTCACCTTTTGACGGCTATACAGATCCAGAAAAGAATAAATCTGTGATTATGAAAGATGTCTTTAAAAAAGGTGACTCATATTTCAACACAGGTGACCTTGTTCGTAATATTGGTTTCCGCCATGCTCAGTTTGTTGACCGCTTAGGCGATACCTTCCGCTGGAAAGGCGAAAATGTATCTACTACTGAAGTTGAGAACATGGTTTGTGAATATGACAAGATCGCTGAAGCGGTGGTTTATGGGGTAGAAATCCCAAATACCAATGGTCGTGCTGGTATGGCAGCAATCACACTTGCTGATGGCGCTGAGCTAAATGAATTTGACTTAACCGAAATGGTGACTATATTTAAAAAATGCCTCCCTGCTTATGCAGTACCCGTGTTCTTACGAGTGCAAGCCAAAGTTGAAACAACAGGTACTTTTAAATATCAAAAGAATAAATTGAAGGAAGATTCGTTTAATCCAAGCAAAACTTCTGAACGTTTACTCGCTTTATTACCTGGTACAAACAGTTATTGTGATGTCACAACTGAAATTTTTGACAACATTCAGGCATATAAATATCGTTTTTAGTTCATTTTTTAGCTAAACAAGAGGAAATCGTGCTTTTTATAGGCAATCATGCAAATGTTTTTGATTTACCTCTTGTGTTAGTTGAATAACTTGCTAAAATACGCGACATCAAAACGATACGGGTCGTTAGCTCAGTTGGTAGAGCAGCGGACTTTTAATCCGTTGGTCCCGCGTTCGAGTCGCGGACGACCCACCACTTATCTGTTTTGAACCTATTTGGGTCGTTAGCTCAGTTGGTAGAGCAGCGGACTTTTAATCCGTTGGTCCCGCGTTCGAGTCGCGGACGACCCACCAAATTCTAAAAAGCCTCTCACTGCGAGAGGTTTTTTTTTATTGTTATCTTATTTTAGTTTCATGACTAAAAGATGACGATGCATTTCTTATATAAAATCTCTTTAACCCAATTCATAAAGATTTCTAAACGTTTAGGAATATAACTTCGGTTCGGATACAAAATATTGAGTGGCAAAGATTGAGCAGTATGTGCACTTAACACTTCAACCAGAGTTCCTTGCTCTATTTTATCCTGAACATCGTAGTATGGAAGTTGAATAATCCCTAGCCCAGCACAAGCTGCAGCAACATAGGCTTCTGTATTATTTACACTTAAAGCACTATCGATCATCACTGTTCCATCTTGATATAAAAATATGCCTTGTTTTTCTCCTACGGCTCCTGCGTAATTAATGAGTTTGTGCTGAGATAGATCTTCTAGTTGTTCAGGAATACCGTATTGTTCTAAATAATGAGGACTTGCACAGTTCACCATAATCAAGTTACCGACGAATTTCGCGATCAAGCTACTATTATCTAGCTGCCCCACCCGAACAACACAATCAATTCCCTTCTCGATCAAGTCAGTCATGTCATCAGAACTCTTGAGCTGTAAATGAATGTCTGGATAGCGGCTATAAAAATCGGAAAGTTCAGGAATAATCACTTGATGCACGATTCGGCTGGGCATTGAAATTTTTAGCGTGCCGCGGTAATGCTGCTTTTGCGTTTGTATGAGTTGTTCGAGCTGTTCATAGTCAAATAATAGATTTTGACATTCAGGCAAGATTCTTTGTCCATCTTGAGTAAGGCTCACCTTGCGTGTAGTTCTATGAAATAAACGCACCCCATAGTGAGTTTCTAATTGTTGAATTGCACTCGTCACTGTAGAGCGAGGTAAATCAAGCTGATTTGCTACTTCACTAAAGCTTTGTCGTTTAGCGACTTCTGAAAAAATAAAAAATTGCTGCAACCGATCCATTTTAATTGTTCGTATTTTCTGAATAGTTAAACCAAACTAGCATAATTGATCAAAAATTACCGCCAATCTAGACTAAAAACACATTAAAACAAGTCATCATAGGAACAATCATCATGGCAACTCATACTCTTAAAGATAAAGTTGTACTGATTACAGGCGGTGCAAAAAACTTAGGTGGACTTATTAGCCGTAAATTTGCAGAACAAGGTGCAAAAATTGCAATTCACTACAATAGCGCTGAAACTCAAGCAGATGCAGAACAGACGCTCGCAGATGTAACTGCATTCGGTGTAGACGCTGTTTTAATTCAAGCAGACCTAACGGATATTAATAATATTGAAAAACTCTTCTTAGACACTAAGCAGCATTTTGGCGGAATTGATATTGCCATTAATACAGTTGGAAAGGTTTTAAAGAAATCCTTTTTAGACACCACAGAACAAGAGTTTGATAGCATGAGCGATATCAACTCAAAAATTGCCTATTTCTTTATTCAATCTGCGGGTCGTCATTTAAATGACGGCGGCAAGATCTGCTCAATCGTTACTTCTCTTCTTGCAGCCTACACTGGTTTGTATTCAACCTACGAAGGCTTAAAAGCTCCTGTTGAACACTACACCCGTGCTGCATCAAAAGAATTTGGTAATCGTCAAATTTCTGTTACTGCTGTTGCACCAGGGCCTATGGATACACCATTCTTTTATGGGCAGGAATCTGCCGAGGCAGTGGCTTACCATAAATCAGCTTCAGCTTTAGGTGGGCTCACCAAAATTGAAGATATCGAGCCTCTAGTTCGTTTTTTGGTAACCGATGGTTGGTGGATTACTGGTCAGACGATTTTTGCAAATGGTGGCTACACCACTCGCTAAAATCAAAAAAGCCGCATCTCATAGTGCGGCTTTTACATTGTTTTATTATAAAAACTCTTCTAGTACCGAATTCAAGAAAATATGTCCCTGCTCTGTACAAGCCAAACGAGAACTATCCTCTACCAGTAGCTTTCTAGCTCGCAGCGAAGTGAGGACCTCATTTAAATGATCTAAGCTTAAGCCTGTACGCTGTTCATATAACTCAGCTTTTACCCCATCATTTAGACGCAAAGCATTCATCATAAATTCAAAAGGTAGCTCTTCTGCCTCAATCTTTTTCATTTGCAAATGTTCAGCAGGAACCTTAGCTAAATAGTCTTTTGGCAAACGAGTTTTTTGGAAACGATACACACCATCTGGTCGTGTCACTTTGCCATGTGCACCTGCCCCAATCGCAAGATAATCACCAAATTCCCAATAATTCAAATTATGTGCTGAAGGCAGCTCTTTACGCCATGCCGAAACTTCATAATTTATAAAGCCATTTGCCTTAAGATATGACTCACCCTGCTCTTGAATGTCTTCAAGCATTTCATCTTGCGGTAAAACGGGTTGAGTACGGAAGAAAACGGTATTCGGTTCAATAGTGAGTTGATACCAACTAATATGAGTTGCTCCACTTTCTACAGCAAGCTTGAGATCATAGAGAGCCTGCGCTAGCGTTTGCTCAGGCAAACCATGCATTAAGTCTACATTCACTCGCTTAAAGCCAGCCTGCTTTGCTTGTTGAATCGCTTCAATTGCATTGTTTGCAGAATGAATACGTCCAAGCTTTTGCAAATGATCAGTATCAAAGCTCTGAACACCTATCGATAAGCGATTAATGCCAGCCTCTAAATATCCTGCAAATGGGTCATGCTCTACCGTTCCCGGATTTGCCTCTAAGGTAATTTCACAGCCATCTTCAAACTTAAGCAATGACTTAAGCTCTGCAAATAACCATACATAACCCTGTGCCGAAATCAGTGAAGGGGTTCCACCACCAATAAACACACTATGAATTGGACGTCCCTGTGCCATCTCTAGTTGAGTTTCAAAGTCGGCCACCAATGCTTTTAAATAGGTTTGCTCAAGTTCTGACGAAAGTGCTCCGTCTGGTACGGCATGCGAGTTAAAGTCACAATATGGGCATTTACGCACGCACCACGGCATATGGATATATAAAGATAGAGGAATAGAAGCAGGGTTTAATACGGCCAAGGAGCAGGTCCAATTTACACAATATTTCTATTTTAACATGACTGCATCAATGGGCTTATGAAAACATACCTTAATTGCTTTAGACTAAATTTAAACATTCTTAAATACTGATAAAAATGATGAAATTCTCTAGTCAACTTTTCCTGATCTTACCCTTAGCTATGGGAATCGGTGTTGCCATGGCTTTTCAGACAGCAATTAATGCTCAACTGCGCGAGCAACTACACTCACCCTTACAAGCAGCTTTATTATCATTTTTCATAGGTACTATTGTTTTAGCCATTATGGTTTTCTTTCAAAGTGCCGAGAAGCCCTCTTTAAGTGAAATATCAAATATTCCATGGCTTCTTTGGACTGGAGGATTTCTTGGGGTTTATGCAATCAGCATGAGCATTTATACTGCACCTAAGCTTGGTTTTTTAACCTTTACAGGGCTAGTCGTTTTTGGGCAAATCGTTATTTCTATGTTACTTGATCATTTTGGTTGGTTGGGCACAGAAAAGACACCTGTTACATGGCAACGGTTTCTTGGTGGAGTCATCATCTTTGTCGGTGTGGTACTCACTTTGCAGCGTTAGCTTCATTTTTTATATTTAAAAAGAGTACCTTTTGTGTCGAATGTCACATCTTTTCGGGCTGAATTAAAACAACTCTTCCACTTAATGCTACCAATTTTAATTACCCAGTTTGCTCAAGCAGGATTCGGGTTAATTGACACTATTATGGCTGGGCATTTATCTGCAACCGATTTAGCAGCAATTGCTGTAGGGGTCGGTTTATGGGTTCCAATCATGCTCCTATTCAGCGGCATTATGATTGCAACAACACCTTTGGTCGCTGAAGCAAAAGGCGCAAGAAATACAGAGCAGATCCCTGTCGTTGTTCGTCAGTCATTGTGGGTTGCTGTCATTTTAGGTGTACTGGCAATGCTCATTTTGCAGCTTATGCCGTTTTTCTTGCATGTGTTCGGCGTACCAGAGAGCTTACGACCTAAAGCAAGCTTGTTCTTACATGCAATTGGTTTAGGTATGCCAGCTGTGACCATGTACGCAGCGCTACGTGGCTATTCAGAAGCATTAGGCCATCCACGCCCCGTCACAGCTATTAGCCTATTAGCTTTAGTTGTATTGGTTCCTCTTAACATGATCTTTATGCATGGATT
Source organism: Acinetobacter sp. V116_7 (assembly GCF_056735735.1). Classification (NCBI taxonomy): domain Bacteria; kingdom Pseudomonadati; phylum Pseudomonadota; class Gammaproteobacteria; order Moraxellales; family Moraxellaceae; genus Acinetobacter; species Acinetobacter sp. V116_7. The sequence continues at coordinate 238,239 of NZ_JBWZIF010000026.1, forward strand.
AGGGCCAATACCTGCATTAGGTAGCGCTGGCTGTGGTTTTGCAACCTCCATTTTACAATGGCTCATGTTAATTACATTAGCAGGCTATATTTATAAAGCTTCGGCTTATCAAAACACGTCTATTTTTGGCCGATTTGATAAAATTAATATGGCTTTAGTTAAAAGAATTTTACAGCTTGGTCTACCAATCGGTTTAGCTGTGTTCTTTGAGATTAGTATTTTTAGTACAGGTGCATTGGTACTTAGCCCTCTTGGTGAAGTATTTATTGCTGCACACCAAGTCGCAATTTCCGTTACCTCTGTGCTGTTTATGATTCCGCTTTCACTAGCCATTGCCTTAACCATCCGTGTCGGTACTTATTATGGTGAAAAGAACTGGGCTTCAATGTACCAAGTACAAAAAATTGGTCTCAGCACAGCAATATTTTTTGCCATATTAACCATGACTTTTATTGCTCTATGCCGTGAACAAATTATCTCGATTTATACTCAAGACTTAAACGTAGCTCCTGTTGCGATGTATTTACTCTGGTTTGCAATGGCATATCAGTTGATGGATGCATTGCAAGTAAGTGCCGCAGGCTGTTTAAGAGGTATGCAAGATACTCAAGCACCAATGTGGATTACACTTATGGCGTATTGGGTGATTGCTTTTCCTATTGGGCTTTATCTAGCGCGTTATACCCATTGGGGCGTAGCTGGTGTGTGGCTAGGTTTGATTATTGGTTTAAGCATTGCTTGTGTTTTATTACTCTCACGGCTTTATTTAAATACTAAACGTTTAAGTCAAACCTAATAAAAAAGCCGATGAAACATCGGCTTTTTTATTTTATGCAGACTTTGCCCGCGGGCTTGCTCCAATTTGCCAGACAAAGGGTAAATCGGTACGGTTCACTTCCCAATCCCCAATCACCTTTTCTTTATAGATGAGTGGATTATGAGAAGAGACTGTTCGTGCATTACGCCAGAAACGATCGAGCTGTTTAACCTGACTACTTGCCGATGCACCTAAAGCGTTAAATAACTGGCTGGTTAAATCCAATACCAAATTAGAAATCACCACCTGCCCTTGCGCTGACTCAAGCTCAGCATCTACATTAAACTGATGTTCTTTCACCTCTAGCTCACTAAAGTGACTTTCATAAGCCTTTTGTAATGCTTCTGCTGTTTTAATCGTAATTGCTAGACTTCCATAGGCTTGAGCAGAGGCTTTACCCACCACCTGTAAAACTTGTGGGTCGTGACGAACAAGGTCACCATTACCATGACTAAAAATACGCTTTCGCTCACGTATTTCTTGGCTAAAAGTTTCGACCGCAGCATGTGCAATCCCTGTTAGCGTTGCAAGGTGGACAACCTGATAAAAAGCGGTCTGATATTTAAAACGCTGGTCAAATGGAATAAGGTGCGAAGCTGGTAAATGAACCTGATGCACTTTTAAAGTACCACTGCCCGTTGTCTTTTGACCAAAGCCATCCCAATCATCAATCACACTAACCCCTGTTTCATGACGATAAATAGCAGCAATCACATGACGGTCATTCACTTCATCGTAAGCAAATAAATCGATCCAGTCAGCAAAAATACTTCCTGTTGAATAGTACTTTTCACCATTAACCACCAAGTTACCCGAAGCATCTTTGGTTACTCGGGTAACGACATCACCAATCTGTACATTTCCAACTTCGGTCCATGCGTTTCCAACTAAATCACCTTGTACAAAACGCTGAAACCAGACTTCCTGCGAATGCTCTTTATGCGCAACCAAACGGTCTTCAACAAAAGCAAAGTGTCCACGCAATGCTTGCACAATATTCGAGTCTGCTTGCGCCAATTCTGCTAGAAGCTGGAAAAGTTGCGGCAATGACACCCCATCTCCACCATATTTAACCGGAACACGTACCGCACCTAATTTGAGTTCTTTTAACCACTGAATAGGTTCAAAAGGCAAGATTCGTTCTTTTTCCCGTTGAATTGCACCTTGGGCAATTTTTTCAAAAACTGGACGAAATCTACTTGCCACTTTTTCATAATCGGCGCCTACCGATAGCTCTTCTAATTCAATTTGGGTAATTGTCATCTTTATTCTCCTAATCTTATTTTTTATTCACTTTAGCTCCATGCATGACGAGGTGGATGGATGCCATTGAGGTAATAATTACCGACAATGTGATATTTCCAACGCACTGGATCATGCAAGGTATGAGTACGCGCATTACGCCAATGGCGGTCCAGATTAAGTTCTGACAAAGTAGAACGTGTTCCAGACAACTCAAAAAGCTTATTCGCTGCTAAAATCGCAATTTCTGTAGTGAGTACTTTTGCTTCAGCAACCAGTAATGTTGCTTGATTTACATGTTCTTCTGTCGTGTCGGTAATCGCTTGATCGATCGCATCTCCTGCTAAATCTAATACCGCCTCTGCTGCACGCAGTTTTATTTTTAAATCACCAATGTTTGCAATCGTATAGGGATCATCGCTCGCTTTTTCCAAACCTGAATCGACCCATGCACGACTATGATTTTTGACATAGTGAATTGTTTCTTCAATGGCGCCACGTGCAATACCAGCGTCGACAGCAGCTTGAATAAATTGTGAAATTGCACCTGCCGGTGTAGGACGTTCGAAAGCCTGATAAATCGGAATTAGATATTCTTCACGTACTGGAACTTGATTAAGTTCAACGGTCCCACTGGCCGTGGTTCGTTGCCCAAAACCAGACCAGTCATTAATAATATTGACCCCAGAAGTTTCCCGAGGAACTAGCGCCGCATAAGGCTGCCCTTGTTCATTTACAGCAACAATTGGAACCCAATGTGCAAGCAATGCGCCTGTTGCAAAAAATTTCTTCCCATTAATTTCATAACCGTGCTCAGTCTTTTTTAATGTGGTAGTGAGATCAGCAACCGTTTTGCTATGTTTTTCCGAAAATGCATTGCCAAAACGAATCCCTCTCAACACTAAGTTAAAGAAGAACTGTTTTTGTTCTGGGCCTGCATCAAGACGTAAATGTTCAATAAAAGCCAAGTGATTTTGGGGAAGCTGTGCAAGAGATGGATCAACACTCGCAATTGTTTTGATGACCTCAGCCAAGGTTCGATATTTGACTTGTGCGCCACCAAATTGCTTAGGAACCGTAATGGCCCATAAACCGCTTTGTGAGAACTGTTGAATTTCATTTAGGGGTAAACGGCGCTCCTTGTCTCGATCGGATGCTTCGTGTGCGAACTCTTGCGCAAGTTGTTTGGCAACCTCAATTGCTTCTTCATCAGAACGAATAATATGCGCATCTTTTGACTGCTCAAACACAGATAAAGGAACCGCCTGAGACCGCCCATGGGCTGAACTTAAACTTGTCATAACTTTTGTTATCTCTATTTTTATTTAACCTGCCATTCACATTAGCACCAAAAAAACAGACACTTTATATATATTAAAGCTTTGTTTATGAAATGGATTTTCACAAGCTTTTCATATTTTTTACTATAAAAATAACATTTTGTTTTTCGAAAATTTTCTTACATGAGATAAACAATTTCATATAGGCTTTTTAAGCTTTGTCACCTATGATCAAAACTAGGCAATATTATGTTGTAGTCAATGAGGTATCGAAGATATGGCAAAGAATGCAAGTTCACCCGGCAAACGATTTATGAAACTTGCAGGAATGACCGCGAGCATTGCAACGAAAACCGTTTCTAACTCGATTCGAAACTTGACCGCAGATGAAGAGCAAAAGCTGGCTTCAAAAACCAAGTTATTTCAGGATATTGGTTTACAAATTGCCGATACCTTAGGTGAAATGAAAGGTGCCGTCATGAAAGTCGGCCAAATTGCATCTCAATATAAAGATATTTTCCCACCCGAAGTCGCCAAAGCAATTTCAAAGTTACAACGCCAAGCCCCAGCCATGCCTTTTGCTGCCATTCAGCAACAAGTTGAACGTGAGCTTGGAAAACCGCTCAATGTTGCCTTTAAATCTTTTGACCAAGAACCTTTTGCAGCTGCTTCAATTGGCCAAGTTCACAAAGCTACCCTACCTAGTGGTGAACAAGTTGTAGTGAAAGTTCAATATCCTGGTGTTGATGAGGCCTGTGAAAGTGACTTAAAACAAGTGCGTTTAGCCCTTCGTTTAATGGGCGTACTTAAAATTGATAAAAAGCTACAAGATCAGCTTTTTACAGAAATTCAGGATAGTCTTTCAGCAGAACTTAACTATGAAATCGAAGCTCAAAACCTTGAAGTTTTTAAAACATTTCATAGCCAGTTAGATGACAAAATTATCATCCCTACTGTTTATAAAGATTACTCTTCAAGACGTATTTTAACCTTGAGCCTCGAACAAGGTGACAGCATTGAAACTGCCAGCGCTTGGCCTATTGAAATTCGAAATACGATTGGACGTCGTTTGATTCGTGCTTTAGGTCAGGAAATGTTCTTTTTAAAACGTTTTCACTGTGACCCTCACCCAGGTAACTTTGCCTTCCGCCAAGACGGCAGTGTCATTATTTATGACTATGGCAGTGTTAAAACACTTTCAAATGAAATTGTGTATAGCTTTAAGCGTTTAGTAAATGCAGCTCGTCATGAAGATATTGACCTTATTGAAACTGAGTTACTTGAACTACATTCACTAGCCGAAAAAGGCAAATTCCCGAGCGATCTATATAAACTCTGGATTGAAGTGTTATTGCGTCCGCTTACCACCACTTATGATTTTGCCGAGAACTCATCACATCATGATGGCATGCTGCTTGTGAAAAAATCTTTGAAGTACTGGGATGTCTTTAAGCCTTCACCAGACACTTTGATGGTCAACAGGACCATTTCAGGACACTACTGGAACCTCATTCACTTAAAAGTTCATGACAATTTGAATGGACTATTTGAAGAGCTTGTCCCGCCTTCTAACTAACTTAATTTACTGATTAATGTAGCCTTCTAGGGGTTACATTGACTTTTTAATTGTTATGTTATAACATTTCTTTAATCAAAAATAATTTAGGACAATCTCTCATGCGTAAAGATATTCATCCTGCTTATCAACAAGTGTTATTTCATGACACCAATGCAGACGTGTACTTTTTAATTGGTAGTACTCTTCAGTCTAAACAAATCAAAGAATATCAAGGAAAAGTCTATCCTTATGTAACCCTTGATATTTCAAGTGCATCTCACCCTTTCTACACAGGTGAAGTACGTCAAGCAAGTAACGAAGGCCGCGTTGCAACCTTTAATAAACGCTTCGCTCGCTTTAATCGTAAGAGTTAATCTTACGTTAAGATTTGATCAATACACTTAAATCATTGGAAGCCTAAGACTATCTCCTCCACTTAGGCTTCTTTTTTTATGTGTATTTTTTCGATATTTTTATGTTGTGTATAAAAGAAAACTTATCCACAACTTGTATAAAAACTCTTCTTATTTTTCCCACAACTCATCATTTTTTTGCATTCACCGAGCTTTCAAAGTTGCTATTCGATGCTATGCTTGAACCCTCATTTAATAGGAAGTTTAAGATAATGGCACAAGAGTTACTTGCACAATTACAAGCAGGCACAGCAAAATTTTCAGACGTTTTAGCTCATATTGAAGCACGTTACCAACATACTCCAACAGCTTTTCAAAATGGCGCACAGCATAATGCTGCGACTGAAAATCAAGGCAGTGCAAAAGTTTTCTCTTTTGCCAAGTTACAAGGTTTAGACCAAGCACAAACTTTAAGTTTATTTGCAGAACACTACGCCTCTGTATTGGCTACACCTGAGGGCACTGACCATCAAAATATTCGTCAGTTTATGCAAAATGGTTGGGATGGTGTGAAGTTTGAAGGTCAGGCTTTGGCTGAAAAAGCTTAATCATTTTTTAGCACAGCCTCAAATTATGAGATTTTCTAAAGCCTGTTAATAGGCAATGCCTCACTTTTGAGGGCAAAAGTGACAAAACCCTTTGTTCCGCTGATGCTACATCCATGTAGCACAGCGAAACGACGGCATCCCTGCCGTCTGTCACGATAGTAAATGATTAATTATTAATTAAATTATTTGATTAACTCTTATATTCGATACTCGGTAAGTCATCAACAGCCTGACTCAAATCAGCTATATAATGTTTTTGCGACATATTGGATAATTGTAAACAGATAACAGGTTCTGTTGATGAAAATGGTTTTGCCTACTTTTGCAAAAACCCTTGCGAAGCCGCGCTTCTCAGGTCGAGCCGACGGCTAATCCAGACATAAAACTTTATTGAAAAGACTCCGCAGTAAACATTTCAGCCAGAACAAATACTCAATGCCCTGCTACCCAATAATAAGTCGCCAACCCCAAACATGTAAAAATTAACGATCCAATTAAATGAATGGAAATTCCCAACATAGCCATTCCCAACTTACCACTTTGCAATAAAGTTACAATCTCAATCGAGAACGTTGAAAACGTAGTTAAAGCCCCACAAAAACCCGTAATCACAAAGAGCTTATAGTTCGGGCTTAAATCACTTTGAGAAAAGTAGGCAATCGCAAAACCAATAATAAAACCACCAACCAAATTAACAGTGACAGTACCGAGCGGAATTTGCGGGTAAATCGGGTTAAGTTTTAAACCTAAAAACCAACGTAACCACGCCCCTAGAACTGAGCCTAAAGCAATTGAAAGTAGAGAATAATACATAAGACCACCCCTTTAGATAGACGCTAAAAGAGCAAAAAATAATGAAGGAAAATATGACATGGCGTACTCCAAAAATAAGCAGAGTACGCAATAACCTACGTACCCAGCGATATATAAATACATGAGGGTAACGTAGGCATCATTAGCCAATACGGCGGTTTTTCAGGGGAGGAATGCCATCTCCCCGTTTTAAGTATATTAGATCATCTTGAATTTGATTTAAACATACTTTGTAAAATCATGGACGTTCATCGTATTGTGGTAAGTCGTCACGAATGCATTCCCACTCTGCCTTAGAGGCAGCAAAAATATGCATTGTCGGTTTTTGCTCTAATGGTGTATCGAGTGTCCCAATTCTTACACGATACAGTTCAGGCTGGGCATCACGCGAGCTAATAAGCGGTGAACCACATTCGCTACAGAACCAGCGGTACACACCTTCCACAGCGAATTTTTTGACTAAGTCTTCACCTTGGGTAATTTTAAAATCTGTACTTTTAACAGGAGCATTCGTGGCAAATGCTGTTCCATTGGATTTCCGGCAGCGTTGACAATGGCATTGAATGATATCCCCGATATCGCCTTTAATTTCATAGCGAATACCTTGGCACAAACAACTTCCTTGATAGACTGGTGATGCTTGAGACATGTTCTCGTAAATCCTATTATTATTGATCGCTCAAAAATAACACTTTTCACATATCAAAAATAGCACCAAATTCGCTGTTATTTTTCTAAGAATAAATGCACGCCTTCACCAGCCGCTCGCCCTGTAGCAAAGCATGCTGTAAGTAAATATCCACCTGTAGGCGCATCCCAATCTAGCATTTCACCACAACAAAACACACCTGAGATTTGTTTAAGGCTCAAGTTCTCAGTTAATGCTTTTTGCTTAATACCACCAGCACAACTAATCGCCTCTTCAATAGGCCTAAAGCCATCTAACTTGATTTGAAGTGCTTTAATTTGCTGAGCCATAGTCTCTGGTTGGCTCCATAACGCTTTATCAACGACTTCTCTAATTAGGTTAATTTTAGCTGTGTCTAAGCCTGCTTTACGCCAGATATTAGTGAGCGATTGTTTTTTACCAGCCTGCAATTTTTTAATTAACTGGAACAACTCTACATCGGGCAATAAATCTAAAAATAGATTTAAGCTTTTCCCTTGTTTTTGCTGTTCTCGTAAAGCACGTCCAAGTTTATAAATAACACTACTTTCTAAACCATAGTGAGTAATTACAATATCGCCATGAGTAACTTGGCTAGGCTCAACCCACGCATTAATACGCTTTAAAGGTTCACCAAAACAGCTTTCCATAAAAGCTGACCAAGTGTGCAATACCCCTGCATTACTTGCTTGAAAAGGTTCAATACTGGATTGATCTATCCATTGCTGCCAAGCACCATCACTACCCAATTGAGACCACGACACCGCACCACAAGCCAATACAACCGCATCGTATTGCTGGGTAAAAGTTTCAGTACTTTGATTATTTTGGTTTTCTAAAGTCACCGTTGTACCTTGTAAATTAATGCAACGATGACGATAAAAGAATTTAACTTGTTGTTCTGCTAAGCGCTTGAGCCAAGCACGCAGTAAAGGAGCAGCTTTCATTTCGACAGGAAAAATGCGACCTGAGGTGCCCACATAAGATTCAATTCCTAGACTTTTCATCCAGCTTTGAATCCAGACTGCATCCCATTTTTCAACCCACGGTTTGAGCCATTCTGCATGGTCATAACGGTCAATGAACTGTGCTAAAGGTTCGGCGTGCGAGATGTTTAACCCAGTTTTACCTGCCATCAGAAACTTACGTGCCGCTGAAGGTTTTTGTTCATAGACATCAATATCATAAGCGTATTGGCTTAGTACCTCAGCAGCCATAAGACCTGCTGGGCCTGCTCCAATAATGGCAACCCGCTTATTCGCCATGTGTTTGCCCTTGCAATGGCGCGAACTCATCAAATCGAGTTTGATAACCTTCAGGCTTGGTCATAATGAGCTGCTGGCAAAGCTCGCCACGCTCTAAATACTTAATCTCAAAATGGGTACGTGCAGAGGTTTGAGCAATTTTTTCTTTTTGGTAAGGCAGCTTCCATACATTTAATAACTGCTGCTCTGCCTCTTCAATATATTCGGGAATATTACTTGCCAGAGTAATTGTTCCACCTGTTTGCAGACGTGAGATTAAGAACTCAAAAAATGGCATATTCAACCAGCGCTGTGCTGGATTGTGTGGTTCTGGATTTGGATAGAGAATAAAGAAATGTTCAACTTGAGCGGGGTGCAAAGCATGCACTACCCAAGGTAAAGCATCCGCATGTACAGGGACCAAATTCTCTCTTGGTTCCAAACCATGCTGCTTTTGCATTGCCAAGAATTTTTCTCGGGTTCGTTCAATTGCATACAACGTGTGCTGTGGCTGTTGCCCACTAAAAAGCAAAGCATGTTTGCCCTTGCCCGCTCCAATTTCTACACAAATCGGGGTATTTTCAATTGGGGTAAAATCACGAGGCGCTTGCATACGTTGTGCTTGAAATTGACGAATCGGCATAATCACATCAAACTAAATAAAAATCGGCATAAGTCTAACAAGTCACCTGACTTTTGCCTAATCTATTTCTCTTCACTTTGAGGATATCGCTTTATGCCACGTACATTTCCCTGCCCACGTTGTGGTGAACCAAGTGTTTGGGAAGGCAATGAATTTCGTCCATTTTGTTCTGAACGTTGTAAATTAATTGATTTAGGCGCTTGGGCAAATGATGAATATAGACTGCCTACCCAAGATGCTCCTCAGCAAAACAAGGGTAGTCAAAATGAAGATGATTATGAAGATTAACCTGCTTTACCCGCGACAAACGGGTTAAATTGCTTTTCATAGCCAATGGTACTCATTGGACCATGTCCAGAAATAAACTGAGTATCATCTGGCAAACTAAAACACTCACGTTTAATCGATTCAATCAACTGCTCATGGTTACCACGTGGGAAGTCTGTTCGCCCAATCGAACCTTTAAACAGAACATCGCCTGTCCAAAGTAAGCCATGGTTTTTATTATAGAAAACCACATGCCCTGGCGTATGCCCTGGAGCAAAGCGTACTTCAAATTCATCTTCACCCAATTTGAGTACTTCACCACCTTCAAGCCATTGATCGACTTTGACAGGTTGTGGAATCGGGAAGCCATAACGTGCTGATACTTCCTGAATCATGTCTAGCCAGAACTGATCTTCTTTGTGTGGACCAATAACTGGAACGCTCCATTCTTTAGCAAGCTCACCTACTGCTCCTGCATGATCTAAATGCCCATGAGTTAGCCACAGAGCCTTCACTTTTAAACCTAAGGCTTCAACTTCTTTTTTCAAAACAGCAGCATCGCCACCTGCATCAATCAAAACTGCTTCTTTCGTTTCACTGTCCCAAACAAGGGAACAATTTTGAGCAAATGCAGTAACGGGAACAATTTTGACTTGCAGCATAAGAACCTCTGGCTAAAACGCAATTAACGGTGGGCTAAGGTATGGGTAAGGGCATCAAGATTAGCCTGAACTAAACCTGCAAGCAAATCAATATGAGCCTGATCGCTATTTAAAGCTGGAATATAAGCATAGCTACCACCACCTGCTTCTTGAAACAACTCTGCATTTTGAATGGCTAACTCTTCAAGTGTTTCTAAACAATCGGCAGAAAAAGCTGGGCTTAATACCTGAACAGACTTAACACCTTGCTTCGCCCAATCTTGTAAAAGCTGATCTGTATAAGGCTTAACCCATTCTTGTTTTCCAAAACGTGATTGGAAGCTAATTGCCCATTCATCATCTTTTAAATGTAAGGCTTCAGCGACTAACTTTGCTGTAATACGACAACGATCTGCATAAGGGTCGCCTTTGTCTGCATACGGCTGTGGAATCCCATGAAATGACATCAACAGTTTTTCAGGTTTACCATGCTGCTCTTGGTAGGCTAAAACGCTTTCTGCCAAGGCTTGAATAAACATAGGATGCTGATAATAGTCTTTAATGATGGTCAGACCCGGCAAGTTCCGCTGAGCTGGAATCCACTTGGCAAATGCATCATATAACGGCGCTGTAGACGTTGCAGAATATTGAGGAAATAAAGGCAATAAGATGACATGCTCTTGCGGATTCGTCGCCAATTTTTCTAAAACTGCACCAATACCCGGATTACCGTAAGTCATTGCGGGTAAAACCGTTAAATCAAACTGTTTATTTTCTTGTTCTAAATAAGCCTGCACACGTTTGGTTTGTTCAAACACAATTTCGCGCATTGGCGAATCTGCTGACCATACTGAAGCATAGGCATGCGCTACTCTTTTCGGACGAAAAGGTAAAACGAACAGATTTAAAATAATCCACCAGATGAATTTTGGTATTTCAATCACGCGTGAATCAGATAAAAACTGTTTTAAAAAACGGCGCACCGCAGGCACAGTCGCCTCATCTGGTGTGCCTAAATTCGCTAAAATGACAGTAACTTTCGGTTTTTGTTCAAACGACATGTGTAAATGCCTTTCAGTTCATCTTATGACACTAATGTAACAGTTTTCAGTGTCATATATAAATTGAATCGCTCTAAGCTTTTAATCGAACACCTCGATGGTTCCATTTATAACTAAGCAGTATCTTTTGGGCTTTAGTGGTTAGTTTCCAGAGGTCATATGATTGCTCAGTTTGCGTTGGGACAATCCAACCTTGTGATTGCATTTGATTTTTAATTCGAAACAGTGCCTTATGATTAATCTGTGCACAGGCCACCGCATGTGCACGAGGTAATTCCTGACGGGCATCTTCTAAGCCTGCCTGATTTAAATATTCATTCAGACAAATTCCAAAATTTTCTTCTGGCACAGCTGTTTCAAAGCGCTTTGCCAACACGCTCAATAACTGAGACCACGTCATTTGTCGTTGTCGTTTAAGCTCTTTAAAGTTGCCATCCTGAAATGCTTGAATCTGATATTCAAATGCAAAAATATCTTGCGGTGCAACTTCCTTTAACTGCACTGATGGCTCTGTTACTCGCTGTTCTAAATGCAAAATTTTACTTCTTAATAGTCTAATTTCATCTTCTAACTGCTGAGCTTGATGAGCAGGAACCCAACCTTGTCCCATATGTTGCTCAACCATTAAAGGAATATTTAAACGGACAGCCAACTCCAATTCACGTGGAGTTTTAAAGTAAAAAATATGCTTTGCTTCGTGTAATAACTTTTTTCTAAATGCGAGAAATTTATCTTTAAGTTGTGGATGTGTTTCTTGTAAATCTATTTCACGGCTTTCAGGCTGTTCATGCATGAACACAATAATAGGTTTAGCCTGACTTAACGCGTATTCATATTCTAAAGACAGATAACTCACACCAGAAATCGATTGTTCTCCATACTGACTTCCTAGAAGTAAGATTACATAATCACATTCATCAATTTGTCGACGTGCAAGTGTGGTTGTTAAAGGTGTTCGATGTTCTAGTCCCCAAGCAAAGAAACCCATCCCCACCAAGGTTTGAGACAAAACCATTCGCTCTGGCTGCATATCGCGGCCAGACGTTGAAATAAAAATCTGATAGCGTGTATCGAGCATAACAATACCCTTTCGCCTCATGATCTCTATGTGACCTAAAATCAGCCAAGATCATGAACCGCCCCAAATAAAATAATAAATATAAAAAAACACTATTTTCTAAATGATATCAAAAAGATCAGTTCAGATTATGAAGTGTCCAAGTTAACTCTTGTGGAATCATATGTTGTAAAACAGGTTGCAGTGCGTCAGCATTATTTCCGCTGACGTAACATTCAATACGTGCAACATTCTGACCTATTTGGTCACATAATAACGCATTTTTTATTAAAATACGGGCTGTTTGTCGGGCAACTGCGAATCCCGAATCAACCAGTGTGAATTGGTTATCAAAAAGATGATGAATTGCTTCATTTAGGAAAGGATAATGCGTACAACCGAGCACTAAATAGTCTGCACCTTGCTCAGCGGCAGGCTGTAAAACCTCTTTTAATGCCGTTAAACACACTTCTCCCATTTGCTGTCCCGCTTCTACACAAGGAACAAGTTCAAGGCTAGTTAAGGTCATCACTTTAACACCCGCCGGAACAGCAAACTTCTCGACAACATCTTTAATAAGTTGCCCACGAAAAGTAGCAGGTGTGGCCAACACCGCAACCACTTTAGAACGTGTCTGTAATACGGCAGGTTTTAATGCTGGAACTAAACCAACAATTGGAAAGTGTTCACCATAATGTTCACGTAAATGGTCAAGGCTAAATGCTGAAGCAGTATTACAGGCAACCACCGCAATTTTACAACCTTGGCGGTATAACCAATCGACTGCGCGAGCTGTGAGCTCTCTAATTTCTTCATCAGAACGTGGGCCATAAGGAACGTAGGCTGTGTCGGCATAATACACAATGCGTTCATTCGGCAAATATCTAGCTATTTCTGCTGCAACAGACATTCCTCCAATTCCCGAATCAAAAATACCAATTGGGGCATCTGCTGATGCTTTAGGCATAGGTTCTAGATCGGTAAATAGAGGTTGTATGGCGGTCATAGCTGTACTGAAGTGTCAGAAAATTTCACTTCCTAAAGCTTAAACCTCAAGTGCCTAATTGCAAGAGCAAATTACCACTTTTTAACTCTAAAACGGTTTCACCATTCTCTTTTTCGATCAGTGTTCCATAGTTCACTAAGTGATAAAAAGACTGACGTTGAATAAGCGCATTAATTCCAAAACGCACATGTACGTAAGGGCGTAACTCCCCTGCATATTCACGCATAAAAATTGGATGTTCAGCATCAACCAAAATCACATCTTCATTGGTCGTGGTCAGTTGTAAAAATTGATCACCTGAAATTTCAACTTGATCGACCTGATTGACTAATAAAGGTTCATCTTCAACCTCAATTTCAATTTGTTCTACGGGGGTTTTCAGGTAGAATTTCCCTTCTTCTTTCCATAGGACTTTGGTAAATAGATCTAATAGGGCTTGGCGCTTAATTAATTGACCTTCGTGCCACCATTCTCCATTGGCTTTAACCGTCAAATCCATTTTGCCGCAATGCTTTGGATGCCACTGCTCTAAAGGTGGAATTGACCTTTTGTGACTTTGCTGTACACCTTTTAAGTATTGTGCAATGTTCATTAAGTTTTTATCATCAGATAACGGTATTTTTCCCATATCCGATGGGGAATTATTTTGATTTACCATAGTTTATGCCTTGCTGACGAAAAAATATGACGACTCAGCCAATTGGCTAGATCATGGTTTAAAACTATACTAGCCAAAACGATAAAAGGCACAATAGCATATTTGCGCCTATGGATTAAAACACTCACGGCAGCACCGAATTTCTGAATATGACGGTTGCCACCTTTAAGTATTGAGGAGTCCTACATGGAACACATCGAACGTGAATCGATGGAGTTTGACGTTGTCATCGTAGGTGCAGGACCTGCCGGTCTGTCTGCTGCGATTAAGATCCGTCAATTAGCGATTGAAAAAAACTTACCCGATCTTTCTGTTTGTGTAGTTGAAAAAGGCTCTGAAGTAGGTGCGCATATCTTGTCTGGTGCTGTGCTTGAGCCACGTGCCATCAATGAACTTTTCCCGAACTGGAAAGAAGAAGGCGCGCCTCTTAATGTCCCTGTAACTGAAGACAAGACATTCTTCTTACTTTCAGAAACCACTTCTAAAGAAGCACCTCACTGGATGGTTCCTAAAACCATGCACAATGATGGTAACTATGTTATCTCGTTAGGTAACGTTGTTCGCTGGTTAGGTCAAAAAGCTGAAGAATTAGAAGTTTCTATCTTCCCTGGCTTTGCTGCATCTGAAGTGCTTTACCATGAAGACGGTACTGTAAAAGGTATTCAAACTGGTGACATGGGTATTGGTAAAGATGGCGAACCAACGCATAACTTTACTCCAGGCTATGAGCTTCACGCTAAATACACCCTCTTTGCTGAAGGTTGCCGTGGTCACTTAGGCAAACGCCTCATTGCGAAATACAACCTTGATAAAGATGCTGATCCTCAGCACTACGGTATCGGGATTAAAGAGCTTTGGGAAATTGACCCAGCAAAACATAAACCAGGCTTAGTGATGCACGGTGCTGGTTGGCCATTGGCTGAAACTGGTTCTTCTGGTGGTTGGTGGTTATACCACGCTGAAAACAACCAAGTGACGTTGGGTATGATTGTGGACTTGTCTTATGAAAATCCACACATGTATCCATTCATGGAAATGCAGCGCTGGAAAACTCACCCACTGATTAAACAGTATTTAGAAGGTGGTAAACGTATTTCTTACGGCGCACGTGCTGTAGTGAAAGGCGGTTTCAACTCATTGCCTAAATTGACTTTCCCGGGCGGTTGCTTGATTGGTGATGACGCAGGTTTCTTGAACTTTGCAAAAATCAAAGGCTCACACACTGCCATGAAATCAGGCATGTTATGTGGTGAAGCTGTATTTGAAGCGATTGCTGCTGGTGTAGAAAAAGGTGGTGACCTTGCGATTGCACGTGTTACCGAAGGCGAAGATTTATTCACTAAAGAATTAACTTCATACACTGACAAATTCAACAACAGCTGGTTAAAAGAAGAGCTTTATAACTCTCGTAACTTTGGCCCAGCAATGCATAAATTTGGTCAATGGATTGGTGGTGCATTTAACTTTATCGACCAAAATGTCTTTAAAGTGCCATTTACTTTACATGACTTGAAGCAAGACTTCGCTGTATTGAAAACTGTTGATACAACCAGCTTTAAGCCAAACTATCCAAAACCAGATGGCAAGCTTACATTTGACCGTTTATCTTCTGTATTTATCTCAAACACTGTACATGAAGAAAACCAGCCAGCTCACTTGAAGCTTACTGATCCGTCAATTCCAGTGAACGTAAACTTACCGAAATGGGATGAGCCTGCACAGCGCTACTGCCCTGCTGGTGTTTATGAAATTATGGAAGACAATGATGGCTCTAAACGCTTCCAGATTAACGCAGCAAACTGTGTTCACTGTAAGACCTGTGATATTAAAGACCCATCTCAAAACATCACATGGGTAACGCCAGAAGGCGGCGGTGGTCCGAATTATCCTAATATGTAATAAAAAAGCCCCGATTATTCGGGGCTTTTTTTATTGGAGTTCGCTTATTGAAAAGGCGGTATTTTTGCTACATTTAAATTAAGGTTCTTTTTATAGAAAATAAATGAGCCTAATAAAAACAGACCAAGAAAACCAAAGTTTCGTGCTAAATCGAAATACCAAACTGATTTCCCAAACAATAAATCAAGAATTAACATGAAGCCCATGAATCTTGTATGTAAAATCAGACTCATCTTTATTTTTGGTTCGGGAGCAAAATATGTATTTCTATAACCCAACAGAATTGAGCCAACAATAATAAGAGTAACTAAAATAATGACAGCAACAGTTTCAGATAACCAAGAAGTTTCTAGATTTAATAAAATGGCAATACAGAAAAACCAAAGAAAAATAAATAAGCTTCGTTTTACAAAATATTCATTCATTTTTATACGTCATTTATATACTTAATTTTATAAATTATATAACGATTCTTATTTGTAAAAAATTATCATTTCAAATTAAATTTGAATTATTAATGGCTTCTAATCATCGTTATTAGAAGCCTTATTATTGTATTACCCTTTCTTCACCAAATAATGAAATTCTTTATGCCCATTTTCATCTAAGCGTTCTTCTTGCAAAAGCAACTCATGGCCTAAATGCATACAAAATTTAGGAATATCCCACGAGGTCGAATTATCTGTTGCGAAGACTTCAACCACATCGCCAGATTTAGATTTACGGATGGCTTGATGCAACATCATGACAGGTTCCGGACAACGTAAACCACGCGTATTGAGTTGTACAGTAGGTGAAATGGGTTGCTCTGACATAACAAACTCGAACAAATAGAATTTTCACATTTTAGCATAAACAAATTACTGCGCTGTTAACTGTAACTGGCTTTTACATAACAATATACGTTTTGTCTTTTAGCTTGTTTTATAGATGCATAAGCATGTTTTCTTCGGTATGATTCAAAGTATTCATTTGATAGATTGAGTCTTTAGGAAAGATCATGCAAGAGGAACCAAGTCCGTCGTGGGGAATGCGCGGCTTACGAAAATGGTTAGGCACAGCACCAGAAACCCGTGATGAATTATTAAAATTAGTCCAAAATTCACGTCGCTTTTTAGAACCAGATACTGTTGCCATGCTTGAAGGGGTTCTTGACCTTCCAGCTACAAAAATTCGTGAAGTCATGACACCACGAACAGCAATGATCAGTTTGCAAGAAGATGATCAGTTACTTGATATTCTTGATGTATTGGTCGAGTCTGCTCACTCACGCTTTCCAGTCTTCTCTTCTGATCAGCCTGATAATGTTGTCGGGATTTTGCTCGCAAAAGATTTACTGCCGTTTCTAACCGAACCGAATACCAAAGTCGATATTCGAGTTCTTATGCGTCAACCTTTATTTGTTCCAGAAAGTGCGCGTTCCGATCAAGTTCTACGCATGTTGAAACATACTCAGACTCACATTGCCATTGTGATTGATGAATATGGTTCAACGGCTGGTCTTGTTACGCTCGAAGATATTCTTGAAGAAATCGTTGGCGAAATTGAAGACGAACATGACACTGCTGATGAAGATGCTCAGTACATTGTTCCTGACAATGACCATACGGTAGCAAATGCATGGATGGTGCAAGCACTTACACCAATCGAACATTTCAATACTGTTTTAGATGCTGATTTTTCTGACGATGAAGTAGAAACTGTCGGCGGTTTATTGCTTCAAGAGATTGGTCTAGTAAGTGATTTACAAGGACAAACTGTTGAGCTTGGAAATTGGTTATTTACAATCGTTGAAGCAGATGCCCGCACTATTCATCTGATTCGAGCTGTACGTCAATGAGAGCATACTTTGAAAAGCTGTTAGATTCTTCGCAACAACAAAAACAGCTTCCTTTAATTTTTCCTTTACTCATTGCTTTATTTTCAGGTGCCGTGTTCAGTTTTTCACTGGCACCTTATTATTGGTGGTGGCTGGCAATTTTATCTCCAGCCCTACTCTATGCATCACTACATAAACGCTCAGCTAAACAAGCATTTGCGATTGGTTGGAGCTATGGCTTCGGCTTATGGTTTGTAGGCGCTTTTTGGCTCTACACTTCTATCCATGTATATGGCGACACCAATGCTTTTCTAAGCGTATGTATGATTGCTGTTATGGCCCTTGTGATGGGCTTATTTACCGCACTTCAGACTTGGGTTTATCGACGTTTCTTCCCTGAAACACCTCTGACTTTTGCGCCGCTCTGGATTGTTTTCGAGTGGGCAAAAACTTGGGTATTTACAGGTTTCCCATGGCTATTTGTGGGTTACGCTTTTACTGAACGTTTACTTGATGGTTACGCACCTCTATTCGGTATTTATGCAATTTCCTTCGTTGTCATTGTATTAGCATGTGCTTTAGTTGAAGTTCTGCGCAAGCGTATTTTCTGGGTTATCCCGTCTGCCCTATTGGTTTTGGGTGCATGGGGAGCATCATATATACAGTTTGTAAAACCTAAAGCTGCTAAACCACTTAGCGTTTCGCTCATTCAAGGCAACATTCCACAAGATTTAAAATGGCTGACTGAATATCAAGTTAGAACATTAGAAATTTATGCTGGTCTGACTCAATCTGAATGGGGCCGTGACTTAATTGTATGGCCTGAATCTTCAATTCCACTCTTCCAAACTGACATTGAACCGTTTTTGGATGCAATGGATGCACAAGCTAAAAAGAACCACACTGCATGGGTAACCGGAATTCCTTACTGGGATGTTACTAAATCTCATGAAGTCGGTAGCCCACTGTATTACAACAGTATTATGGCTTCTGGCAGTGATTCAAGCGGTCTTTATAAAAAGCAGCGTCTTGTGCCGTTTGGTGAATATATTCCACTATCAGGCTTACTCTCATGGGTATTACCAGCCATGCAAAATGATATTAGCATGAGCGGTTTCTCACGTGGGGAGAGTAACCAGAAACCACTCTTAATTAAAGGGCATGCGCTTGCTGCTGCGATTTGTTATGAAGTGGCTTATCCGGACCTTACCCGACGCAATGCAGAAGACAGCGATTTCTTAGTCACTGTATCTAATGACGCTTGGTTTACGGGTACTGCCGGGCCGTGGCAACATTTACAAATGGTGCAGATGCGCGCTAAAGAAAATGGTCGTTGGTTTATTCGTGCAACCAACACTGGTGTAACAGCGTTTATTGATCAAAATGGTCATATCACTGAACAAGCACCGCTCGATAAAGAGTTTGTCTTGAGAGGTGATTTACCTGCCATGCAAGGTCAAACTCTTTATAACCGTTTAGGTGATTATCCAGTGTTAGGATTTGCAGTATTACTGCTGATTTTAGGTTGGGTGTATCGTCCACGTAAAGTTGACGTTTCTTTTAAATCACGTCGCTAAATTATAATAGCTTTGTACCCAGAGGAACTTCAAACTCTGGGATACAAAGTGCAACATCCCCATCTGCGTTATGAAACCCTGTCACTAAGCATTCTGACTGAATAGGCCCAATTTGTTTTTTAGGGAAATTCACTACAGCAACAACTAATTTACCAATTAAATCTTGTGGTTGATATAGCTTGGTAATCTGAGCACTCGATTTACGTATACCTAATTCTTCACCAAAATCTACATGTAAAATATAGGCAGGTTTACGTGCCTTTTCGAAAACTTCAGCTTGAATAATTTTACCAACGCGAAGCTCTACTTTTAAAAAATCATTCCACTCGATTTGTTCCATTTACTTTTTCTCATGTTCTTAAATATCTGATTTGAAGCATATAATATGTACAAATAAAGAAACACCCTCTTTTTATTTCCAGTTTTCAAAATTCATGCTAAATTAAATCTGCTCATCAAAAAGCCGTAAACGTTTACGTCAATCAACGTGCCAACATACCTCCAACAATGCTTGGAGCTATTTGTTCAAAATATTTTTATATTTTTGAATGGCACTGGCGTTTGTTGGTTTACGGAGTCAAAAATGCAAAACTCAAAATCTTTGTCTACTTTTAAAAAACTTCCAAATCGCTATACATCTATCGTTTTACCTTTTCTTCTATCGATCATTATGACTTTTGTGGTTTCGATGATTAGTACATTACGAAGTTTAGGACTAGAAGAATTTTCCCTTTATGTCTGGATGTCTGCATGGGCAATTTCTTGGTTAATCGCTTTTCCAACGTTACTTTTGGTCTTACCTGTTGTTCGTAAAATCACGGCCATATTAGTACAACCTGCTTACCTAAAAAAATAAAACGTAGATGTTGAGTCTACGTTTTATTTAAAAATCTGGTTTTAAAATATCATTAAAAAGCGATAGATAGTTCCAAAGATAAATAAGCAACTAAGCTTGATAAAAAGACCATGGGTACATAGCGATAAGCTTTAAACAGTAATTGCTCATATTTAGTAGATATTTGTTTAGCTTGCCAGACACTCGCTTTTAATGCGGTAAAGAAGCTCACCATCAACCATGCACTCACAATACTTAATGCGAAGAAACCAATCATAATTTGGCTACTTCCCTCTGTACTCAACCATAACTTTAATGAAAATTCAGCAATTGGCAATAAACCCAAAATCAATAGGACAGATTTGAGCATTACCCAATGGAACTGAGTCAGTTCATCTAATATGAGAAATGCTTTCATTTAATCTCTCCTTTTTAATTGAATAAAGTGCTTTTTATTTATTATGCAAAGCTTTCATTTAAATATATAGCTTATTTCTCTCTACATTTTAACTTTCTTGTAACTATTAAATATGGGAATAATTCTTATTATAAATCTCAAATATCATTATTAATTTTAATTTATATTTTTCAGTTGTTTATTATATTTTCCTGATTGAGAGAGATTATCAATTCGAATTTATCGGTTTATCTTTTTAACTAAATTGATAATCTCTATTATATTTTCAATTAAGGCTGATAATAAATATCCGCATCATTACCCTCACCACCATCTTTGCCATCTGCTCCAAATGAATACAAATCAAAAGCGCGACCATCTGCCCCAGGAATGACATATTGAATATCATTTTTCCAACTGTCTTTAGGATAACCACCTTTTACATAGCCACCCGGCATCCAGTTTTTCGCTGTTGCAGGTTGATTAACTAAAGCATCTAGCCCGCCTTCTTGCATGGTTGGGAAATGTCCATTATCAAGCTTGTACTGATCTAAAGCACCAGCCACACCTTTTAATGTAATTTGGGTGGTATCAATTTTAGCTTTTTCACTACGCCCCATGACATTTGGTACGATTAACGCTGCTAACACGCCTAAAATTACAATCACGACCATGACTTCAATGAGGGTAAATCCTGAGGCACGTTTCATTCGAGCACCGCTCGAACGTGCCGCAAGTCCGAAAGCTACGCTTGAGGTTTTTTGAGCATCCTTAACGTGCTCTTTTTGTTTCATGACCATCTTCATCATTATCTCTAATATCAAAGTTATTAAATCATATTGTTCATATTTACGATTGGCAGCATAACCGCGATTACAATAACCAGTACAATGCTTGCCATTAGAACCAGCATAAGTGGTTCAAGTAATGCCAGTAAGGTTGAAATAAATGTTGTAACCTCACGGTCTTGCATGGTCGATGCACGTTCTAACATGCGGTCCAGTTCGCCTGATGCCTCACCACTTCGAATCATTTGTACCATCATTGGTGGGAAATAACCACTGCGCTCAAGCTGTGTTCCCAAGTTACCACCTTCGGTAACACGCTCAGCTGCATGGGCAATTGAATCTCGTATGACCCAATTACTGGTCACTGCTGCACCAATCTTTAAGGCATCGACCAAAGGTACGCCTGAACGAGTCAAAATAGATAAAGTACTGGCAAATCGTGCAGAATTAATACCACGTGACAGTTTACCGAATAATGGCAATTTGAGTGTTAATCGATCAAAAGCATAATGCCCAGCAGTCGTTTTTAAGAATCGTACAAATGCAACAATTCCCACAACTGCAAAAATAATAATAAACACCCAAGCATGCCGAATAAAATCACTGGCTTTCATTAAAGCAACTGTAATCCACGGCAAGGCATCTTTACTTTGGTCGAACGTTTTTACAATCTCTGGCACAACATAAGTCATTAAACCCATCACAATACCAAAAGACATCAGCATTAAAATGATTGGGTAAATCATAGCGCCCTGAACTTTCTTTTGCATGGCAAAACGGTTTTCGGTGTAATCAGAGAGCTGATCTAAAATCAGATCTAAATGCCCAGAACGCTCACCAGCTGCGACCGTTGCAATATAGAGGTCTGGAAACCGTCCAGATTGCTGCATCCCTTGTGCGAGTGAATGCCCTTCTAAAACGCGAGAACGGACAGATAATAAAAGGTTTTGCACATGTGGTTTTTCACTTTGCCTACTCACCGCACGTAAAGCTTCTTCTAGAGGAATGGCCGCTGCAACCAAAACAGAAAGTTGTCTGGTCATGAGTGCCAAATCATAAGCACTGAACTTTTTTTGGAATAACCCCTGACTCTGATGTTTATCTTTTTGTTCAACAGGGTCAACACTAATTGGTGTCCATGCTTTATCGCGTAATTGTTGGCGAATCTGGCGTGCTGAATCTCCTTCAAGCACTCCTTTTTGCTGCTTCCCTGAAGCATCAATGGCAGTAAATTGATATGCAGGCATGGTAATGTTCTAATTTTCCAAAAATAATAGTCGCTGCTGTTGCATCTATGCTACGCAATCATTCATATTCGTTCTATAGCCTGTGTAGAATACCCAAGTCCTCTTCACGACGCTATGCCGTTTTTTAAAATTGACGAAATGAGCCTCTATGACCATAACGCCAAAGCCAGATTCAGTTGTTTATCGTGTGCGTGTAGCCGTACCTGTGCATCTGTACGACACTTTTGACTATACACTCACCCAAGCACAATATGAACGGGCTCACGTAGGCTCACGCGTCGCTATTTCATTTGGACGCCAAAACCTGATTGGTATCATTACAGAAAAAGTAAATCCACATGAGCCATTTACAGGCAAATTTCAGCTTAAAGCCATTTCTGAACTTTTAGATGAAGAACCAATTTTAGATGAACAAGTTTTAAGTTTATTGACATGGTCCGCGCAATATTACCAATTTCCAATTGGTGAGGTCATGCAAACTGCCCTACCCGCATTATTGCGTCAGGGCAAACCGATGGATGTTTTGTTCCATCTTTGGAAAATCACTCCCTGTGACAATGTTGAAGCACTGCTAAAGCGTTCTGTTAAGCAACAAGATGCGTATCAAATTTTAAAATTACACCCTGCCGGAACTACAGAAAATATTCTCAATTTAAGTGGTGTAGAAACTGCAACGCTTAAAGCACTTCAAAAGAAAGGATTGGTTGACTGCACGCTCGAACCACACGACTTTAGCCCGACACCAGCTCAATTGGCACAAATGCCGCTCACGCTCAATGAAGATCAAAAGAAAGCAACCCAGCACGTCGTAAACGCGCAACATCAATACCAAGCATTTTTATTAGATGGTTTAACAGGAAGTGGTAAAACCGAAGTTTATCTGCACATCATGCACGAGGTGCTAAAGCAAGGTAAACAAGTACTGGTGTTAGTACCTGAAATTGGTTTAACCCCTCAAACGATTTCCCGTTTTAAGTCTCGTTTTAACTGTGATATTGCTTTATTGCACTCTGGCTTAAATGATTCCAAACGCTTACAAGCATGGCAACAGGCACAGACTGGAAAAGCGTCTATTATTTTAGGAACGCGCTCTGCCATCTATACGCCACTGCCACGTTTGGGCCTCATCATTTTAGATGAAGAGCACGACCTGTCTTATAAGCAACAAGAAGGCTTCCGATATCACGCGCGTGATGTCGCACTGTACCGCGGTCACTTGCAAAGCTGCCCTGTTATTTTAGGGTCGGCAACACCAAGTATTGATAGTTATTATTTGGTCGAAACTGGCAAATTAACTGCACTGCAACTCAACAAACGTGCTGGACATGCACTTTTGCCTAAAATGCATTTGATTGACCTTAAAATTGTCAAAAAACAGCATGGAATCAGCCAGCCTCTTATTGAACAAATCAAACATACATTAGCTAGAAAAGAACAGGTTTTAATCTTTTTAAACCGTCGTGGCTATGCACCTGTACTAGTTTGTGAAAGCTGTGGATGGCAAGCAAATTGCCCGCATTGCGACGCGCATTTTACTTTGCACACTCAGCCTTATTCTTATTTACACTGTCACCACTGCGGAACCATTCATCGCTTACCCGATCATTGCCCTGAATGTCAGCAAAAAAGCTTAAAAACTTTAGGTGCAGGAACCGCTAAGGTTGAAGAGCACTTACAAGAACTATTTCCAGATCATGATGTCATTCGGGTCGATCGTGACAGTACCAGTCGTGTCGGAAGCTGGCAAAAAATCTATGACCGTATTCATCAAAACAAACCAACAATTTTACTCGGCACTCAAATGTTGGCAAAAGGCCATCATTTTCCGCATGTCACATTAGTTGCCATTTTAGATATTGATGCAGGTTTACTCAGTGTAGACATCCGTGCACCAGAACGTACGGCGCAGCTGATTGTACAAGTCGCTGGTCGTGCAGGTCGTGGTGAACACAAAGGCCATGTTTATTTACAAACATTAAGACCTGACCATCCGTTACTCACCACGCTCATTGAAAAAGATTATCGCGCAGTTGCCAAACAAACGCTGGCTGAACGTAAAGTAGCTTTGCTGCCACCTTATCGCTATGCAGTACTAATACGTGCAGAATCTAAAGATCGTGACTATACCTTACAATTTTTAAATGAAGCAGCCGAGCAACTTCGTCAAGTCGCTGGTGAGATTGTTGATATTTGGGGACCTATTCCAGCGCCGATGGAACGTAAAGCGGGACGCTACCGTGCCCACATGGTGATTTTATCTGCTGACCGTGCTCGCCTACATTTTTACTTAAGACAATGGTGGTCTCAATTGGTTCATGCCCCAAGACAGCATCAGCTCAGGCTATCAATTGATGTCGATCCGCAAGAATTTAATTAGATGATTTGAATATCATGGTGTGAAGAAGCCTTTTTGGCTTTACACTTAAAAGAGACTAATACATTCGAGGCAATGAATGTCATTCCTACTGCAAGCAACAATCTTTCTTGGAGCTTCTCTGATTTTAGTCCCTCTTGGCAAACGCCTAGGGATAGCAACAGTTTTAGGTTATTTATTTACAGGAATACTTCTAGGTCCTAGTGTTTTAAATATTGCACATGACCCTGAAGCAATTATGGAACTTGCCGAATTCGGTGTCATTTTATTGATGTTCCTGATTGGTTTAGAACTAAGACCACAGCGGTTGTGGGAAATGCGTGACTCTATTTTTGTAATGGGAAGTCTGCAAGTCCTCATTAGCGGTGGCGTACTTATGCTGATCATACTATTACTCTTTAAGCAGCAGCTTTCTGTTAGCTTTGTCATTGGTTTTGCCCTTGCGCTATCTTCCACCGCTTTTGTATTACAGCTTCTGACTGAAAAGCAGCAACTCAACACGACTTATGGTCAGCAATCTTTTTCGATTTTGCTCTTTCAAGATATAGCGGCGATTCCCTTACTTGCCATCATTCCATTATTGGCAGGAACAGAATCAACCCATCACGGGATCGCTTATTTTGCGGCGATTATTGCGACCTTTACTGGCTTGTTTTTGTTTAGTCGCTATGTGATGCGTCCTTTTTTCCGTTTTGTTGCAAAAAGTGGCGCGACTGAGCTTATTACAGCAGTAGGATTATTTATTATCCTTGCCGTTGTCTTGCTTATGGATACCTTAGGAATTAGCACCACATTAGGCGCGTTCCTTACAGGCGTATTATTAGCAGATTCAGAATTTCGTCACGAAGTTGAAGCGAGTATTGCACCGTTTAAAGGTTTACTACTTGGCTTATTCTTTATGACCGTGGGTATGACCACTCAACTGTCACTACTCATTGAAATGCCTTTACTTATTATTGGTGGAGCAGTCGGCTTATTGCTCATCAAAACACTGATATTGACGGCCATTGCCCGCTATAAAAAATACAGTTGGAACAATAGTTTGCTTTTGGGCACTTGCTTGGCACAAGGCGGAGAATTTGCTTTTGTAATTTTGAGTCTTGCAAAAAGTGAGAAGATTTTAACTCAAGCTCTATTAGAACCAGTGACCCTTATTGTGACGTTGTCGATGGTACTTACCCCAGTGATTTACTGGATTATGGCAACCAAGGTTATTCCTCTGTTTAATAAAGAACGTCCACCTGAGTACGATGAAATTCCTCAGCAGGATAACCCGATTATCATTGCTGGTTTTGGTCGATTTGGACAAATTATCGCGCGTATTGCCCGCCTGCAACATTTGGGCTTTACCGCAATCGACAATAATCTTCATCAAGTAGACTTTGTTCGACGCTATGGCGGCAAGCTTTATTATGGCGATGTGACCCAGCCAGATTTATTGCGTTCCGCGGGTATTGAAAAAGCCAAAGTATTTATTTTAGCGATTGATGATGTTGAAGACTCAATGAATGTCGCTCGCCATCTCAGATTAAATTACCCAAACTTAAAGCTGTTGGCTCGTGCTCGTGACCGCCATCACGTACATCTTTTAAGAGATTTAGGCGTTGAATACATTTGGCGTGAAACATATTTATCTTCATTAGGTATGGCTTATCGCGCCTTACGAGAACTCGGCATCTCAGATGAACAAGCCTATAACAATATCGAAATCTTTCGGGATTATGATGAGAAATTGCTCATACAGCAGCAAAGTATTTATACTGATGAACAGAAGATTTTTGAAACACATCGTAATGCCTTAGCCGAACTTGAACATTTGTTTGAAAGTGATGCGCAGCAACAGGCTACATCAAAACATGATGTTAATTTAAAGCGTCATTTACAGCCAAATCGCATCGACATTACAAGAGATCATCTAGAATAACTTGAGATTTCAAAAAATGGCTATATTAAGGACTTATTCACATTGCCTAAATAATTGGACAATGGGCACAAAGCTGCCCCTGTCCGGCTTGCGGCTTCGCTGCATTTCCTAAGCTTGATTAAAACGAAATAGTTATACTCTGCTTAGGGCCCTGGAGAATATTATGTCTGATTTACGCCAACGCTTTTATATTGAGAACTTTCCGGTTCGTGGGGAAGTAGTTCATCTAGAAGAAGCACTACAAACTATCTTAGCTCAACGTGACTATATGCCTGCGGTTAAAATTCTGTTAGGTGAAATGTTGAGTGCGACTGCATTACTTGCAAGTACACTAAAAATCAAAGGCCGTATCAGCTTGCAAATCCAGGCTAGCGGTACCTTTAAGTGGGCAATGGCTGAATGTAATCATTTAGGTGAAGTACGTGCTCTAGCTGATTACGAAACGGACCCACGCTTCATCGAAGCAACAGACAGTAGTACAGTTCTTGGCGCTTTAGTTAATCCAGTTTTATTTATTAATATTGAACCTGAATTTGGCGAGCGTTATCAAGGGATTGTCCCTCTTGATCAAAAAACTTTAGCTGGCTGTTTAATGCAGTATTACGATTTGTCTGCGCAAATTCCAACTCGCATTGTGTTAGCAAGTACGACCAAACGCTCTGGTGGTTTACTAATTCAGCTTTTACCACGCCATGATGAAGAAGAGCAAAACTTGGTCGATGAAGATTTATGGCCACGTTTGACGATGTTGACCGAAACATTAAAAGCCGAAGAGCTGACCAATTTAGATGCAAACGAAATTTTATATCGTTTATATAACGAAGAAGAAGTTCGTTTACCAGAAATTGAAGCACTAAAATTTGGCTGTACATGTTCAAAAGAACGCTGTGCAAATGCACTGATTCAAATTGGTGTAGACGCTGTTCATGAAACATTAGAGGAACAGAACCCTATTCGTATGGATTGTCAGTTCTGTAATACTCAATACACTTTTACTGCTGAAGAAGCTTTAGCATTATTTGGTGAACATTTGAGTTAATCATTAAAATTTATAAAAAGGCGGATATACCGCCTTTTTATTTGTCTGTACTTTTGATGATAGTTTTCAATATTTTATTTTAAATAGGATAATATAAGGCTACTTTATAGCCTATAAATAGATTGCTTAAAACGCCATGAATTATTTTGATTATTTTCTCTTTATTTTTAGCGTAATTATTATGATTGCGACCCCTGGCCCCGTAATGATTTTAGTTGCAAGCGCTGGACTTAAAGGAGGCTATAAAAAAGCGCTTGAAACCATTTTTGGTACAAATCTAGCATCTCTTGTCTTAATTTTTATTTCAGTACTCGTTTTAAAGGGAGTACTGAGTGTTAACGATAGTTATCTTAATATCATTCGTATTTTAGGCTGCTTATATATTGGTTATTTGGGTTTTAGTATTCTTAAAGAAGTGATTCAAGCACCTCATCCAGAAGCAATACAAACAGTTTCAGCACAAAATGGTGGCTTTAAAAAAGGCTTTCTCGTAGGTATTTCAAACCCTAAAGATATTATTTTTTTCTCGGCCTTCTTTCCCCAATTCGTCTCTATTACCCCTCAATTAAATTTAAGTCTAACCATACTGACCCTGACATGGATTGTTTTAGACTTCCTCACCTTATCTTTGGTTTATATATTCTTCCGTCGCCTCTCTAACAGTCATTTATATCCAAAAATATTAGGGCTATGCGGTTTATTACTTTTACTTATTGCCCTGTATGGCTTATATCAAAGTTTCATCTAAATCATGAAAGATATGGGCCTCATTTGCCTATACCTTTTTCTATCAATTTCATTTGGGAATAGAACAACTCTTATACAATCTAGCTTATTGAAAACTCTAAAAATCGTTTCATAATGAAATAAACAACTCCATCGTGATAAAACATTATGGCAAAAAATTATTATGAAGAATTAGGGGTTACACGCAAAGCCTCTGCTGATGAAATTAAAAAAGCTTATCGGAAACTAGCCCGTAAATATCATCCTGACATCAGCAAAGAAAAAGATGCAGAAGAAAAGATGCAGGCCATTAATGTTGCCTATGACACGTTAAGCAATGCAGAAAAAAAAGCTGAATATGACCAGATGTTAGATCATCCTCAAGGTTTTAATAACTTTGGTCAGGGTGCTGCACAAGGTGGCTTTGATGGAGCACAGTTTTATCGCCAAGGCTTTACAGGTGGTGAACAAGCAGACTTTAGCGGTTTTGAAGATTTATTTGGACGCTTTGGTGCAGGATTTGGTGGTGGTCAGCAACAGTACCAGAGACAACAACGTAGTTATCGCGGTGAAGACCAACATGCCAGCATAGAGGTTGATCTTGATATTGCCTATCATGGATCAACGCAACAGATTACCCTGCAAATCCCGACCATGAATGCTTATGGCGAACCTGAAGTTCAACGCAAAACCTTGCAGGTGAAAATACCAAAAGGTATGAAAGAAGGTCAGCAAATTCGCTTGAGTGGACAAGGACAAAGTGGTATCAATGGTGGTGCCAACGGCGATCTTTATATTGAAATTCAGTATAAAGATACAGACCGCGTTCATGTTGAAGGTAGCGATGTATATTTGACTGTAGATGTAGCGCCGTGGGAAGCTGCATTAGGTCAGGGTATTGAAGTAAAAACACCAGCTGGACCTTTAAACGTCAATTTACCTCACAACGCAAAACAAGGACAACAGCTACGTTTAAAAGACAAAGGGATACCAAATAAAACGCCAGGCCATCTCTATTTAATTTTAAATATTGTATTCCCACCAGCGCATTCTGAAAAAGAAAAACAAGCTTATCAGCAACTGGCTGAAGCCTTCGCTTCATTCGAACCTCGTTCATCTCATTAGGGAGCAAGATCATGACAACCATTCATTATCGCGAAATTGTATATGACGGCCATACCTTTAGTGCGGAGGTCGTTGATGAACAATCTACATTTGACCTACAACAATTTGCTCAAGCTTGTGGTCAAAGCCCTGACTGGATTATTCAGTTAATTGAATATGACATTTTATCTGTCGATAATACGCCTGAAGCACACCAATTTATCGGTGAAGATGTGGCACGTGCACGTAAAGCTTATCGTCTGCAACGTGACTTTGACGCAAGTTTGGCA
The DNA here is from genome assembly GCF_056735735.1 of Acinetobacter sp. V116_7. Lineage (NCBI taxonomy): Bacteria > Pseudomonadati > Pseudomonadota > Gammaproteobacteria > Moraxellales > Moraxellaceae > Acinetobacter > Acinetobacter sp. V116_7. The sequence goes on from NZ_JBWZIF010000026.1 coordinate 268,173, forward strand.
GCAGTTGCGGTGATGTTAGATTTGATTGATGAAGTACAACAACTTAGAAAACAGTTGAAGCATTTTCATTAAGATTTTTTCTTCTAAATAATCTTTCACACAGGTATGAGCTAACGTGATGGGCGGCATGGATGCCGCCTTTTGGACTGCGGTAACAAGGATGTACCGTCAGTCCAAGCAAGGGGTTTTGTTACTTTTGCCCAGTCAAAAGTAAGGATATGCCTAGACAATAAGTATCAAATTAATCCCTAAATTTGAGGCAGTACTAACAAATCAACTTTACTGATCTTTGAAAATTCCTATTACTTCAACCGAGTAATCTTCTCCAATTCCTTCACAGTCTGTTTAATCGGCTCATATTCCAAAAACCAAAACAAATTCATCCGATCTTGACGATGCTGTTGAGCCAGTAAATCAATCACACTTTTTTCACCACGCCCAACCAAATGCTGTCGATAAAAATAGTACAACAGAAAAATCGTACTAATCAGCATGGCACCCAACATAATCCAGAAACCAACAGGTGATTTAAGACCAGGAATAAACTCAAAGTTCATTCCATAAATGCCCGTTAAAAGGGTAAGTGGTGCAAAGACTGCCGTGATAATCGCAAGAATCCGCATGTTTTCATTAGTTTGGTTTGCAATAGCAGAAAAATGTAAATCAATTGCTGACTGAATTGCGCTACGTAAACGTAAAGTATGTTTCTGAATACGTTCTACATGACTCATTAAATCATTTAAACGAACCAGTAAAATATCTTGAGAATTATGGATGTGACTGCCAACGACATGATGGTAATTTTCTACAATTTCATCCCGAAACTCTTGAAGGGTTTCGATTTGTTCTTCACATAAATTTTCGACCTGTTGAAAGGCCATATTCTCATGGAACAACTGGTGCCACTGTTTAAAACGACGATTACCCTGCAATAGTTGTTGTTGCCAATGCTCTACTCTTCGCGTCAATGGTGAGCGGATATCAAGATAACCATCAACCATACTATTTAACAAGCGTAATGATAAATCGACGGGTGAATTCGGTAATTTACGGGTTTTGTTTTGTTCTTCTAAAGTTTTACATAAAATATTTTCGAGACGTTGAATATAGTTTTCAATCGACTTATTCCCCTGCTCGCGCACACTAATCAGCACATCAGGTGTCAAAATAAAACTAATCGGCGTCGTTGCTAAACCAAAAACACTATCTTGTGATTCTGCATGCTTAATTTCATCGTCAGGCGTAACCAATTTCTTAAAAATTAACAGGTCATATTCTTCAAGCGTGTCAAATGCACAGGGATGTTCAATGTTGGCAATATCCCGCATATGAAACTCATTAATAACCACACCTGAAAGCTTATGAATCTCTTGTTGCCATTCTTCGTTATGGTTAACCACATCCGTTCTGACACTATCAATCCAGAAAAACTCCAGAACATGTTCACTATGCTGTTCGCGGCTTAAAAAGACATAGCCGTCGCTTTGATGGCGATAAAAATAATAAACCTGCATACCACAACGATCTGTTTTTGTATTACTTGCATCATGCCATAAAAAAAGTCCGCATCAAGCGGACTTTTTCGTGTCATTCAAACAATTATGCTTGTTCGATGTCTTTCATAGTCAATTTAATACGACCACGGTTATCAACATCAGCAACTTGTACTTTCACTTCTTGACCTTCTTTAAGAACGTCAGTCACGTTCGCAATACGTTCGTTTGAAATTTGCGAAATGTGAAGAAGACCATCAGTACCCGGCATGATGTTTACAAACGCACCGAATTCTACAATACGGATTACTTTACCGTCATAGATCTTACCTGGTTCAACTTCAGCAGTAAGTGCTTGAATTTTTGCAATCGCAGCACGAGCAGCAGCTTTAGTTTCACCAAATACGCGAACTGTACCGTTATCTTCAATATCAATTGCAGCTTTAGTTTCTTCAGTAATGGCACGAATCGTTGCGCCACCTTTACCAATAACATCACGGATCTTGTCTGGATTGATGTTAATCACTTCAAATGTCGGTGCATGTGCGCTGATTTCAGCACGAGCACGTGAAATGACTTTATTCATTTCATTCAGGATGTGCATACGACCAGCAAATGCTTGGTTTAATGCAACTTCCATAATTTCTTCAGTGATACCTTCAATCTTGATGTCCATTTGAAGCGCAGTAATACCGTTTGCAGAACCTGCTACTTTAAAGTCCATATCACCTAAGTGATCTTCATCACCCAAGATGTCAGAAAGTACTGCAAAACGCTCGCCTTCTTTCACTAAGCCCATTGCGATACCAGCAACTGGTGCTTTAAGTGGAACACCCGCATCCATAAGTGATAATGAAGCACCACATACAGAAGCCATTGAAGATGAACCGTTAGATTCAGTAATGTCAGATACGATACGGATTACGTACGGGAAGCGGTCCGCAGCAGGAAGAACAGCTTGAACACCACGACGAGCTAAACGACCATGACCGATTTCACGACGCTTAGGGCCAGACTCACGACCAGTTTCACCTACAGAGTATGCAGGGAAGTTGTAGTGCAACATGAAGTTGTCAGTTTTAGTACCTGACAATGTATCAACCATTAATGCATCACGAGTATTACCCAAAGTTGTTGTTACCAACGCTTGAGTTTCACCACGTGTAAATAATGCAGAACCGTGAGCGCGGTCTAATACACCAACTTGAACGTCGATACCACGAACAGTTTTAGTATCACGGCCATCAATACGTGGTTTACCTGACAAGATGTTGTCACGTACTGTACGGTATTTAAGGTCTTCAAATAATTCATTTACTTCGTCAGCAATACCAGTTTCGTCATTTTCAGGAACGAACTGAGCTACAGCTTCTGCATAAAGTGCATCAAGTGCTGCATAACGGTCTTGTTTAACCGCAATTGTATATGCTTCAGAAATTTTAGCTTCGAAAGCTGCTTTTAATTGCTCAAGAAGTGCTTCGTTTTTGCTTGGAGCAACCCAAGTTGATTCAACTGCACCAGCAGCAGCAGCAAATTCTTTAATTGCTTGAATCGCGATTTGCATTTCGTCATGACCGAAAAGCACAGCACCAAGCATTTGGTCTTCTGAAAGCTCTTTAGCTTCAGATTCAACCATTAATACAGCAGATTCTGTACCAGCAACAACAAGGTCAAGGTCACTTTCTTTCAACTGTTCAAAGTTCGGGTTAAGAACATATTCACCGTTGATTAAACCAACACGTGCGCCACCGATTGGACCACGGAAAGGAGTACCAGCAATAGATAATGCTGCTGATGTACCAAGCATTGCTGCAATATCAGCATCCATAGTTTTGTCAGAAGAAACAACTGTTGCTGTTACTTGGATTTCGTTGAAGTAACCTTCTGGGAACAATGGACGAATTGGACGGTCAATAAGACGTGAAATTAAAGTTTCAGCTTCAGAAGCACGGCCTTCACGCTTACCGTAACCACCAGGGATACGACCAGCTGCATATTGTTTTTCTTGATAGTTAACTGTTAACGGGAAGAAGTCTTGACCCGCTTTTGCTTTAGGTTGAGCAACAACTGCAACTAAAACAGTTACGCCACCCATTGTAATTAAAACTGTGTTTGCTTGACGTGCAACGCGACCCGTTTCTAAAACGACTTGATGTTGACCGAATTGGAATTCTTTACGAACGATATTAAACATTGACATGTATTGTATTTTCCTAATTTTATTCTAGTGAGACCCCTAAGGTTTGGCATTCAGACTACAACTGTTGGTAGATAAATGACAAAGCTTAGAAGCCATCACACTAGGCCAAAAATTTTAAATAATATTAAACGCAAAGAAGGAGCGCACAAGCGCCCCTTCTAAACATCACTTAATCTAAAATTAAGTGAAACTCTCTTTTCAGCGATAAAGCATTGCGACATGCGAAATAGCGAAAACAAAGTGAAAATCGAATTAACGACGTAAACCTAAAGCACCGATCAAAGCAGTGTAACGACCGTGGTCTTTACCATTTAAGTAGTCGAGCAATTTACGACGTTGGTTAACCATACGAATCAAACCACGACGGCTGTGATGGTCGTGTTTGTGAGCTTTAAAGTGACCTTGTAAATCATTGATTTGAGCAGTCAATAAAGCTACTTGTACTTCTGGTGAACCAGTGTCATTTTCAGCGCGAGCAAATTTAGCAATGATCTCTGCGCGGTCTGCATTAGTTAAAGCCATTCGATTTCTCCGAGATGCTTAAAAAAGTAAACGATATGAATCAGTTGAGGCAACTGACTGCCGTGCATCACTACAGCAAGTTGCCTATTTTAAGGTATCTATAGGTGGATTGCAAAATAGTTTTCAGTAACTTGTCATTTTAGACACTGACATGAGCATGCTAACCCTGCACACTAGCTTTGAATAAAAAGAAAGAAGCGCGAGGGACGTGTGAAAATTTTTTCAACCAACACTTGTCCAGTACCGGACAATATTGAGCAAGTTATTCGTCATCAAGATGAAGTTGCTGCTGAACAGGGTGAAATGACTGAGCGCCAGGTTAAAAAGATCTGGAACAGTATAGAAGCACTATATAAAACCGGAAATTATCCACTTATTACCTTCTGCTTACGTAGACAAGGTAAAGTTTTGCTGAACAGAAGCATTGGATATGCTCAAGGGAACTCTCCGGCAGGACTACAAGAGAATGCCCTGATTGCGACTCCAGATACGCCCGTTTGTCTGTTTTCAGCATCTAAGATGATCACGGCCATGCTGATTCATCTACTAGATGAAAAAGGCGAAATCAATTTGCTTGATCCTGTTAGCTACTATATTCCAGAATACGGCGTAAATGGTAAGCGCCGTGCAACTCTCTTTCATTTATTAGCACATCGTGGCGGCATTCCCTATATTGATGGCGATGTCACGCCCGAACTCCTATTTGATAAAGATGAAATTTTAAAACGTTTATATGCTGCCAAGCCTGTATCTCCTGCTGGCAACCATCTTGCCTATCATGCGGTTACGGCGGGTTATATTTTAGGAGAAGTGATTGAACGGGTGACTGGGCAAGATTTACGTGAGTTTGTACATCAAACTATCGAAAAACCAATGGGAATGCCTTATTTCAATTATGGCTTAAAACCAGAATACCGCTCACAAGTGGCCTTAAACTGTGCAACGGGTCTACACCCTCGGCTGGGTACCGATCACTATCTAAATCATGTGTTAGGTGGAGGGTTGCAACTTGCAGTTGATGTGACTAACGATAGTCGTTTTATGGATACAATTTGCCCAGCCGGCAACATTTATACGAGTGCAGAACAAGCTGGACGTTTCTTTGAAATGCTTTTAAGTGGCGGAAGCTATGGCAGTCAGCAAATATTCAGTGAGAAAACGATTTTCAGGGCAACACTGCCGACCACAGGCGTTAACATTGACCGTACTTTACTCATTCCAATGCGCTATGCCTTAGGTCCAATGTTAGGTAGTAATCCTATAGGCCTTTTTGGTCCAATGACGGGGCAAGCTTTTGGTCATTTAGGATTCTCCAACATTTTATGTTGGGCCGACCCTGAACGAGATATTAGTGTTTCTCTATTAACAACGGGCAAATCGGTCGTGGGCACTCACCTTCCTGCACTAGCCAATGTACTTTATCAGATTTCAACACAATGCCCACGTATTCCTAGAGATCAGCGCCGATCTTTGTTTGGCAGCGATGCTCATGAAACGAACTTAGTGTAAATTAAATAAAAAACCCAAGCATTTCTGCTTGGGTTTTTTGCGCTGTAGTTTTTGTTTATCGTGTTATTTCTATTTTTATTATCGTTGGTGAGATGCTAGTCACATCCTTCTTGTTGTTTTAACTGACTTCCGTTGTTTTGTTTCTATTTCCTTATGTGATGTATTGTGACATATCCAATTATGAAGAAAAGTAGTATTTTTCTTATCATCATGTAAGCAAAAACGTACAGGTCTGTCTAATATTTAATAAATAACGGTTTTTGCCCCATTATCGTACAGTTCTGTATAACATTTAACTTAACAATTCACAGGAAAAATGGCTGTTTAAAAATCATATTACAGATAAATATATTGATATTATTGATATAAATTTTTAAAAGAAATTGCACTCAATATTGGCTTAAATCCGAACTTTTCTGATAATTTTTAGAAGTAAATAAAATTGAGAATATAAAAAAGCCCTGTAGTCTCTCCCAAAACTACAAGGCTTAGCGGCTGTAAGTTTCCTCTTTATACACCTACGTCATTGTAAGTTCGCAGTCTCTCGACTTAAGCTATTATTATTGTGCGATTTTGCCCGACATTCCTTGCCAAGCTCGTTGTGCGTTTATAATCTCAAAAACGTGGGGTGTACTCTAGCAGCAAATATCTCGAATCTATGTAAGCTTTTTCTTACAAGGGTAAAAATATTAAGTTTGGCTTAACGAACTAACCGATTAACTTTCTGAACTAAACCACTTTTTCGTGTCGTACGAACTGTAAAGGACTGTAGTAAAGCTTCGGGATGAACCAAAAGACTTACTACTTTTTTAGCGCGTGTAATCGCAGTGTAAATAAGCTCTTGGCTTAATAAATTCTTTGCGGCTTGATCTAAAACGACAGCAGTGTGTGTAAATTCAGACCCTTGTGATTTATGAATCGTTAAAGCGAATGCACTTTGAATACTTTTAGGTAATCGATTTGCCGCGACCCATTTATTCAAACTTGGAAAATATACTTCAAACTGCTGAGGCTGAGTTCTATGTTCAAAACACAGACCAATGTCACCATTTGAAATACCGAGCTGATAGTCGTTATAAGTCATCATGACCGGACGACCGACATACCATCCCCCAGCTATCACTATTGAAAGTTGTTGCTGTATCCAACGCTGTGCATATTGATTTAACTGCTGTAAGCCAAATGGACCATGACGAACAGCCGTTAAAATACGATAGTCATCAAATGCTTTTACTACGTTTTGGACCTGTTCAATAGAGCGTTCTTCTTTTAAATAATTTTTTAGGCTTTTTACATATCCTTGGAAACCGAGCATGAGCTTCTGATAATAAATTTCGACTTCTGCGTGATTCCCTTCTGGCAAATACTCAAGCTGAACCACATCTGGCATGTCACTTTGTAAAACTATAGGCTTTAATTCAGAAACCTCAACAATATCAATTTCAAACTGTTGCAAAACCTGCTCATGATTAATCTGACTGGTTTGCATTTGAATAAAACGTGCCACCTGCCCAATCAATGCCCCTTCAGCAAAACGGCGACTGGTTTGTAATTGTACCCTGTTGTCGGCGAGTGCCTGTATTTGTTGCAAATCAGCAAGAACCGCTCCGACGTCGACGGAAGCCAGCTGATTTGCATCTCCTAATAAAATAATTCGACAAGACTCTGGCATTGCTTCAAATAGAAGAGTAGCTAGATTTAAATCCAGCATGGAAGCCTCATCCACGACAATCACGTCATAAGGAAGCGGTTGTTTTTGATTAAACCGTGGTGTTTGACTATGCCCCATTCCCAATAATCGGTGAATTGTTTGCGTTCCCTGATTCCTTAGTTCTTCACTCACTAATCCAGACTCAAGCAATTTAGGGTCATTAAACGAGTTCTGTAAGGCCTCTTGCATACGCTGTGCGGCTTTACCTGTTGGAGCAGCCATCGCTACACGAATATGTGGAATTGCTTGGCTAAGCACTGCAATAATACGTGCAAGCGTATAGGTCTTACCCGTACCTGGCCCACCCGTAATAATACTCAGGCTCTGCCGAGCGACCATTTGTAAAGCTGCCTGTTGATGAGAGTCTGTGAGTAGGTTTAAGTAGTCATCAAAAGATACAGGTTGAATTAATTGTTGCTTTAATCGACAAATTTGTTCTGCAAGTCGTTGCTCTAGGTGCCAATATCGGTATAATGCCAACCCCTGCTCATCATAGACGCATGGGGCAACATTTGAGGTTGCTTGATCGGCAGATATAGCAAGCTGACCAAGTGCTGCAATTTGCTCAGAACTGACATCGATACAACTATCGCCTTGTAAGCTCGCTTCAATAAGCTGCTGCAAGTAAGAAGTGGCTTCTGACACTTGCGATTGCTCAGTAAATGGAGCCTGATTTAGGAAGCTACTCCACGTTGTTAACCAGCTTAAATCGGCCTGTTCAGAGCTATTTAGATTGTCCACACACTTATCCACCTAGTTTTCCACACGCTTGTCCACATGGTTATAGACAGGCTTATCCACATGCCAAATGTTTGTTAATATTAAAATTACATACTTTATCAGCATTTTTCATGCAATTTTATCCTCAGCAAAATACCCTAAAATGGCATCAAGACGCAGAATAAACTCAATGCTAGGCTGCCAGTAATAATAGCCCTGCTCAGCTTCACCATTCATGCCACGTAAATAAAGATAAGTTGCCCCACCTAAGTGTTGCTCAATTTGGTAATCCTGCATTTTGACTTGCAAATAGCGATGTAATGCAACGAGATATAGACCTGCTTGTAGCCAATAACTTGCTAAAGACATGCTTTGGGCAATGCTATCGCTACGATAATCTGCAAGATCATCACCTAAGTAATTACTTTTATAATCGGCAATGTGGTAACGCTGCCCATCAAAATAAACTAAATCGATAGAACCATTAAGGTAACGTGCTGAACGTGCTTCAAGTAATTCAGGCATATTCAAACCATACTCAGCGAAAAGCTGCTGAATACGTGTCATCGCTAGAACCCGATCTGATAATGCCAAATAAAAAGGAAACTCTGACAAATACTGCTCTTGTTGAAGCTGATTTAGTCGGAAACCTTGATAAAGCGGTGTTCGCAAAATATCTTTCAGCCACTCTGCAACTGACTGGTAAAGCAGATTCTCGGCATCTTCTTGCTCTGGGAAGCTCTCGTTATATTTATTAAGTAAATCTTGCCAAAGACTACTATAGTCATTTTTAAAACGACGACGTATTTCACTTACCCAGTCATCTGAACATTGAAAATCGATGTGTTCAAATATTTCATGTAAGAAATTACCAGCAAGCGTTCCTCGCGGGAAGTTACTCTTTATCCAGTCAATCGGCTGAGCACTAATTGCTTCAGCAGTGTTAATTAAATCCAGCTCATCTTCTGCTAAGACAGCCTCATTGCTCTGACTGGCCAATAAATCTGTGCCAGCCTTATGTTTTAAATGCTGTGCCAAGTAACTGAAACTGGTTTTACCTCTCGAATAAAAACGTTGTTCAGGAAAACGTTGTGCTTGTATTTCAATAATACTTGTTTGTTTGGCTAAATGAATTGCCTGTGGAATCTGCTCCAAAACCATTTCATCCGTACAGCAACGGTGTTGAAAAGGCTCAGTCCTATTTTTCCAAAACGCGAGGCCTGATACGGATTTACCATCCACATCTTGTAAAAGCGCGTAGACGCGGTGGCTTGCTCGCGTTAAAGCGACATACCAAAGACGATTCTGTTCAGCAAGCGCTCGTTCTTCGTGTTGCTTAAGTTCAACTTCATTCAAATAAGTTTTATCAGCAATCGCAACGACACGTTGAGTCAAAGTCTGACTTGAGTCTGGTTGAATTACATCTTGAGTCGAAAAATTCAGAGTTTTGTTATTTTCTCGAAAGGGCTTGTCTGCACCCAATAAGAATACAATCTTAAATTCCAGTCCTTTTGACTGGTGAATTGTCATGAGCTGAACACCAGCTTCACTCGACAATTTACGCTCTAACTCCCAATCACGATCGAGAGGAGAACTCAACTGTTTGAGATACCAATGATAGAGGTTTTGCGCGCCTGAGTATTTCTCACTGTGCTGACTCAAAATTTCAGTTAAATGACGCAAGTTCACCACAACCCGTTCATTATCTTTACTTTGGGCAGCGACCAAATTTTGCCATATATCAAACTGGATGAGGCATTGTTGCCATGCTACTAAAAAGCCTTGAGCGGACCACAACTCTCTAATGCTATCAAAACCAGTCATAAACTGGCTTAACCCTTCGGCTGTCTGCTCAAGCTGTAAGAGTTGTTTTAAATCCATGGCAAATAGACGGCTAATTAAAGCTCGCTTCACTTTTGCCTCATCGTAAGGATGAAGTATGGCAGTCAACAAAGCACCAACGTCTTGCGCAACTGTGCAATCGAAAACACTTCGTTTTGATGGCCTGTTAACCCGAATTCCTAAACGCTCTAGCTCAAATTGAACTTTATCAAGCCCATCATGATTACGAGACAATACCGCAATATCATCTTCGTTTAGAGCTTGAGTCTGAGCATCTTTTTGAAAATATAGTTGTCCAGCATGTGACTGGTTGAGTAGATCTCGAATCTTCCAAGCAACTTGCTGTGCCTCAGTTTCTTTATCTTTGAGCATGAGCCAACGTAAAGGATGAGGATTATGATTATTCTGCTCAATCAGTACAGGATGAGGCCGAGTTCCTGCTCGAATTGGGTCATATTGAACCTCTTCGCCGAAATCAATTTGTCGTTGAAATAAGGCATCGACCACTTCAACCAGATCAGCAACGGAACGATGGTTATGAATTAACTTATATTCACGGCCATGTTTGGCTTGAATATCTTTATAGGCATTTAAGAAGGTGAGCATATCCCCACCACGGAAACCGTAAATCGCCTGTTTACGGTCGCCCACCATAATCATGCAGCCTTTTTGGTAGCGCTCTGGATGGCGCCAAATGCTCGCCAGCATATCGTCTTGATCTTGGTTAGTGTCCTGAAATTCATCGACCAAAATTAAGGGATAACGTGCCTGAACAAATACAGCAAAACGCTGCCCCTGCTCACCTTTTAAAGCTTCAGAAAGTGTACGAATTTGCTGAGAAAAAGTAGTTTCGCCTTTATTTTGTAAAACCTGCGGCAAACGTTTTTTAACTTCTACACACAAATAGGCTTTTAAAAAAATATGAAGCTGGTCGAACTGCTCGGCGTAGTTTTTCAGCACACCAAATAGCTGTTGAATCTGTTGAATACAAGGATGTTGATAGAATCCAGCAGAAATTTCAGCAGGACATTTCTTGAAAACTTTCTGATCGGCAAGTTGACCTAAAAATTTGAAAACGAGTTCACGTTGTGCAGTCAAAGACCCATCAAAAACCAAAATGCTGTCGCTTTGCGTTAGAACTTGCAAAAGCTGCGGCAAACATTCACTAAATAATTTGTTAAATGCCCCATTCCGAAATATTGTGCCGCTCACATGTTTATAGTGTTCACCATCAAGTTGGTAATAGTTTTCTAAAAGGCTTAAGTCAATTTCTGTTGCTAACTGTTTGAGCTGTGCAAGTTGTTCAAATTGAATGGTTGGTTTTTCAGGAAGTTTAAAGTGAGCCGAACTAAAATTCAGTGAGTCTTCAACAAGTTTGACAAAACTATCGACACTCTTGAGTTCACCTGCCAGATATAAAGCATCAATCACGGTCTGAGGTTGAGACTGTATCCATTCACGTAAAACATCATGAATTAGTTGTCGACTATATGTTGTGGCATCATCGGTAATTTGAGCGCGCTCAATTTTGCCACTCTCAAAGGCAAACTCACGTAACAGTTTTTGGCTAAAGCTATCAAGTGTCCCGACAAATAACTCGTCTAACTGATCGATGACTAATTTTAAACGTTCACATGCATAGGCAATACGCGTCGCAAAGCTTTTTAAAATATGTTGAAGTAATAAGTCAGACTCTTGCTCAGCCTGCGTAATTAATTCGTGTTCTGTAAAACTACGCTTGGTCTCTAAGTAACGATACGTTTCTACCAAACGGGCACGAATACGACTTTTTAACTCAGCAGCGGCAGCACGGGTAAACGTGGTCGCAATCACTTGTTTAGGCAAGTATTTTTCAAGAAAGATACGGACCATCAAGCTCGATAAGGTATAAGTTTTTCCTGTACCTGCCGAAGCTTCAATTAAATGTAAACCACTAAATTCAATATCAATAATAGGTTGATAAGACACCTGTACTCTTGAGTTCATGTCTTACTCCGAATGTTGAAATTGAAAAACCGGATGATACAGATCATACGCAAACTCATCACAAGCATGTTGAAGCAAAGCTTGCGCATCTTGTTCTTGTAAAATAAAGCTCCAGTCTCGATGCAACTTGCAAGCTTCATTTTGAGTCATATCCATTGTGGTAAATGACCCTGTCTCATTCCAGTATTTTAACAGCTCAGTGTAGCTCTTCTCATCCAGTTTTGCTTTTTCTGCCTGATTTGTTGTTTCCCACTGATATGCTTTGGCTTTTTCTAATGGTTTTAATAATAAGGCTGCTGGTAGAACCAATGGTTGTTGCTGTGCATGACGCCAGATTTTAAACCATGGCTGTAAATATTGCCGAGCTTGCTCAGAACTAACCCCACTACAAATCACAGTTTGATCGCTAAAAACCACAATACGGCGCTTTTCAGCTCCTGCACTTCCCTCATTCAAATAAGCTAACCAAAGTAAGTGTTCCAACCAGACTTTCGCGCGTCTTTTTGCGCGGGCACTTGAAGGCTCCATGCTCACCCAATCCCGAGTTTCAGACTTTGGAACTGTAATATTCATATGAAGCTGTTTAGCAATTCGCCAAATACGCTGCGTGGTTTGTGTCACTGCTGGTGCATAATGGTGAAGGCGTTCAAGCAAACATTCTTGCTCAAACACACCTTGTTGCCATGCGCTATATTTGACTTTACCTACAGGCAACTGATCAATTAATACTTCAGGTTGTGCTTGCTGTTCAGATTGCTGTAAAAAATGTCGGATCGCATAACGCCCTAAACCATCTAATAATAACGGTTCATTTTGGTCGAGCACTCCGACACTTCCTAAGTTTTCCACCCCTAAAGTTTTCAAATATAAACGTGCAGGGAACGTCACATCCTGTATCCACTGCTGACTATCTAAAACCAACATGTCAGGGGCTTGTAGCGGATAGGTCGTATTCGCCCAAGGTTGACGGTTTCCTGAGATTTGCTGAATTTGTGAAGCGACCTTAAACCAGTGATCTTGATAACGGATCACACTTTTTTCTACAGTAAAACCTTTCGGGTCGAAGGGCTGTAAGTCATGTAAGTGATAGAGTTGTTTTAACTGTGATGGAATCTCAATTCCTTCCACAACTACATTTTCAGGTACATCGTCTTCAGCTTTCACAATCAAGGCAAGGTGTTCACGGAACTCTTGAAGAATACTAGATGGTTCTCGTACCTCACCATCATTCACATCAAAACCGTTATAAAACAGCCATAAATTGTCTTGGGCTAATAATAAAGCATCTAAAAACGCCCCTTGATCGTCTTCAAGACGAGAGCGGTCACCTAACTGTTGACGCAGTGCATCCATTAAATCAAATGGAACATGGGTATCTCGGTTTGGAAATTGCCCTGCATCCAGATTTAGCATGACCATTAAACGATAAGGTAAAGGCCGAATATGTCCAATTTGGGCAAAGGTAATTTGTCCTGTCGGTTCAGCTTGTGTACTTTGGCTTTCTAAAGTTCGCTGAATTTCTTCAATAATATAAGGCAGAGGCAAGGTAATTTTGCGCAAAGTTCCTGTTTCTGTCTCAGCGTAATAGCTTGCGAGCGTCAACATTCGCTCTTGTTTCTTAACAATTTCCCGAACAGCTTTTAAAGCAGCAACACCGACCTGCTCAAATTCAACAATATCTTTACCCAGCACCTGAAGCCAATATTCAACCGTGTAGACTTTCCCCTGTTCATGCAGCGTCAGCCAATCACGGCGCTCATTCAAATCTTGATAAATCTGAATGAGTGTACCAATCAGCTCAAAATCACTCGGTTGAACTTTGGCATAACTCAACACCTGATTAAATGTGGCGTGCACAGGCACGGCAATACCAAGAGCCAATCGTTCTAAGGCAAATTTAAAGCTATATCGATAATCATCATCACCGTCACACAAACTGCGCTTGAGATGTTCTGCATCAAGCCCTCGTTTAAAACCTGCATCGGCAAGCAAATTTAAAATTCGCTCAACCTGAACATACGCAAGTTCGTAACGCTGCTGGGTCGCATGTAAACTTAACCAGTCAGCAAAATCATCAAAGCTAAAACGCCCCTGCATCAGTTGAATACGCCCAATCACAGCACGCCATGCATTCAGTGCATCAAGTGATGCAACACCTGCGATTTTCACAGGCAAATGCACACCTTGCTCTGTGGCCGTAGCAGGAAATACACTTCGAATTAAAGGCTCTATGTCAGCCAAATTAGGAACTAAAACTAAAATATCGTTTGGTCGGCGCGGCTGGTCATGTGGTTTAGCCAACCAACCAATCAATTGCTCTTTTAATACTTCAAGTTGGCGTAAAGTCGAATGACAAACATGAATCTGAATAGAGTCATCATCGGAAGCAAGCTCATATTGTTTAGCTTGGGGTTCCACTAAATGCAAAATATCTGACTGAACTTTACCGAGTAAACTTTCTGGAAAATCATCCACAAAAGCATCAACCCACTTACCTTCTTCGCCCGTAGACAAATTCGATAATAGTGAAAAGTGGTCGCGGGCTTGTTTACCCAATCTGGTTAAAAGCGGATGTCTAGACTCACGCGCTTCAGCATTAAAGTTGAGTGTAAATTTATTAAAGAAATCACTAATTTCAGCATCTGTAGCCTTCGGGTTTTTCGCAATAAAACGTTCTTTTACCCCTAGGTCATAACGCTGCTTCCACAGTGGATCGACACTATCGGCCCAATATTCTTGTGAAGGGTTATAGTGCAAAATCAGTACATCAATATATTGGCCTAAACGGCGCAAGAACTGTAACTGGCTTGGCGGTAAATCTAATAACGTAAAGATCACTACCTGATTAGGTAATCTTGAAATAGCGCGCTTACTACGGTCCGGATGATCTAACTCTTGCCAGAACAACGCATCAATTTGCTGCATCTGCACAAAATCATCATGAAAATGTTGCTGCCACAACCAACGCTGCCAGCGTTCTAGTTCCTCAGTTTGGTGCAATGCAAAAGCAGTCACTTCTTCATCTTTTTGTACAATATATTTTTCAATATCGAGTGATCGCCCCTGCCCCCAAGCAGACAACCAGTTTTCAGGACAAGTGCAACCATTTTCGCAACCACGCTGGCACTGTCCACGATAAATCATATAGTTACTAAATAAATCAGCAACCTGCTCAGCGACCCAATACAGCATTTTCTGTTTTTTTAATTGTTTATCTATGCCTTGTTCGAGGCGATCTGCACTGTCGTAAATACGCTGAACAATAGAATGTAAAGGATGCGATGTGTCTATGCTCATCGTGTCAGGTTGAATAAACTCATGCAAAGCCTGATGAACCCGCCATTTAAAAATCAAACGTGGAATGTTCGCTTTACGGACCTGTTCTTTATGCGCAGTTAAAACTTGCTGATAGGCATACCACTGGAAGCCGCGTACCCGTTGGTGAAACTGGTAATTGGCACTCATGCCTTGCTGTTCTGCAAGTTTTTGTATCAGCCACTGCTCGACCGCAGGACTTGGAACAATAAAATGTTGGGTTTTCAAAACCTGTAATGGATGCGTTGAAGCTTGAGATGTAGACGCTAATACACCTTGCAACAACACATCAATACGTTGACTTTGAATAACATGGATCCCCATTTATTTCATTTCCTGCTTGCATAATTTATGCACAAAATCATAAACATTCATTACTATACAACTGAATCTGACTATGTCACGTTGGTTTAAACACAGCATAATTTAACTTCAGGTGTCACTTACACTTGGTTTGAATGACGCCATCAAGAAATTTATACAGGTAGACATTATGAAAATTGACAAGATTCCTGACTATATTGATCCTAGCCTAAATCTGGAACAAATTCGCGATGAGTGCCATGATCTCATCAAAAAAAGAGCTTACGTCTCAGCAGGGGCGGCAATTGTACCGATCCCTTTTTTTGACGTGGTGATAGATTTGGGAATTTTGTCGTACCTGATTCCAGATATCAATTCCCGTTTCGGTTTAGCCCCTGAACACGTAAGTGTCTATGACCCAAAAACTAAAACAATTCACTGGGATGAACTACGTAAACGTGGTTTCGAATTTTCAGGCTTTGTAGTGGCACGCACGACCGTTAAAAAAACATTTAACGGCTTTTTTGGCAAAATCGTAACGAAACAGGTGACTAAATTTATACCGCTAGGCGGACAAATTGTAGCAGCTAGTTTAGGCTATTTCATGATGAAAAAAATAGCAGAAACGCATCTTACCGACAGTTACAATCTTGCAAAGCGTATTCAGCAAAAAAGCCGCACCACCATTGTAAATTAATCTATGCCTTATGGCTGAGAGCTTAATCTGCTCTCAGCTGTTTTAAAACCGCCCTTAATACTTCCAGACGTGCCGTATATTTATCATCAGTTGCAACAATATACCAAGGTGCGTAATCTGTACTGGTTCGCTCAAACATATCTGCTGCCGCTTTTAAATAATCATCCCATTTATCACGATTACGCCAATCTTCTGCGGTAATTTTAAAACGTTTATGCGGTGTCTCTTCTCTGGCCTTAAAGCGCTGCTCTTGCTCATCTTTGCTAATCGCAAGCCAAATTTTTACCACAATCGTTTGACTATCAAATAAATCTCTTTCAAAACGATTAATTTCGTCATAGGCACGCTGCCACTCTAAAGGTGAAGCAAAACCTTCAACACGTTCAACAAGTACGCGCCCATACCATGTCCGATCAAAGATTGTGATTTTCTCGGCTTCATTAATGCGGTTCCAAAAGCGCCATAAGTAAGGGTGTCGTGCTTCAAAGCGTTCAGGTGCTCCAATACAGTGAATATCATATTCACGCGGGTCTAGGTTTTTAACAATTCGCTTAATTGCACCACCTTTACCTGCAGCATCCATCCCCTCAAAAGCAATGACGACATTACGTTTATCGAAACGCATGGCATCAGCAATTTTTTTGCTTAATTTATCGAGCTCTTTTTTATATTCAGCTTTTTCAAGTGGTTCATTAGAAGGTTTTAATAAACTTTCTGGAATTTTGGCCTGCTGCCATTTTCCTTTAACTTCGGTTTCATGATCAGGAAGTTGGCGCATGTGTTGTAAAAGGTACTGAGCAAAAAACTGATCACGCTGCTTTTCATCTTCGCCATCAATAATGTACCAGTCGTCAGTAAAACGACGGCGTAACTTTTGCAAAGTGTCGTATTGTTTTTTATTACGCCAATCTAGACCGTGAAGCTTATGCCAGTGTTGCTCAGACGGGTCAATTTTGTCTAAACGTTTTTGTAGTGATTTCCATGAAAGATCGAACCAGACTTTAACCACATCGACATAGTTATTTTTTAAATCTTGCTCAAATGCCCGCATATTTTCAACATAAGCATCAAAGCGTGCTTCATCTAAAGGTTCAGATACATGCGTTGCTGTTACGAGCAAATCGCTATACCAATTGCCAAACATCACCACAATTTGGCCTTCGGTAGGAATAAACTCCGAATAAGATTGCCAAAATGCTTCTGTATCTGTCAGTACACGTGGCGCATCTGCTTTGACTCGCAAATATCTAGGGTCTAACCACTCACGAAGCTGCTTAACCGCTTCCCCTTTACCTGCCAGCTCAATACCACTCATTAAAATGAGTGTGCTTTTAGCGTTGGGTTTTCCCCGACTTTCTTTTAACGCATATTGTGCTTCAATCAAGTCAACTGAAAGCAGTTCTTCATCTCGAATTTCAAATTTTGGTTGTTGTTCACTCATAGTCTACGGCTCTAATATTTTATTGTTTAATTTCGATGATCTTTAACTTATGCGGTTAAATGATGAATTGCTATACAAATTATGTCATTGCGACAAAAATCTGTCTAAGAATTGACGCATGAATCATTTTTTTTACATCTTCTCGCCATAGTACAAGGTTACAATGCCTCTTATGATTTTTTGCAAATAGCCCAATATTAGAGCCTTAAATGTCTAAACTCGCTGCTTTTGATGATCTTTTACAACAATATAAAACATTTAATTATCACGACAATCCAGTGCTTGCCCAGCGTTTGCAAGATGTACAAACATGGCTAAAAGAGCGGATGAAAGATACTCATCACGACTTTTTTAACTTGCCTGAACATAAACTCATGTCAGAGTATTTTTTAAATCGTTTATATGGTGGTCCAGAGTTTGATGCTCTGGCAGCTCAAATTGAACGCTTATTGAAATATGCCCATAAAGCCGAAAAAGTATTGCCTGAAAATGCAATTAAAACTGGCACTAAATCGGTAAGTTTGGCTGTGCTTGCAACTCAACTTGATGAGCAAGTAGCTATGCAGCTTCTTGAGGACTATCCGGCAGATACAGTACTCACTGATGAGATTATGCGTTTAACCTTAATCAAACTTGATCAGGCAGAAGCTCGTTATCAGCAGCTTGCTCTTCTTGATGATTTAGGAGCCGCACTCGATAAATACATGCGCTCATTTATGATGTTTACGGCTTTTAAAATGTGTAAAGGTATTGCCCAGAAATATCACTTCGAATTGATGTATGATTTTATCCAAGATGGTTTTAGTGCGATGAAACCGTTAAAATCAGCCGAGAACTTTATCAAGACTTTTACTGAAAAAGAACGCCAAATTATTGAAAATGTACATTCAGGGCATCCGAATCCGTTTAGAGTGTGATAAGGTCGGCACAGAGAAAAAATCAACCTTACGAAGTTGAGATTTTATTCATTATATTTGCGTGATGATGCCTGTAAAAATAGACAAAATCTGTCATCATGCAGAACTTATTCCGTTTCACTTGAGTTTGAGTCTAGGAGAGACAATATGTCTAACGAAAACCAAAAGCCAACATCTCCAACTGAGCAGGCACAAAGTTCAGACAAAGTTAGCCCATTCCTAAGCTCACCTTTACCGTCAGGTACCCCTCAAGGGCAACAACAATCTTTACAACAAACCTTAACCGACACACCGGTTAATGGTTCTGTACCGAAATATAATTTACCTCGTGGTGCTGGCAATACTGGCAACGTTGGTGAAACCACCCACTTCGGTTACTCAACAGTTAGAACTGAAGATAAAGCTCAAAAAGTTGCAGAAGTATTCCACTCGGTGGCAAGCAAATATGACTTGATGAATGACTTAATGTCATTTGGTATTCATCGCCTATGGAAACGCTTCGCAATTAATATGTCTGGCGTACGCCGTGGTCAACACGTATTAGATATTGCTGGTGGTACAGGCGACTTAGCAAAAGTATTTAGCCGTGAAGTTGGTCCTCAAGGCCATGTCGTTCTTTCAGACATTAACGAATCTATGCTTAATGTTGGTCGCGACCGCCTCATTGATGCAGGCTGTACCAATGTTGATTTCGTACTTGCTAATGCAGAAACTCTAGAGCCTTTTGCAGATAACAGCTTTGACTTACTCACCATTAGCTTTGGTTTACGTAACGTGACAGATAAAGATGCAGCGCTTGCATCTATGTTCCGTGTGTTGAAGCCAGGTGGCCGTTTACTTATTCTTGAATTTTCTAAGCCTGTATTTGAGCCATTCTCAAAACTTTATGACCTCTATTCATTCACTGCTTTACCGATTATGGGTAAATTGGTTGCGAATGACTCAGAAAGTTATAAATATTTGGCTGAATCAATTCGTATGCATCCAGACCAACGCACCTTAAAAGGTATGATGGAAAATGCTGGCTTCCAGAACTGCGACTATCACAACCTTACTGCTGGTATCGTTGCCGTTCACCGTGGCTTCAAACTGTAAGGGATAACGATATGTGGTCGATTCTGGCACTCGGTGCAGTCGAACGTATCATTCATCATCTGATCGATCTGGATGCGGTTACCCGCATTCAGCTTAATCAGTTACAGGGCAAAATGTTGCGTGTTGTGATTGATAGTCCGCAGCTTTCTGTCGATGTATTCTTTGACCAAGAAAAAGTACGTCTTGAACCTACTGCAACAGGGCACAGTGAAAAGCCTTCTATTTTTGAACAACGCCCTTTTGATGCGCAATTCAAAATTTCTGAAGCAACAGCAACTTTGCATGTTAAAGATGTCGTCGAACTGATTAAATTATTGGTCAGCGATCCAGATCAGATTGGCAATATCCCATTGCAAGGTGATTACCACCTGCTACAGGATATTCAAAAGATTATGCAGCAAGCTGAACCAGATTTAGCTGCGCATTTATCAAGATGGGTCGGTCCTCAACTCGCCCACGAAATTGGCAAGATTCAACTTGCACCAAAACATTTAAAACGCTCTCTTCAAAGTCATCTATTTTTTGCAGAAGACGCATTAAAAGAAGATAGTGGTCTATTTGCCCCTCGTTGGGAAATGGATGATTTAACTCAAGCAACTCGCAAGCTTAATCAAGACATTGACCGTCTAGAAGCAAGATTGCAGCAACTCAACATACAACTACAACCCTCTCAAGACTAGGTAAGACCGTATATGATTCCGCACGTTTCACGTTTACTCGAACTTTGGCGTATTGCAGCGCACTATAGACTCGATACGTTGTTCCCTGCGGATGAATTACCAGTTAAAGCTCAACGTGCATTAAGTGTTATTAAAATGCACCCAGCTGCATGGTCTAGTCGCGAACGTAAAAATCCTTTAAAGCTCAAAGAAGCTTTGGAAGAGATGGGACCGCTTGCAATTAAGCTTGGACAATTACTGTCAACTCGACGTGATTTGATTCCACCTGAAATACTCGCTCAATTGGTCTTACTTCAAGATCAGGTAAAACCTTTTGATAGCAATGTTGCCAAACAACGTATTCAAGAATCATTAAAAGCTGACGTAAATACCTTGTTTGCACGATTTGATGACCAGCCATTAGCAGCTGCTTCAATTGCACAGGTTCATACTGCTGCTTTGCACGACGGTCGAGAAGTTGTTGTTAAAGTGACTCGCCCCGACATTCGCAACCAAATTTTGCAAGACTTTGAAATTTTGGCATGGTTAGGCAACACACTAGAAAGTCGCCTTGAAGCTGCTCGTGCCTTACATCTCTCTGAAATTATTCAAGACTACCGCCAGATTATCTTAAATGAGCTGGACTTAAGTATCGAAGCAGACAACACCCGTCGTATGCGCCATTATTTTACTGGCTCAACCATGATGTATGTGCCTGAAGTCTACATGGACACCAAAGATGTCATGGTAGCAGAGCGCATTACAGGTGTTCCTATTTCAGATACGGCAACCTTTGACCGTCTAGGCATGGACCGTGCACAACTTGCAGAAAAAGGATTAACCATTTTCTTTACGCAAGTATTCCGCGATAACTTTTTCCATGCCGACATGCACCCCGGCAATGTCTTTGTAGAAACAATTAACCCAAGCAATCCACGCTTTATTGCACTCGACTGTGCAATTATGGGTGAATTATCTAAGCATGACCAGATGACTATTGCCCGCATGTTGCTTGCTGTCATGAACAGCAACTTTATGCAGCTCATTCAAATTGTGCATCAAGCTGGCTGGATTCCACCGGGTACAGACCAAGATGCGCTATCGCGTGAAATGCGTCGCACCGTTGGTCCAATGGTATCTAAACCAATGGATCAACTTGATTTTGCGGGCATCTTGATTCAAGTAATGGATATTGCCCGTCGATTCCATTTAGAAATTCCACCACAACTCATGTTGTTGCTAAAAACTTTAGTGCATGTCGAAGGCCTAGGGACCGATCTTTACCCGCAGCTCGACATCTGGAAATTGGCAAAACCAATTTTGACTGAATGGGTCAAAGCCAACATGAACCCAGTCAAAAATATTAAAGAGTTAGGTCAGCAACTACCTGACCTGCTTTTAGGTGCTCAAGATTTTCCAAGCTTAATTGTTGATAGTTTAAATGGTTTAAAAAATCAGTCTGCTTGGCAAGACCGTCAGTTACGCGAAATGCAGCAACTTCGTTTGCAAATGGAACATCAACAACGCCGCAGTTGGATGTTCGGTAGTAGCATGCTGATTTTACTCACCATCGCGATTATTAGTCCTTGGTTTGTTTCTATTATTTTAATTGTGCTAAGCAGTTTATTAGCACTTTGGCGCATCTTGAAATAAGTTTTAAATCCCTTGCCCGCGCAAGGGATTTTTTTATGGCTAAACTTTAATTTTCAAAAAAAATTATAGATCAGCTATTCGTTGATTGCTAAATTGAATCTATAAATGCATCAAAAGAACAAACAATGAAAACACCTCATTTTGCCATTATCGGTGCAGGTACCGCAGGTTTAGCCACTGCGATTTTGCTCGCCCGTGAAGGTAATAACGTTACTATTTTTGAACAAGTTGATGAGTTATCTCCAGTAGGTGCAGGTTTATTACTACAACCAACAGGTTTAGCAGTATTTGAACATTTAGGTGTACTCGATAAAGCGCTGCCATTAGGAGCAAAAGTAACAGGCTTAGAAGGACAACTTCCCAACAAGCGTCTTTTAGTCAACAGCCATTATCATGAAGCATCTACAAATCTCTATGGTTTAGGTATACACCGAGCTACTTTATGTCATGTGCTCACCCAAAAACTTAGTGAATATTCAAGCCAAATTACTTGGTGCATGAACCATTCTGTTGAGAGCTTTGAAGAACATAATGATGAAGTTCGGCTATTCGGAACTTATCAAAGTCAAAAGTTTGATGCTCGCTTTGATGCCGTACTTATTGCCAATGGTGCTCGTAGCCAATTACGCCCCAAAGCATGGGTAAAGGTTGACCAAGCCTACCCTTGGGGTGCGGCGTGGAGTATCGTACCTGAGTGCCAAGTACTCGATTCTGAAATTCTGCATCAATTTTATGATCGCTCGAAGATTATGATGGGAATTCTTCCTACAGGAGCAATTCCAACAGAACCTAAGCAGCGCCTTTCGAGTATCTTCTGGAGTTTACCTACTCCACAATTACAAAGCTTTCTGCAAGATGAGCAAGCTAAACAAACTTGGTTAAAACAAGTCTCAGAGCGATGGCCCAAAGTTGCAGAATGGCTAAAAGAGATTTTATACGACAGCCAAATTCAGCCTAAATGGCTATCTGCAAACTACCGTGATGTCGTCATGACTCAATTTGGTCAAGGACGAATTGGTGTAATTGGAGATGCAGCTCATGCAATGAGCCCACAGTTGGGACAAGGCGCAAATATGGCATTATTGGATGCCTGGGCTTTTTCTCAGTCATTGCAACATGCCCAAAAAAGTCAGAATATTGTTTGGTCCCTGCTCTGGCAGCACTACCACCAGCTTCGCCGCTCATCTACTCAGTTTTATCAATTTCTTAGTCGCTTACTAACACCACTTTATCAATCTGATCATTGGTGGGCTGGAGGTTTAAGAGATTTAGTATTTCCTTGGATGTATCAAATTCCCTATTTTCGAAAAGAAATGGCAATCACAATTTCGGGATTAAAGACAGGTCCATTTCAGCAACTTGATTATGATCAAGTCGCTCAAGCATCTAAAGAAAGCCGTGCGTCTCATTTAAAAAATGAATCTTTGTCTGACTATTAACCCAAACAAATGATAGTGAGTAATACATGAAAATTAGCCATCTTGATCATCTTGTTTTAACTGTCTCGAATATTGAAACTACATGTAATTTCTATCAAACTGTATTAGGGTTTGAGGTCATCACTTTTAAAGGTGATAGAAAGGCTCTACAGTTTGGAAATCAAAAAATAAATTTACACCAACAAGGCAAAGAATTTGAACCTAAGGCATTACAGCCGACTCCCGGATCTGCTGACCTATGTTTTATTTCAGAAACTCCCATTTCAGAAGTGATTGCACATCTTAATCAGTTAAATATTACCATTGAGGAAGGCCCTGTTGAACGTACGGGTGCAATGCACCCTATTCTTTCAGTTTATATTCGTGATCCAGATCAAAATTTGATTGAGATTTCAAATATCCTCACGTCTTAGCCACTTGAATAAGATACCGACTGGTAAGCGTTACAAGATATTCGTTCCACTGACAAAGACAAAAAGCGCAAAGAATTTTTCCGCAAAGCGACGTTGATGCCGTACACTATACAAGCTATTTTTTAGCATCTAATTGAAATCAATTTATAGTTCATATTTCTTTGGTGATTCCTCATGAATAACACGCAATGGCTCGATGAAGTAAAATTTAACGAACAAGGTCTTATCCCTGCCATTGCTCAACATCATCAAACCGGACGTATTTTGATGGTGGCATGGATGAACCGTGAAGCACTCGCGCTCACAGCAGAAAAAAATCAGGCTGTTTATTTCTCTCGCTCTCGCCAAAAACTTTGGCACAAGGGTGAAGAATCAGGCCATTTTCAAACAGTTTATGAAATTCGTCTGGACTGTGACGGCGACGTGATTATTCTACAAATTGAACAACACGGTGGTATTGCATGCCATACGGGTCGTGAGTCTTGTTTCTATCGTAAACTCACCCCACAGGGCTGGGAAATTGTCGATGCACAATTAAAAGACCCTACTGCAATTTATGGTGACAAAGCTAAAACTGAAAGCCACGATCATGCTCACACCACAGAACAAGTCGATGTACTTGCTCACTTAGGTCAATTGATGCAAGAGCGTAAGCAAGCTGAAGCTGATACTTCATATGTTGCAAGCCTCTACAAAAAAGGCATCAATAAAATCTTAGAAAAAGTGGGTGAAGAAAGTGTAGAAGCAATTATTGCTGCTAAAGATTTTGCTGCACAGGATTCAGAAGCTCACTTAAACGATCTCGTTTATGAAACAGCAGATTTGTGGTTCCATACTATTGTGATGTTGGGTTATTTCGATCTTAATCCACAACTTATTATTGACGAATTAGCTCGTCGTCAGGGTTTATCTGGTTTAGTTGAAAAAGCTAACCGCAACAAGGTTTAAAATCACTCAGTGTCGAATATTGAAAAACCTAAAGCCACCTATGAACAAGCAATTGCCATAGATAACGCACGTCTTGGGCAATCATTTAAAGTGATTGCCTATGCTGGCACAGGTAAAACCACCACTTTACAAATGATTAGCGATGCCATGCCTGAACGGCGTGGTATGTATCTAGCATTTAACAAAGCTATTGCTGGTGAAGCACAAAACAAATTCCATCGTAATGTAGACTGCCGTACTTTTCACTCGCTTGCTTTTCGTAGCGTGCCGCGCGGTGTGACTGATAAATTACGTCTACCACGACTAAGCCCAAGTTTTATTGCTAAAGAATATCGACTAGAACCGATTACCTTACGACGTATGATGGGTGGGCGTTACGAAAAATATGTCTTAATGCCAAGTCGCCTAGCGAGCCTTGTCGCAAATGCAGTGAGCTATTTCTGTTCAACAAGCTCACAATATCCGGCACCTCGACATATTCAGGCACCTAATTGGTTGCATCCAGACGATATTATCGAATTACAAAATCACCTTTACCCTGCTGTGGAACGACGTTGGTTAGAATCGATTGACCAAAACCATCAAGCTGGTATTGGACATGATATTTATCTCAAACTTTGGGCATTGTCTGAGCCAAACATTCCTACTGACTACGTCTTGTTTGATGAAGCACAAGATGCTGACCCTCTAATGCTAGGCATTTTGCTTCGCCAAAAAAATACTCAAGTTATTTATGTGGGTGATGCGCATCAACAAATCTACGCTTGGCGTGGTGCAATTAATGCCATGCAACAATTGCCCTTGCCGGAATCTCGGTTAACCACTTCTTTTCGTTTTGGCGAAACGATTGCCGATGTGGCCAATGCACTGCTGGGCGGTTTAAATGAAACTGTTCCCTTACTTGGTAATCCAAACCAGAAATCAAGTGTAGTGAATAAACCGCATACCAAAATGCGTGATGCGATTTTATGCCGTACCAATGCGCGAGCAATGGAGCTTTTACTGGCAGGCTTAGTTCACGGCGATAAAGTGAGTTTGCAAGCGGATCATCAAAAGCTAAACCGTTTTGTAGACGCCGCAAGCCTTTTAAAACAAGGCAAACGAGTTACTGACGTTCCTGAATTGGCATGGTTTAACTCATGGCACGATGTACATGAATACTGTGAAACCAATGAAGGAAGTGATATTAAACCATTGGTTAAATTGGTTGATGATCACGGCACTGACCCGCTAAAAAAAGCACTTGCAAAGATTACTCCACTTGAGCAAGCTGATTATGTCATCTCCACAGCTCATAAAGCGAAAGGGCTAGAATGGAATCGCGTTCATATTGAAGATGACTATCAATTTAAAATTAATGGCTTAGAACACAAAATTAGTGATGAAGAGTTAAGATTACTTTACGTTGCCTGTACTCGTGCTAAAGTAAGTCTAAATATCCATCATCTTTATGATCTGATACAACAATTAAAACTAAGGGCGCCTTTAAGTCTTCGTCAATCGGTTGGTTGAAGCGCTCATAATTAGGTGAGCCTATGCAACTTGAATCTATCCAATTTAAACATATTGCTCTGTTTCACGATCTTAAAATACAGTTTCAATATGAAAAACAGCTGATTACCTTAATCTTAGGTGAACAAGCAACGGGTAAAAGTATGTTGCTCAAACATACTTACCATGCTCTAACTTGGTTCCCTGCCCGTTTTAAAGATTTACGTAGTCCCGGTATTGTTATGCCTGACCAAGACATTACTCAATCACGTCTACAGTCAAAAATCGAAGTGACCCTTCAAGTTCCACCAGAAATTGGCTCTTTACCAGAAAGTACTTCTGCACAAGAGGTAGATTCTTCGCTGTGTAGCTGGAAACTTTTTAAAACCCTAAATTCAAGTGGCATTGGAATCAGCCAAGTTGAAACTCAACAACTTGACCAGACTATGGCCCTTTATCAACAAGTCATCAAAAAAGATCCATTACAAGGATTACCCTTAATCGCTTACTACCCAGCCGAGCGATTTGTAAATGATATTAATCTGCTCAATAAAAATTTACCCGGCATAACTCAAGCCATTTCAGCCTATGATATTAGTCCAGTTCCGTTCACCACCTTCACTCGTTTTTTTGAGTGGTTACGTGAAATTAGTGATATCGAAAATGCTCAAGCTGCACATCTCGTACAACGCATTAAATCTAAGCAATCAGATCCACAAGATCAAACAGAACTATTAAATGAACTTCAAAAAGAGTTATCTGGGCAGCCTAAACAGCTCACCGCACCTAACCTCTACGCTCTTAAAAATGCATTAAATATTGTTTTGCCTGAGCTCAAAGACTTATATTTACAATATCAGCCTAGGCTTCAACTTATGGCTGACTATGATGGCCAAACCCTACCTTTTCAGCAACTTTCCAACACCACAAAAACATGGATTGCTTTAGTAGGCGATATTGCCCGCAGGCTCTGTTTACTCAATCCGCTAAGCCTAAATCCTTGCCTTGAAGGTGAAGGAATTTTATTGATTGATCAAATTGATGCACAACTTGATGCACAGCATTGTTCAGAAATTTTAAACAAACTCCATCAGGCATTTCCACACTTACAAATTATTGCAACTGGAAGTCGTGAAGAGTTATTAGAACATGCCTCGGCTTATCAATGTTTAAAATTAGAGCATGGTAAAATTAGCCATCTTGATTTAAATACCACCAAACAACAGCTTGAACACATCTATACATTACTCCAAAGAAGTGAGTCATTAGTTCCACATATAGAAGCACAGCTTCCAAGCTTAGTAGATCCTACGCCCTCTCCAGCACAGGTTGATGTTTTATTTCAGCAAATTCAGGGTTTAAATGAACAACAAAAAAACGAATTGCTACGCATGATTCATGCAGGAGACACACCAGAAGAAAGTCCTTCTGTTTAAATTTTATAATCAATCGGCTCTCTTTTTATAATTAAAAAGCAGAGTCACAAAATATATGGTTAAGTCAGGTTTTTTAGCTTTAAAAATAACTAGATGTTGTTACTACATGTAATAACATCAGATTTTTACTGCTTTTTTAGTGTACAATAAATTTCATTTTGCGTTTTTATTCTTCAAGTTGCGCAATACAACTTGTTTCTCGCTTTATTTTCTAATTTGGTTGGGTTTTCAGAATAACAAAGTCTTGGAACTCTCTTTGAATTCCTATCTATTCTGAAATTAAAAATTCACCTTTAGGTTTCGGCCTAAATCACATATGGATACGAGTGTGCTACCGATAATTATCTTATTACCGTTAATATTAGGCACCACCCTTGTTTCATTGCTTCAACGGTTCTCGCGTGGAGTAACGGCTTTAGGGGCAATTGGAGTCAGTTTAACCAGTTTTGGTTTATTACTGACTCAAGCTAAAACTGTGCTTGGTGGTGCAAGCATTCAACAAAGCTGGGATTGGTTACCTCAATTAGGAATTAATCTAAGCTTCAGACTCGATGCTCTTGGTTTACTATTCTCTTTACTTATTACCGGTATCGGTACCCTCATTTACATATACGCCTATTACTATCTTGGCCCTAAAAATTCTTTAAGCAAACTCTATGCTTTACTCATGCTGTTTATGGCAGCAATGCTGGGTATTTCGCTCTCTAATAATCTTATTATTTTATTAGTCTTTTGGGAGCTCACCAGTATTTCATCTTTCTTGTTAGTGGGTTACTGGAGTCATTATGAAGCTGCGCAACGCGGCTCTCGAATGGCGCTCACCATTACAGGGATGGGCGGTTTGGCGTTATTGGGTGGATTTGTTCTATTAGGACAAATCACTGGAACCTATGAAATTAGTGACATCATGGGCATGAAAGACGCCATTCAAGCTCATGCTCTATTTATTCCAATGCTATTGCTTATTTTGCTTGGTGCATTTACGAAGAGTGCTCAGTTTCCATTTCATTTTTGGTTACCAAACGCAATGGCTGCACCAACACCGGTGTCTGCCTACCTACACTCTGCGACCATGGTAAAAGCGGGGATTTTTCTACTTGCCCGCTTACTACCAATTTTTGTTGGCGCTGCGATCTATCACAATATCGTGACATTTATCGGCCTGTTTACACTTTGTATGGCAGCATGTTTTGCCATTTTTAAAGAAGATTTAAAAGGTTTGCTCGCCTATTCAACGATTAGTCATTTAGGGCTCATTGTTTGTTTACTTGGTATCGGTTCGCCTTTAGCAGTTGCTGCTGCTATTTTTCATATTATTAACCATGCAACATTTAAAGCTGCACTCTTTATGATTGCAGGGATCATTGACCATGAAACGGGTACACGTGATCTTCGAAAACTCAGTGGTATTTGGCAATTACTTCCTTTCACTGCCACATTAACCATGATCACCGCTGCCTCTATGGCAGGTGTACCGCTCACTAATGGCTTTATTTCTAAAGAGATGTTCTTTACCGAGCTATTGGCGAATCTTTCAGGTTCAGCAGTTATCTTAGCCAGCATCATTGCAACACTTGCTGGTATTTTTGCAGTGAGTTATTCAATTCGCTTAGTGCACGGCGTGTTTTTTGATGGTCCGATTGGTAAACAAGTGCCAAATAAAGATGCACATGAACCGCCAATGGGTATGCGCGCACCAGCCCTTCTTCTTGCTGTGCTATGTATCCTAGTCGGCGTTTTACCTTCTTTGTTGGTAGAACCACTGGTAAATAGCGTAACCAGAGCAAGCTTGATGCAACCAGAATTTGCAGGAACTCATCTTGCGATTTGGCACGGATTCAATGCTCCTCTTGTGATGAGTATTATTGCTTTAGTCGGCGGCTCACTGTTCTATTTTGCTTTGGCAAAAGATGGCATGATTCGTAAAATTGACCTTGACCCACGTCTTGGTCGATTACAAGGCCGCATTTTATTTGATTTATTTTTAAAACATCTGTTGCTCACAAGCCGAAAAATCAAACAAAAAACTGAAAATGGCTCACTGCAAAGTTACTTGTTCTTGATCATTGCTTTTAGCGTCATCATGGTCACTATGCCGCTACTTAATCAAGGGCTCACGACAGGCACACGTGAACTTACTCATGCCCCATGGATTGCCATCGTTCTATGGCTAACCCTGTTCTCAGGTTGCTGGATGATGCTGTGGTTCCATCATGAGCGTATTAAAGCAGTCCTTATTAGTGGTGCAATTGGTTTAGTGGTAACGATGGTGTTTGTCACAATGTCAGCGCCAGATTTGGCACTGACTCAAATTACCGTGGATGTTGTAACCACCGTTCTGTTACTAATGAGTTTATCTTTACTTCCACAGTTAACACCGTATGAATCTCTTCGCTCTAGACGCTTAAGAGATGCTGCTTTAGCGATTATTGGGGGCTTAGGAATAGGCTGGATTGCGTGGCTGATTTTAACCCGTGATCATAATTCGATTTCATGGTTCTTTGCGCAGCAGTCTTTACCACTTGGTGGTGGCTCAAATATTGTAAATGTCATTTTAGTTGACTTCCGTGGTTTCGATACTTTTGGTGAAATTACGGTGCTGGGCATTGCTGCTATTGGTTCACTTTGCCTCATGGATGGTATGCGTGTACATGGTACAACCATAACCCAAGGTCTCACCTACCGTTTTAATCCATCTCCGCTCATGTTCCGTATTACAGCCTCTTGGGTATTGCCATTGGCGCTTGTCGTGAGTGTTTATATCTTTATGCGAGGCCATAACTATCCAGGTGGTGGATTTATTGCAGGTCTAATCACCTCAATGGCGTTAATCATTCAATATATTGCGCTAGGTCAAGATCAGACAGAACAATTACTTAAAGCAAAATCAGGTCGTCTTTACGAAGTATGGATTGGTTCAGGTTTAACTATTGCTGGGCTTACTGGTGTAGCTGCATGGTTCTGGTTACGCCCATTCCTAACTAGCGCGCACGTGTATGTTGAATTACCAATTTTAGGAAAACTACATTTGGCTTCGGCTGCGAGTTTTGACTTAGGGGTTTATATCACCGTGGTTGGTGCAACGATGCTGCTCATCTCGGTATTGGGAGACTCTCGCCACTCAAGCATGTCTGGTCCTGTAGTACCACATCGGGAGGAATCATCATGATCAGTTTAGAATTCTTATTGGCTTCTGCGATTGGTTTACTTGTTGCCACAGGTATTTATCTGATTTTACGTGCTCGTACTTTCCCTGTCGTGCTTGGATTAGCTGTAATTGGCTATGCTGTAAACCTATTTTTATTTGCGATGGGCCGATTACAAATTAGCTCACCCGCAATTTTAACTGAGACAACAAAAATAACCGATCCGCTTCCTCAAGCACTGGTGTTAACAGCCATTGTGATCGGTTTTGCAACCACCGCTTTTATTGTACAACTGGCACTGCGTAGCCGTTATGAATCAGGTAGTGATCATGTTGATGCTAAAGAAGACATCTCTCCAACATACGACCCACGTGAGGATGAGCCGTAATGTTTGATTTTTTATCTTTCTGGCAAGAACATGCGCCGATTTTTAGCATTCTCATTCCGGCATTTACTGCTTTTATATTATTACTGCTCGGCAACCCAGGAGCAGGTGCTTTAAAAGATGACTGGCGACAACCATGGCGTCGTGGCATTAGTCTTGTTTCTGCAATTGCTGGATTAATTACTGCAATTGTATATTTAAGCTTTGCAAGCACAGGTCAAATTACCACTTACCAGCTGAGTGAATGGTCAGCACCGTTTGGTATTGTGCTTGTATTAGATCGTCTTTCTGCTTTTATGCTGGTACTGACCTATGCATTAGTCGTTCCAGTTTTATGGTATGCAAGCGACAATTGGGATACCCGTGGTCGCTATTTCCATGCCATGGTGCATTTCTTATTAATGGGTATCTGCGGAGCATTTTTAACAGGCGATTTATTTAACCTTTTCGTCTTTTTTGAAATCTTGTTGATGGCTTCGTATGTTTTGCTTTTACATGGGCAAGGCAAACCACGTTTTCAGCTTGGCGTTCACTATGTCATTATCAATCTTTTAGCCTCTGCCCTATTCTTAATCGGCCTTGGTATGATTTATGGCAGTGTAGGTAGTCTCAACATGGCGGATGTTTCACGCCTTATTCCGACACTTGAAGCAGATCAACACAAATTAGCCGTAGCTGGTGCCCTACTTTTATTTGTAGTGTTTGGCATTAAAGCTGCGATGCTTCCCGTAGGTTTTTGGCTACCAAAAACTTACGCTGTTGCAAGTACACCTGTGGCTGCAATTTTCACCATTATGACCAAGGTCGGGATCTATTCGATTTTACGTGTAAATGGAACAGTATTTGACGATGCGCTTAGTCAAGAAATTTTAAAAAGCTGGTTACTTCCAATTGGTTTGATTACCTCACTATACGGTGTGATTGCAGCAATTGGAGCAGATCGTTTACGTCGCTTTGTCGGCTTTATGGTACTTTCTTCAATTGGTACATTGCTCACAGCAATTGCCATGTCAAATACACAAGCATGGTCTGGCGCTTTGTATTACTTAGTGCACAGTACGCTGATTGGCGCGGCTTTTTATCTATTTTGTGGATGGATAACTTCACAACGTGGAGATTTTAAAGATCATTTAAAAGTTGCCCCAAGAATCAAACAAGAAAAAGCGGCTATGCTGACTTATTTCTTGATTGCCATGATGCTCGCGGGTTTACCACCTTTTAGTGGTTTCCTTGGAAAGGTATTTATTTTACAAGCGACAGTCGAAGCCAACTACCAAGGTTGGATCATTGGTGTTGTGCTTGTTGTGAGCCTATTAAGTATTATTGCTCTAACACGAGTTGGTTTTATCTTGTTCTGGCGAGCAACACCACCAGAGGAAGATCCAATCCATCCGGCTTATATTCTTTATCGAGCATTACCAGAACGAGCACCACCACGTAATGATCAAGTGATTTATGTGTTACTTGCCGGCTTAATCGCTTATGTCGTCTTTGCTGCACCTATTCAGCATTACACATTAAGTACTGCCCAGCAGATTCAAGACCACGCACTTTACCAACGAACTATTCTTAAAGTAGATAAAAATGGTGAAGTCATTAGCGTGCAACCATTTGACCCTGCTTACCTACCAGAAACTAAATATGGTGGTGAGGTTGAAGATCATAATGCTTACCTCGTTCCAGATATTATTTCGAAAGATACCTTCAATGGTGAACATATTTCGGAATATAAACTTCGACAAATTCAGCAACAGGACAAACTACAAACGCCTACCATTGTTGATGAAAGTCAATTGAAACCTATGGAGCCATAAAAATGCAGTTATCTCATTTGCTTGAACGCTGGTTTCCACATCCATTTGTTTCTGTTCTTATCATTTTATTTTGGCTGATGCTGTCACATAGTCTTGATGCGAGTGACATTCTGACGGCAGTACTGCTGGGTTTAATTATTCCTCGTTTAGTTAAACCGTTTATCACCCGTACACCGCATATTCACTGGAAACCAGCTATTAAATTATGCTTTGTGGTTCTTTGGGATATTGTCATTTCTAACTTTCGAGTAGCAAAGCTCGTTTTGGGACCTACCAAAAATTTACATCCTAAATGGTATCGTGTGCCATTAGAAACGGAACATGAGCAGGTTAATACTTTACTGGCAATGATCATTACGACAACACCAGGTACGGTTTCTGCGGGTATTGATCAGGAACGTGGAGATATTCTGGTTCATGCGTTGAGCACGGATAATACCGAATCTGATATTGAAGACATCAAACAACGTTATGAAATTCCACTTATGGAAATTTTTGATGTAAAAAGCAAAACGGAGGCAAGTGCATGACCATCCTACCCTATGCTCTAGGTATTAGCTCAATTGCCATTACCATCTCTATGCTACTTTGCCTCTTCAGATTAGTCATAGGCCCATCAATTGTAGATCGGCTTTTAGCACTCGACACGCTCTTCTTAAATGCAACTTGCCTCATTGTTGTTTTAGGCATTTATTGGATGACGACCTCTTTATTTGAAGGAGCCCTACTGGTTGCGATGCTAGGTTTCGTATCTACAGCAGCCTTAGCACGTTACTTCACAACTGGTCACGTAATCGATTAAGGAGAGATCAAAATGCAGTTCGTAATGGAAATTATTGTTTCGGTCTTTCTGGTTTTTGGTGCTTTCTTTATGTTAGTCGGCTCGATTGGTATGGTGCGCTTGCCTGACTTATTCATGCGCTTACATGCACCCACAAAATCGAGTACGTTAGGATTAGGCAGCTTTTTGATTGCGTCTATGATCTTTTTTGCTTTTCAAGGCCGCTTTGGTTTTGCGGAGCTACTGATCACACTTTTAGCTTTCATTACTGCACCAGTTTCAGCAAATTTAATTGCTCAAGCTGCATTACATTTACGTTTGCGCTCATTGAGTGGAGAAGTTCCTGAGTCAATTGAACGTCCCTTACCGTGGGACCGTTATAAAATTGGACAGCGTTTCTCGCAAAATAAGCCGCCTATGGACCCTCCTAAAGACTAGGAAGAAGCCCACCAATAAAAAAGCCACCCGAAGGTGGCTTTTTTATTTTTTATATTACTGTTCTTCGTCTGAATCGCGTTTCGGTAAATCATTTACCGCTTTCTCGATCAGACCAAACATATAGTTACCATAAGCATTCGTCTTGTCATAATGGAAACGCAATCTTGGCGTAATACGTGTCTTGATACGACGGCTCAATTCATGACGCAAGAAACCAGAAGCTTTATTTAATACATCTAAAGTTTCTTTATTTGCTGCTTCACTTTGCTCATCGCCAAGCTCACGTCCCATTACGGTAACATAAACTTCAGCATAACCCATGTCTGCACTGACTTTCACCGCAGAGATGGTCACTAGACCACCTAAGCGAGGATCTTTAAGCTCTTGACGAATCAGCTCAGACAACTCGCGTTGAACTGAATCCGCCATGCGCTTTAAGCGTTGGCTACCCGCCATTAAAGACTCCGTTTAATCAATTGAACATCATAGACTTCAATTTTATCTTTCACTTTGATGTCTTTATAACCTTTCACCGCAAGACCACATTCCATACCGGCACGAACTTCTTCAACCACTTCTTTATAGCGACGAAGAGATTCAAGCTCACCTTGGAACACAACCACGTCATCACGTAATACGCGAATCGGTTTATTACGATGCAATACACCTTCAAGTACCATACAGCCTGCTGCTGCACCAAACTTACTTGAGTGGAATACTTCACGTACTTCAGCAACACCCAAGATAGTTTCACGATGTTCAGGAGCAAGTTTACCGCTCATGGCATCTTTCACATCATCAATTAATTCATAGATGATGCTGTAGTAACGAATATCGATACCGTCTTGGTCACTTCTCTGACGAGCAGTCGTATCAGCACGAACGTTAAAGCCTAACAATACAGCTTCTGAAGATTCAGCAAGAATTACATCAGATTCAGTAATCGCACCAACACCCGAACTAATTACACGAACTTTTACTTCATCAGTAGATAATTCATGTAAAGCTGCATTCAATGCTTCTAAAGTACCACGTACGTCTGTTCTTAAAACAACGTTCACTGTAGGAACATCTTTTTTGCCCATTGACGACATGATATTTTCAAGACGCATTGCGCTTTGACGATCAATACGTTTTTGACGTTCACGGTCAGCACGAGCATCAGCAACTTCACGCGCTTTCTTCTCATCATTTACAACAAGAACTTCATCACCTGCCATTGGAGCATCTGGAAGACCCAGAATTTCTACTGGAATAGATGGTCCTGCTGATTTAATCGGCTTACCATTTTCATCAGACATTGCACGGACACGACCATATGACGAACCTGCAAGAACGAGGTCACCAATGTTTAATGTACCGTTTTGAACAAGAATAGAAGTTACTGCACCACGGCCTTTATCAACACGCGCTTCAATAACAACACCTTGTGCAGCACCTTCAGCAGATGCTTTTAATTCCATCAATTCTGATTGAATAAGAATTAAGTCAAGGAGTTCATCAATACCTTGTCCACTGTGTGCAGAAACCTTAGCAATCGGAACATCACCACCCCATTCTTCTGGAACGATTTGTTTCGTTGTTAATTCATTTAACACACGGTCTGGATCAGCAGATTCTTTATCCATTTTGTTGATTGCAACAATAATTGGAGTTCCTGCTGCACGCGCATGGTCAATTGCTTCTGCAGTTTGTGGCATTACACCGTCATCTGCCGCAACAACTAATACCACGATATCTGTTGCTTTAGCACCACGTGCACGCATTGAAGTAAACGCAGCATGTCCCGGTGTATCAAGGAATGTAATGATTCCTTTGTCTGTTTCAACGTGATATGCACCAATATGCTGGGTAATACCACCTGCTTCACCTGCCGCCACTTTCGAACGACGGATACGGTCAAGCAATGATGTTTTACCATGGTCAACGTGACCCATAATGGTAACAACTGGCGGACGAGTTGTTTGCTCACCACGAGCTTCTTCAGCCGCTTCAAGCAAGTTATCTTCCGCTTGAGTATCAGAAACTAAAACAGGGTTATGGCCCATTTCTTCAACAACAAGTGCTGCTGTATCTTGGTCAATAGCTTGTTCCTGATTAACCAACTCACCCATTTTCATAAGTGTTTTGATAACTTCACGTACTTTAATCGCCATTTTTTGAGCAAGATCGGCAACAACAATGCTTGAACCGATTTCTACATCATAAACTTGCTTTTTAACTGGTTTTTCAAATCCATGCTTATTAGCTTGGCTTGATTTTAAACCACGTTTGTTATGGTTAACAAAGCTTTGCTCTTCTTGACCACGACGACCACCTTTTTTACCCGCACGAGGGTTAGTGGTTGCGCCACCGCGTTTAATTTCACGGTCTTCTTGCTTGAATGAATCTTCATAAGCTTGGCCTACCAGACCTGAAGCAAGTGGAGAATCATCAATCACACGAATTGTGGTAGTAGCTTCGTCACTTGAATACTTAGACGCCATTTTGCGCATTTGTTCAAGTGTACGTTGCTGAGCTTCTTCAGCCGCTTTACGACGCGCAGCTTCTTCAGTTGCTTTCAACTGAGCTGTTTGTGCTTCACGAGCTTTCTTTTGCTCTAATGTTTCTGCTGGTTTTGGTGCAGGTTTTACTGTACCACCACCACGTTTTTTCACTACTACAGCAGCTTTAGGAGCTGTCTGAGCAGCGCTATCTTGTTGATGAGCAGCACGCATCGCATCTAAAGTTGCTTTTGCTTTTTGCTCTGTTTGAAGACGCGCGTTTTGCTGTGCAGTGTCACGCGTTTGCTGTTCTACACGTGCTTTAGCTTCAGCTTCTGCACGTGCTTTAGCTTCAGCTGCAATTTGTTCAGGGTTTGGTTTAGCAAAAACCTGTTTTTTACGTACTTCTACGTTAATTGTTTTTGCCTTACCTGAAGTACTTGCAACTTTAGCGGTACTGGTTGTTTTACGTTTCAACGCAATTTTTCCTGTGTTACCACTTTCCTGACCATGCACTTTTTTCAAATGATTGACTAAAGTATCCTGTTGTTCAGTGGTAATAATGTCGTCTGCTGTACGTTGAGGCAAACCTGCTTCACGAGCCTGTTCTAGGAGCTTCTCAACAGGACGTTCTACACTGAGAGCTAACTCTTTAATCGACTTGTCCGTCATATTTCATCTCCTAGTTAAACCATGATTCGCGAGCTTTCATGATCAATTGACCTGCTTTTTCATGATCAAGTCCTTCAATATCAGAGATATCGTCAGTAGCTTGATCTGCCAAATCATCGACAGTAATAATACCGCGAGCGGCAAGCGAGTAAGCGATCTCAGAAGTCATGCCTTCCATAGTGAGAAGGTCTGCGCTCGGTTCTTGAATATTTTCTTGCTGTTTCAAAGCATCAGTAAGTGCTGCTTCTTTTGCACGACTTTGCAATAACTCAACCAATTCAGCATCAAGCTCAATTTCGTCAAAAGTTTCAGCTGGAACATAAGCAATCTCTTCTAAAGAGGTAAAGCCCATTTCCACCAATGCCATTGCTAAATCTTCTTCAATATCGAGACGTGATACAAACATATCAAGATATTGCTGAGCTTCATTTTGCTGACGAGCACGATACTCTTCTTCAAGCATCATGTCGAGTTTGTAGCCAGTTAAATCAGAAGCCAAGCGAACATTTTGGCCTTGTGAGCCAATCGCGCGAGCCAATTGATCGCTAGTTGCAAAAATAATATCGGCACTTCTTGCATCTTCATCAAGCACGATGCCTGAAACATCAGCTGGTTCTAATGCACTTGCAATGTACTGAGCTGGATCATCAGACCAGACCACTACATCAATACGTTCACCGTTTAACTCTTGTTGTACTGCTTGAATACGCGTACCACGCATACCAATACATGCACCTACTGGGTCAATACGATGGTCATTTGTTTTCACTGCAATTTTAGCACGAACGCCTGGTTGACGTGCCGCTGCTTTAATTTCAATAATTTCTTCAGAAATCTCAGGAATTTCTTTTTTCATTAAAGCAATTAACATTTCAGGCTTAGCGCGTGATAACAACAACTGAGCGCCACGACCTTCACGGTTCACATTGTATAAAATAGCGTTCATACGTTGTTTCGGGCGAAGAATTTCTTTAGGAATCATTTCTTCGCGCGCAAGATAAGCTTCAGCGTTGTCGCCTAAATCAATAATAAAGCCATCTTTGGTTTGTTTTTTCACTTCACCGTAAATTAACTCACCAACTTTAGATTCGTATGCATCAGCAACTAAAGCACGCTCAGCTTCACGAATTTTTTGTACGATAACTTGTTTTGCAATTTGTGCAGCGATACGACCAAACTCAATAGATTCTACTTCGAGTTCACGAACATCACCAATTGACCATTTAGATGGGTCAAGGTCAGAAATCGCATCTTGGCAAGCTGGCATTTCATGATCTTCATCTGCCACAACAGTCCATTGACGGAATGTGCTGTAATCACCAGTTTTACGATCGATTTCCACACGAAGCTGAGCTTCTTCAGCATGCGTACCTTCGTAAAATCTTTTCTTCGTTGCAGCAACTAGAGCTTGTTCTAAAGCCTCGAAGATCGCTTCACGACTAACACCTTTTTCATTACTAACCGTTTCAACAACGGTAAGAATTTCGCGGCCCATAAGTCACCTACCGATTTCTTATAAAATTTAATAAATTTAATCTTGATAGATCAAGTTTGCTTTATCGATATTGTTGCTGTCGATCTCAAGCACGTGCTTCCCATCAACTTCAACCTGAATTTCTTCATTTTCAAGGTCTACTGCAATAAGCTTTGCTTGAAATTTACGACGGTTTTCTACTGCTGCAATCAAACGCAAAGCAATTTGTTGTCCGATGTAGCCTTGCAACTGTTCTAGTTGAAAAAATGGACGATCCCAACCTGGTGAAGAAACTTCTAATGAATACTCACCTGAAATTGGATCATGAACATCCAGCATTGCGCCAACTTGTTGTGTTACACGCACACAATCTTGTACACCAATACCACGGCCTAGTTCTACTTCACCATCTTCATTAAGTACTGGCTCAGCATCTTCTTCACTTACCGCTTTGTCGATATAAATACGCAATAATGAACGTTTACCTTGTGGGAGAAACTCGATTCCCCAAAGGTCGACACCACATGCTTGTACTGCAGGAACAATTAAGTCATGCAATGCTTGGGATTTATTTGATAATTTCATTTACTCTCGTCATTCTCGTGCGATTCAATCGGTTGTTTTAACCGACACAGACCTACTATAGTGAAGCATGACTATTTGACCAATTGATGTCGAAACTACACGATAGCGATACGATAACCAATAAAAAAGGGCGTTAATCGCCCCTATGTAGCACAGAAAACAATAGTCCACTGTGCAAAAAGGCCCACTTGTCTGTGAGCCTCTTTTAAGAAACTTGGTAGCGGGAGCTGGATTTGAACCAACGACCTTCGGGTTATGAGCCCGACGAGCTACCAGACTGCTCCATCCCGCATCAACGTGCAAAAATTATATACAAATATCAAATAAAGTCAATGTAAACTTTCTAGATACTGTCTGATTAAGTTGCACCTTAATCAATTTGGTAGCGGGAGCTGGATTTGAACCAACGACCTTCGGGTTATGAGCCCGACGAGCTACCAGACTGCTCCATCCCGC
>NZ_JBWZIF010000027.1:0-304921 GCF_056735735.1 Acinetobacter sp. V116_7
GTAGAATTAATCCACCCAATCGCAATGGACCCAGGTCTACGTTTTGCGATCCGTGAAGGTGGTCGTACTGTAGGTGCTGGTGTTGTTGCGAAAGTAACTGCATAATCACTTTCAGTGAAAAAAAGCGCTCTTTTTAGAGCGCTTTTTTTATATTTAATTGTCTAACAATCACTATAAAAGCTGGCCTTAACTGATATTTCAATGTCCTTATTTCCCCTTAATCCTTTTTATGAAATTTGTATGATAAGAATCAAGAAAACGAACAATAAAGTTTGAGTAATTTGGATTACTTAATAAGGAGCTTTGGGTATGAATGCTAAAGTGAATATTACGAATCGCGCAGGAGCAAGCTTTCCTGTACGTCGTATGAACTTTGACTTTAATGATGTACCAGAATATTGGATGAATGGTTCTGCTGGACTCACACACTTTATGACAGCATTGTCGGCTTTGTTTCCGGCAGGTGAGAAATTCTTCATAGATAGTGTACGTGCTGTACGTTATCACCCATCTATTAAAGATGATGAAGCATTGCAAAAAGAGATTAGTGCCTTCATTGGGCAAGAAGCAATGCATACTCAAGAGCATGTAAATTTTAATGCTTCTGCTCAAAAGTTTGGTCACGATGTAGAAACATTAGAGAAGTTTACTGACACGGCGATTCAAACAGCAATTAAAGCTTTTGTAAAAATTGTTAAACCTTTTGGTATGACCAAAGAAATGGTTGACCTGACCGCTACAACAGCACTTGAACATTTTACGGCTACTATAGCTTCACAGTTATTAGTTAATAAGCACATTCAAGAGTTGATGACAGATGAGACGATGTCAACGATGTGGTATTGGCATGCTATTGAAGAAAATGAGCATAAAGCTGTAGCTTTTGACGTGTACGAAGGTGTATTTGGTAAAGGTGTAAAAGCTTATGCCTTACGAACCAGTTCTTTAGTGTTTGCTATGACTTTAATCTTTTTGATTCAATCATCTTTTGTACTTCGTTTATTAAAACAAGACAATAAGTTGAATTTAACCGAGCTATCAGTAATTTATAAATATGGATATAGCCCATCTAAAGGTATTATTAGTGGTATGGCTAAAGAAATGCTAGCTTATTTTAAACCCGGTTTTCATCCAAATGATTTAGATACAGTTAGTCTATTGAAAACATGGAAAGCAAAATTAGGTTTGTAATTTAAATCTATGTTGATTTGAAAGGGCTCATGAGTAGCCCTTTTTTCTTTTTAAGTATTATTTGCTAACCATGAGTATAAGTAAGTCTATGCACCTTTATGGGGTTATTAATGACCTCATCTGATATTTCTCTGTCCTCATCTGCACTTAATTGGTACATCGAAAGACGTATGATTATAAATATTAAGAAAATAAATAAAGTTATATATGAATTAGCTATTCACTTAAAAGGAGTCTGAGATGAATGCTAAAGTAAATATTTCCAATCGTGCTGGTGCTAGTTTCCCTGTGCGTCGTATGGACTTTGAATTTACTCAGGTCCCACGCTATTGGGCGAATTATGATGCGGCATTAACACATTTTATGACAGCATTATCGGCCCTTTTCCCAGAAGGTGAGCAGTTCTTTGTAAATAGTACTCGTGCTGTTCGAAATGATCCAAAGCTTGCTGATCCAGATCTTCAAAAAGAAATTAGTGCTTTTATTGGTCAAGAAGCGATGCATTCGAAAGAGCATTTAGCATTTAATGCTTCAGCGCAGGCTTATGGTTATGATGTTCGCCATATGGAAAAGCAAACAGGAAAAGTCATTCAGATGGGTACGGCTGTTGTAACCAAATTAATGAAACCTTTTGGCTACACTAAAGAAATGATTGATTTGACGGGAACATGTGCGCTAGAACATTTTACATCTACCATTGCAGCTGAACTTTTACAAAACCCTGAAATTCAGGCGATGTTCCAAGATGACACGATGTATCATTTATGGATGTGGCATGCAGTTGAAGAAAATGAACATAAAGCTGTGGCATTTGATGTGTACACAAGCATGTATGGGCAAGGTCCGAAAGCTTATTTTATGCGCTCAGCAGCTTTGATTATTGCAATGGCATTAATCTTTGCAACTCAATCTTATTTTACTGCTAAGTTACTCAAAACTGATGATAAATTAACTTGGAAAGATACGAAGTACATGCTTAAGTTTATGTATGGTCGTAAAGGTTTTATGACACGTCAAATTCCAGAGTTACTTGATTTCTTAAGACCAAAATTTCATCCAAATGATTCTGATACTACAGCGCTGTTAGCAACTTGGCGTGAAAAACTTGGTCTCTAAAAAAGATGGTAAAAAAGGGCAATTTAATTGTCCTTTTTTTTACTCGTTTTTTCTTGTGAAGTTTTTATAATACGCATTACTTTAAAACTTTGATTGTGCTGAACCCCATGATTCGTATTATGCAAAACACTGATGTTGACATTGTTGTACAAATCGAAAAATCAGTGCAAACACACCCATGGTCAAGACAGCAATTTGTAGAATCTTTGAATTCTTATCAATGCACTGTCATTGAGTCACAAGATAAAGTCGTTGGGTTTTGTATATTACAACCAGTATTAGATGAAGCAAATTTATTGCTCATGGCTGTTGATCCTAAAATGCAAGGTCAGGGCTTAGGATATGAATTATTAAATGCATCAATTGATCAATTAAAAAATCAACCAGTACAAATATTTCTAGAAGTTCGTGAAAGTAATAAAGCTGCTATCGGTTTATATGAAAAAACAGGTTTTCACCAAATTGACCTGCGTCGCAATTATTATCCTACCCCAGAAGGGGGGCGGGAACATGCGGTCATTATGGTAAAAACCTGTACAGATGATTTTGCTTCTTTATTCTAAATTTTGATCTGCTTGCTTTTCATTAAAAAGTCAGATCAAAATTATTTAATAATTAAATTATTCCATTCAGAAGGTAATGTTGTCATAAGCGACGTACCTAACTGTTGAATTTCGTCGGGGGACAAGGATCTGTTTAAGCGGCGCCATTGCCCATCTAGTAAAAGTTCTAAAGGGGTATATTGCGACTTATAATTCATTTTAGCTGAGTGCGGCACCCAGTAACCTAAATAAAGATATTCTAAACCAAGCGATTTCACATATTCGATTTGGTTCAAAATAGAGTACACACCAAGTGATCTACGATGTTCAT
The DNA here is from genome assembly GCF_056735735.1 of Acinetobacter sp. V116_7. Lineage (NCBI taxonomy): Bacteria > Pseudomonadati > Pseudomonadota > Gammaproteobacteria > Moraxellales > Moraxellaceae > Acinetobacter > Acinetobacter sp. V116_7. The sequence goes on from NZ_JBWZIF010000027.1 coordinate 3,181, forward strand.
CTGGATCAAAGAAAGTATAGACCGCAGAAAGTCCATCATCCATTAGATCGCAGGTAGATACACTGATTAAACGGTTATCTTTCCAAAGCTCTAAAAAGAAACTATCTGTACAACTATGTACTAAAAATTTTTCAAACTGATCTAAGCTAGGTGGAAACATATCGCCATCAGCATGGCGTTCATTAATATAGCGTTCATATAAATCATAATGAATTTGAGCAGCTTGCTGAGTCGGCAAAACAGTCATAGTCAGATCTTGATTTCTTTTCCACGCTTTTTTTTGCATGCTGTTCATTTGGAAATCGGCAACTGGAACGCGACAAGATAAGCATTGTCTGCATAAATGGCATTCAGGACGATAAACGAAGTCACCGCTACGGCGAAATCCTAAACGAGAAAGTTCTGAAAGAGTGACCACATCAATCCGATGAATAGGGTCTAAAAACACCATGCGCGCCGATTTATTTTCTAGGTAGCTGCAATCATGAGGTGGAGTAATATAATACTGCAGATCATTTAAAAGGGACTTCGGGTGATATGATTTCATGATTGGTCCCTCCTGTTATCATTCCATTAATTTTGCATCTAACGCTATTGTTTTACTTGAAAATACACGTTCTTGATACTTTTTCCAATTGATAGAGGGGTGAATAATTACATCTTGTAACGATTTTAAGTAGTCTTGACGAGAAAGTGTACAGGCTCCCAAGCTAATTAAGTGACTATTTACAAGCTGGCAGTCGACCCAAGGGAGCTGATTTTCTTGTCCAATCAGCATTAATGTATAAAAAGCCATTTTTGAAACATCAGTTTTATTACTAAACATTGACTCACCGAAGCATCCTTTGCCAATCGTAATGCCGTATAGACCTCCGACAAGTTCGTTTTGATCCCAGACTTCCACACTATATCCATAGCCAGCATTAAACATCTCACAATAGCCCTGAATAATATCTTCGCTAATCCAAGTTTCATCTGCATAACTTCTTGGTAAAGAACATGAGTGAATAACTTCTTCGAAGGCATGATTAACCGTAATTGTATAATCATGTTTTTTCATGTTTCTAAGGAGTGACTTGCTTGGCTTGTAGTTTTGAGGGTAAATCACACAACGAGGCTCAGGGCTCCACCAACAAATGGGTTCATCTTCATTGAACCAGGGAAATAAACCGTGGGTATATGCTTCATATAGAGTAGAAGGGGAGAGATCGGCTCCAATACAGATTAAACCATGACCATCTGGATCGGCTTCAATGGGGTCAGGGAAAATGAATTGAGAAAGTGGAAGTGTATTCATAAAAATAAAATAGGATCAGCTTTAAGGTTATGCTATAAAAATTAATATATGTCAGCTAGTCATTATTCTAAAAAAAACAGCCGTTATAAGAACGGCTGTTTTTTAAACTCTAGAAATCTATTAATTAAAGATTATCTAGATATTTTTCAGCATCTAGAGCAGCCATACAGCCTGACCCAGCAGAAGTAATCGCTTGACGATAAATGCTGTCAGCGACGTCACCAGCAGCAAAAACACCAGCTACAGAAGTTGCTGTTGCATTACCAGAAGTACCGCTTTGTACTTGGATATAGCCATCACGTAAGTTTAATTGACCATCAAACATTCCAGTATTTGGTTTGTGGCCAATTGCAACGAATAGACCATGAACCTCTACGTCTTGCTTAGATTCATCTTGAGTTGATTTAAGGCGAACACTTGTTACACCAGTATTGTCGCCCAATACTTCTTCAACTTCGTGATTCCAGATAATGCTGATTTTGCCTTCTTTTTCTTTGGCAAATAAATGATCTTGCAAAATCTTTTCAGAACGTAAGCTATCACGGCGGTGTACTAGCGTTACATGTGAAGCAATATTTGATAAATAAAGTGCTTCTTCAACAGCAGTGTTACCACCACCTACAACCATTACTTTTTGGTTTTTGTAGAAGAAACCATCACATGTTGCACATGCGCTTACGCCTTGACCCATAAAGTTTTGTTCAGACTCTAGGCCAAGATATTGAGCTGTAGCACCAGTTGCAATAATCAACGCATCACATGTGTACTCTTCCATATCACCTTTTAGAACAAAAGGACGTACGTTTAAGTCCACTTCGTTAATATGGTCATAGACGAGTTCTGTACCAAAGCGTTCAGCATGTGCTTGCATACGATCCATTAATGCAGGACCTGTTAAACCTTCAGGATCGCCCGGCCAGTTGTCAACTTCGGTTGTTGTTGTAAGTTGCCCACCTAGTTGTAAACCTGCAATCAAAGTAGGTTTAAGGTTTGCACGCGCTGCATATACCGCTGCACTATAGCCCGCAGGGCCAGAACCGAGAATAATTAACCGAGAATGACGAGCACTCATTGAGGGTATCCTTATTTATTTCGAGAATTTTGAAAATTATACGTGAATTTGCCGATCAATAGCGTTAAATCAATGTGGATAATATTGATCAGGTCAATCGAATTAAGTTATATAACAATATAGAAGTGCCTCATGTTAACAACAACTGTAAAGAATCATGCACCTTTTTTGTAAGAACAGGTGCATAATATAAAGTTCATTCGTTGAAGATCTAGAATGTAGTTCTTCACATCTCTAAACCAATAATTAAATGGGTTACAGGACAGTATATGACTGCGGTGTCGAGTGTTTATGCACAGCGCTTATTGATGACATTATTCTTGGTTTCTTTTGGGATTTATATGTTTCTGGCAACAGTAACATATACACCATTTGATCCGGGCTGGATGCATATTTCCAGTGATACTCAGCAAGTATCCAATGCAAGTGGTATTGCTGGCGCATGGATTGCAGATTTGCTGTTTGGTTTTTTAGGATGGGCAAGTTTGCTTATTCCAATTTTCCTTTTTATTGAAGCAATACAGGTGTGGTGGCCACGTAGTTTTTTAAACCGCCCATTTCGTTATGCTGCACAATTCTTTTTAATTTTGGTTGTGTCTAGCCTGCTTTATTTACATTGGAATGTGCCGGCAGATACTTTAGATAATGCGGCTGGGGGAATTATTGGTTACGAGTTAGGTCAAAGCCTATCTCAATTGCTAACAATTTACGGTGCGACGTTATTCTTACTCGTTTTCGGAGTGGTTTTGTTTACTCTTGCATTTGGGGTGCAATGGAGCAAAACATGGGTTACGCTCAAAGCGACACCAAGCTATTTACAAGATTTATTTTATAAAAACGTATCACCAAACGAATCGGATTATGATTTAACAACTCAGCCTGCTAACAAAGCAGCGGCAGTTAAAGTTGCACAAAACACTGAGGTAAATGCTTCAGATGAAAAAGAAGCGCCAGTTCAATCTGAAGCCACTCAATCACAACCTACAGCAACACGACATGATGCGGTTGCTGAAAGGTTATTTGCAGATGTATTAGCGAAAGAGCAGAGCCGACCTGAACCTGTAGCAGTTGAGCCAGTTGCAAATACTCAAAACTTTGAACATACGCTTGAGCAAGCCCATAAGCTTGAAAAAGATAGCCAACGTTTAGTGGCTACGGGTGAAGTATGGCGTGCTTTACAACGTGATGATGCGAGTCATAAGCAAGAAATTGATGCACTTTTAAGAGCAGCTGATGATTCAACAGAACAAGCTCCTGCTCATGATCAATTCCAGCAAACTATTTCACAAGTTCATCAAACTCAACCTACAGTTAAACAAGACCTACATGGTCTTGACTGGAATGATGATGAAATTTTTGATGAGTTGCTTGCTGCGGTTCCAAACAGTAAAACTGCAACAGATGTGCATACACCATTTGTTCAAGATCAACATGTAGAAGCAGAGCCAACTTCGCAATCTGTGAATATTGCGAATGAAACATCTTCACCTTTATCAAATGTAAATCAGTCACCTAAAAATTTAGCAAATGAACAAGTTTTTGAAGACTTTGATGATTTATTAATAGATGAGGATATTGCGCCCGCTGAACCTGTCAGAGCAAGTAGTTATGCGCAATCTTCAGCATTTGTAAAAGCTCCTATTCAAACGACTATTCAGGCCGATAAACTTTCAAAAGAAGAGTTTATTGAGGCATGGCAGGAAACTGCGGGGAAACCTCAAGAAAATCTTGATATTGATGAAGATGATTTCGATTTAGATGCGCCATTAACAGATGCAGCTGGTCGACCAATGTCTCGTGCAATGCAGGTTGCCAAGAAGCGTTTGGATTTACCAACTTTGCCAGGTCTTGATCTACTTGATAAGGTTGATCCGAATAAGAAAGTTAACTTCACTGAAGAGCAGCTTTCACGTTTATCTGAATTACTTGAAATTAAGTTACAAGAATTTAATGTTAAGGCTCAAGTGGTTGAAGCTCAACCAGGGCCAGTAGTTACCCGTTTTGAATTAGATTTAGCACCGGGTGTTAAAGCATCTAAGGTAACCAATATTTCACGTGACTTAGCCCGTTCAATGTCGATGGCTTCTGTTCGTGTAGTGGAAGTAATTCCTGGTAAACCATATATTGGGATTGAAGTACCAAACAGCGCCCGTGAAATGGTGCGTTTGATTGAATTATTGGAAACACCAACATATCGTGATCCAAGTGCACTCATTAGTATGGCGATGGGTAAAGATATTTCAGGTAATCCAGTATTAACTGATTTAGCGAAAGCCCCACACATGCTAGTTGCGGGTACAACGGGTTCTGGTAAATCGGTTGCGGTAAACTCGATGATTTTATCGATGTTGCTTAAATATACACCTGACCAGTTGCGTTTGATTTTAATCGATCCAAAACAGCTTGAACTTGCAAACTATAATGATATTCCGCATTTATTAACTCCAGTCGTTACTGACATGAAAGATGCAGTAAGCGCATTGAACTGGTGTGTGAATGAAATGGAACGTCGTTATAAGTTGATGTCGTTCCTTAAAATTCGTAAATTAAGTGACTACAACCGTAAAGTTGAAGAAGCAATTGCGAATGGGGAAGATCTAATTGACCCAACTTGGAAACCAAGTGATTCGGCGACACAAGAACGTGCACCTCGTTTAACACCATTACCATCTATTGTGATTGTTGCGGATGAGTTTGCCGACATGATTATGCAGGTGGGTAAAAAAGCAGAAGAAATGATTACCCGTTTAGCGCAAAAATCTCGTGCTGCTGGTATTCACCTATTGCTTGCAACTCAACGTCCATCTGTTGATGTCATTACCGGTTTGATTAAAGCCAATATTCCAACGCGTGTTGCATTACGTGTAAACAGTAAAATCGACTCGCGTACTATCTTGGATGCAGGTGGTGCAGAAGATTTGCTCGGTCATGGTGATATGCTGTTCTTAGGGCCTGGTAAAATCGAACCTGAGCGTGTGCATGGTGCATTCATTAGTGATGATGAAGTCAACCGCATTTGTGATGCTTGGCGTGAACGTGGTGAGCCAGATTATGTCGACGAAATCTTGACTCCATTTGACGAAGAACCGACTTCACGTGGTTTTGAAGAGGGTGAGGGTGGTTCTGACCGTGATGCACTTTATGATCAATGTGTGTCATTCGTTTTAGAAACTCGTAAAGCTTCTACATCGTCACTACAGCGTAAATTTAGCCTTGGTTATAACCGTGCTGCTCGTATCATTGATCAAATGGAAGAGAACGGCATTGTGAGCGCAATGGGGCCTAATGGTAAGCGAGATATTTTAGTTTAAGAACTTATCTCAATAAAAAAAAGCCTCTCTGGAGGCTTTTTTTTATAATTTAAATAAACTGAATCTATTTATAAAATGACTTAAAGATTTTAACGTATAGTAAAAAATGCTAATGTATTTTTCCTAAATAAATAACAACGAATTAAATCTGGAGGAAAACATGTTACTTGCTCTAATTACTTTAGCTTTTATCCATTTTTGTGCACTTATTACTCCAGGACCTGATTTTTTTCTTGTATCTCAAACAGCGATTAGTCGATCACGTAAAGACGCTATGTTAGTGGTGGGTGGTATCACAGCAGGAGTTATGTTTTGGGCTTGTTTAGCACTGATGGGATTAAATCTTATTTTTGAGAAAATGGCTTGGTTAAAGCAAGGTTTACTCATTGCCGGTGGCTTATATTTATGTTGGTTGGGCTATCAAATGTTGCGTTCGGCATTTTCAAAAAATCAGCAAGAAAATAATGCTGCTGTAGAGCTACCAAAAGCACCTTACCTATTTTTTATTAAAGGCCTGATAACCAATCTATCAAATCCTAAAGCTGTTATTTATTTTGGTAGTGTTTTCTCATTATTTTTAGCTAACCCCCAACTTGATCAGGTTCACTGGCTGCTCTTTATTATTGTCACAGTCGAAACAATTTTATGGTTCTGCTTTGTGACTTTTATTTTTTCATTACCAAGTTTTAGATCAGCTTATCGTAATTTTTCAAAATGGATTGATGGTATTTCAGGTGGTATTTTTACCGTATTTGGTATTTTCCTCATTGGTAATCGGTAAATTTAGATAAGAAAAAAGCCTCTTGAAGAGGCTTTTTTTAATTGCTAAATTTTAGATCACTTATATAGAAATAATATAATAAAACTGACAATAATCAGTAGCCACATTATAGATCCTATAATGATTAAAATGATTTGAGGTGTATTGAATTTTTCTTGCTCAATTGTCGTATTTAATTGTTTTTGTGCATAGTTCAACGCTTTAAATGCTGGTATTAAAAATATAATACTGCATAGAGAGATAAGCCAGTAAGGATCGGGTAGGCTAGCTAGTAAAGATGTAATTAGATATGCTAAATACATCCAACCTGAAGAGAAATCATTAGTATACCCTTGTTCTTTGGCGTAGTTTTTTATGTGATTAAATAGTGAATATAAAAAGAATATAGAAAAAATTGCACGAGCAGCAGGCATAATATTTAAATTATCTTTGATTAGAAAAAATCGCCATGCTTTAAACATCCACCAAATTGGGTATAAACCAAAGGAAATTAAGGATAGAAAGATAAACTTATTAACACTAATAATTTTTAAATTTTCTATATGATTTGATTGGATGGGTTGTGTTTGTTTTAAATTAATAGGTTCTGGGTTCATAAATTTATATTTAGAATAAAATGGTGTTGATGACTTTAAGATTATTTGTAATAAATGTAAATAATTTAGGAAATTGAATAAACCACATAATCTATCTCTTAAGTTTTACTAAGATAAATTATGCAGTCTTATTCAAATAAAAAAAGCTTAAGCAAACTTTGCTAGAACTTCTAAAAATGGTGCCGATTGACGCGGAAATTTGGCAATCACATCATGGATGCGTTGGCCTTCAGGGTCTTTGGCATTAATATCGCGTCCGTCCGCAATAAATTGAGTCAAAAGACGTTCATAGTCTGTTGGACGCATATGTTTGAATGCATGGTAGAGCACATGAAAATCTGCGTTCACACTCGCTGGCGGAAGTTGGTTGAGGTAGGCAAAAACACGCTCATCGGACCATTCTTCATTGAAAGTTGCTGGCTGTGATAATGCCATGACAATCTCCTCAGTTTTAAAAAAGGCAAAATAACTTGCGTTATTTTGCCTTGATTCTGTTTTATTGAATAGTCAGAAATAGAATTATCGTTCTTCAGGTAAATTGATATTCATTTCTAACATTTCGATATTAGCTTCAGAGCGAACCTGCATTTGGATATGCTGTTCACCTACACCGCTGACATAACGACTAACCACTTGCATGATTTCTTTCTTCATCTGATCAATCTTGTCTTGGCTTAAACGGCGGCCTAAACCTTGTTCAGAAGCAACAATAACTTTCAAACGATCTTTGGCAGTTTGAGCACTTGATGGTTTTTCTTCACTGCTAAATAATTTACTCCAGAATCCTGCCATATCTACGCTCCAAATAGTCGTGCTAACCAGCCTTTAGGTTGAGCTGTGATGTGTCTATAAGGACGGTCTTCACCAAGAAAGCGAGCAACCAAATCATCATACCCCTGACCAGCTTTAGTTTCTGAATACAGAATTACTGGCTTACCTTCGTTTGATGCTTGTAATACACTTGGACATTCTGGAATAACACCTAATGTCGGTACGCGTAAAATATCTTTAGAAATATCATCAATGGTCAGCATTTCCTGACGGTCTGCGCGTTCAGGGTTGAAGCGTGTAATACATAAATGTTTACGTATACGTCCTTCGTTTTGTTCAACTTTTTTGGTTTTGCTATCTAACATACCAATAATACGGTCAGAGTCACGTACTGAAGAGATTTCAGGGTTTGTTACAATGATTGCTTCATCTGCATGATACATGGCTAAAATTGCACCACGTTCAATACCAGCAGGTGAGTCACAAATGATGTAATCAAATTCTTGAGATAGCTCATCAATAACACGAGCAACACCATCGTCGCTCAACGCATCTTTATCACGTGTTTGTGAAGCCGGTAAAATATAAAGGTTTTCGATATCTTTATCGCGAATAAGGGCTTGCTGCAGACGTGCTTCGTTGTTAATCACATTGACAAAATCATAAACAACACGACGCTCACAACCCATAATTAAATCAAGGTTACGTAAGCCTACATCAAAATCAATCACAACAGTTTTATGACCACGAAGGGCTAAACCTGTTGCAAAAGATGCGCTCGTTGTAGTTTTACCTACACCACCTTTGCCTGATGTTACGACAACAATTTTGGCCACCGAATCCACTCCTATTATGGTCATTCACCCTTAAAAGGGCTGTTTTTTGGTGATTTGCTTAATAAACTAAAGTTCAATCGCTTCAAATTCAAGCTCTTGCTTTTCATTTAAATAAATATGTACTGGTTTTTTTACCACATGTTTAGGGATATCATCTGCGACACAATACGTTCCGGCAATGGAAACGAGCTCAGCCTCTAAAGATTGGCAAAAAATACGTGCAGCTGCGTGCCCGCCCGCACCAGCAATGACTCTACCACGAACTGTGCCATAAATATGTATATTTCCTGATGCAATCACTTCAGAACCACTATTCATGCCAGCTTTTAAAATAATATCGCCGTTATCTTGTACGAGGGATTGGCCTGTACGTAAAATTTCATCATGATAAGAGGTAATATGAGCAACCGCTATCTTGTTTAGTGGTTTTTTTGTTTCTGCTGAAGACGATTCAGGAGCGGTAGCAGGTTTTTCTACAATTGCGACTTGTTCTGTTGTGGCTTTAATGCGCTGTAATGGTTGATCTGCCGGTAAAACAGGGAATTGAATAGCGCGAGCTTCATCTCCTAAAATACCATCGATTACCGCCATAGGTTGTAGACCCAAGCTCACCAGAAGTTGAATTAATGCAATTAATTCTTGCTCAACCGTACTATCAATAATCACTAAAGTTCCTTGATAGGAACCTTCATTTAATATATTTGATAATTGCTGGCGGATCACATCATGATCATTGGTATCGAAGGTTATCCTGCTAAAGTTAACCATTCTGCCGGTAATCCGGATATCAGCCATAAGTCTTCCTTCAAGGCGTTAAAACGAGCTGTAATATCGTTAAGTTTATTGTAAATAGAGCAAATGCTAGAACAAATCGTGCCAATTCTCTAGCGTGTTTAATAAAAAATTAAGTAAATGCTTATTCTTTGATTCGATCATACTCCGCAAGCGTTTGTTGCCATTGTTTGACCTTGACCTGTTTTCGTACAGACTCCAGGGTCTCGAACACGACAGATTCAACCAATTGCTCAAGCTGACGATTATTAATATTTATTTCACTCACTTTTTGAGAAATTAATTGATAAGTAGGATTCGGACTGTTTGGTGATCCTTCAATTAAAGGTTCAATTAAACCTGCACTAATATTTTCACCTAATCTTTGGCCAATACTCTGAATTTGTTGTTCAATACGACCACCGACTAAAGGAATTAAGCGTAATAATTGGGTTAGCTCAGGTGTATCTACTATGGCCTGATCTACAATTTTCCCAACACCTTTTGTTATTGCCGGTTTTTGTTCTTTTAAAGCAGTCGCTAAAGACTCTTGTAATAATGCTGTTAGGGTAGCAGTAAATTGCTCACGATGATGATTAACTAAGTCGTGAATAATCTGTTTATGGCTAGAACTGGTTTGAAGTTCATATCTAATGCCATCAATCACGGTAATAACAACACGATCGGAAAGTTCTTCCATGACGACGCGATAGTAAAATAATCCAGTCTTTCTCCAGCTTTCCGGAATAACTCGATAGCCCATTTCGTGTAAACGATAAGCAATAATCCCAGCTCGGAATAAACGTAGAAAACGAAGCTGAGGAATAATAGCTAAAATTTCATACCAGTGAATAAAAGGGAAAAAGAACCAACGTTTATGGTGTTTATTGATGATTGCAATGCTCCAGCGCACGAGCAGCTCAACAATTAAAAAACCAATAAACCAAGCTTCTGATGTGATCACCCACGGGTGTAATGAATTACGGTAAAAGCTCAGTATCTGGGGCAAATGAATGTGTTCAAAGAACCATGCCCCAATACTGCTCATTAAAAAGAAATTAGTCGCAAGACAGAACAGGTTAAAAATAATAATAAACACCATAAAGATGTCATAGATCAAAAACAGCTTAAACGAAAGGCTGTTTGGATCTACATGATGATATTTCGTTTTTTTCCCAGCGCTGTTTTGCATAATAACGGATGCTTTCTTAAATATTTGTAGAGGTATATTGAGATTTCATTTGCTCAATAAGTTGATCTTTTTCGGTCCAGATTTCATGCACCCATTGTTGGAAACGTTCACGGTAAACCGCATCGTCTTCATAGTTTCCACCAAGAACCCAGTCTGGAATTTCAATTTTACGCAAATTTACTGCAATTCTTGAAACATCACCGAGCCAGAAATCGCTATATCCAGGAACGCCATTCGGATAGACAATTGTCATATCAACTAAGGCATCAATTTTGTCACCCAAAATATTCAAGGCAAGTGCCAAGCCACCTGCTTTTGGTTTAAGCAAATGCTTATATGGCGATTTTTGCTGGTCATGTTTTTCTTGAGTAAAACGAGTACCTTCTAAATAATTCAATAATGTGAAGGGCTGACTTAAAAGCTGTTCACAAGCTTTACGTGCTTCCATCATGTCACGATCTTTAAGTTCAGGATTCTTTGCAACCTGTTCTTTGGTGTGACGTTTCATCATTGGGAAGCCTAGAATTTTAAAAGCTTGTCCAACGAAAGGAATAAAGATAAGTTCCCATTTGGTAAAAAAACGGGTGAGTGGCATACGGGTTAAACCAAAATATTGATTCACCGTTGTATCAACCCAACTTTGGTGGTTACATGTCATGAGATAACGACCTTGCATATTTAGGTCAAGTCCATCATCAATCGTGATATCCCATTTTAGATTTGGTAACACATGGTCAATTAACCAATTGTTTACCCCTAACCAGCTGTTTGTAATTTGAATATTGGTTTCATCTATTTTAGATGATTTTTTTAAAAGCTTGGTCAGACCTAGTGCAAGAACAGGTGGACCATGAAAAAACGTACTTCCTGTAATGACTGTACCTACAGTGAGTCCACGTGTAATTTTTTTTAGCGCAGATTGCTTATTGGGTGCAGTTGACATATGAATGACCCCGAATGTCTAAAATCCATAGAAAAGTTGTTCAACTATAACTGTCATAATATGAAATACAACGATATCTTAGACAACAATGAAGAAATTGTGATGAGGTAGCATCTTAAAGTGCATCAAAATATTACAAAAACATAACTAAACTGTTTATTATTAACAAAATATCAATGTTTTATACTTCCTTTTTGTTTCATTATTCACTCAACAACAAAACACTCAAAGTGAGGAGGCATGCAATGCGTGCATTAGTTATTTCAACAGTGGTAGGGGCAGCAGTAGTACTTTCTGGTTGTCAAACAACAGGTAACAACCTTGGTGGCGTTGAATACGATAAAGCCGCATTAGGTACTTTAATTGGCGCAGCAGCTGGTTACGGTATTTCTAAATCAAGTGCAAACTCTAGCCGTCAAAACAACCGTGCTGCAGCAATTGGTGCAGTTCTTGGTGGCGCTAGTGGTTTATACCTTGACCAAAAAGAGAAAAAATTACGTCAACAAATGGCGGGTACTGGTGTAGACGTTAACCGTAATCCAGATGGTTCTGTTCAATTAGTTATGCCTGGTAGCATTACTTTTGATACAAACAAATCAAACATCAAGCCAAACTTCTATTCAACTTTAAACAAAGTTGCTCAAACTTTGGCTGAAGATAACAAGAGTGCAATTCTTGTAACAGGTTATACTGATAACACTGGTAATGATTCAATTAACATTCCATTATCACAAGCACGCGCTCAATCAGTACGTAGTTATTTAGCTAGCCAAGGCGTATCTGCTAGCCGTATCGACGCGCAAGGTTATGGTTCATCTAACCCGATCGCAGATAACTCAACTGCATCTGGCCGTGAACAAAACCGTCGTGTAGAAATCAGCATTTATGCTAAACAATAAGATTTAGTTTATTGTTTCAAAAACCACCTTCGGGTGGTTTTTTTATGGGTGCAGTATAAGAAATAATCACGACATTCTGCGGCGCATAAATTGCATTATTAGACATCATTTATACATATCCATAGATTTACTATTGGGATTCTAAAACAGAGATGACTATAATCATGCTCGAAAAATTAAGAGGTAATACACGATGTCATCTGCCAGTCAATTGAACAACAAGCAAGAAGAAGCCATGAAATATACTCAGGGCCCTTTATTGGTGCTTGCTGGTGCTGGTTCAGGTAAAACATCGGTAATTACGCGTAAAATTGCGTATTTGGTGCAGCATTGCCGTATTCCAGCGCATCGTATCACTGCGATGACCTTCACAAACAAAGCTGCCCGTGAAATGAAAGAGCGTGTGACCAAGCTCTTGTCACGTGAAGAATCAAAAGGTTTATCAGTCTCGACTTTCCATACTTTTGGTTTAAACCTTTTACGTTTAGAACTTAAAAATTTACCTTTAAAAGCTAATTTTTCGATTTTAGATGCAGATGACTGTAAGCGCATTTTGATGGATTTGATGCATCGTGACAATTTGTCAGGTGCGGAGAGTAAAGAATTAATTGCTAAGGCAATGAAGAAAATTTCAGATTGGAAAAATGATCTGATCGTGCCAGAGCAAGCACATTCAACTTGTGAAACACCTGAAGATGTACAGTTTGCCCATCTTTACCAGCTTTATGAACGTAATTTACGTGCCTACAATGCAGTCGATTTTGATGACTTGATTGTTATGCCAACACGTTTACTGCAAGAAAATGCAGAAGTACGTGATAAATGGCAAAACCGTGTTCGCTATTTATTGGTCGATGAATATCAAGATACCAACACCGCTCAGTATATTTTGGTGAAACTTTTAGTTGGGGTAATGGGTCAGTTCACCGCGGTAGGTGACGATGACCAGTCAATCTATGCGTGGCGCGGAGCCAAGCCTGAAAATATGGCTTTGCTTAAGCAGGATTTCCCAAATTTACAAATTATTAAACTTGAACAAAATTACCGTTCAACGAGCCGTATTTTAAAAGCAGCGAACTGTGTTATTCAAAATAACCCGCATATTTTTGATAAGAAATTGTGGAGTGATAAAGGCCATGGTGAAGTCATCAGAATTATTACCTGTCGTAATGATGACGATGAAGCAGAGCGCGTGGTCAAAGACCTACTTACTCATAAGCTGATGAACGGTAAAAACTGGAAAGATTATGCCGTTTTATATCGTGGTAACTTTCAGGCGCGTGTATTAGAAACACAGCTTCGCCAAATGCAAATTCCGTATAAATTATCTGGTGGTACTTCGTTCTTCGCTCGTGCAGAAATTAAAGACGTGATGAGTTATTTACGTCTCATTATTAACCCAGAAGATGACAGTGCTTTCTTGCGTATTATTAATACGCCTAAACGCGCGATTGGCCCAGTTACTCTTGAGAAGTTAGGTTTATTCTCACAAGAAAATAATTTGTCTTTACTTGGTGCTTCTGCTGATCAACGTTTAAGCATGGTGCTTCCTAAAAAGGCAGAAACTCAGCTTCATGAATTTGCTGACTTTATCGCGACATTTACACGTGAATTGTTGGAAGACGATGAACCTGTGCCTAAAGTTCGTCAAATGATGAACGAAGCTGGTTATATGGATTACGTTCGTGAACAGTCTGCAACACCTGCACAAGAGAAAAGTAAGCTCGATAACATTGAGAATTTATTTACCAGTATTCAAAACCTCATTAACCGTGCAGAAGACGTTGATGAAAAGAATATTGAAAGTGTCATTCGAAAACTGGTTCTACTTGACCTTTTAGAACAGCAGCAGGAAGAAGAAGATACTGACAAAGTTAACTTACTGACTCTACATGCTGCAAAAGGTTTGGAATTCCCATATGTGTACATTATGGGGCTCGAAGAAGAACTATTGCCGCATAAAAACTCGATTGCAGCAGAAACCATTGAAGAAGAACGCCGTCTCATGTACGTGGGAATTACCCGTGCACGCCAAGGTTTAACGTTAACACTGGCAGAACAGCGTAAAAATGGTGGACAGATGAAACAAATGACCCCAAGCCGTTTCCTTGATGAACTTCCGCAAGATGAGCTGGAGTGGTTAGGGCGTAAAAAGAAAATTGCGGCTAATGTTGATCCTAAAGAACAGGCTCAACAATATCTGGCAAATTTAAAAGCTTTATTAAAGCGTTAATTTTTTTAATTTTTAGGAAATCCCATGAAAGTTCAAGTGAAATTGCTCGATCCGCGTTTAGGTAAAGAATGGCCTTTACCTTCATATGCAACAGCAGGTTCAGCGGGTTTAGATTTACGTGCCTGCGTCGATGAAGCAATTGATATTGAACCAGGACAAACTGTTTTAGTTAAAACAGGTATGGCAATTTATATTCATGATGTAAATTTTGCTGGTTTAATTTTACCGCGTTCAGGTTTAGGTCATAAACACGGTATCGTGCTTGGTAACTTAGTTGGTTTGATTGATTCAGATTATCAAGGTGAATTGATGGTTTCAGTTTGGAACCGTGGTCAAACAACATTCAGTTTAGAACCAGGTGAGCGCTTGGCACAATATGTTTTAGTGCCAGTCGTACAAGCTGAATTTGAGCAAGTAGAAGAATTTGAAGAAACTTTACGTGGTGCTGGTGGCTTTGGTCACACAGGTAAACAATAAGTTTTTTTAAAATATTAACGAAAAAGAAACGCCTGTTGAACAGGCGTTTCTTTTTATATCTTGAATGTTACAATGGATTATATTACAACACGCTTTACTCATATTCTTTTAACTTTTTTAGCAAACAAACCTTTCAAAAATTTTGAATAATCTATGTTTTTGCGATAGATCGGATTGATCTTTAAATAGAAGATACGCTATGAATGTAAGACACTCATTTCCAAAAAGTATTTTTCGTGCTTACGATATTAGAGGCAAACTTTCTTACTTAACCGCGGACGTTGTTCGTTCGATTGCCTACGGATTGGCACAACAATACAAACAAGCAGAACAAACTCAATTAGTGATTGGCTATGATGCCCGTCTCACAAGTCCAGCCTATGCACAATTAATTGAAGAGATTTTAATAGAACAAGGTTTAAACGTTACCAACATTGGCTGTTGTTCATCACCAATGATGTATTACATTGCGAGAGATTTTGGTGGCAATGGCATTATGGTGACTGCAAGCCATAATCCAAAATCGGATAATGGTATTAAGTGGATTTTAAAAGGTGAACCTCCATCTCCGGAAATGATTCAGCAGGTGGGTGACGAAGCTCAAAATTATGTACCAGCTCATTCCATTTCTGTACTTGAGTTAACATTACCTCAATTTAAAGCTGAATTTTGCCAGAAATACCAGCAAGCCATTTTTAAAGATATTCAATTAAAACGTCCTTTAAAAGTTATTTTAGATGGTTTACATGGCTCTGCTGGGCACTGCTCAAAATTAATATTGGAAAAAATGGGCTGTGAAGTCATTGCTTTACGAACCCATCCGAATGGAGAGTTTCCAGATCATGCACCAGACCCTTCGCATGCAGCTCATTTAACTCATTTGCGTAAAGCAGTGGTTGAGCAGCAGGCAGATATTGGCATTGCTCTGGATGGTGATGGAGACCGTGTCGTTTTAGTCGATGAAAAAGCCCAGATATTGACAGCAGACCGTTTATTATCACTTTTTGCGCAAATGTGTTTAGAACAACACCCTGAGCAAGAAATTGTTTTTGACGTGAAATGTTCACGCATGGTTCAAAAAACGGTTGAACAACTTGGCGGAAAAGCAAAAATGATCCGTACGGGAAGTAGCTTCTTAAGAGCTTATTTATCTCAGTCAAATGGACGCGCCATTTTTGGTGGAGAATATGCGGGCCACTACGTTTTTAATGATGGGCGTGGTTTCGGATACGACGATGGTCTATATGCTGCATTACGTGTAATGGAATATTTTACACAATCGAGTGCGACAACAATTTCTGAATTGTTTGCTCCTTATCCAGAAAGATGTTGTACAGAAGATACCTATATTGGTACGTATCAGTCTGATCCAAAGTATGTATTACAAGATATTGAAATTTTAAGTCATCGTTTAGGTGCCCGCATCAGTAAAATCGATGGCGTACGTCTTGATTTTGATGATGGTTTTGGCATTATTCGAGCATCAAATACTGGTGAATATTTTACAGTAAGATTTGATGCAGATAATCCTTTACGATTAAAGGAAATCCAGCAAAAATTTGTAGATATGTTGCAAGAACACTATCCGCAAATTGCACAAGAACTTTCAGAGGCCTAAGTAAGGAGAGGCGTAATGCCCCAACATCAGCATATCGGTGTCGACAAAGCAAAAATCTTGATTGAAGCTTTGCCGTATATTCAACGTTTTACTGGTAAAACGCTGGTGGTGAAATACGGTGGCAACGCGATGACTGATCCAGAGCTCGAAAGTTCATTTGCTCGCGATATCGTTTTACTTAAAACTGTCGGGTTAAATCCGATTGTTGTTCACGGTGGTGGACCACAAGTAGACTCATTTTTAAAGCAGTTAGGCCGCGAGTCTGACCGTATTGACGGTATGCGTGTAACTGATGCTGCAACCATGGAAGTGGTTGAAATGGTATTAGGTGGTAGCGTAAATAAATCAATTGTTAACCTGATTAATAAACATGGTGGCCGTGCAATTGGTTTAACAGGTAAAGATGGTAATTTACTTCGTGCCCGTAAATTACTTATGGAAAAGCAAGAAGAAGACGGTTCTATCAAACATATCGACTTGGGTATGGTTGGTGAAGTAACAGGCGTTAAAACCGATGTATTGGAAATGTTCACTCAAAGTGACTTTATTCCAGTGATTGCGCCATTAGGTGTAGATGAAGAAGGTAATACTTATAATATTAATGCTGATTTAGTTGCAGGTAAGGTTGCAGAAGCACTAGGCGCTGAAAAGTTAATTTTGCTTACCAATATTACTGGTGTGCTTGATGAAAATAAAAATCTGTTAACTGGCCTTACTACGCAAGAAGTTGATCGTCTCATTGAAACAGGCGTGATCTATGGCGGTATGATTCCTAAAGTAGGTTGTGCACTTGATGCTGTCAAAGGTGGTGTTGTGAGCGCACATATTGTTGATGGTCGCGTACCACATGCAACATTGCTTGAAATCTTCACTGATCATGGGGTTGGAACACTCATTTCTAATCGCACTAAAACAGCTTAAGAAATCCGTTATTCTCAATAAAAAGATCACCTAGGTGGTCTTTTTTTATACCATTTTAATTTGGTCATTTTTTTGTCATGAGCTTTGACTAGTGTAAGGGGTGTCACTAGGAGCGTTCATTATGCTGGAAAAATTTAATCAATATCGCCAAACCTGGACTTTACCTTTAAATCGTCATAAAGCAATAAATCAGACACAATTTCGTTTTGAATGGGTTGATAATTTAAAAGAATTACAAGATGTACAGCGGTTTCGTGCACAACAATTTAGCCAACAATTTGGAATTCATTTTGAAGATAACTTAGACCAAGACATTTATGATTTTGGTTGTGAGCATGCAGTCTTACGCGAAAAGTGGACTGGAGAGATTGTCGCATATACCCGTCTAAAACTATTTCAAGGTCATGAGATTGCACAAAGCTACAGTGCACATGAGTTTGATATTGTTCCTCAGTTATCACATCTTCCTAATGTATTAGAAATAGGGCGTACCTGTGTGCATCCTCGCTTTCGTAATGGTAAAGCATTATCGACACTGTGGTTGAACCTTGCACCGAAAGTGCTATGGTCAATGCGCGCTAAATATTTAATGGGCTGCGTCAGTATCCATTTGCAAGATAATTTGGCTAGAGCGTACTACACGCATCGCCAGATTCAGCAATTATCTGAAAGTAAAACCATTGATATCCGTTCGAAAAAAATCTACGAACCTGAATATCCTGAGTTTAGCTTTCCACAAGACGAACGTATGCCAAAGTTGTTCCAAATGTATTTGAGCATGCAATCAAAATTATCGAAACAGGCTTTTTTTGATGAAGAGTTTAACTGTCTAGATTATTTTGTATTTCTGGAAGTGAATAAAGTTGCGACTTCATTTGTCATGAATAAAATGGGTCAGCGTTAATCATATGTTCTATTTTCTAATAGCCAGCACATATTGAGATTTGCAAGCAATTTTACTCTCATGCACAATAGAGCAGATGGGGTAATTAGAAGTAGTTTAAAAGCGATATGTGCCAGCTATTAGGAATGAATTGTGCAACACCAACGGATATTACTTTTTCTTTCCGTGGTTTTTCACAGCGTGCAGGAATTACCTCAGACCATAGTGATGGATTTGGTATTGCATTTTTCGAAGATAAAGCTTGCCGTTTATTTGTCGATAACCAGTCGGCAGTTGAATCTCCAATTGCCGATCTTATCCGTAATTATCCTATTAAATCACGTAATGTGATCGCGCATATTCGTAAAGCGACTCAAGGTAAAATCACTTTAGAAAACTCCCATCCCTTTATTCGAGAGTTGTGGGGGCGTCATTGGATTTTCGCCCATAATGGTGATTTACATGACTTTGATCCACCACTGAGTGGACGTTTTACGCCTGTGGGCAATACAGACAGTGAACGCGCATTTTGTTATTTGCTCGATCAACTCGTTGAAGCTTTTGGCTATGAAGAACCAAGCCTTGAACAGATATTTGAAGTATTAGAAAAAATTTCACCACAAATTGCTGAGTACGGCACATTTAATTATTGCTTATCGAATGGCAAGGCATTATTTAGTTATGCGATTACTAAATTACATTGGTTGGTTCGAGAATATCCATTTAATCAGGCTCATTTAATTGATTTAGATGTTGAAGTTGATTTTAGTCAGGTAACAACCCCTGAAGATCGTGTAGCAGTAATAACAACTGAACCTTTAACACATAATGAAAATTGGACAGCTTATCAACCCGGTGAAATGATTTTATTTCAACATGGCGAGCCAATTAAAAAAGCAATTACTTATGTAGAGAGATTAAAGCGTGAGCAGGAAAATCCTGAACTTAAGCGTATTACTCGTGCAGATCAATATTAATATAAAGTATATTTAAAATATATAAATAGTAATATCTATATATATTAAACGTTTAATAATAAAGTATTTTGTTTAAAAAATACTTTATTATTTTAGTTGGTTAATTTTTAAAAAAATAAATAAAAACAATAATTTATGTTTAATATAATTTTTATATGATAAACCCGACAAAATAGCTTTGTTTTTATTTATATTCTTTAAATATATCATGAGGTTTATGCAACAGTCATTGAACATCATTGGGGAGATGTATGAAAATGAAATGGGCTTCAGAATATAATACGGGTATTGATGTTATTGATGAACAACATAAACGAATACTTGATTATATTAATGAAATTGATGATGTAAAAGATGATGAAGATAGACGTCGAATTAAAGATGTTTTAGATAATATTATTGATTACACGCAATCTCATTTTACTTTCGAAGAAAGTTTACAAGAGGAAGCCGATTATAAATATCGTGTACCACATAAACGTGTACATGACTTGTTTATTAAAAAAATAGAGTTATATCGTGAGCGCTTTGAAATGGGACATACTGTTGAAAAAGAGCTACAAGAAATTTTAGCAAAATGGTTAATTAACCATATTCAGCATGATGATGCTGATTATGTGGGGGCTGTAAAAGAAAATATGATGGGAATTATTAGAGAAAAAGAAAAGAAGAAAGGGAAAAACTGGTTTGCTCGGTTTTTCGCATAACTTAAATAACAAAACTTATAATTTTAGTTAGCGCAGCAAACTATCGTTTCGGTAGTTTGCTTTTTTTTATTGAGCAAACTTTGATTTTCAGGCATGAGACGGGCAAAATATCCATAGTCTTTTTCAAGGAATGCATAATGCAGGACATACCTATGTCACGATGGTTATCGCCCCTGATGGCGTTTTGCTTGTCTTTCATCATTATGGCGACATTGGCACCCGCTATGGGGATCCAGATTGATCGTCAAATCGATTTCTGGTTATTGTGGTTGGGCACAATGCTGTTATTGGCTCTGCCAGTTTGTTATTTAGAAATTGCCTTAGCAAAACGGTCGAAGACTACTGCTTTAAATGCTTTATCAAGTTTAACTCGTGAAGCAGATAGTTCACCAAAATGGCGTTTGGCTGGTTGGCTTGCAGTTATTTTTATTCCATTTTTAGCCGGGAATGTACTTAGTACTGCTGGTAATTTACTGACAGTACAGCTCAATAACAGTGTTTCTGGTCAAATTGTTTTTGCTGGTCTTGCAGTTGCGGCTTTAATTTTATCTTTTATTCCGCGTCAGATTTTAATTGTGTTAATGACAGTCGGTGTAATCGCTTCTCTTGTTTTAGCTAATACAATGGGAACGACTTTACAGCCTTGGCATTGGACAAATGTTGAGTTTAAAGAATGGGGTAATGCAACTGTACTTGCTCTTGTTGCGAGTGGTTTAGGCTTAGGGCTTTACTGGCAGAATAGCTTGTCTGTAATTCATTCTCAAGAAGGCGCTACCCGAACTGTACTTCCAATCTGGTTAGCTCAGTTAATTGCTGTCGTAGCGTTTGGTTTCTTTTCTCTTCAAGCACAGCTTCCTGTTTTTACCTGGATTTTTACTGCGGTAATGACAACAGCTCTGTTTATTCAACTTGCTAAAGAGCAGCTTGCTCAACGTCAACTGATGTACGTTTTACAATGGGTGATTATTGTTGTAGCAATTGCAGTTTGGGCTGTGCCTGAACTTCACGGCATCTTTACGCTGATTTTGATGCTTTGGGGATTACTCATTTGCCTGATCTATGCAATTTTTGCTGGTTGGATTATGAAAATTAGCCACTTGCGTAAATCAATGAATTTTAGCAATGAGTTGTTCTATAACTTGTGGCGTATTGCGGTACGTATTGTTTTACCGCTTTCAATTGTAATTGCCATGATTGCGGTAGTTGGACAAATTATCTGATGGAAAAAGCTCAGCAAGTGTGGGTTGCTTTTGCAGCCCCAGAGCAACAGTTTCTAGTTGCTATTCCATTTGAAGCTGGAATGACAGCATTACAAGCAGTTGAAGCGAGTGGGTTGCAGACACAGATAAGTTTGCCTGAGCCATTACAACTTGGCATATTTGGTGCAAAAGTAGAAGCTGATGCAGTACTACAAGCAGGTGATCGGGTAGAGGTCTATCGGCCTTTAACGATTAATCCTAAGGATATACGCCGTAAACGCGCCGAGAAAAATCCTGTGGGGCGATATATTAAAAGTAATCGCTTAAAGCAATAAGCCCCATAAATAAAACCCCTCGAAGTATTTCTCTTGAGGGGTTTATTTTTATTAGAAAAAACGATTATAGTGGTGGGGCAGTTAAAATCGCTTCTTTAGAAGCAGGTAAACCTGGTTGCGACTCTGGAATAGTTTCTAAACCTTCAATTTTAGTTACTGTGCCAGTGCCATCAAAGTAAATTTTTAAATGCTGACCATGTGCTGCGGGGATTTTTGCCTTTTTAGCATAAGTTCCCGGGATATAGTTGTAAATGTAGTCCCAACGCTGAGGATTGAGTGGATCAGTCACAGTTGGACTACCAAGCAAAAAACGCACTTGCTGGAAATTCATGCCGACTTGTACTTGAGAGGCCTGAGCTTTGGTCAAAGGAGTCCCTTGAGGAATATCAACCTTATATACACCAAAGATTGAACAACCAGCAAGGAGTGAAGTGACTAATAACGTCAGCACGAGTTTTTGCATTTTGCTACACTATCCCAATAAATTATGATGCATTTGATCAAAGGATAGATCATACTTCATCTAAATTCTATTGCCTATTCCAACTTGAGATTTGTTGAGAGACCTTTTTTCATGCCTATTTCCAATCAAGATTTGCGCAAAGCTGGACTTAAAGTTACCCTTCCACGAATTAAGATTTTGGAATTATTAGAAAATTCAAAGCAACATCATCTTAGTGCTGAAGATATTTACAAGACTTTGTTAGAACAAGGGGAAGATGTCGGTCTTGCGACAGTTTACCGTGTGTTAACACAATTTGAAGCTGCAGGTATCATTCAGCGTCATCATTTCGAAAATAATCATTCTGTTTTCGAAATTATGCAAGAAGATCATCACGATCATTTGGTTTGCCATAATTGCAACAAAGTTATTGAATTTACTAATGATGTTATCGAGAAGGAACAGCATGCTGTAGCAGAGCAACATGGGTTTACCTTAACGGGTCACTCATTGAACCTCTACGGTTACTGTAACGAACCTGAATGTCAGGAAGTTCTGCGCAAGAAATAATCGTTTTCACACAAAGAAAACAAATAAAAAAGGAAGGTTACGTTTAACCTTCCTTTTTTTATGAAGAAATTACTGTCGGTCGAAGGTTAAATGCTGATTTGTGCCTGCAATTTGATCAGGTCCTTCTTCAGCAAGCTTAATCGTCAAACGTAAATCATTTGGTGAGTCGGCATGTTTTAATGCATCTTTGTAGGTAATTTGGCCTGCTTTATAGAGATCAAACAATGCTTGGTCGAAGGTTTGCATACCGAGTTCACGTGATCGTTTCATTAAATCTTTAATTTCATGAATTTCACCTTTACGAATGTAATCTGAAATTAATGGTGAGTTAATTAAAATTTCAATTGCGGCGCGGCGAGAATTACCATCAGGCGTTGGAATAAGTTGCTGAGCAATCATGGCCTTTAAGTTAAGAGATAAGTCCATGTAGAGCTGACTGTGGCGGTCACTTTCAAAGAAGTGAATGATACGGTCCAGTGCTTGGTTAGCGTTGTTGGCGTGCATTGTGGCCAATACAAGGTGACCTGTTTCAGCAAAGCCAATCGCGTAGTCCATAACTTCACGAGATCGAATCTCACCAATCAAGATGACATCTGGTGCTTGTCGCAAAGTATTTTTTAAGGCAATTTCAAATGAGTCCGTATCGATTCCGACTTCACGTTGGGTAATGATGCAGCCCGCATGTTCGTGAATAAACTCGATTGGGTCTTCAATGGTAATGATATGACCTTTAGTGTTGTGGTTACGATAGCTAATCATTGAAGCCAAAGACGTCGATTTACCCGTACCTGTCGCACCAACAAAAATAATGATGCCGCGCTTGGTCATTGATAAATCTTTAAGAACAGGCGGTAACTGCAAGTCATCAATTGAAGGAATTTTAGTTTCAATTCGACGTAGTACCATGCCGGGCATGTCACGCTGCTGAAAAGCGCTCACACGAAAGCGGGCAGTTTTATCACGGTTCATAATGGCAAAGTTACATTCGCGAGTGTCCGCAAATTCTTTGCGCTGTTTTTCGCTCATGATGGAATGTAATAGTTGACCAATAACCTCACTTGAAAGACTATTCTTTGAAATTGGAACAATTTGCCCGTTAATCTTCATAGATGGCGCAACACCATCTGTAATAAAAAGATCGGATGATTTTTTTTCAACCATGAGGTTGAGTAAGTCATTAAAATCCATATTTATTCTCTAATTCTTTTTATAGGAATGATTCAGGCTGTTTTGCAGCAGTACGAGCCGTTTGTGGACTAATCACACCACGAGAAACTAGACCTTTTAAGCTTTGGTCGAGTGTCGTCATGCCATGATTTGCACCAGTCTGAATTGATGAATACATTTGGGCAACTTTGTTTTCACGAATTAAGTTACGAATCGCAGGAATACCAATCATGATTTCATGTGCTGCCACACGCCCACCGCCATTCTTTTTAAGTAGAGTTTGCGAAATAACAGCCTGTAAAGATTCAGATAACATGGCACGAACCATGTCTTTTTCTTCGGCAGGGAATACGTCAATCACACGGTCAATGGTTTTTGCAGCAGAAGTCGTATGGAGCGTACCAAATACCAAGTGACCCGTTTCGGCAGCAGTAAGTGCTAAACGAATGGTTTCAAGGTCACGCATCTCACCGACCAAAATAATATCAGGGTCTTCACGCAGTGCCGAACGAAGTGCTTCATTAAAGCCATGTGTATCACGATGTACTTCACGCTGGTTAATCAAACATTTCTTAGACTGATGTACAAATTCGATAGGGTCTTCAACCGTTAAAATATGGTCATAACGATTTTCGTTGATATAGTCCATCATCGCTGCAAGCGTCGTAGATTTACCCGAACCTGTTGGGCCTGTAACTAACACAATGCCACGTGGGTAATCACAAATATCTTTAAAGATTTGCCCTAAGCCTAAATCTTCCATCGTGAGTACTTTTGATGGAATGGTACGGAATACTGCACCAGCACCGCGGTTTTGGTTAAATGCGTTAACACGGAAACGAGCAACATTTGGCACTTCAAAAGAAAAGTCAGTTTCAAGCTTTTCTTCGTAGTCTCGGCGTTGTTTATCATTCATGATGTCATAGACCAGACGGTGAACATCTTTATGATCTAGAGCCGGTAAGTTAATGCGACGGACTTCACCATCAACGCGAATCATCGGTGGCATGCCAGCAGATAAATGTAAATCGGACGCGCCATTTTTCACAGAGAAGGCGAGTAGCTCTGTAATATCCATAATTTCCCCAAGTAAATCAAAATATGTCATTATTTTGTAGAATAATATACGGCTTTCACCGAGGCTTACCAACACCTCGCTTTAGGTGAAAAGCAAAAAAGTTTTTTGAAAATGAGAACCTTGTCAATGAATTACCTGCAAGATGCGCGGCAGCACGTATTACAGCAAATCAGAGTTGCTTGTGAACATGCTCAGCGTGCGCCTGAAACTGTGCAACTTTTAGCCGTATCAAAAACACATCCGAGTGAAAGTTTGCGTGAAATGTATGCAGCAGGACAAAGAGCATTTGGTGAAAACTATTTACAAGAAGCTTTAGACAAAATCGAAGCTTTACAAGATTTAGAAATTGAATGGCATTTTATTGGTCATGTTCAGCGCAATAAGACTAAACATTTGGCTGAAAAATTTGATTGGGTGCATGGTGTAGATCGTTTGATTATTGCTGAGCGATTATCTAATCAAAGACTTCAAGATCAATCTGACTTGAATATTTGTTTGCAAGTGAATATTGACGGGCAAGACAGTAAAGATGGTTGTACACCAGATGAGGTTGCGGAGTTAGTTGCTCAAATTAGCCAATTAGCAAAAATTAAACTACGTGGTTTGATGGTGATTCCAGCGCCAGATAACACCGTCGCTTTTGTAGATGCTAAAGCCTTGTTTGATGCTGTGAAAGAAAAACATGCCAACCCAGAACACTGGGACACATTAAGCATGGGAATGTCAGGTGATTTAGACGCTGCGATTGCAGCAGGTTCAACCATGGTACGTGTAGGAACGGCATTATTTGGAAAGCGTGATACAGTTGAGAAAAAATGACTTTTACAATTTAGATAACCGTTTTGTCAGGTAACTGTAATTTGTTAATTTAAATTTAATTTTCCTAGCTTATAACCCAGATATTTTAATATTTGAGTGTGTAATGTATGGATTTATTGCATGTTTTCATTCTGGCAATCATTCAGGGATTCGCTGAATTATTGCCAGTTTCTAGTTCCGCACACGTTATTTTAGCTGAAAAGTTAATGGGGTATGATCCATCTGCACCTGATATGACCTTCTTACTTGTGATGTTACATACAGGTACGATGTTTGCAGTGATTGTCTACTTTTGGAAATCTTGGCGTAAAACCTATTTTTCTTCTTGGGAAAGTTTTAAAAAACAAGCCTTCTATATTATTTTGGCAACGCTTATTACAGGCGTACTCGGTTTAGCGCTTCAATCTCTGATTAAACATGTGTTCTTCGGCGGCGCGAGCACCTTCGAAATTGAGCATTTGTTTAGTAACTCAAAACTCATGGCAGCTGCGCTGATTTCGGCAGGTGTTGTGATTATTTTATCTTCACGTTTAGATCGCGGACAACAAGGTGAAATTAGTTTGCGTAGTGCTTCTATTATTGGGGCGGTGCAGGCTTTATGTTTACCTTTCCGTGGCTTTTCACGTTCTGGTGCAACCATCTCTACAGGGCTATTTTTAGGGGTATCACGTCAAAAGGCTGAAGAGTTCAGTTTTGCGTTGGCTGTGGTACTAACACCAGCAGTAATTTTAAAAGAGTTATATCGTTTAATTCACGCTCAAGGCTTACAAACCGTAGCTCATGGACAAATGTTCCATTCGATGGTTCCAAGCCTATTGGGCATGTGCTTTAGCTTCGGTGCTGGTCTTTTGGCGCTAAAATGGTTGTCTTCATGGTTAGAACATGGACGCTGGCATTTGTTCGGTATGTACTGTATCGGTTTTGCAGTTGTCGTACTCTGCGTGAATTAATTTTTTGATGTTTTAAAAATAAAAAATTAGTACAAGACCATACAAGAAATAAAGGGGCGTAAATAATACGCCCCTTTATTCTATAAGATTCAATCAAGTCTAAGATATGAAATCCTAATAAATTAGCCTACGACTTCAATTGTACTTGCGCCAGCACCAAGTGGTTTCACCTGAATTTGAACAGGAATACGCTCATGCATTTCTTGAATGTGTGAAATGAGAATGACCTGACGTCCCTGATTTTGCAATTGATCTAAAGCATTCATGACCATGTGCAAAGAAGAAGCATCCAAAGTACCAAACCCTTCATCAATAAATAGAGATTCAATTTTCATTGAACCAGAGGCCATATTGGCAATGGCTAAAGACAAGGCAAGGGCAGTTAAGAATGACTCACCACCAGATAAAGATGCGACAGAGCGGGTTTCTCCATCCATATCATGGTCAATAATCGCAAGGCTTAACGATTGCTCTAGACGTTTTAACGTGTAACGTTGAGAAAGCATCGCCAGTTGCTGGTTAGCATGTTCAACTAAAATATCTAGGTGATATTGCTGGGCATAGTCACGGAACTCTTTACCTTTAGCATCGCCAATCAGACCTGAAATTTTGCTCCACCGATGTTCTTCTTGCTGAATGTTTTGAATTTGCTCAGCGTATTGTTGCTGCTTCGCAAGATTTTGCTGATGCACTTCGAGTTTAAGCTTAAGTCGATCACGTACTTCAAGTTGTGCTTTAAGCTCTGCAATATTGTCTTGAATGAGGCTAACAAGCTTTTCATGTTCAATATCTGGCTGAGTTTGTAAATGCTCACTTAATTGCTCTTGCATGGTCTTAAGGGCAGAAGAAGCTTCACTTAATAGACGCTCGGCATGATTAAGACGGTTACGAATGTCTTGCTCTTGGGCGGAATTAATCTGCATAAGCGCCGTAAGAGCAGATGCTTGAAAATCAGCATGGGCCTTTAACCAGTTTTGAATTTGTTCATCAATCTGCTGCTGATGTTGTGCAGTGTGTTGATGCTGATGCTTGAGTTGGTCGAGCGCCTGTTTTTGCTGTTCAAAGTGCTGTCTGGTTTGTTCGAAACGCTGTTTAGCTTCGTGATATGCCGTTTGTTGCTGCTGACGTTTGGCATCGTGCTCAATTAACCATTCGTGCGGTTTAATGTCAGCGCGACCAGTCATTTGTTGAATGAGCGACACCGCTTTTTCATTATTCTGTTGGCCTTTAAGCGTAATGTCTTTGAGATTTTGATCGACCTCATCAATTTGCTTTGTTATTTGTTCAAGATTGGCAACTAACATTTTAAGGTCTTGTTGCTGTTGTTCAAAACGTTGTGAAAGTTGTTCTTGTTGTTCAAGTTGCTTGGCGCGTGCATCAAGAATAGTCCAAGTTTGTTTAGCCGTTTGGCTACTCGACTGCTGCCACGCGTGCTGTTCGGTTTCAGATAGACACTCAACAATATGTTGAACTTGTTGTTGCCATTGCTGTGCCGTGTTTAGAAGTGTCTCATTACGCTGAATAGATTGAACCAACTGATTATGTTGTTTTAACGCTTGAGTTAAACGCAAGTTTTCTGAATCAAATGAACTTATCGCAGTTTGTGCGGCTTGTCTGAGTTCGTTGAGCGTTTGCAAGATTTGTTCAGGAGCTTGATTAAGCTCAATATGTAATTGATTGAGCTTAAATGTTTGCTCAAGCTCTTGCTGCAAGCTTGATTGTTTTGTTTGAAGTTGAGTTAAGTATTTCTGAACTTGCTCAAGCTCGGCACGACACTGGGTAAGCGCATGCAGTTGGGTTTGCCATGCGTTAAATTTAGTTTGCTCTAGCGCTACTGCCTGTTGCTCTTGTTGTTGCTGCAAGTCGAATAAAGCTTTAGAGACTGCACTGTCATCAACACGGTAAGGGTGATGTGTGCTTCCACACACTAAGCAAGCTTCGCCGTCTTTAAGATTGGCCCGTAACTGCTCAATATTTTCGGTGTGTAATAAACGCTGCTGTTGCAAAATGTGCTGTAAATTTTCACGTTCAGTTTTTGCTGTTTGGTAGTCTTGTTCAGCTAACTGGCAGACGGTTTTAAGCTCCTGCTCTTGGGCTGAGGCCTGAGTTTGTTTTTCAGTGAATTGCTGAAGCTCAGCATATAACTCATGATAGGTTTTTATTTTTTGCTGAATCAGATCTAACTGAGTGATTTGAGCAAGTTTCTGATCTTTGTCTTTACGCTGTTGTTCAAGTTTTAACTCAATCTGTTCAACTGTGCCTAGTGAAGTTACGAGTTGTTCGAGTTCACTTTTAGCTTCCGCTAGCTTTTGGCGGGCAAGGGTAGGGTTACCGAGCTGTTGTTCAATCGCTTGGTAATTTTGAATAAATTGTCCGAGCTGATGCAGATGCGCTGAGAGGCCTTTGTCCAACACAGCATATTGCTGAGTCTGAGTAAGCTGCTGTTGTAGATGAATTTGGTTCTGCTCAAGCTGCGCAATGTGCTGTTGCACAGTGTTTTGCTGTTGTTGCAGTGGACTCTGTTTCTGCTCAAGTACGTTTCTTTTTTCTTTGCACTTTTTATATTCATCGGCAATAAAGGCGCGTTCTTGAATGGACTGTCGAACTTGATTTAAAGCTTGTTGATGCTGCTGCTCAAAATCGAGCGTCTGTTTGAGCTGTTGTTCTGCAAGTTGATATTGTTTTTGTCCCGTTTCAAAAATTTGCACCAACTCATTAAACTTGGTTTGAGCTTGCTGAATTTGCGGCTCAAGTTGTTGTAGCGTTTGTAAATTTTGAGCTTGCTGAAAAACCTGTTGGCGTATTTCAGAGAAAACTTCGAGCCGTTTTAATTGCTCACGCTCACCAGCCAATTGTTGATGGTGATTTTGCTGGGTTTGAAACTGTTGTTGTTTAGCTTGAACTTCTTGCTCAAGCTTTGCTTTACGCTCAAACCATTGTTGCTGTTTATCTAAGACATTTTTTTGTTGTTCTAACTGGTGATGGTTTTGCTCGGCTTGCTGATATTGTTCGGTAAATGCAGCAATCTCTTCATCAGACAAAATTTCGATATGGCCTAAGAACTCTTCAAGCTGTTTACGCTGCTTTGCAATATCGGCTGTTTTACGAAAAGCCAGCTCACCAATTTTGGCGAAAATACTGGAGTTGGTCAGGTACTCTAGTAATTCACCGCGTTCGCTGTCTCGTGCTTTTAAAAATGCGGTTACTTCTGACTGTGCAAGTAATACAGCACGCGTAAACTGTTCAAATGAAAGCTGGGTAATTTGTTTAACTTTTTCATCAACCGCTTTGGCTTTGTCGGCAAGCACCACACCATCGGTTAGGCATTTTAAAAGGCGTTGTACGCTTTGTAATTTACCATTTGGGTTCTCACGCGCACGTTTAATTTCCCAACGTGCCAAATAGCGTTTTTGATCTTGTGCGATAAAGCAAAGTTCAGCAAAACCATGCCCTGTACCACGGCGTAATACAGTCAAAGGTGAGTTAGTGAGTAACTCTGAACCATCAACATCTTTTAATTTGCCGTCGCTGTCTTTAAGGCGAGGAACCCGATTAAACAAAGCCAGACACATGGCATCTAAAATGGTCGACTTACCTGCACCCGTTTTCCCCACAATCGCAATGAGACCCGCATGGGCCAGAGGTGCGCTTTCAAAATCAATAAAGTGTTCATCAGAAAGAGATGCCAGATTTTTTATTCGAATGGATAAAATTTTCATGACATATCCTTAAGGGGTTGCATCATTTTCAAGATGTTTTTGTGCTTCTTGTACCAGACTCAGAAAATCTTTTAAGACAGCATCATCGGCGCTGTAACCTTGTTTTTCCCAAATATTTTGAAAGAGTTTTTCTGGTGTTGGTGGTTCAAGAGCGATTTGCTGAGTAGTATTTGAATCGGTAGCATCTTTATTCACATATTGACGTGAAATACGCACTAAACGGTAGCGGTCAGGCGGTAGAGCCGCTTCAAACTGCTGACGTAAATTAGGTTGTGGCGGCGTTAAACTATAATATTCAATATCGATATATTCACGGTGGTCAATATTCTCAATCACGCCGTTTGGCAATGCTTTGAGTTGTTGCAAGACCTCATTTAATTCACCACGAATACGGTGGAATTGTATGCAACGTGGAATTTCTACAGCTTCAAATTGCAAACGGTTGTCTGTCTCTTGAGCTGGGTCAATTTTGACCTCTACCACTTGATGTTTGTAGTTAATTTCACTAAAGGAAAGAGGAATTGGTGAGCCACTATAACGAATGTGCGGCTGACCTACTTTTTGTGGTTTATGTAAGTGCCCTAAAGCCACGTAGTCGACTGCATCTTCAAACAAAGTCGTTGAAAGAGCTTCTTCATTACCAATAATGATTGGACGTTCAGAGTCGGATGTTTCCCCACCTTGCATGTGGGCATGTGACATCAAAATAAGCGCTTGGTCTGGTGTTTTACGACGTTTGGCTTCAGCAATGAGTTGTTGGTGCAAATAGGCAATCGCATTTTTGCTGTTGGTGGTATGTTCATTAAAGCCCGTAATTTCCGCTGAACGTAAAAAAGGCAAGGCAAGGCACCACGCCACAATATCTTGATTTTGATTATAAATAGGTAAAAGTAGTCGATCGAGATCTAGAGTTTTGTCTTCATTCCAGCGAACCACGCCCACGGTTTTTGCGTTGTATTTTTCTAATAGTGGTTCGACCTGTTCAATACGGTAGCCTGAGTCGTGGTTACCTGCAATCATGAGCGTTTGCATGTGCGGTGCAATACGGTGTGCATCTGCTAAAAATTGGTAGAGTTGTTTTTGTGCTTGAGAGCCCGGATTAATCACATCAAAAATATCGCCGGCAATGAGCAGGGCATGCGGTTGTTTTTCTTGAATTTGAGTGAGTAACCAGCTTAAAAATTGTTGGTGTTCGTAGTGTCGTGAATGATTATAAAAAAACTGCCCCAAATGCCAGTCAGAAGTATGTAGAAAATGTACGGACATAGAAACAGACATCAAGCCAAAATAAACACAGATACGTTAGCATAAATTGGCAGGAGATTTTATCAAGACATTTTAAAGTGCTCGTTATTTAAGCCTAAGTTGAAACTTAAATTAAATTTTTCACTTTAAACTTTGCTTTGTTACTATCGACTTAAACCATGAACTTTGAGAATAAAATGACCATTCACGAATACGAAGTAAAAATACAGTGGGAAGGCAATACGGGTACTGGTACGTCATCTTATCGTTCATATAAACGAGATTTTAGTATTCAACATCCTCAGAAAACCACGATTCAAGGTTCATCAGACCCTGCCTATTTAGGCGATGTGACTAGATGGAACCCTGAGGATTTGTTGGTCGCATCAGCTTCAGCTTGTCATAAGCTTTGGTATTTGCACCTATGTGCAGTCAATCATATTCATGTGCTGAGTTATGTCGACCATGCACTTGGCTTTATGGAGGATGCAGATCCAGTTAAACGTGGTCACTTTACCCAAATTACTTTAAGACCAGAAGTTATTTTGGAAAAAGGTGCCGATCAAGAGCTTGCAGCAAAACTGCATGAAGAAGCGCATCATGAATGCATGATTGCCAATTCGATGAATTTCCCGATTACATGTGAAGCGAGTTTTAGCTTTGCTGAATAATCAATATGAAATAGCCACCGATAAAAAGGCGGTGGCTATACATTAAAAAATAAATAGAGTCTTTAAATAAGATCTTTAAGCTGCATTTTCATCAACTTGAAAGATACCAAAAACGTTGTGATCTAAATCGACAAAATAGCCATGCCAAGCGCGACCGGGAATAGCGAATTTATCCATCGCGACAATACCACCTTGTGCTAAAATTTTTGCAGCCACTTCATCGAAGTTTTCGACCTGAATCGAGCAGGTAAATGCATTGGTGCCATATTCCATTGGCGGCGTTTGTGCAGGGCGTTTTAATAGTCCACCCATAATTGAAGGCGTTTCTATACGATAATATTCAATCGGTAAGTTTTCATCGAGTTTAAATTGCCAGCCAAACACAGCTTGGTAAAACTGCGCATCGCGGGCAGGGTTTGAAGACTGGATTTCAAAATAGGCAATATTGTTCATATTATTTAAAACATATTTTTATGGTGCAAAAAGTATACGCATAGCCTTTATAGCCACGAAAGGACTATTGTGTATGTTGAGCGTAAAATAAATGAAAGTGCTAGAAAATAAAAACCGACGATTCGAGTGATGAGAGAATCGTCGGTCAAAAACTTCATCAAGGGTTTCGGCTGCTAACAAAACCTAATCCGAAGGAAGGAAAGAGTCGTAATGAAAGGTCACCGAAACAATTTTGCGGATGCCGTGCAAAGGAAGTATTCGGTTGCTGCGACCTTATTACCCTATATAACGTCAAGAGATTCGAATTGGTTGACAGAAAAATGAAAAAAAATCGAAAAAAATTTATAATTATTTTTTGAACCCATAAATTAGGCAAAAATATGACCAAATTACGTTCTTACTTTCTCTGGTTTTTTTGTTTATGCATCGTACTTACCTTAATTGTAGGTGTGGTTGCAGCACTATTACCAGCGAGTGTAGGCGGTATTTTAACAGCCGTTCCATATTTAGGCGCAATGATTTTTGTCTTATTTAAATTTTTAAAGAAAGAACGCCGTGCACCGACTGTACAAGAAAAAAAGAAATTTACTTTAGGTTTTACCCTGATTTTTTGGGGCTATAACTTATGTGGTGTTTTATTTGGTCTGTTTTTATTTGCTAGAAAAGACCCAGAGATTTTGCAGAACTTTATGCTTTACCTCAAACAACCTCAGTTCTTGAGCATTATGGTGATCATGCTTTTAATGTTAGCTATTCCACTTTATTTAATTACCTACTGGTTTTATGGTAAACAGGCACAGCGCATGGCTGACAAAATGTTGAATGTGCAATAGATCACTACAAAAACAGCTACGATTAAATATAAATGAGTTTTATATAATGGAATAAAACAGTTGTCCTCAGCTTAGGAGGAAATATGAATAAGAATGTATTAATCACGGGTGCTAGTGGTTTTATCGGAACGCACTTAATTAAGTTCCTACTACAAAAAAATTATAATGTGATTGCTGTAACACGGCAGGCTGGGAAGACATCTGACCATCCTGCCTTACAGTGGGTACAAAAGTTTGAAGATATTACGACCCGTCAAATTGACTATGTGGTGAATTTGGCTGGTGCAAATATTGGCGAGAAACGCTGGACCGAGTCACGTAAAAAACAACTCATCGAAAGCCGTGTCAATACGACCCGAAAATTGTATGCATGGCTCAAACAATCTGAAATTTTTCCTGAAGCAATTGTTTCTGGCTCGGCCATTGGCTACTACGGTATAGACGATCAAGAAAAGTGGGCAGAGGCGTGCACTGAACAAAGCTTACCACAGCCTGTTTTTATGTCTCGACTTTGCCAAGAATGGGAACAAGCAGCTTTAGCAGATGCTCAGCAAAATACTAAAATTATTCGCTTAGGCGTAGTGTTTGGGCAGGGCGGTGGCATTTTGCCTAAAATGTTATTTCCGATTCGACTCAATTTAGTGGGGCAAATTGGTCATGGGCGTCAGCCTGTGGTTTGGGTACATATTGAAGATGTGTTAAATGCCATCGAGTTTATATTTAAGCATCCTCAATCTACTCAAATTCATAATGTGGTGGCACCAGAAAACGTGACTCAAAAGGTATTTGTTGAACAAGCAGCAGAGGTTTTAAATAAGAAACCACTGTTGCCAGCACCAAGCACGGTTTTTCGCTGTTTGTTAGGGGAGCAATCGCAATTGATCTTAAATGGGCAATACGTCAAACCCGTAGCCTTACAAGCTGAAGGATTTGAGTTTGCTTATCCGCAATTAAAAATGGCTTTAGAGAATGTACTCGCGTCAGGCTAAGATTTTATTTTGCAAACGCTCTGGTGAATATGCTTTGGCATCAACTAAAGTCGGTTGACCTAGCATAAGTTGACGGAGTAATTGCGCAGAGCCTGCGCCCATACATAACCCATTTCTAAAGTGCCCAAAGTTTGCCCAGAGGTTGTCCATTTCAGGCATTTTGCCAATGTACGGAACGCCATTTGGTGAACTTGGTCTGAGGCCTGCCCAGCGCTGTACGATCGGGAAATCGGCCAGTCCAGGCACCATTTCTAAACATGCTTCTAAAATATTGTACTGGGTGGTTTCATCGGTAGAGGTGTCAAAACCTCGATGTGCCATGCTAGAGCCACACACAATATGACCGTCCATACGAGGAATCAAATACATCACTCGATTCATGCACATGGTCGGTAGCCAGTGAGCAGGGGTTTTAAATAACAGCATTTGACCTTGAACAGGTTCGACTGGAATTTCGAGTTGTAATTGTGAGTTCCAGTAATGGCTCCAAGCTCCCGAAGTTATTACAAAATGGTCTGCTGTATGTTTACGTCCATCTTCGGTTTGGAGCGCTTGTATCACATCGCCTTGTTGAATCAGTTTTTTAACAGGAGTGTGTTCAAAAAACTCAACATTTGGATGTTGCTTTAAATAGCTAATCAGGGACTGCAATACACGCGGATTACGAATATTAGACAGTTCGGGGAAATAAATCGCTTCTTGGAAGTGATCTGAAATATGTGGATTAACTTGTTCTAAGGCATCTCTTTGTAAATATTCACAGCGCTGCATCGGTTCTTGATGCTGCTCGGCGTAGGAAAGCCCGATGTCAAAATCTTCTTCATCAAAAATTAGCATGCCTGTGTCATGAATTTCAAAATCAATCCCTGTAACAGGGTAGAGCTTTTGGTTCCATGCTTGATAAGAGGCTTTACCAAATTGAGCAAGTTGGTTCACTGCATGCACATAGCGCCACGGGTACATCGGAGAGAGAATGCCTCCGCCAGCCCAAGAGGCTGCTTGTCCCGCTTGTTGTTGATCAAAAATACTGACGGTACAGCCTTGTTCAACCAACTCCAGCGCAGACATTAATCCACTTATGCCCGCGCCAATAATTGCAATATGCATGCAGTGTTATCCTTTCTCTGCGAACTTAGTTCATTTCCTTGAGTTTTTCAGCAGCGGTTTCTGCAAAGTAAGTCCAGATTCCGTCTGCACCAGCGCGGCGGCAGCACATGAGTGATTCTAAAATGACTGAGTCTGATAACCAGCCATTTTGAATTGCACCCGCTAACATTGCGTATTCGCCACTCACTTGATAAATGAATGTCGGAACACCAAAGGTATCTTTCACTTCACGTACCACATCCAGATATGGCATGCCCGGTTTTACAATCACCATGTCGGCGCCTTCTTGAATATCAAGCGCGATTTCATGTAACGCTTCGGCACGGTTGGCAAAGTCCATCTGGTAGTTATATTTATTACCACCTTTTAGGTTGGATGCAGAGCCAACGGCATCACGGAACGGACCATAGAAGCTAGATGCATATTTCGCAGAGTAGGCCATAATGTTGGTATAGATGTGACCATTGGCTTCTAAAGCCTGACGAATCGCGCCAATACGGCCATCCATCATGTCACTTGGTGCAATCACTTCGGCACCTGCTTCTGCGTGACTTAACGCTTGTTTAATCAAGCACTCTACAGTCTCGTCATTTAGCACATAGCCTGTTTCATCAATAATGCCGTCTTGACCATGAGTTGTGTATGGGTCGAGCGCACCATCAGTAATTAACACCATTTCTGGTAATTCTTTTTTAAGCAAACGGCAAGTGGTTTGTACTAAACCATCTTCACGCCATGCAGCTTCTGCAGTGAGGCTTTTATCTTCTTGCGGGGTAACTGGAAAAAGAGCCAGTTTTGATACGCCCAATTCCAGAAGTCTTTCAGCTTTTTTCAGTAACAAATCTGCCGACAAACGCTGAATGTTTGGCATACTTGGAATATCTTGGGTCTGATTTTGTCCCGGTAATACAAATACTGGATAAATCAAGTGATTGGTAGTGAGCTGTGTTTCGCTGACCATCGCACGCAACTGGTCATTTTTACGGATACGGCGCATGCGAGTGGCTGGAAATGCAGGACGATTGAACGTATAAGTCATAACAATCTCGATGTTCGGTATTACACTAGGATAGGTTGGCGGATATTCCATTACTGTCAACCGACTGCTGTATTGTAGCCCCATAATGCTGGATTTGTACAAAATTATGGGTGTTTATCATGCTTTTAAATTTAGGCAATGTATGAGTGATGAAAAGAAAAATTGGACTGGGAACATCCATTTAGGTGCTAAAACTGACCTAACTGTGGTTCTCAACCAATTATGTAAGGCGTTTAATAGCTCTCCTTTTTTTAAGCATAGTGGAATGATTATGCGTGTGGTGGACGGGCAGATTGAAGGCTATATCGAGATGCAACCTGACCTCATTGGTAATCTGGCATTTCAGATTTTGCATGGTGGAGTTGCTGCAACCTTGCTCGATAGCATTGGCGGTATTGTGGCAATGGAACACTTATATCGCCGTTCAACGCCGGAAACTTTAACCGAGACCATTAAGCAAGTATCGCGTTTGGCAACTGTCGACATGCGTGTCGATTATTTAGCGCCGGGGCGTGGTAAATACTTTATTGCACGTGCCGAAGTTCTGCGTTTAGGTCGCAAGGGCTGTACCATGCGCATGACCATGGTCAATGATGAAGGCAAAGCAATTGCTGCGGGTATTGCTTCATACGCCTATTAAATTGCTCATTTAAGTAGTTAAAAAGCGCCAAGTGCGCTTTTTTTAGTGTTTGAAAAGCGGGAATTTTCACAAAAACTTTGAGATAAACATTAATTTAATTAGAACGAACGCATTAGTTATAATTTTTTATTCTCATATCATGAGGTTTTAGCGTTAAAATTAGCTCCTTTGACAATGCGGTATGTCTTGTTTATAGAAAAATAAAAACTCTATAACAAGGTGTAGTGCGAGATTGATGGCAAAGCCAACCCATCTTTAGGAACATACCATGACTGATGCACAAAGCAATGTACAAGAAACAGTGCCAACAACATCTGCCTCGGATGACAACAATCAAAACAAGCGCAAAAAATTTCTTGGTTTTTTTGCGCTGATTTTATTGATCGCCGCTATTTTATATGCAATCTGGGCATTATTTTTAAATCATTCCGTGAGTACGGATAATGCCTATGTCGGTGCAGAAACGGCTCAAATCACTTCAATGGTAAGCGGGCAGGTCGCTCAGGTTGTGGTAAAAGATACCCAAACAGTACATCGTGGTGACGTGCTGGTTCGTATTGATGATCGTGATGCCAAAATTGCACTGGCTCAAGCCGAGGCAGAACTCGCCAAAGCAAAACGCCAATACAAACAAACTGCGGCAAACAGTAGCTCTTTAAACTCTCAAGTTGTGGTGCGTGCCGACGAAATTACCAGTGCCAAAGCACAAGTTGCTCAAGCACAGGCCGACTACGAC
This sequence comes from Acinetobacter sp. V116_7, assembly GCF_056735735.1. Taxonomy (NCBI): domain Bacteria; kingdom Pseudomonadati; phylum Pseudomonadota; class Gammaproteobacteria; order Moraxellales; family Moraxellaceae; genus Acinetobacter; species Acinetobacter sp. V116_7. Next base: position 41,458 of record NZ_JBWZIF010000027.1, read on the forward strand.
AAAGCTGGGTTAGAACTCAACCGCCGTGCACAACTTGCCGCGTCTGGTGCAGTGTCTAAAGAAGAACTCACTAAGGCACAAAGTGCTGTTGAAACAGCCAAAGCAGGGCTAGAGCTTGCCAAAGCAGGTTTAGCGCAAGCATCTTCAAGCCGTAAAGCTGCCGAAAGCACTTTTGCAGCAAACGAAGCTTTAATTCAGGGTGTAAGCGAGACTTCAACACCCGATGTACAAGTTGCACAAGCACATGTTGAACAAGCTCAGCTTGATTTGGAACGTACCGTAATACGTGCACCAGTCGATGGTGTGGTGACGCGTCGCAATATTCAAGTCGGTCAACGTGTTGCACCGGGCACCAGCATGATGATGATTGTGCCGCTGAATGATTTATATGTAGATGCGAACTTTAAAGAAAGTCAGTTGAAAAAAGTCCGTCCGGGTCAAATCGTTACGCTTACTTCAGATTTATATGGCGACGACGTTGAATATCACGGCAAAGTGATGGGCTTCTCTGGTGGTACAGGCTCTGCCTTTGCCTTAATTCCGGCTCAAAATGCAACAGGTAACTGGATTAAAGTAGTTCAACGCTTACCAGTTCGTATTGCACTTGACCCGAAAGAACTTGCTGAACACCCACTGCGTGTTGGCTTGTCGATGGAAGCAAAAGTCGACTTATCTGCGAAGTAAACGCTTATGAAAACGCAAACACCTTTTGCCGAACTAAGCGGTGGCCGTTTATTACTGGCAGCGTTTGTTATTGCCTTGTCGAACTTTATGGTCGTGCTCGATACGACCATTGCCAACGTATCTGTACCGCACATTACCGGTAACCTTGCTGTTTCAAGTACACAAGGCACATGGGTTGTTACGTCGTATGCAGTTGCAGAAGCGATTTGTGTACCTTTAACGGGTTGGCTAGCAGGGCGATTTGGAACTGTTCGGGTTTTTATTTTTGGCCTGATTGGTTTTACCATTTTTTCGTTTTTGTGCGGTCTAGCAAACTCGTTAGGCATGCTGGTGTTTTTCCGTATTGGACAAGGTCTATGCGGTGGCCCGCTCATGCCACTCAGCCAAACTTTGCTGATGCGTATTTTCCCTCAAGAAAAGCATGCACAGGCGATGGGCCTATGGGCAATGACGACCGTCGTTGGGCCAATTTTAGGGCCAATTTTGGGTGGTCTGATTAGTGATAATCTGTCTTGGCACTGGATTTTCTTTATTAACATTCCGGTCGGCATTGTTTGTGTTTTAGCGGCAATTCGTTTGCTTAAACCAGCCGAAACAGAAACGATTTCTTTAAGAATCGATACCGTCGGTTTAGGTCTGTTAATTTTGTGGATTGGTGCACTACAGCTCATGCTCGATTTAGGGCATGAACGAGACTGGTTTAATAGCACCAGCATTGTGGTGTTAGGCTTAACTGCCGCCATTGGCTTTGTGGTGTTCCTCATATGGGAGCTGACCGATAAACACCCCGTCGTGGACGTCAAAGTCTTTAGGCATAGGGGCTTTGCAATTTCGGTACTGGCCTTATCGCTTGGCTTTGGCGCGTTCTTTGGCAGTATTGTACTGATTCCACAGTGGCTGCAAATGAACCTTTCCTACACTGCCACATGGGCCGGCTATTTAACCGCAACCATGGGCTTTGGTAGTTTGACCATGTCACCGATTGTGGCAAAGCTTTCGACCAAACATGACCCAAGAGCACTAGCGAGTTTCGGTTTAATTTTGCTGGGTGGTGTGACCTTAATGCGGGCATTCTGGACCACAGATGCCGACTTTATGGCACTGGCTTGGCCGCAAATCTTGCAAGGTTTTGCTGTACCATTCTTCTTTATTCCACTGTCGAATATTGCACTCGGTTCGGTACTCCAGCAAGAGATTGCATCTGCGGCGGGCTTAATGAACTTTTTAAGAACCATGGCAGGGGCGATTGGTGCGTCAATTGCAGTGACCGTGTGGGACGACCACGCCAAAGTTGCACGCAGTGAAATGGTGTCAAACCTAAATACTGCCGAAGTTCAAAATAACCTTGCACAAAATGGTTTTTCGGCTGACTCGACCTTAGGCATTATTTCAAACCTCGTTGATAAAGAAGCGATTACCATGTCGGCAAACCATGTATTTTTGCTGTTTGCAATGGTGTTTGTCTTTGCTGGGCTGGTCATTTGGCTGTGTCCGAAACCCAAAGGGGATGTTAGCGGAATGCCATCTCACTAAACACAAAAAAGCATCTCCTCGGAGGTGCTTTTTTTAGCTCTATTAAAAAATAGAGCGAGTCTATAAATGGTAGATTTTGCCTGTATTTCACTAAATAAAGCATGCCAGAATCGGGCGGATCAGATATAAAAGCGTGTAATATCAAGCAAGGAGGCTTAATACAGGGCACAGGATAAAACGCCCTTAAACATTCAATATTATAAAACCTTATTTTTATCAAAGATTAAAAAAACTTAATACCTGAAAACAAAGAAGCTTGCATGGCAATTGCATGGATAGGCAGGCGTATATATTGGAGTTATCACGTGAATAAAAGATATTCATTTTTGTTCAGTAGTTTATTAGCAGTCGGTTTATTACAAGGATGTGGAGATGACTCCTCGTCAGATCAGCCCAAGGATGATTCAAATACAACCCCGCCCAATTTAATTGTTGATAATGACCCGACCAGTTGTAGCAAACTGGCACAAGACGGTTCAAGTGTGGTGGTCGGTTCAAACCAAAATGGTGACCCAGCAGCGCCTGAGGGGGCATCGGGTTATAGACTCGGTAACACGGTCAAATACGCAGATAAATATATGGTGGTGGCAAATACGCCACTTGCGGTAAAAGCGGGTTGTGATGTTTTAAGAGCAGGCGGTAGCGCAGTCGATGCAGCCGTTGCGGTACAAGCGGTGTTGGGTTTAGTCGAGCCACAGTCGAGCACGATTGCGGGTAGTGGTTTTATGATGTATTACGACGCTAAAACCAAAAAAGTCACTGCCTACGATGGCCGTGAAACCGCACCAGCCGCAGCTAACGAGTATTATTTAATTCGCCAAGATATATATGACCCAAATTCACCAGCACCTGTACCAAGTGCCCGCCGTAGTGGTCGCTCGATTGGTGTGCCAGGTGTGATGCGTTTGCTTGAACAAGCTCAACAAGAGCATGGCAAACTCAAGTGGAACCAGCTTTTTGGTGAAGCGATTGGTTTGGCTGACAACGGTTTCCGTATTCCGGGCCGCTTGGCAGATGCAATTGCAAGCAATGCAAACAGCTTAGCGCTCGATGCAAATGCAATGGCAACCTATTTCTACCCAGATGGTTCACCTCGTAAAGTGGGCGAGACCATGACCAATAAAGCCTATGCAAAAACCCTAGAAGCACTTGCCACGCAAGGCGCAAATGCGTTGCACACGGGTCCTATTGCTCAAGCGATTGTGGCAAAAGCAGGCCAAACACTAGGGGATGACCCAGCAAAAACTCCAATTACTCCAAGCTTGATGACCTTGCAGGATTTATCGAACTATCAGGTTAAAAAACGCGACCCGATTTGTACGACGTATCGTGACCGTTATTATGTGTGTACCATGCCGCCTCCATCTTCGGGAGGGATTGCAGTTGCACAGACGTTGGGTATTTTAGAAAACTTTGATATGTCGCTTTATCCACCTAAAAACCCTGAAAATGAAGGCGGTGTGCCAGATGTGATGGGCGTGCATTTAGTGTCTGAGGCAGAACGTTTGGCCTATGCTGACCGTGATAAATATGTGGCAGACACTGACTTTGTTGCTTTACCAGCGCAGGGTATTGCAAGCTTTATTGATAAAAATTACTTGAAGCAACGTGCAGCACTGATTAACCCGAACCAAAGTATGGGCGTTGCGCCAGCAGGTAATTTCAACCCAGCTTCGGGTGTCGACACGACTGTTGAACACGGAACAACTCAGTTCACGATTGTAGATGCCTATGGCAATGTGGTTTCAATGACATCGACTGTTGAATCGAGCATGGGTTCATTCCACATGGTGGATGGTTTCTTGCTTTCGAACCAGTTAACTGACTTTAGTGCCAACCCGCTAGACAGCACGGGAGCACTGGTTGCTAACCGTGTGGAAGGTGGCAAACGCCCACGTAGTACCATGGCGCCAACTTTAGTGTTTAAAGGCACTACGCCAGATGAGTTTTATATGGCAACAGGTTCACCAGGTGGCGGTACGATCATTCAATATGTGGTTAAAACTTTGGTGGGTGCATTGGACTGGAACTTAAACGCTCAGCAGGCCACTTCGCTTGTTAACTTTGGTGCGACCAATAGCAAAAACACCAATGTGGATAGCTCGAATGTGCAGCTTTCTCTGCTTGATTTGATTGAAGGCTTAAAAGCAAAAGGGCATGGCGTTGCCAACACTGCGCAAACTAGTGGTATTTCAACGATTATGAAAGTAAATATTAATAATCAAAGTAAATACGCAGGTGGGGTAGACCCACGTCGTGAAGGTATTGTGTTAGGCAATGGTGCTTTATAGAGCAAACTTTAAAAAAAGCTGTCATTTTTGGCAGCTTTTTTATGTGGCCCTTGAAAAAAACAAAAGACACTCAATTATGTAAATATGTTCATCAGTAGCAGACTGTTGATAAAATGCACAGTATTTTATTTTAGTTATGCTATGATGTTCAGACATTCATGGGGATGTTATTGGCTTCGACGCTGGTGATGAAACTCATAGATGCATGCCGAGAGCGCATTTTCTCTCGTAAATCAAATTTGCATATTTTAGTCGCAAACGACGAAACTTACGCTCTAGCTGCCTAAGGGCAGTTTGTCCGCTTCCTAGAATACTTGTGGTTTAGGAACCCGACCGTAGCGCACGCACACAAGTCCGTATAGAGTCAAGCCTCGGGGCTTTATACCAAACTTAGAGGATCGCAACTTGTACCCTGTTCGTCGGGTCACTTGGTGTTAAAACAATAGACGATATCTAAGCATGTAGTATTCTCGAGCGTAATGCTGGCGGACGCGGGTTCAACTCCCGCCATCTCCACCAAATACTAAGATCAAAGTTAATCATATATGATTAGAGTTGATCAAAAAGCCTTAAATCTTAATGATTTAGGGCTTTTTTAATGCCTTCGATTTAATCATTCTTGATTCAGCTTAATCATTGATAATCAAACTTTATCACTATAAGCTGTTATACAATTGTTATACGGTATAACACTATGCTTTCGGATGCCCAAGTAAAGTCATTAAAACCAAAAGAATCTAGATACTCAGTTGCAGATGGAGAAGGATTAAACATTTCAGTGTTTCCAAACGGAAAAAAGAAATGGGTTCTGTCATACCGTCAAAATGGAAAGCAAAATCAAAAAATGCTTGGCGAATATCCCGTTATGGGATGTAAGGAAGCACGTCTACAAGCAAGACAATTAAAATTAGAATATCAGGGCAAAGTCGCCAATTCTCCACCAGTCCATAAAGTAGTTGAGGAATGGTTGAATATCATGAAATCTCAATGGACCAGCAAAAAATACTATGACACAGTCGAATATAGACTTGCATATGTAACCGAAGATTTTAAAAATCTTCCAATTAATGAAGTTGAAAGAAAGCACATCTCGAAGAAAATTAAGGAAATTGTTGCAAAGGGCACTTTAGAGACAGCCAGCCGTGCATTAAGACTTGGCAAGCAGGTATTTGATTTTGCAATTGCTTCAGATTATTCAGATCGTAATCCATGTACTTTGGTGGAAGATGTAATTCCAGAATATGAATCTGACAGCCATCCTTGCTTACCTGCAAGTGAAATGCCTGAATTTTTTAGACGTATGGAAGCAAGCCATTCAAGTTCCATAGTTAAAATGGCAATGCTTCTAGTTTGTTATACTGGAACGCGTATAACAGAATTATTAAAAGCTAGATGGGATTCTGGCGAACTAGATTTTGAAAATAAGGTTTGGATTATTCCAGCTGATCGAATGAAAAGAAGAAAGGAATTAATGGTTCCATTAGTGCCGCAGATTTATGCACTATTTAAGGAACTCGAAAGCGTAAAAACTGATGATGGTTATATATTTAAAAAACGTGGAAAGCCTTATGAATATATGACGTCTGAGTCGGTACTTACCATGATAAAAAGAATGGGTTACGAAGATAAAATGGTTACCCACGGTTTTCGTTCACTTTTTTCGACTCATGCAAATGAAAGTAAATTATTCCGTGGTGAGGTGATCGACTATCAAATTGCCCACGTGAACAAATCAACAAAAGCTGATAAAACAAGCAAAATTTATAATCGTGCTGAGTATTGGGATGAACGAGTAGAGCTTATGACTTGGTATGCAAATGAAGTAGAAGGATGGTTAAAGACTAATGAATAAAAAAGCTGATTACACAATTATTGGATGTAAAGACGAAGTTGAATTTGTAAAACTACTGGGTAATCAATATTTATATGAAGATATTATAAATAGTTCAATTGAGAACCTAGATCCTGACAATTTTTTAAATAAAGATGAATATTATTCGCGAATGGCTGATTTTCAATCCTTGAAATTGAGATATGAAAAAGAGTTTATTCAAGAAAACAGTGGTGCTGAATTTCATTGGTATTTTATCCAAGGCATTGAAGCATATACAAATGGCCATTATCTACCTGCATTATTGAGCTTAATATGTGGAATAGAAGCTTCTCTTCGATCAACACTTCATTTAATTAGCGATAGCCCTGAAGATAGATTGTATGCAGCTGAAAATATGAATAAACAAATGATTATAAAAGCTAAGCAAAAAGGCCTACCTATTTCAGCTCTGGCTTTTAGTGATGAACATGATTTTCATGAAAAAATAACAACTGATGAAAAGATCAATCTGATTATGCTAAGAAATGATCTAATGCATGGAAATATTCGTGAATTTACTGAATATTTTGAAGATCAAAGAATATTTTATCCTGAACATTTATTAGATCCGCTGGTTGAAATAATCTTAATATCAAAAAAGTGGATAAAAGAGTTAAGTGAATATAAGAATACGATTTGAATAAAGGCGCTTATTTAGCGCCTTGAATTGCAGTTTTGATTTTTGCTACGGATTGAGAAGTCCATCCCTTATAAGTTTTTGACTCTCGATCTGGCGGGAACTCCTCCAAATAATATTTTTTAAAAGTATTTGGAGCCATACCAAGTTCCTTAGCTAGTTGTCTTAAAGAGTACCAAGACATTTAAACCTCCTAATAATTTTCAAGCTACAGCTCTATACATACGTTTAACTTCATGATTCAGCTCATCCATTGCTGAGCGACCTTCTTTGAAATACTTCAAAAGCATTAACTTGTAGCGCTCTTGAGCTGCTTTGTTCATTTCACCTTTATCGGTCAAGGTGAGGGTGGCTTTATTACCTTTAATTAGGTTTACGCCATGTGGTGTACCTCTTCCGCGATAGCCAGCATTCACATTGAAAACAATGAATTTCTCGAAAAGCTGCTGAGGTAGCAGCTTTGGCTCGAAAAGAAACTCTGGAGTAGTTTGTTTCGACATTAGAAAGGTTCCTCCAGTAAATAATCAGGTTCACCTTCTGGTTGAGAACCTGCTGGATTCTCTAATTCAAAACGGCGTTTTCTCACATACCCCATAAGCTTCGGTTGAATCTGTGGATCTCGTGCAGCCACATCAATTTCAAGTGCATCCAAGGTAGTAAGATCTGGTGCGTTTTGGATCTGAACCATTAGAGAAGGCGGTTCACCTGAAGGAGCCTTTTCTTTTTCTAACTGTTCAAGTCGTTTGTGAGTTGCAAGAAGCAAAGGTTCCATTTGTTTATCAGACCAAGTACGGGTATAGCGATAAACTGCATTCACTTCGTCAGGTGTTTTTGATTCCCTAACTCGTAGCAGAAGGGTATCAAGGTTTTTTTGATATTCAGGATCTAATGTCGGGTCAATAGTTTCAGGAACTAATAGATCCTCAGAAACGGTGACATTAGTTTGTTCTGTTATAACAATCGTGGGCTTCTTTGTTTCAGCAATAACTTCAGCAGTCTTTTCTGAAACTACTGTTTGCTCAACTTTAGCTTGTTTACCTTTTTGACCTCTTGGTTTGTCTTTAGTTGCGTCTATTACTTGTATATCAGTAATCATATTGCCAAAAGTTTTACCTATAGCTTGAAGTTGAAGCTTTGCATTTTCTTCATCAAGCTGTGCAAATCCATTACCAACACTTAGACAAGTTTCACCATTTTTAGAGTTATAAGTGGTGCGCAAGACATGAGAAGGCATAACAATATAGATAACTTGGCCATCTTCTAAATCATGCGGTTCAACTGGCTTAGTAAATGTAATTTCTGCTAAAACAGTCGTTTCAAGCTGAATACAGAACTCGTAATGGGGTAGACCAAATACCGTTGCTGGCATTTGATCTAAGGTGCTGAATGACTTATCAGCTTTAAGTGTTCCATCCCCAGCGTAACGACAAAGGACAGTTTTACCTTTTTGAAGAGCTGCAAATGCTTCAGATGCAGTTAGTAAATTATTCATGCTGTCCATCCTTCCATATCTGATTTAGCAGTACAGGCGTTTAAAATGTTTTTTTCGTACTTAGTACCCTTGAAGTAATTAGTTGGGTAATCCAAGTCATTAATTGATTGAGCATCTTTGATATGCTTAAGCGCCATTTGATACTCGTTTTGTAAAGTCTTTTCTTGTTGCTCAATAAGTCGTTGTTCATTGGCTTGTTGGGCTTGTTGATTTTGATGAATGATTTTTTTAATACCGTCACAAGTCTCTTCGAATATTTGCTGTTTCACATCATGAAGACTATTTAGACCACGCTTTGCACAATAATTAGCAATATCAATTCCCGCTTGATGCATTAAGTGCTCAAGTTCTAAAAACTGATTCCCATTGATACATGCATTAGCAGATCCTGAGAGCAGCCACTGTTTTAATAAAACGCCGTCATGCTCACCCAATTGACGCGGATCTAAGAACAAGCGAGAGCGGTCCTTAGTTGCTATAGCAATATTGTCATGAGTTAGATCTAGAACAGTCGTAAATTCATATTCGATACCATCACGTTGTTCGGCCTTCATACCAACTTTTTCAACTTTCTTTTTGCCGTTATCGTTGGTCTGTATGGTTTCCATTTTTGAGCGCATGGTCACAATGATGTTGATGCTGGATTGCAACATTGCATCAATAAATTTGCGGTGGCGTGGCGTTACTTGGCTCCATGCACCCCAAGAATTACCTTTGAATGGTCCGGCGGCCAGTTGATCAACAATTTCAAGACACCCACCAACACCAGACCACTCATGAGTAATACTGTCTAAAATGAGGGTGTCAAAATTTGCTTGCTCAGCTGCTTTAATTACCTGAATAAACTTTTCTGGTGTATATGGTGGTTGAATATTGGCATGTTCAAATTGCACCAAATCTTCATATAGCTCAGCGCTACTATTCTCTGTGTCAGCTACAGCTATTCTGCCGCCAATACCTTTTGCAAGTAGTAGGGCGGTAAAGGTTTTACCTGAGCCAGTAGGCCCTGCAATTGCTAAACGCAATTTCGCATTTTTACGTTCTGCTTTTTTAAAGAAAACTGTCATTTTTATTATCCTTATCTTGAACCAGTGAAGCCGCGAGTACGTTTATAGCTTTTGCGGTCATGTGAAGGGATGTGGGAGCCGCCTAGATCTTTAGCTAATTGCTTAGAGCGCTGAAAGCTAATTTCTTGGATTAAAGTGTTCCAAACTTTCGGATATTCCTTTTTGAATTCCTCTACGTTAAGAGGTGTCTTAACTTCCTTGATGATTTTGTACAGCACGGTACCATTAGCATTTGACACTAAAACCTGCCAACCAATGCGTACAGAGTAGAGGCCAGTATTGTCACGGCCTAAATAAGACTTATAACCATCAGGGTGTTTTTTGACGTTAGACATGATTAAGCCTCCACCAACTTATTACGTTCGATGAAGCCTTTAAGAAGGGCATTGATATTGCGGTGATCGTTGTAATCAGTGAAGTCACTGTACGACTTGCCGTTTACATCCGTAATCTCATTGATTGTGAGCTGAGTTACATCTACAGCAGTGAACTCTGAGCCTTGTACGCCGTAGCTATCTGGATGAGCCTCAAAGTCAAAGCTAACATTTACTCTGAAACCATCTAGCTTTATAACGGCAACGCCTGAAGTCTTACCTGTGATTTTCGCTGTTTGAACACCGTAACTACTAGATTGCGTTTGCGGTGTGAACTGCGTGTTTGGTGCGAAGCTAGATTGAGCTGTCTTGTATTCACAAGAAGCTAAACCAGCAATCAAAACTAAAGCAGTAAAGCCCGTAACTTTGATATGGTTGAATGGAATTGCATTTACGTTCATAATTGATCTCGCAGTTTGCAAAGCACATCGAGAGGTAGAAGGTTCGGTGTGCTTTTTTGTTGTCTGTGAGAAAAATATACCTGTAAGGTAAAATAAAGTAAATACCTGTGAGGTGAAATTATTTAATTATTTTTTTACTTGCTAGGTGTATTTAATGTAAACACTATAAAAAAACCCACCAATTGGTGGGCTTAAATGATGGGTTACTAAATTAATTAATGAGACTTTGGATGCTGTTGCCTGTGTTGACTAGGTGGCACAATATCAGTAATGGCAGTAATACTTTCGACATCATCCATATCAAAAGTTAAGCGCTCACCACCGTTTACAGCTAATAGATTTAGAACATTATTATGAATGCCAATAAATTCTTTAATTGTACATCTGCCATCTTTTAAGCAAACTTGCACAAATTCAGTTGGCGTTAATTCTGCATCTGGATCACATACAACATACCAACCATTCCGGATAGCTGGATACATTGAGTCACCAGTACCTTTAATAGCATATGATCGATCACCAGCGGTGTGAGTAGGAACGTACCCATCTCCAGCATTACCATCATATCCCATATCTGTAAAATAACCGTCCATGCCCATTTTACTATACGCCTTAACTGGAACCCATCTTTTTGAAATAACTAAAGGTTTCTCTACATTTGTCGAAAAAAGTACAGCATCCTCACTGTCAGGGATATTGTATTTCTTCTTAAAGGCCTCTATGTCGAAATTTTTAAAACTTGTAGCGCCATCTTTATGCTGAGTGGGCACATTTTGACCTTCAGACTGATCCAAATAACCACGAGGTTTATTAAAAGCTTCTTCTATTTTTAATGCAGTTTCATCCCCGATATTTTTTGTTGGATTCTTCCCGACATATTGGCTTAACAATCCATAAGACATATCAATTTTTTCGGCAAATTCAGAACGAGTTAATCCCGATTCCTTCATTAATTTCTGTGTATTACCAAGCCTAATTTCATGAATAGTCTTTAATTCACTCATTTTTTTAATTCACCTCTAGCGCTGAACTCAAAAATACCTAATAGGTAAAAAAAATAAATACCCTAACAGGTTGTATTTTGTTTACCTTGTGGGTATATTTAATAAATAAATTTACCAATGAGGTGTATTGATGCTTACTCTTTATAGCTATTGGCGAGGATTAAGTGAGAGCGAACGTCACAAATTCTGCGAAGAAGTAAAAGTTACATATGGATATATGGAAACTCAATTAATCCATGCCCGCAAAAACCCAAGAATGGAAACCATTCAAAAAATGGTTGATGCAAGTAATCAAAAACTAACTCACAAAAGCCTATTTGATTTCTTTTTAGGAACTTCAAAAACAGCTTAAAAACAAAGTTAGGCAAGTATTAATCAAAAAGTTCAAAAAATATATGTGAAGGATATGAAGGATTTCACAATGCAAGAAATGACCTTAAGCAGAGATGCACAAATAGCACTCTGGCAGATTGTAAATAACACACCAAATTGCACAGCAAAAGAAATTGCCCAAGCAATAGGGGATACACATAACTCGGTTTGCAATTATGGCAACCAAAATATGCCTGCGTATTTACCAAGTTTGAAAAAGCTTGAAGCAATGATTTATTTCACACAAAACCCCTCATTGCTAAAGGTTTGGGCACATGAGTTGGGCTTTGCTTTAGTTCCAGTTGGATGCGGTAGATCCAAACATCATGAGTTATCAATCTTTGAAGCAATGATGCAGCACAACATAAAGAACGGAAAAGCAAACCGAGTCGTATATGAAGCATATGAAGACGGAATTATTACACCGTTGGAATATGAAGAAATTCACCAACTAACACAAAACCTTACTGAGCTTATTACGGCAGTCGATCAAGCAGCGTTAAAGCAAATGAAAAAGTGTGAAGCGGAATTGGGAAATGAAAAAGCCTGATCTCGTACATCAGGCTTAGTAATTCTTTCTCTGCTAGAGGAATCGAATATGCAAACTAATTTAGCAAACCAAACAGCTAAAGGCAATCTGCAAGAGCAGAAACGTCAACAAAGTTATCAAACGTGGCATGAACCGGCTTTAAGAACTCTTGCGAATATGTTGAAAGAGCGCAAAGCGAACTTAAAAAAACGCAATCATGATGAAAATCAAGCGGCAGTAACACGTGATGAGTTTATGCAAGGTCTGGTCGATGAGCATGGCGTACATGGTATTGATCTTTACCATGCTGGCGTGATCATTTCGAGTCTTTATAGAGCTAAGCGGATCCACTATTTGGGCTCATTCATTCAAATGAATGAAGAGGGGGATAAATGAGCTTAGACGCTACTGTATGGGCTTGGAAAAAGAAGTTCACTCAAGCTAAGGGTGGTTCTTCTCCAGCTTTAAAAAAATTAGTGCTGCTTTCAATGGCTGATCGTGCGGATGAACAACACTGCTGTTATCCGAGTTCTACACGTTTGGCTGATGACTGTCAGATTAATAAAAAAACCCTTTTTAAGATTCTGGATGAACTCAGTTCAGAGGGTTTAATTTTTGATACTGGTGAAAGAAAAGGCAAAACAAAGCAGGTAATTGTATATCGTTTAATTGGTGTACAAGGTCGGGAAAATACTGTACCAACGTTGGAACAGTTAGGCGCGGAAAGCCTTGATACACAAGGGGAAGATTCTCAAACAGTACCAACGTTGGAACAGTACCAACATTTCCAGCAAACAATACCAACATTTCCAGTAAACAGTACCAACGTTGGTACACGGAATCTATCAAGTAATCTTTCAGATGAATCTAAAAATAAAAAAACTTGGCTTTGTTTTAAAAAACTTCGTGAAGAAATTTTACTTTCTGACAAGTCTGTAGATTTTGATGAACTCGTAATGCAGTCATGGTATCACCGAGAACTTAGAGCATTTGAACTCAACAATGCATCAAAGAATCTTTGTGATGATCTTTTGATTTTCCATTTTGCTGATTGGTTACTGAATGCAAAAGCTAAATACGAGCGCCGTCAAAAAGCATCACAACCAGCTAAATCATTTTCTGGTGAACAAAAAAATTCAACTGGTTTAAGTCAAAAGCAGATTGCTGTCTTCGCTGACAAGCTTTCTAAACATCCTGAGTTTTCTAGCAAGTATGCAGAAGGTAACGAGAGCTATGAACAACTTGCTGCACGTATCGCAGTGAAGCTTACAGATCCTGAGCAACAACAAAAATTAATGCCATACCTCATTCAAGTTGGTTTCAGTGCAAAGGGGGCGGCATGACATCAATAAGTCTTGCTGAATATCGTGGATTATTTCCTATACAGAAAAATAAAAAACGCCGTTCAGCAAAGCAAACAAGGGAACCAAGTGTAGGGGAAGTTGTATTAGCAACACATCTCAAAGCCTGCAAGATTGATTTTGAGCAGGAATATAAATTCCATCCGAAACGCAAATGGAGAGCAGATTTTTTAATTACTGGGAAAAAGATATTAGTAGAGATTGAAGGCGGCATCTGGAGCGGTGGCCGTCACACAAGAGGGAAAGGTTATTTAGGAGACATGGAGAAATACAACGAAGCAGCAATGATGGGTTTTACAGTTTTGAGGTTCAGTACAGAACAAGTTAAAGCAGGCGTGGCGATTAAACAAATTGAGCAATTGGTGGGAGAAATCTAAAAATGAATGCAAAAATTAATAATGCAATGGATTGGTCTAAGCGTTCAGCTCACCAGTGGCTTGAACAATATGGTCTATGGGTAAGATCAACAAATTTTAAAGTTTCAGCTAATCCGTTAGCTACCTTAATTGACCGAAATGACACGACTAGGGTCAGATCAAGTAAGGTATCAATGCCATGTGTTATAGAAGATTTTGAGGCAGTTGAAGTGAGTAAATTGTTAGCAAAAATGCATAATGATAAACGAGAATTTTTACAAGAAAGGGCTTGGTTTCTAATACTTTATTATGAAAATGATTGGTCTTATTTAACAATTGCTAATGTGCATAGATGTAGTAAAGCAAAAGTGCGTTCAGAAATAGATAAAGGCTTAGCCTACTTAGATGGAAAAATTGAGGTGTTGCAATCTTGACAGTGCAGCACAGTTGGTTTAAATTTATGGTATGGTGGGACGAAGTTATAAGTGTTGCACCAAAATGTTTTTAAAGGCTCGCCAAAAGGTGGGCTTTTTGCTTTCTATGGTATAAGTTTATCTCCTAGGTTAAGGGGGTAATCATGAAAAAATTTAATTTTGATTCAAATCGACAGTACCGTGAAGTTCTAAATAACCTTGCTTATTATCCAAGTGGAAGAGAGGAGCCTACTCAATTCAATGATGACCACTCTGGAATTTATTTAGCATCTCTAGAATATGATGTTGAAGCTGAAAATATAAAGCATTTGGAAATGGCTATTGATGACATTTTATCAAAATATAAGTCAAGATTGTCTGAAGAAAGAACAGCTCACAGAGATTTAAGATTGGCGATTCTTCGTTGCGACTTCAATGAAGTAGCATTTTTATTGCACAATATTCGTACTACATCAGGTGATGTTGGATTCAGAGATAATACAAATTACGCATATCCTGATGAGTTGTTTGATGAGCTTATAAGCAAAAAAGTATGAATTAAACAACCCAAAAATGCGGGTTATCTATTGTGTTATAGTCCAGTCTAATTAAAAACTGGTCACTTAAATGAATATCTGTATTGGCGGTGATTTAGACGGTGAAGTTGTAAATAACCGTGAAGGTACTTTCTTTGAAGCAAGTACAATTGATTCAAGTAAGCAATCAACCTATAACAGCCAGAGTTATAGAATTGGTGAAAATACATATCGGTTTTGGCTTTGTGCAGAATTGCCGTATATGGAAACAACAGAAATAGCTAGTAAGCATCTAGCTTTAAAATACAAATACCTTTCTTAAATTTAAGTTGTTGAATTCCAAGCCCACCAAATGGTGGGCTTTTTATTTTCCAGTTTCTACCACCCAAGCCTTATCAATTAAAAATGATAGGGCTTTTTTTATGAGGAAACCTTAATGGTTACTACTCCGAAAAAAGCAACAATCGAAACTTTAACTGACACAAACTTGCCAGCAGGTCATACAGTATTGGTAAAGATTGCCGATACGACTAGCTATGACCAAGTGCTGAGTAATGTTGAGGCAATTAATACATTACCCGGCTTTACTGTCATTGGTGTAACAAGTCTTCCGAATCCTCCAGCATCGGCTTGGTATTTGGATAACTGTACATATGAAAATGGTGTTTTAACTCCAGTAGGTGAGCTGTTAGATTTCGGTACCCCTGAAGCTCCACTGATCATGTACGGTTATCATGCTGCTACTAAAGCTAATATTGGCGATACGCTTGAAGTTGTTGCTGAGAATTTCTTAAGTGCTACAGGTAATGTACATAGCGGTGTTCGTTTGCAGACTACATTCGATAGCTACGATCTAGGTGGTTCGAATATTGGTTATAACAATACTAATGATGGAAATAACGACTTCTTTTCTTTGTTAGATACATTGTTCCAAACACAAGCCTTGCCAGTTAATTATTCAATGAAATACCTGTCTGAAACTGAAATTGAGCATGTGATTACTTCAGTTGATGGTTTAACTGAAATTCATCGTTACAACCAAACGATTACTTCATTTGCTGAAGATGTTTACTTCAATTTCACTCTTATTTGTCAAAATAGCAATGAAGTGATTCCAACGACTATTAATGTGATTCGAGCTGTTTAATAATTATTAAAAAGCAGAATTTGAGCTCCACTTGATTAGCTGATTGAGTGGGGCTTTTTATTTCTGAGGAATTTAAGTATTGTGTCCAAAATAATTTAATTGACTAGACTTCTTCTTAAAATCTATGATCTCTGCACAGTATTAGATTCAAATAAATTATGGAATTTAATGATTTTTTTTATTATTTTATTTGTATGTCTGCTGACATCATTTATTTAACTTGGCTTATACGTGGACTGGTTGATTCAGATATGGTTAAACAAATATTATATTTTTGCAGTATTTACTTTTTTATCACTTTATTTTGTGTGATTGGATATTTTTATCTAGGTGCAAGTTATGGTAGTGAATTAGGCCTTGGTCAACCTAATGCAGTAAAATGGGTAAGAGCAGATATAATTTCAATTTTTTCTGCTGTGGGTGTTTTTCTTGCACCAATCGCTGTAATTATTGGTTTTCATCAATGGAAAAGGGAAAAGAAATTAGTAGCGCGTATTGATGCATTAGAAAATTATAAAAAATATTTATCTGACTATAATAAAGAATTAATTTCTTTTCAAATGTCAAAATATTGGTTTAATTTTCAATATCGATCTAACCAAGTTAATAAGAATAATTTGGAAGAATTTAGAGATAAAACTAATAAAATAATCATTACTTTTTTTCATGAAGTTATGAACAAAAAAATTTATTTTCTTGAAAATGAAATTGATAAATTTGAGACCTATTTAAATAATCTTTATATAATTTATAGTAATTTAAATAAGGCTGACTTAATTGTTGAATCAATTGATTTAAAAATTCCGAGATCTTGCGTAGACACTAATGATAATTTACAAAAATATAAAAACTTATATTTACTAGATCCCAATTGCCAACATATTAAGACAAATTGTAGTGGCGATGTAATGAAGATTTTAGAGGAATTTTCTAAAGTAAAAATTCATAACTTTTTGAATGAATTCTCTGAATACATAGATGTCTTATTATTAAAGGCCTATAGATAACTTGAACTTATTACTTAACCTCCAATTGGAGGTTTTTTTATAGGTGAAATATGGACGTTAAAGAATATTTTTGGTTTACACGGAAAAAAGAAGCTAAAACTAAACCTAAAAGCAGACCATTGCCTAAGGCTAAAGAAAAATATCTTGAAGCTGAAGAAATGTTATTTCAAGAATTAGAAGAACATCGAATTGGTTATCGACGAAAATTTCAATTTGAATCAACCAAGAATTGGCGGTTCGATTTTTATATTGTTAAGTTGAATCTTCTTATAGAAATTGCTGGCAGTCCTTGGGCAGTTGGTCGCGGTGGCACAAAGATAGCAAATTCATTTAATAAATATGATCTAGCTCTTGATCGAGGTTATGTATTTGAGCGTCTTGAACCTCATCAAATTGAATCAGGTTATGCAATTAACTGGATTAAAAGCGAATTAGCGAGAATTGAAGATGGATCAGATCAGACCATTTCCTCCAACTGATTTTATAGACCAAGCAGATGAAGAGGAAGCGATTCGTATAGTACCTGCGCCCGATTTACAAAACTGGGTAGTTGCTAATTTTCTAACGCTTGGAGGCCCTTTACATAATCCAGATCACGACCATATCGCTGAGATGCTTCATGACAATGAGGGATTCTTGGCTTTTGCATGGGCTTCTACTGCTTATACGAGAGCTAAGCGTATGGTGCTCGGCCAATGTGAAAAGGTTATGTTTCAACAAGGCGGCTGGAAGAAAGCCCGCCAAGAGCAACAAATGCGTGATTGGTTTGGATTTGTTCCTGTTTACTTAATCACTATCGATGCAAGCTTTTGTGAAAAGGCAAACGATAGCGAGTTTTGTGCTTTGCTTGAACATGAGCTATATCACATTGGTGTAGAGCGAGACTCGGACGGTGAGATTATTTACAGCGATCATACTGGCCTACCTAAGCACTATTTAACTGGTCACGATGTGGAAGAGTTTATCGGTGTTGTGAAGCGATGGGGTGCAAATGAAAACGTTAAGCGATTAATTGAAGTCGCTAAAAATCCGCCGTTTGTTTCTGATTTAGATATTTCTAAATGCTGTGGAAACTGTGTAATTACCTGAGCCTTGAGGCTCTTTTTTTTGGCTATTTAGGTTGACGTAGGTTGACAGGATTGAGGATATGGCGGCTCTAAAAAAGGAGGTAAAAGTCTTTATAGTTCGCTCACTTGCCGTATTTAATACACCCACAGAAACTGCTGAGCTCGTCAACCAAGAATACGGGATAAAAGTTACTAAACAGCAGTGCGAGAAATACGACCCAACTAAACGGGCAGGTGAGAACCTAAGCGAAGAGTTAAGAAAAGATTTTGAAAAGACTCGCGAAATGTTTTTAGGTAAGCCTGAGGCAATCCCAATTGCAAACTTAGCGGTGCGTTTACAGCGATATGAAAGCCAATATCAAAAGCACAGTAGAAACCGTGTAGCAGCTCTAAGCATTCTTAAGCAAGCTGCTGAGGACATGGGCGGCAAGTACACGAATAAGACTGAAATTACAGGCGCTGGCGGTGGGCCATTACAAAGCGAAAATATTACCTATGTGACTGCTACCGATGAGCAGGTAAGGCAGGCGATAGATGAACTCGAGAACGAATATTGATCCTGTTAAAACCAAAGCTAAGCGGATTAAATGTGAGAAAGAACATTTATTTTTCACACGTGCTTTTTTCTTACCACGTATGGGCTTTAAGTTTTCGGTCAATTGGCATCATGAATATATTGCCGACAAGATTGACGAGGTAATTGCTGGCAAAGTTAAAAACCTAGTGATTAACGTTCCACCCGGAAGCGGTAAAACTGAATTACTTACAAACCTTATTGCCCGTGGCATAGCGCGTAATGCTCGATCACGCTTTTTGTATTTGTCTTTCTCGCAATCACTTGTAGAGGATGTATCGGCAACAGCAAGAAACATTGTTAAGTCGGAAGACTTTCAGGATCTATGGCCTGTAAAGATTTCTACCAGTACGGACGCTAAGTCTAGTTGGAAAACTACAGTCGATGGTTACGATGCTGGTCATGTTTATTCTGCTTCAATGGGCGGGCAGGTGACGGGTCGCCGTGCAGGTACATTAGCGGATGAAGGCTTTACCGGTGCGATTATTCTGGATGACCCATTAAAGCCTGAGGATGCATTTAGCCAGACAGCTAGACGTAAAGCTAACCGTAAGATCTTAAATACGGTCAACTCGCGTAAAGCTAAATCTGACACGCCAATTATTCTGATCATGCAGCGATTGCACGTTGAAGATCCGACTAACTTTGTTATGACGGGTAATGTACCTGGTGAATGGGAACAGATCAGTATTCCCGCGCTTATCGATGATGAGTACATCAGTAAGTTGCCTGAAAAAATTCAAAGTAAAATTCCACGTGATGTTGAGCGAGATGCGAAAGGCCGTCAAAGCTATTGGCCATTAAAAGAATCATTGCAATCGCTATTGCAACTCGAACAAGGCGGACAGGATAAAGACGGCGCTACGGTATCGCGTTACACGTTTGCAAGCCAATACCAGCAAGCCCCTAAAAAGCTGGGTGGTGATCTGGTTAAGGCTGACTGGTTCCCACGTTATGTAGATCTACCAGTTCTTAAGTGGCGGGCGATTTGGGCAGATACGGCGCAAAAGACAAAAGAGCATAACGATTTTTCTGTGTTTTTATGTGCTGGTCTTGGATATGACAATAATCTTTACATCATTGACGTGAAGCGCGGGAAATGGGAAGCACCAGAGCTTTTAAAAGAGGCTAAAGCTTTTATTAATAAGCATAAAGATGGCAATACTAAGATCGGCAAACTTCGCTATATGGCCGTAGAAGATAAGGCGAGTGGTACCGGATTAATTCAATCCATATCTAAGCAGACCACTTTACCAATACGAGCGATTCAGCGAAGTACAGACAAACTTACACGAACTATGGATGTGGTGTTCTATGTTGAAGAGCGCCGTGTCTGGCTGCCATCAGAAGCACCATGGCTTTTGAACTACATTGAAGAAATTGAAGGGCTCACGGCCGATTGGACACATGACCATGACGACCAATGGGACCCAACCATTGATGCAATTAACGATTCATTAGCAAGCAAGCCAACTGTATTTGATTAGAGGAAATTATGGCTGAAGATAAAAAGTCCGATGCAATTGGCGATGCAGGGGCGTATACAAACTTTGTCTCAAATCTTGGTACCGAACGTGACAAGGCATCACACGGTTCTTTCGTTAAGAAGATAATTCCTGATGAGCAATTAGAAGCCGTGTATCAACACTGGTTGGCTAAGCGAATCGTCAACCGCCCAGCAAGTGACATGCTCCGAGCGGGTTGGTTCTATGAGGGGATTCAAGATAACGATTTATTGAAGCTTAAAGAGGCGTGTAAGGCTTTTAACCTAGACGGGGTGCTCTTATCTAGTTTGGTACTTTCTCGCTTATATGGCGTTTGCTATGTGCTTCTAGGGACTGTGGACGGCGGCAACTTAGATCAACCGTTTGAATTAAACAAATTAGGTGTTGGCCGTTTAGAGTTTTTCACTGTACTTAAGAAAAAGCAGATTGAAGCCGATACTTCAAAATACTTGCCACCAAGTGAAGCAGGGGGGCTTTTAAAGCAACCTGAATTTTACAAGCTAAAACTTGATGGAAAGTCTAACCAACGGATCCACCACACACGCTTAATTAAATTTGCCCATGCTGATGTGGTGAATGAAGAGCCTCAAAGTATTTTGCAGGAAGTCTATGAGGATCTACTTGATCATGCTGCCGTAAAGAAAGCCACTGCTAGTCTAGTCCATGAATCTAAAATTGATGTGATTAGAACTCCGCATTTGGTTGATAAGATCAAAGAAGATCTAAAAGGTGTAGCAGAACGTTTTCTTAGTGTTGGGTTGCTTAAAGGTCTAAACGGCATGATCGTTTTAGATAAAGAGGAAGAGTACGACTCTAAATCTTATAGCTTTGGTGGCTTACCTGACCTTATGCGTGAATATTCGATACAAACTTCTGGAGCTGCTGAAATGCCATATACGGTTTTATTCGGTCAATCACCAGCGGGAATGAATGCTACAGGCGAACATGACACACGTAACTATTATGACAGTATCGCAACTAAGCAAACATGGTCATTAAAACCTTTCATGTTAAGGCTTCTAGGAGTGATTGTTCAGACTACATTTGGTCGTCAGATTCCAACTCTGGACGTTGTGTTCAATCCGCTATGGCAGTTAGATGCCAAGGTTCGTGCCGAGGTTGAGAAAGCTAACGCAGAACGTGACGATAAATATCTTCAAATGGGTGTCATTACTGAGCCACAGATAGCAAAGCAGCTTGTTATTGACGGTGTTTATTCAGTGATTGATGAAAAGCACATCAAAGAACTGGAAATAATGGTGAAGCCAAATGACGACGATAATTCAGATCCTGAAACCACACCTCCAGCAAGCAAAGAAACGTAAGAAAGGGCGTAAAGCTTCCAAGCCTAGAGCTGTGCATGTAAATCGCCGTGTAGAGCTTTATTACACTCGGCAATTACTGGCTATTTCAAAATACTGTCAGGAACAAACTAAGGAATTAGTTATTCCTACAGTTGGCCAGAATATCGGTGATGCATGGTTCTCGGACATGATGACGGCGTTTAGGGAAAAGCTCACAAAGTATGTTGTTGAGGTTTCGCGACCGTTGGCCACAAAAATTGTGACTGACACCCAAAAGGAAGTGGACAAGCAAATTGCAGAGCACACCAAAACAATTATTGGTGTGGATCTAACGCCGTTCTATCGGGCCGCTGATATCCAAGACGAGGTAGATCTAAACATCACGGCAAATGTCAGTTTGATTAAGTCTATTCCGCAGCAATACGCAGATAAGCTTGAAGTATTAATTACTAATGCTTTGCAAACTGGCCAAACTAATGAAGAGCTGGCCAAAGCTATTAAGCAATTAGGGTTATCTACTGATTATCGTGCACGGCTTATTTCTAGTGATCAGATGGGCAAAATTAACGGCCAGCTTAACCAAGCCCGACAGCTTTCTATGGGTGTTGAGACATACACATGGCAAACGGCGAAAGATGAGCGTGTACGCCCAGATCATCAACATAAGCAAGGAAAGACATTTAGATGGGATTCACCACCTGCTGGAGGGCATCCGGGTCAGCCTATCCGATGTCGGTGTACAGCATTGCCAAATTATGAGGATATTTTGATTGATTAGTTATATTGAAATCATTTATAACTGAAAAAAATTGGAAGAAATTTATGAACATAGTATTTAATGATATAAGCGGATATCAACGTAATATTTCATGTGAGCCTTTGGGTGTTGAAGTGCAATATATTGGATATACCGCATATAGCATCACAAACGGATTTGACATAACTGGAAATCACAACATTCAAGTGAGAAATAAAATTTTCCTTAATGGCAGTAGTGAAGTTTTCGCTTTGAATAAAGTTGATAAGATAGTAAAGATTGGAGATATAGTACTTTAAGCTTTTAATATTTTTAATAAACCCACTATATTGTGGGTTTATTATTGTTAATATGGGATGAATTTAAGTTAAAAAGTATTTTTAAATGGCACAAAATTTTAGTGAGCATGAAAATCTAATTATCCAAACCTATATGAATTTTATTTGGCTTTGGGAAATGCATAATCTTGAATTTGTAAAATCTCATGAGTATAAGAAGCTTAATTTTATTGATAAATTTACTCAAAATATGATTGCTGAGAGAGGTGTAATTAATCAAGGAACTATTCCAGTTGCTTTTTATATAATGCTTGTGATCCCAAGAGAAACTATTTTCGATCTATATAAAGATAAATATGAGGAAATTAATCTATATATAGCTGAAGAATTAAATCCTGAAGTAGAAACAACATATAATTCCGATAGAGTTAGAATTGACTACTTGCGTCATGTAAGAAATGCTATAAGTCATATGAATTTTGAAATGACAACTGAAGTTGATTATGTGGTTTTTAAAGATGAAAACCCAAGAACAGATGAAAAATTTATATGTAAGTTTTCAAATTTAGATTTAGGAAAGATCATAGAAAAACTTAGAACAGTACATGTAGATTACATTGAATGCATTAAAAAGAAACATGCAACTTAATGATATTTATCCATAAAACCCACCAAATGGTGGGTTTTTTATTGAGCGCAATTTATGAAAAACATTTACCGCTTCAAGGTAGGTGACTTTGCGCCAAGCGAATCCACACGTTCATATACACCAGAAGGTTATTTGAAATGCGTAAACGTTCGCTTAGGTAAAGCACCTCAGGTACGTCAGTACTATGCGTATGAGTTCCCAAACTTAGAAGGCTTTTCAGCAGATCAGACGATTAACGTCTACACACCTGCAGAAGAGCTTTTTAAGTCGGCAGCGATTAAAAGTTGGGATGGTGCTGATGCTACAGATTATCACCCACCCAAGAATGAAATTAATGCAGCCAACTGGAAGGACTATCACATTGGCTATTGTGCGAATGTCCGCCAAGAAGGCGAATATCTATTGGGCGATTTGCTCATTAAAGATAAGGACAGCATTGATTTAATCCAGAACAACGAGCGATTAGAAATGTCGCTGGGTTATGGAGCCACATTAGTTTTAGAGCAGGGCACGGCGCCAGATGGCACGGTGTACCAAGCAAAATTTATCAATTTTATTGGCAATCACGTAGCACTTGTTAAATACGGGCGCTGTGGTGGTGATTGCCGCATCGGTGACCAAAAGCAAACTCCACCAGAGGGGAAAACAATGGAAGTAATTGTAAACGGTATGCGTTTTGACATTGGCGATAACAAGCCTTTTGCGGATGCATTGAAGATCCAGCAAGAGCAGCTCGAAAATTTAAAAGCTGCAAAGCTAAAAGTTGGTGATAAGCAATTTTCAATCGGTGATGAACTAAACGCCGTTCAAGCGGTTGTAGATCAATTGCATACCGATAAAACCACGCTTGAGCAGAAAGTCGGTGATCTGGAAAAGAACCAGATGACGCCTGAAAAACTTGAACAAGCTGCTACCGAGCGTGCTGCAGTGATTGCTGATGCTAAAGCATTGGTGCCAACAGTTAAAACCGAAGGCTGCACATGTGAGCAAATCAAGCGCGATGTAATTGCGGCTAAAGCGGGTGATGCGTTGGTAACTGCTTTATTGGGCAGCGTATCAGTAGGCGATGCTAAGCCTGATCAGATCGACACAACTTTCCGCGCTTTGTCTGCTGTGAAGGGAACACACCCATCAAATCCTGTAGGTGATGCACTTCATAAGCAACAGAACATTCAATCAGGTGATGGTAAACCAGATGATGGGGAGCCTAAATCTAACAACAAGAAAGAAGCTTGGAAGAAAAGCTTCTAAGAAACTGGAGAGATGACAATGTCTTTAACCCCTCAAGCTATTCCGGGTATGCGTGCACGCCTGCACATGCCTGAAGAAATTCTGTCTTTACCAGTTACTGGTACAGGCATAGTAAATGACGGTGAAGTGGTCGTGCAGTCTACCGATGGAAAAACAGTTAGCGCAGTAACTGGAGCAACCAATACAAAGTTTGGTGTAGTCGTTTTTCAGCACGTCGGTAAAACAGGAAAAAATGCGTTAGGTAAAGAGGCCTATCAAGCTAAGGACTGTGCACCTGTCATGCAAATCGGTTCAATTTGGGTGAAGCCTACTGCACCTGTTATTGATATCAAAGCAAAGGTTTATGTGCGTACCGCGAACCCAACTACTCAAACGCCGCTAGGTTCACTTTCTTCTGCAGCGTTAGATTCTACGGAACTACCGAATGCCTCATGGGAAACCATCTCTGGTCCAGATGGCTTAGCAATTCTTCGATTACGTGGAGCGTAAACAATGTCAAAACAATTAGAACGGATGAAAATTCGCTTAACTGCTGTAGCCCATGGTGTTCAAGCTGCTGTAGGTGATGCATTCAATTTAGATAACTTTGCTAAGTTATTGTTGAAGCTTGAATCAATTGATGAAATGACACCGCAACTTGCTGAAGCTCAAGCTTATGCAAAATATTTGCCTATTGAGTCATTAGACGGCGCAGTAATGGGATCCGCAAGTGTCTTACAGCGTAAGAAAGGTATCGGCCGTGGTAAGCGTTTCTCTGGTCTTGGCAACGATGTGCCCTTAGCAGAAGTAGTTTATGACGAAGTAAAACTTACTGTACAGCCGGGTGTAATTGGCTATGAAATCAGTATTTTTGAAGCTGCAATAGCTCTAAAAGCTGGAATTCAGTTAACGACTGATAAAGTTGAAGCTGCTCGATTAGCTTATGAAAACCATATGAGTGACGTTGCATGGTTTGGAGAGCCTGAAACGGGTTTACTTGGTTTCTATAATCAGACAGGTGTAGAAGTTATTTCCTCTACGGTTGATTATGCAACGGCGACTATTGAAGTTGTTCTTGCAGACATTAACAAAGCCATTAAAGGCGCTTCAAACGCTTCAAAGTTCGATGGCAGTATTCAACCAGATACTTTCGTAATGCCTGAGAATAAGTTCACTATTCTCTCTAGCCGTATCGTTCCCGATTCAGCAGGGAAAACCTTCCTTGAGTACATTAAGGAAAAGAACACTTTTGCAATGCAAGGTAAAACACTGACATTCACCTCTGAAAGTATGCTTGAGGGTAAAGGTGAGGGTGGTACTGACCGAAGCATTATTTACCGTCGTGATCCAAGCTGTATTACTTTCCGTTGTAATGAACTGGAATTCTTGGCAGCTCAACCTATCAATTATGTGATGCGTACACCAGGACACTATATGTATGAAGGTGTCTATTTGAAACGTGTCGATTCTCTACGCTACTACGATGTTGAATAAGGAAAACTAAATATGCCTAAAATTACTTACAGCGGCTCTCAGGCCGCTTTTTCTTTTGATGGGATTCAAGTTGGTCTGGGACAAACTGTGAAAGTTAGTTCTGTGGATCTTACACGTATTTCTAAAGGTAAAGCCTTTAAATCACTCGTTGAAAAAGGTGAGCTTGAAGTTCAGGAAACCCCAGACGAAGAGCCTAAAGTAGCAGGTAGAACAGGCGGCCGTGGTGGTAAAGGCGGCAAACAAACGGATGCAGCCAGTGACGCCGCTAAGGCAGCAGATGAAGCTGCTTTGACCGCCGTGAAAGCTGAATTAACAGCGCTTGAAGTAACGTTCAGTGATGATGAAACAATTGAGCAGCTACAAGCTAAGTTAGCTCAGGCTAAGGAATAAGGTAGACATATGGACGTACAAACGTTTCGCCAGAAGTTCTCGACTGACTCGAGTTTATTGTCTTTGCCAGATGAGAGAATTCAGGATGCATTAGAAGAAGCAGATCTGGTTGTATCTCAAATTGAGTTTGGGGCATTAAAGGAACGTGCTGTAGGTCTATATGCAGCACATATCCTTAAAGTTGGTACTGTTAGCGGCAATGGTGCTGCTTTTGGTACCGCTTCGAGCATGACTATTGCGGGCCAAAGCGTGAGTTATTCCCGCTCATCGAAAGAAGCTTTCTATGATCTAAGTATGTATGGTCAGCGCTATCTTGCTTTAAAAAATTCAATTCCAATTGATGATGAAGGCACAAACCCTAATCGTCTAGGCGTTGGTGTTTTTGTTGTATAGGAGAATCACATGCCTTTTAAATATCAGGCACCCGAAGGCTATAAGCCAACAAAAATCGATATTGCTGGTCAAAGCCTAGATATCAAAAACGGCGTTTTAGAATCTGATAATGACATTATCCATATTTTAAAGCCCTTAGGTTTTGAGCGTTTTGTCGAAGTGGTTGAACCAAAGAAATCTGTAGCCTCCGCAAAAGAGTAAATAGGCAATGAGTGATAATCGTGTTGAGACTCGAGTCAACTTTGATGAGATGAATGATCGCATTAGATTTGAAGTAAGACGCACGATTACTGCTCTTACTTTACGATTACAGCGAACTATTCAGGAAGATATGTTGAGTGGCCAAAGGCTGAAGGTTCAGTCAGGTCGTTTACGTGGTTCCGTTTCATCTAAAGTTGATGAGGATAAAGATTCGATAGAGGGAACGGTTGGGGCTGGTGGCGCATTGGTACCTTATGCCTTTGCTCATGAGTTTGGTTTAAATGGATCTATGGGGGTGAAAGCTCACCTTAGAACAATCAAACAGGCTTTTGGTCGCCCTATATCTCCAGTTCAAGTCAATATTAAAGCCCATTCAAGGAATGTTCGTTTTAGGGAATTACGGTTCATGCGTGATTCACTGGATATGGTAGCCAAGATTGTACCGAAAAATATTGATGCAGCAGTTCAGAGGGGTATAGCAGGTGGATAGTGAAGCAATCTATCAAGCATTGTTTGATCAGTTAAGCACACGGGTAGAAGGGCTAATTACGGTAAGTCGCCGTTTACGTCACTTTAATAATGTATTGCCTCATGAACGACCTGCCATGTTTATTACACAAGGCAATCAGCAAGAAGTACCAGTACATGGTTTAGATGCAAAAGTTGAACTTGCCGCCGAGGTATATCTCTATATCCATGAGGCTGATAGAGATAAACCTCCATCATCACAGATGAATGTTTTTATCGATCGTGTACGTGAAGCTATTCAGCCAGACCATCCAGAATTTAGCGAATATCAAACCTTAGGTGGTTTGGTGGAACATTGCTGGATCGAAGGCACGGTTGAAGTATATGAAGCAGTAGAAAACATGCTGGATGATCAGGCGATTGCCATTATTCCTATCCGGATCCTCACAACCAATTAACAAAACATTCATTTAATGACCGCCTCTATGGCGGTTTTGTCATTTTAGAGAGGTCAAAATAAATGGCTCAATATTTATTTGGTGCCGGCAAGATCTTTGCTACACCGATTCAAGACGTTTTCGGGCAGCCGATTAGCAATCCTACACCTGTAGAAGTAGGGGTATTACAGTCGGTAGGTGTCGATATTAGTTTCGATTTAAAAGAACTCTTTGGCCGTGGGCAGTTCGCCGTAGATGCTGCACGTGGTAAAGGCTCAATTAAAGGCAAAGCTTCATTTGGGCGAATTAACGGAACCTTACTAAATTCTATTTTCTTCGGTGGAGTTGTTGCGGAAGGTGGAATCGAGACAGTATCTCAAACCATTAATGGTGAAATCGTTCCAGCAGGTGGTTTAGTTACTCCAGTCGTTCCCAATAGTGGAACCTTTGTAAAAGATCTAGGCGTAACCGATGGAAAAGCTATTCCACTTAAACGTGTTGCTTCAGCTCCAACGGCGGGGCAATACAGCGTAGATGCTGCAACAGGGGCATATACATTTGCAACGGCGGATGTGGGGAAAGTGGTTTTTATTAGCTTCCGATATTCCGCTACGGTCGCAGGGGGCAAGTCAATCACCGTATCTAACTTGGATATGGGCTATACACCTGAGTTTGCCCTAGATCTTCAGAGGGATTACAAGGGCAAGTTCATGCACATGAATTTCTACCGCTGTACCAGTAACAAGCTTGGATTCAGTTCAAAACAGGACGATTACGACATCCCTGAGTTTGAATTCCAGCCTATGGCTGATGATCTAAACCGTGTTTTCAAAATCGATTTATCGGAGTAATACCAAATGGAATTTAAGCAAGTTGAAAACCCACGTGGATCTACAATTATTATTGATGGGCAGCCATTTGTATTTGCTCCATTGTCACTTGGCGCGGTTGAAAAGTTATTGCCGGCTCTTCAAGCATTTAAGCCCGATGATGTTGGCACTGTGATAGATGTTGCGTTTAAGTCTCTTAAACGAAATTACCCGGATATTACACGGGATGATGTTGCTGAAATGATTTATATGGATCAACTCACTGAAGTTATGGAAGCTGTAATGTCTGTGTCTGGTCTTAAAGGGAATGATGACAGCGCAGCAGGTGGCTCGGGGGAATAGATTGGGAGGAGTTGTACACGCATTTAGTGCTGACAATGGGTAAAGATTACGACTATGTACGTGATGAAATGGATCTACCCAGATTAAGAGCATTAAGTGCGTATCAGCAAAGTAACCCTCCCGCACATATAGGAATACAACGTCTATGTCGTATTTTAGAAGCTTTCATGGGTATCGAAGAAACTCCGCAAGCTATCACTGTTTCAGATGATGAAGAGGATGATATGCTAGAAGTTTTAGAAAGTTTCTCTCAGGGTGGTTAAGGCCGCCCTTATAAATATTAATGTGACATTAAGTAACCAGTTTGTTAAATTGTACGGACTTTATAATAATTGGTGAAATTATGACTCAAACAAAATTTTGTTATGCCTGTGGCCAACAAATTGATGTTCGTGCAGAAATTTGCCCTAAATGTGGTGTAAGACAGCAAGATGTTAGAACTACTGGGCGAAAAAGTAAGGTGGCTGCTGGCGTTTTTGCTTTGCTCCTAGGTGGATTTGGGGCTCATAAATTCTATTTGGGTAGAGTTGGCCAAGGTATTTTATATCTCATATTCTGCTGGACCTTTATTCCAGCACTTATCGCGTTTATCGAAGGTATCCTCTATCTTTGTAGTTCTGATGAAGATTTCGCAAAAAAATATGGCTAATTAATTCGCCATAATTAACTTTTTAAAGCCTTGTAGTTGTAAGGCTTTTTTGTTTCTCCGTAGCCCCTTCAAAGGGGCTTTTTTATGCCTGTGAGGAAGTTATGGCAAACAATAACCGTGTTGAAGTTCATGTCGGTGCCAAGACCTCTGAACTAAAAGAGGGGATGAAAGATGCAGAAAAAATAGTATCAGATTCTTCAAAGAAAATTGAAAATGCTAGTCAAGGTATTGATCTTAAGATTGATCTAACTAGTGTGCGATCGGAGCTTAATAAATTTGCCAATAATATTTCAGATAAGTTTAAGAATGTTGGCAATGATATTAAAGATTCTTTAACTGGCGGATTCTCACTAATTAAAGGTGGGTTCTTTCTTGGGATAGGTCAGGAAATTGCTAGAAGTGTGGCTGATGGTGTGGCGGCAATTCCAGATCTTGTATCTGCTGTGGGTAAAGCTTCAAAAGAATTAGAAATCCAAGCTCGTTTAGCTAATGCAAATACTACAGAATTTCAAGAGTGGGCATTTGCAGCAAAAAAAGTAAATGTAGAGCAAGATAAGTTATCGGACATCATGAAGGATGTAAACGATAAATTTGGCGATTTTATGCAAACTGGCGGCGGAGAAATGGCCGACTTTTTTGAAAAGATTGCTCCAAAAGTTAATGTAACTGCAAAAGAGTTTCAGGGTTTATCAGGTCCTCAGATCCTTGAAAAGTATTATCAGACTTTACAGAAGGCTAATGTCTCACAAGCTGAAATGACTTTTTATATGGAAGCAATTGCAAACGATGCGACCTTATTAGCTCCCTTATTAGATAACAATGGTCAAAAATTAAAGGAATATGCAAAACAAGCACATGATCTAGGCGTGATCATGAGTGATGATGCTATAGCTGCAACTAAAGAATTTAATACATCGCTTGAGACTATCCAATCAACCTTACAAGGTGTTTTAACACGTTTAGCGGCCCAAGCTGCGCCAGCATTAAATGATCTGGCAAATAGATTTTTGGGTTTTGCCGTTGAATCAAAAGAAGGAATTGATGATTCAATAAAGTCAATCATTGGAATACTTGAAAGCCTCTTTAGTGTTGTAGGTGAAATCTTCAATACCATTGGGGGGATTTGGAAAGATTTAACTAGTGACATTGGAGACGGTTCAGTTTCACAAATTAGTTTTATGGATGCAGTGTCTGTAGCTTTAAGAGCTTTGGGAGTTGTAGCAACTGGTCTACAGGTAGTAATTCAATCAGCATTTGCAATTATCCGCGCCGTTGTTGTGACAGTTTGCCAAGCCCTTATTATTGCATTTAATGGTCTAATGGCTGGCTTTGACATGGTGAGAAATACCATTCAATTCGGTTTAGATGTTCTTCAAGTTAAGTTTCAAACTTTCGGTAGTGTGGTCAACAACATTCTGCATTTTAACTTTTCTGGTGCGAAGGCTGCATGGGAAGGAGGATTATCTCAACTTGGCGGTATAACTGAGCGCTATACAAACCAAATGAAAGGTCGAATGAACGACCTGAAAAATTCTTGGAATAATGGAGCAACCACTGCGGCAAATTCACTGGTTACTGCTGGTAAAAAAATCCTAGATGTAACATCAGCAGGTGGTAAAAAAATTACCAACTATGTGTATAAGGATCCTACAAAATCAATAGAAACACCAAGTGTTCCAAAGCTGGGTATTGGGGCTCCACCACCAAGTACCAATAAGGGCATTGGTACAGGTGTTAAAGATGACAAAGGCGGATCTAAATCATCAGCAAAATCTAAAGCTGAGCAAGAGGCTAAAGAGCGACAACGACAAGCTGAGCAGGCAGCTAAAGCACTAGCTGATATTCGGTATAAATATGCATCTGAAGAAAAGAAAGTCGCTTTAGATCTACAAAAGGCATTAGATGAGATTGAAAAATCTAAGATGACTGCCGATGAAAAAGCCGCAGCAAAAGTCAAAGCCGAAAAGGATGCTTCAGACAAGATCATTGCTATCCGTTTAAAAGAGTTTGAGGAGTACAAAAAAGCTCGTGAAGAACAGATCGACAATTATCAACAGCAAGCACAGCGCCTTTATGAAATCGAGGCGGCACGGATTCAAGCTGAATATGATGCCAAGAAAATTTCAAACGTTCGCAAAGTTCAATTAGAGAAACAGCTCGAAGATCAATTACGTGAAATTAAACGGCAAGGTCTTTTAGAGCGTTTAGCACTTGAGAACGAGCAAACCGGTATTAGTGGCAAGCAAGGTAATCAAAACCAAATCACAAACAATATTTCTGATTTAGAGACAGATCAGAAAGTTGCTGACACCAAGTCTATGGGCTTAATCAGTGATGCGGAAATGAAAGACTTTGAGGCTAAGTTCGGTGGGTTCACTTCTCGACTTTCTAACCTTTGGGAACAGGGTATTCAGTCACTTATGAATGGTACTTTGACATGGAGTAACGCAACTAAAGCGGTATTAGCTGATATGGGCGCATTTGCATTGCAATCGGCTACTAAAGAGCTACAAGGCTGGCTCAGAATCCAAGCGATTAAGTTAGCTCGAAAGCTTGGTTTCGTAGGTGCTGAAACGGCGGCCGAAGCTTCCGGTCAAGCGGCTCAAACGGGGGCAACGATCGCAGGTGAAGCAACAAGAACTGGTGTTACAGCTGCAGGTGGTTTAACTCGTTTAGGTTTAAAAGCTGCTGAAGCGGTCAAAGGCATCATGATGTCAGCTTGGGAGGCGATGGCGGGTGCATTTAAAGCCATGGTTTCTATTCCTTACATTGGTCCAGTTCTCGCCGTGGGTGCCGGTGCTGCTGCGTTCGGTTTAGTAGCAGGCCTAGCTGGCAAAATCAAATCTGCTCGAGGCGGTTATGACATTCCATCAGGTGTTAATCCAGTCACCCAGCTACATGAAGACGAAATGGTTTTACCTTCTCAACATGCAAATACTATTCGTGAAATGGGTAAAGCTATGCGTAGTGGTGCAAGTTTTGGAGCGGCTGCAGCTGCCGAAGGCGGAGGAGCTGGACCGAGTATTCATATCAACGCAATTGATGCAAAAAGTATTGAGCGTTTGTTAAAGAAAAATGGCCGTGCGGTCGCTAATGGTTTGAATAGTTACGCTCGTGGGTTCGGTAAGAATGGTAAATAAGGGGGTATAAGTGTCAAACGTATTATTTCCAGAATTGCCCGGGCTTGAATGGGATCTTTCGAAGACTCCGGTTTTCAATACCAAAATCATGACATCCGTTAATGGTCGGGAACTTAGAGCAAGTTTTCAGGCAGTTCCTAAATATGAAATCTCATTATCTTATGCTTTTTTACGTGAAAATAATGGGAAAAAAGAATTACAGACTTTAGAAGGTTTTTACTTAGATCGTCGAGGTTCTTTTGATTCTTTTCTATATAAGATGCCGGGTGATAATGAGTTTAGCTGTACGCTTGAAGGAGATGGTGTTACTAGGATTTTTCAAGTTTACAAAGCACTTGGAAATACTAAATTACTTCTTAGTAATACGGAACCTGATTCTTCAGAAAGTATTGATCCCTTAATGTGGAAGCCCGAAAGCGGGAAGCCTATGTGGTCTTCAAACACTGAACTAATGTGGGTGACAAGTTTTGGTCTGCAATCCGATGGTCGAGTTATATTTTCTCAACCTTTAAGTTTGGGACAAAAAGTTACTGTTAAAGGAACTTTTTATTATCGTTGCCGCTTTAAAGATGATACTCAGCAATACGTTAACTTTATGCATAAGCTTTGGAAGGCGCAAAAAGTTGAATTAATCGGAACTTTGGGGAATAAGTTATGAGACAAGCTTCACCTAAACTTATCGCCTTACTGGATGCAGACCAGTTCATCATGGCGGATCTATATACGATTACCACCATTCAAGGGGTTGAATATCGTTATACAAGTTATGACTTCAACCTGACAGTAAATGGTAAGGAGTTTCGCTCTGATGGACCGGTTATCAGTCGAGATGGTATTAGCCTTTCTTTAGGTATTGAAGTTGACAATTTGTCTATCACTATTGAAACAAATGAATCCACTAAATTTGGTGATGTTCCAGTCGCACAAGCATTCCATAATGGAATTTTAGATGGTGCCCGGTTTAAGTTGGAACGTATTTTTATGGATATAGATACTCCAACAGACACTAGCGCCGGTACTTTGATTTTGTTTGATGGCAGAATTGTTGAGCCTGAGTTAGATCGATATGTAATAAACGCAAGCGTGGTTTCTGATGTTGATAATTTAAAGCTTCAGATGCCTAGGAACTTATATACACCCGGTTGCTTAAATACCTTATTTGATAATGCGTGTGGCTTACTAAGCGCAGATTTCGCCGTAAAGACGAATATTGGAGCAAATAGTACACCTAATCGGGTCCTTTGCAATTTAAGTCAGCCTCAGGGCTGGTTTACTCAAGGAGTAGTGGAGTTTCTAGAGGGAGCAAATATTGGTATTAAGCGTACTGTTCGATTGCATGAATCGGGTGCATTACTACTAACTTTACCACTTCTTGAAATGCCTGCTATCGATGAAGCAATTCGGGTTTTTCCGGGTTGTGATAAGCGGCTTGATACATGTACAAATCGATTTAATAACCGCGCTCGTTTCCGTGGTGCACCATTTGTACCGGTTCCTGAAACATCAATTTAATCAAAATATTTACCTTTAGCCCTGTTTTATGCAGGGCTTTTTTATTGGGAAAATCAGAAATGGCAGAATTACCAAATGCGGAAGCCTTTGTGGGCTCAGGTGTTACAGAAAGTGGATTTAAGGCAGCTCAAACGCAACTCATCGATTTCATTGGTGCACTAGATGGAAAGGTCTCAGCTATTGGAGCAGGGCATTACGGGGTTGATACGTATGCTACAGCGGATACGATTAAATCATCTTTACCAGCAGGGACAATCATTGAAGTTGGAAGTGATCCAGATACAGCAAAGAATGGTTCTTATACGTGGAATGGAACAATTCTTAAGAAGAATGACTATGATCCAGGAGGGACAGCTTTAAAAGAAGCTAAAAATTACTTTGATCAGTCCATTAAAGTAGTAAAGGGAGGGATGCCATTTCAATTAATGGATATGCTAAATGATGTATCTATCTTTTGGATCGATAAAAACGGACAGTTATTTAGTATTAATTCGGATCTCTCCATCAATCAGTTGATTGACAACCTAAATGAAAGAACAAGTTCAATCAAAAATGAAAGTACACTCCAAAATCCCTTAACACTAGTTGATACAGATTTTGAACCATTAATTTATACAAAGAAAAATGGCCATTTATATATTCATGGTCAGGATGAATCTGTTCAGGAAATGTTTCAACTTCTGAACTCAAAAATGAGTGAAGTTGATGACGGTTATAAATTAAAACGTATTGAGACTTTAGGGCAGCGAGACATTTATGTTGGTGATTATTTAGATCGACTCAATTACATAAGATCAGCATGTTCATATATTTGTCCCGTTCCAAAGTTTATGAGCAAACAGCGTTTTACTTTAGGGAGGAATTGGGTTGACTCTATCAAGTTAACAGTTCCAGCCGAGCGAGTTGTAATCGCTGGTTATGACCCGAGCTGGAATTTAGATATTGGGGTTGTACATCCGCAATTGATTGTGTTTGAACAAAAAATGGCGGGCTATAAATATTGGCTTGGTTTAAATCCCTATACAAATACCAATGAAAATATTGAATTACCATTTATCTATGGTTCAAACGATCCAGAATTAAAAACGTGGGAACTAATTTCTGACTTCCCGACTCCATTTGATAGGGATCCTCAACAAATTGGACAAATTACGAGTGGCTTTTGCTCAGATTCTGGTTTTGTTTATGACGTTAAGCGTGGTGATTTAATTTTCTTCTGGCGTCGAACTTTGCGCTATAACGGCCAGACAACAGAAGATCAAATTACAAATGAAATTGTTGCTAAATATACTTCAGATGGAAAAACTTGGTCTGATTATGTATGGCTCAGAAATGCCTACACAGTTAATGATGGTATTGAGCTGGACCAGATGCTTAGCCCAAATATTGTGTACAACCCGACTAATGATTTGTTTTACATGTATTCAATCAGCAATGGGAAGATGTACTACAGAACTACAAGTGACATAAGAAGTTGCCAATGGTCAGCAAAAATTGAAGTTGTATTGTCAGGTTTTCCTGTAGGTACTGCAATTTGGCATTTTGATATGCGTTTTGTCGGTAACAAGCTGGTTGCGATGATTCATGTCGATGCCCCCGATGCTTATCATTTTGCAGTAAGTGAAGACATGCATAACTTTGTCTCAAGCCAAACATCAATTGTGACAAACAGCAATCCAAATCTTTATAAACCTACCTTTTTACCAATGCTTGAGGGTTCTGGCCTCAAGATGCGATGTATTTTCACTACGGACCAAGCAAGTTCGCCGAGATGGCAATTAAAAGTAGCTGACACAACGACCGTATCAATTGAGGATTAATTTATGGGAACTCTAGTTAAATCATCTGAGAAGATCCGTTTTAAGAAATTAACAGACTTAAATCTGGCAGGACAAACTGCGTATTTAGATTTTAGAGATAAAACTTACAAGCTTGGACCATCTAATGTTCTTTTAACAGATTTAATCAGTTGCACAAGAAATAATGTTGCAGGTTCATATAATGGGTTGCTGGAATACACAACTGTATCAGCTAACTTGCCTAGATTAAGCACAGACCCATCTACAATGCGAAAGGGACTCATAATTGAGGCAGGTTTTACTAACTCATTGCAAAATAGTTTCACCCCTGTGAATAGATCTTTATCTTTTTCATTAGGGACTAAAATTGCTTTAGTACTTGAATGCCTTGGCGATGGTTCAGTAGAACTCTTTTCTAGTGGGGTATCGTTAGGAACTGCCACACAAGATTCACCTTTAGTTTATGTGAATTCAACAGCTGCAACCCAAAACTTGAGCCTAAGTTTGGTAGTTAATGGAACTTTAAATTACTACTGCCTATATTCTGGATCTGGCAACCGTAAACGCGTGACCAAAATCGAAACAGGTGTTTCTTCTGTAGCATATTCAAGTGACTTAATTAAAGTAAATGAAAACCAACTTGCTAATTTGTTTAATAGCGGAGTTGGCTGCGTTGTTATTAAACAAAGCTTCCCCAAGGCTGTATTTGACCGTCGATTGACTGCTTCTAACATCATTCCATTCTTTCAATTTCTTGAAGCTACTGGAGACAATGGTATTTTCTTAAGTCGAATGGAGAACGGTTCTAGACCTAACTTTTTACGCTTAAAAGACAATGGTGGGGAAAAGTACTGGAATATTTCAGAACCATCAGAAAATAGCACTATCGCTATAAATTTTAGTAAGTCTTCAGCGAAAGCAGCAATCAATGGAATAATTGGCGAGACTTTAAGTTTCAGTTCAGCGTTAGATCTAACTAGGCTTTATCTATGTTCTTCTGGATCAACTTACACAATTAACGGTACTCAAATAATTCAAGAAATCCAATTCTTTAATCGACAATTAACCGATCAAGAATTACTCGCGATTACAGCAATGTAAAAAACCGCTTTTCTGCGGTTTTTTTATTGAGGGAATATGAAGAATTTAGAAGCTGTTCAAGAGGCTTTGACTTGGCTCGGAACACCTTACCACCACCAAGGACGTGTTAAGGGGGTGGGAGTTGATTGTGGAACTTTGATCTGTGAGGTTTTTGAGAGAGTAGGGCTCATGGATCATTTAGATCCAAGACCATATCCACCAGACTGGCACATGCACCAGATGGGACAGCGATATTTAGAGCACATCTTAGGTGTATGTGATCCAGTAGAAGGACCACCGCAACCGGGTGACATCGTTTTATATCAATTTGGCAAGTGCATTAGTCATGGTGCAATTGTCATTGAATGGCCGCAGGTCATTCACAGT
Organism: Acinetobacter sp. V116_7; assembly: GCF_056735735.1. Taxonomy (NCBI): domain Bacteria; kingdom Pseudomonadati; phylum Pseudomonadota; class Gammaproteobacteria; order Moraxellales; family Moraxellaceae; genus Acinetobacter; species Acinetobacter sp. V116_7. Next base: position 79,021 of record NZ_JBWZIF010000027.1, read on the forward strand.
TATCTCCATCAGGGAGTCATTATCCAAGATGGAACTAAAGGAAGTTTAGCCCGGCGAATTGCCGGGTTTTTTCGTATGAAGAGGCTGAAATAATGGGTGGATTATTTGGCGGTACTACAATCAGTACAACGGATACCCGTATTAACTCAATGCGAATCCAGCAGTCAGCATACGGGCTTTGTCAGCCTCTTGTGTATGGTAAAACCCGTGTTGCAGCTAATATGTTTTGGTACGGTGACTTTTTAGCAACACCTCACACCACGGTAACTAAATCTGGTGGTAAAGGGGGAAGTACTAAAACCAGTAACACGACATTTAGTTACAGTGCTTCGCTCATGCTTGGGTTGTGTGAGAACCAAATTAAGAAGATTGGGCTGATCTGGGTAGATAAAGATCAGTACATTTCAAAGCAGGAAGGATCTATTACTCTAGATCCAATCGATCAACTTAAGTTTGAGTTATTTGATGGGAATAACAATCCGCCTTGGGGTTGGTTGGTTTCAAAACATCCAGATCAGGCAATTAACTATCCGTATTTAGGGTATGTTGCAGCTGCTAATTATGAAATGGGAAATAGCGCCAGCCTCTCAAATCATAACTTTGAAGTGATTAGCACTATTACACTGTCAGACACGATTGATGATGCTAATCCCGCTGATGTGATTGAAGACTTTATTACACATCCGCGACACGGAGCTGCACCCAATTTAAACATGGCCGATTTAGGAGAGTTCCGCACTTATTGCCGTGCTGCAAATCTCTTAATTAGCCCAGCATTCACGGAACAACGACCAGCTTATGAAACAATTAATGAGATTGTTGAGGCTGTAAATTGTGCTGTGGTGCCAAGTCCAGATGGTTTAAAGATCCGTTCATTTGGTGATTCTGCAATTACTGGAAACGGAGTTACTTTTAATCCAGATCTCACACCGGTTTATCACTTAACTGATGATGACTTCATTGGTGATGATGAGCCGGTACGAGTACGCCGTAGCCGTGACACAGATGCTTATAATCATGTGCAGATTGAATACATCAATCGATATAACCAGTACAACACAGAAACTACTGAGGCCAAGGATCAAGCAAACATTGAAATGTTCGGCTTGCGAACTGAAGATCCTGAGGAATGTCATTATTTCTGTGAGCCCAAAATAGCCCGTCATGCTGCACAGCTTCGCTTACAACGATTGCTTTATGTGCGTAATGAATATGAATTTGATTTGGGATGGAAGTACTGCCGACTTGAGCCGATGGATATTCTTACTTTAACTGAAGCTGGATTGGGCCTTGATAAATTCCCGGTACGTATTAAAAGGATCGAAGAAGATGAAGAGGGGCGTTTAACTGTTACAGCTGAAGAGTTAGCTATAGGCTCAAGATCCGCTATTGAATATGACTCTCAAGCATCAAATGGCTATCAAGGTGGTAATGAAGAACCAGGTAATGTGAACGCGCCAGCTATATTTGAACCCCCACTAGATTTGACAGATGGTAAGAATCAAGTATGGGTTGCTGTTTCGGGTGGGATTAACTGGGGTGGTTGCAACGTGTGGGCCAGTCTAGATAATACGACTTATGAAATGATCGGCACTATTTACGGTTCTGCACGTTATGGCCAATTGGTTACGGCAATTGATGCAGATGACACATCTCTACAGGTAGAACTTAATACAGTTAGCCAAATATTTAGTGGCACTTTAGAAGATGCTCAAGCTGACCAAACTCTTTGTAAAGTTGGTGACGAGTACTTTAATTACCAAGTAGCTACCTTAAACGGATCTGGTCTATATACCTTAAGTGATGTTCTGCGTGGACGTTTTGATGATGGTCAGATTCATAATGCTGGTGAGCCATTTATACGCCTTGATCGGGCTATCTTTGAATATCCATACAATGAAAATCTGGTGGGTAAACAGATCTTCTTAAAATTCACTAGCTTTAATGGTCTTGAGCGTAAAGAACAAACATTAGATGAGGTTACGGCTTATAGCTATACATTATCTGGTGGACGTCCTGCGGGTGTTAAAGGCCTATCACTTCAATCGTCGTTTGTGGGTACCACGTTCAAAGTTCAGTGGCAAAGCTCAACTGGTGCAGATGGCTATCGTGTTCAGATCTGGTCGAATGGTGCAATGATTCGGGAAGTAGATACAACCAATACGGAATATAGCTATTCGATTGAAGATGCTAAAACGGATGGAGTAGGCCGAGCTTATACAATACGTGTAGCCAGTAAGAACGGCGACCAGTTCAGTACCTATGCTGAATTAAGTATTAGTAATCCAGTACCGCCAGTGCTCCTAAATGTTTATACAGCTGCTACGGTTGATTCTATTACAGTGAATTGGGTACCTAGCGAAGTACCAGACCTTAAAGATTATGCGGTATGGCTCAGCAGCACTTCTAATTTTGATCCGACACAGTTGCTGCCTATATGGACCGGCACAGATTTAACAACTACTTTTGGAGGCTTACAACCAACAACCCCATATTACATTCGTGTCGCTGTACGTGATGTATGGGAAAACACAGTCTGGAACTATACAAATCAGATTACTCAAAGTACTTCTGAAGGTTAATTTGAAATTCTTACATAGCATCCAATTTGGGTGCTTTTTTTATCTTTCATATTGTGGAGGAGTATATGCATGTACAGTTAAATAAATAATGTGATTGAAGTGGCAAAAATAATGCTATAGCTTCAATTAGTTTAAAAAAATTCTCAAAAATTTGGTTAAATCTGACATTATATGGATTCAACTTTAGCCACTTTTAAAAAACCAATTCAATATAACAACACTCATTGAATAGATAACGTAGGAACAGCATTATGAATATAATGAAAATCTGTAAAGACTATAACCATCAAGAAGCTGAGTATCAGGCGTTATTAGCTAACGGCGCTACTGCGATTGATGATAAGACCGTTCAGCTTAATGGTGACACAATATATTTGTGTACTCCTTGTTTTGTAGATGCAGATCGTCTTTATAATATCAAATTCGATCAATATGATATTTTAATTCCACCTGATCAAATTGATAAATTTGACCAGAAATGGATTGATGAATTAATGCACATTTATCATCGTTAAAAATATATAAATTTTTATTACGAGCCCTTTGCTTAAAAGCTTAGGGCTTTTTTATTACCTAAATTTTCTGGAGATATCAATGGAACCAGTTTCCACTAGTGGTTTAACAGCTCTTTTAAAGTTTTACGGTGCTGCAATTATGGTGACTTTAGCTGTCGCATTAGTTGCAGCAGTTGTATTAATGACACGTATGCCAAGGTCACCACAAGAGTGGGCCGTAGGATTGATTTGTACGGTTGTATCAAGTCTTGCAGGTGGTTCATTTATTATTGTGAAGTGGGGCCTTCATGAATGGATTACGGATATTTGGGGGATGATTGCATTAGGTGGCTTCTTCTTTATATGTGGTATTCCCGGTTGGGCATTAGTCCGTTGGATTTTTAACTTTATTGATAAACAGGAAGGTAAAACGATTGTTGAAGTTATCAGAGAAGTTAAAAAAGCCAAAGATGATATTCAAAATAGTTAACTTTTAAGGAAAAGTAGAAATATATTTTGAATTAAAGATTACATATATTACTTGTACAAGGTTGTAGGTTAAGTTTTTGTTTTTACATAGGTATTTTATTTTTTTAAAGATTTTTTTATATTTGAAAAGTTGACTTTAGTCTTCCATTACGGATATATTAATTTCAAAATTCTCTAATACTTAATAGAAATGAACCCTTCTCCTAAAACAGTTTTTTCTGAAATATTTGATGAGATGTTCGCAAATATTGTAAAAACTACAAGTGAATTTAAAATTCATTCTTGGAAAAGAAGAGCTGAAAAACTTAAAGAAGTTGATATATTTGAATATAAGTTATTGATATCTATATTGCTTTCCTATGAAAATAATTTTTCAGAAGCTCTTAAGATGGCCGAATCTTTACTGCTGATTACTACTTCGCCTAATAAAAGGGCAATGGTTTTAAGAACAATGGGGAATATTAATTTTCTTCAACTTGGAGGTTATCTTAAATCTAGAGATCTTTACTGGGAGGCTTATGAATTAACTCATGATGAGAGTTATTTTCAAAGCTGCCTTTTAGTTGCTACAAATTTTGATTTGTATGATTCAAGGTTAGAAGATATGAGCACTCTTAATTCTAGTACAAAGCAAGAAGTTCAAAAAAAGTTGAATGGTTTGCAAGAAGAGATTAATGATATAAATCAGCATAATCTTAATATTGAAATTTATCGTGAAATAATGAATCATGCTTATGTCATATTTTTTTCTCACTGTAGTAGACAGATTAATCGTTTTCCTTTAATTAGTGATTCAAATATTTCCACTATTCTATTTAATGAAGAACTAGATATCTCAACTGTTGAATTTTTAAATGATAAGATGAATGAGGCATTAGTTACTTTGTTAGATAAATATGATTATGAAGAACTTTTAAAATATCCTATACTTTTTACAGCAGAAGATTATTCTAAGCGCAATTAATAAGGATTAATCGTGGATAGTATTGAGTTTCTAAATTTTTCAAAAAAAATAATATCTCTCGCACCTATTAGTGAAATCGATTTCAGACAAGTTGTTAGTCGAAGTTATTATTGTGCATTTCATCAAGTTAAAACTAAATCTACAGCCTTAGGAATTCCGGTTGATGCTTATAAAGGTGGAACACATACCTCTTTAAGGCAAACCCTTTTAAACCTAAGACCAGCAAATTCAAAACTTAAAGGAATAGCTTTTAGATTAAATAATTTTCATATCTTGAGAGTAAATTCAGACTATAAGCTTGATTTATTGATTACAGAAAAATCTGCTAGAGAGTCTATTGCGCTTTGTGAGAAGATAATTGAAGAACTTAGCTTAGTTGAAAATTTATAAATTGAATTCAAATTATTAATTTTCTATATATTTTTGACCACCTTCGGGTGGTTTTTTTACGCCAAGAGGAAAGTGAAATGAACATTGAACAATATCTTGAAGATCTGATTAAGCGCGAAGGTGGGTATGTAAATAATCCAGCGGATCGAGGAGGTGCAACAAAGTACGGCATTACTGAAGCAGTTGCTCGAGCAAACGGATTTAAAGGAAACATGAAGGACTTGTCGCTTGATGTCGCTAAGTCTATTTATCGGAAACAATACTGGATCTCGCCGCGTTTTGACCAGGTGAACGCCGTTTCTTCAGCAGTAGCCGAGGAGTTATTAGATACAGGAGTAAATTGTGGTACCGGCTTTGCAAAACCACTTTTACAACGTGCTTTGAACTTGCTTAACAACCAATGTAAAGCTGGTTTTCCTGATCTTGTGGTTGATGGGGTTTATGGCGCGGAAACGCTGAGAGCTCTAAAAACCTATTTGACCAAACGTGGCAAAGACGGGGAGACCGTTTTACTTCGTGTGCTGAATATTATGCAAGGTCAACGCTACATTGAAATCTGTGAGCGAAATCCAAGCCAAGAACAGTTTTTCTATGGCTGGATTGCTAATAGAGTATCAATTTAAAAGTTCTTATTTTGCTGTATATTTTTGGGAAATAGATATACAGCAGCTATGATAATTAAGAATATTTGAGTTGGTGTTTTGAATTAAAAACTATAGTATTTATAAAATTAGTTTAAATAGTATTAGGGGACGAAAATTGAAACATCATGAAATCAAGGAATTGATTGAATACGCTAAAGAAGAGACAACAAGAGTTGAAAAACATCAGAATATTTCCAAACCCAGAGTTAAGAATATTTTAGAAAATCTCAGAAGTGCATTGGAATATGCTGCTCAAGACATTAACAGCTCTCTAAGTAAATCTAAAGATAGGGTTTACTTCCCATATGGGAAAGATAAATTATCTTTTGATGATTCTGTGAAAAAAAATCTTAAATTGCTACCTGTAGAGCGTCCACATATTTATACCATTATTGAAAATATACAGGGTTACAAAATTAATGATAACTGGTTGCTCGATTTATGTTCTTTAACTAATCATGTAAAACATAATGGTGCTTTAGATATTAAAAAAGATGAAGTAATCGTTCATTCAGCTGATGTTATTATTGGTAATTTTCATTTATTCCATGGTTCAGGAAATGGAACATTTAAAATGACTGGTTGTAAAATTGGAAATAAGTCAATTGATGATTTTACTATTACCAATGGTAATGTGGAAATACACAAAAGAGGTGAAGTCTCACCAAATTTTCAGATTACTAAAGATAGAAAAATAATAGTAGGTAATGAAGCTATTGATCTTATTCCATTTCTTAGAAAGTGTATTATCAATATTGAAAGCAGTACGAATGAGATTTATATTAATCTTAATAATATATAGTTCACAAGGAATATAAATTAGATCAATAGCTCATACGATTAGTAGTAATGTAAATAGTGATATTTTTATGAAAGTCCTCTGAAGAGGACTTATCTATAAATGATATTAAGTTTGTTAATTTACAAAGATAAATTTTTTTAATTCATTCAAAATATTTTTATTTTTTTCTTCTAATATATTGAATAGTACTAAATATTCTTCAGATAATTTCTTGTTTAAAAAACTAGTATCACTAAAGCTTTGATTTCCCCTTTTTGCTAGATGATTATCCATGCTCTGAATAGTTTCGTAGTACTCCATTGTAATGTTATAGATATTTTGTTCCATTGTTAAAAAGCAAAATGAACTCATAATATCCTTATCTTTGTTGTATGCACTAACTATTATATTTTGGAAGTTATCCCAAATATTTTTTTCACTAATATGAATTTTAGTCTTATTTTCTGAAATATCCTCTAATTGATATAGAAACAAATGAATAGAATTCCTTTGAATATGGAATAAGTGGAAAGCTTCTTTAGCTTCTTGAGCAATTATTTGTAAATTATGTTGTTCTTTCCAATCATTAAATAGTCTAGATGCAATATATGCGGCAACTAATGTAGTTATTCCCCCAAAAAAACCAGAAGTCGTTGATAAAGCATCTTTTAATATCGTCAATGAGTTAGAGTCTGCATTTGAATATATAAAAAATATAAGACCAAAAAGATAAATAGATATGCAAACTGTAATTAAAAACACAGTAGATGAAAGTTTACTTATTTTCAAAACTAATCTCCAATTGACCTTAATATTGATATCAAATTTGGTGCTGCATTCGAGCCTTACTAATAATCTCAATAAGTACATCATAAGTTAAACTAAAAGAATCTTCACTATCAAATACATACACCATATTTTTCTTTGTGTTCAGAGGTTCTGGAGGGTACAAAATGCATAGTTAGATGTGTTTACATTAATTGCTCATCTGTAATTCTGGTAAAATTCATTTTTATTTCTTTTAATAAATTATTTAACGACTGTTAGTTGATCCCATCTAAACGGATTTCTACTAAGTTTATCTCTCGACATCGACCAAGTTCGACCAGGTATATAACAAGGACCAACACCGAGCTTTTTCTTCCCAAATTTGTTGTGCACATTATCAAGTGTTTTCATTAATTGTTCTTTTTTCTCAATCTGTTCATAGTCAGTTAGTAGATCATAGGTATGGCCATCCTTAGGTTCTAACCCTGTTAATATGACACCGCATTTTTTATACTTGATGCCTTCTTTAAAGATATCTGACACCATCCTTACAGCTGCTCTTACGAAATCTGTTGAGCAATCTGTGGGTTCAGAAAATGCGCCAGTAATAGACTTATTATAGAACGGCGCACTTTCATCAAATGGGCTTGATTGAACAAATACAAGTAGACAACCACATAGTGACTCTTCATCACGTAACCGCTTACATGCTTCTTGTGCATGCATTGCTATAGCTTCTTTTAAATCCTCTAGTTCAGTTACTTTAGCTCCAAAGGAACACGATTTAATAATTTGTTTTTTTGATGGCGGTGTGTCTTCAATCTCAATACAGGAGATGCCTTGTAGTTCATTAATTGTACGAGCCATGACGATAGAAAATTGTCTCTGCATTTCGCGTGCTTCCGTACAAGCTAGGTCCAATACTGATTTAACTCCCATTGAATGCAACTTCTTTGCATGTTTACGACCAACACCCCAAACCTCTGAAACATCAATCAATGAAAAATAGTATTCTTTATTGCATGGATCCATGGACACCAGATCGCACACACTATTAAAACCGGGATTCTTTTTAGCAATGTGATTAGCAATCTTAGATTCTGTTTTACTTCTGCCGATTCCAACACATACTGGTAAACCGAGCCATTTCCATATTTGCTGTCGCATTTGTTGCCCGACCTTTTCAAGATCGAAATTCTTTTCATAAGCAGAAAAATCAACAAAGCACTCATCAATAGAATAAGGTTCAACTTCTTCTTCAGTAACGTATGAACCAAGGATCTTATGAAAACGTCTCGACATTTCTGCGTACATTGCATAGTTGCTTGAAAGTACGATTACGTTATGTTTTTGAACTATGTCTTTAATTTGGAATAACGGCACCCCCATTTTTATATTTAAGGATTTCGACTCATTGCTGCGCGCAACGGCGCACCCATCATTATTGCTGAGAACTATGACAGGTTTATCGTTCAAACTTGGGTCAAAGACTCTCTCACATGAGACATACATATTGTTTACATCTATGAGAAAAAAGACTTTATTCTCATGTTTCATGATCTTTTTCTTGTCATTTTAATGATATGAGTGACAACGCCCCAGATAATTAGTTCCTGACCATCTACCAGATAAATATTTTTATACTCAGGGTTTTCTGCTTTAAGCCACTGACCCGATTCATCAATCATCAGACGCTTAACAGTAAAATCATTATCGATTAGTGCCACGACAATATCGCCGTGTTTGGCATCTAAGCTACGATCGACAATCAGCTCGTCGTCAATATCAATACCTGCATTTAGCATCGATAGCGAAGCAACTTTGACAATGAAAGTTGCAGTTTCATTTTTTATTAAGTGCTCATTCATGTCGAGCGCTTTATCAATGTAGTCCTGCGCTGGAGACGGGAAACCTGCGTTAATTTTTTCTAATGCATAGGGGATAAGCATTTGTGTAGAGCGTAAGACAAAATTAATAGATATAACATCAGATAAAACAACACCTTGTAAGTATGGTTTTATCTTAATAATGGACGGTACAATTTCGCTCATAGCATTCCCTAACTTGATTTTGTTACGTAATCAAGATGATATGCTAGAGCTAGGTTTAAATTCAAATTAAAAAAATCGTGGATAAACAAAGAGAAGTCAGAAACTGACGTGCTTAATCATACCATTGGTCAGAAAGTGAACATATGAAATTGAAAAATATTTCGCTTTTGTATCACTAAAAAAATTATTATAAAAAAACTATTGTTAATATGCGGTATATAATGCATTTTTTATTAATGATTTTTTTCTTTAAAATTTCTTGAAAGTTTAATTATTGTAACACTAAATAATAGTAAAATAATTAATAAATGATTTTGTTTGTATTTTTAAAATGTTGTTTTTATTCAATTTTATTTAAAGTAAAATGGAATTTTATAATGGTATTCTTAATCTATTATATTTTATTAAAGATAATAATTATTATAATGTTAGACAGATTAGTCTTTTGTGTATAGACCGATAATGTTTAAAAAAAAGTTTATTATTGTGAAATATCTAGTTACAAACAGGTGGTTTTCACATTATAAAAAAGTTGAGTAGTATTGATTTTTCTATTTTAATCCGGACGATGGATATAGTTTAAATGAAAATTTTTTCATATTTATTAATCATAACAGCAGCAATTATATTTTATTTTAGTATAAAATTTGGTTTTGATTTAAAGACTGCAATTTATACTTTAATTTATATAATTATCTGGACGATAAGCGCTTATTTTTTATATAGATTCTATGTGAATACTGACTATTCTAAAATCTGGTTCTATCTGATCTTTGGTATATTTCTTAGCTTTTGTTTGTATCCATTACTGGAATTTTATTCATTAAAACCAGAGAGTTATGATATTTTGGATTGGGCTGGTTTGCGAGAGAAGAATTACAGACTTGGCTTACAACAACAACTTTGGTTCGGAATTTGGTACGGCAAGCTTGCAATCACAGCTTTATTTGCAGCTATTGCAGTAGTGATTCAACAATTATTTGATACCGATTATTGATAATAATAGAAATAATAACAACTGCCGAGTGCAGTTGTTATTATTTCTATTATTTTATTTAATTTTTTTGGGAAAGTAATCAGCAGTAAATTCACAGATTGGCATTTCAAAGAAAAATTGGTGCGCTTCTTCTTTTTTACAATTCAACCAGTCATTTCTGTATTTATCAGGAATAACAATAATTGATCGTTTCTCATCTTCTGGTTTGTGAAATTGAGACATAAAAGGGTGGTTATCTGCATTAATAGTCAGCATAGACATAGATCTTACTTGCTGCCCATCAATCACAGTCGAATCATAAATAGCAGCTACTGTAAAAGGTAAGCCATCCTCTCGATAAATACCCCATCTTTCCGCTTTACCATTCACATACCTAGGCTCATAAATTTTTTCTACAGGTATTAGAGCGAATTGGCTTTTAGCCCATGCATGTCGGAAGCTCGGCTTTTTATCTACCGTCTCAGTTCTAGCGTTATAAGTGTATTTCGAAAACTTTAAGTCATGATTCCATGGTGGAATTATACCGAATTTAACTTGTCTCCATTCGATATAGCCATCTTTAGAAAATATAAGAGGGCAGTCATAGCCAGGATAAATATCAGCTTTATAGTCGAAGGTAGGCTCGAAGAGATCTAGCAGATGCACCCTGTCTTTAGATATAGGTTCATAGTTTGCACACATAATTTTAACTCCTATTGCCTTTTAATTATTTTTCCATTGTGGATAAGTTTTACTTATAAGAATTGATATATTGTTTTAAGAATATCCTAAAATAATTAAACATTACGGTGAATAAATGCAATTAGCTTTAGTAAATAATGAACGAGTAGAAGCGTTTGAAGGTGGAAGAGGAATTTGTCCTATTTGTGGGGCTGTGACAATTGCTAAGTGTGGTCCTAAAATCATAAATCATTGGGCACATTTCAGATTAAAAGATTGTGATCCATGGTGGGAGAATGAAACTCAGTGGCATAGAGATTGGAAGAATAATTTTCCATTGGAATGTCGGGAGGTCAGTCATGTTGCTCCAGATGGCGAAATACATAGGGCTGATGTAAAAACACCAACAGGTATAGTAGTTGAATTACAGCATTCACCTATGTCCGATAAAGAAAGGATATCGAGGGAAGAGTTTTATAAGAATTTAGTATGGGTAATTGATGGGGAAGAATTTAAACAAAACTTCAAGTTCTGCCATATACTTCCAGATCCTAAATCTGAACTAGCTAAAGATTTAGTTTGGTATAAAGCAAAATATGATGAGTCGATACCCGTTGTTAAAGACGGGATGTTCTATAGAATTTCTGAGACAAAAGAATCATATCCCGAAATACCAGAGATAAGTAAAAACAATCTTGAAGCTATACCGGGGTTAGTTGAGGGTCATTCTATAAGCAAAATTTTTAAAGAAGTACAAGACAATCATGTTGGACATTATCAATTTGATTGGATAAGACCAAGAAGTACTTGGCTAGAGGCGAAGTGTCCAGTGTATATTGATTTTGGTGGATCCTGCTTAGCTAAGTTAGAAACTTATGATGAAACTGGTTTAAAGTGCATCAGATATATTTCTAAGAGTAAATTTATGTATGATGTAATGCATGAAGAGAAGGTAGAAAATATTGCAAAAAAGTGGTTTAACATAAAAGAGTGGGTGGATGCCCAAAATTTTAATTTTGATAAATATGGATAAAATACAAAATGAGTTCAACTCCTAAAGTCTGACTTGAACAAAAAAGAAACTGTTGTTAATCATACTTAATCAAAATTAAATGTTATACATGAGTTATACCAGCATGTTATACATTGAAAAACTAACTATGAAATCAATAATTTAAAACTTGTGTTCAACTCCCGCCATCTCCACCAAAATTCGTGAAAAGCCCTGAAACGTAAGTTTCGGGGTTTTTTCTTTTTAAGATTTAAATTATTCAAGTTATAAACAATATAAGAAGATAATTTTTAACTTCTCCTAAAACTAGGAAAAGGTTTTGTGTAAAAAATAGAGCAAAATCAAAAACTATTATTTTTAGAACAGATCTATAGAAGTTAGAATAGTGCAGTACTTTAAAAAGCTAGTACTTTAAAAAGCTAGTACTTTAAAAAGCTAACGAAATAAAGATTATATAAACATCTTGTAATATCTCAAATTTCTAGGCAAAAATGATTAAATCAGGTCATATCAATATGAAATTAACTTTATTAAAAAAATCCCTTACTTCAATTCTTTTAGTCAGCATGTCAATGTTTAGTGCTAATAGCTTTGGCTACACTCCCAAAGATTTACAAGGTATATGGGCAATGCATCCGCTTAATAATGGAATTGCCAACTTAGTTGAGTTTTCAGGAAATACAGCTACTTTACATCCTGTGCAATGTGATTTTGAAACGGGTCTTTATACCGTAGATAGCATTGAAAAATCGAACTTTAAAGTTAATAAGCAAAATCAAATTGAGTTGTATAATGAACAGGGGGAGTTCGAGCAAGCATTAAGAATTATAAGTATCACCGATAATCAACTAGTTTTAGAAGAAGCTGCTAGTGACACGATAATGCTGAAATTTCACTACAACAAAATTAACAAGCTAACCCCAAATTGTATTAAATATAAAAAATAATATTTTCAAAAGCTTAGTTTTAATATGGCTGAAATTAAATATCATTTCAGCTATATAACCAACTTGAATCTAATGGGTAAAGAAGTATTTAAATTTTCATTTTATTAAGCTTGAATGAGTCAGAAAGAAGAAGCAATTACTAGAGAACAAACACAGCAGAAGTAGAATTTTATTTATTCTTTATAAAGTCTTACTTGCGTAAAGTTTTGTAATCTCGTTATAGTCTAGCTTCTAATATAGAGGGGTTAAATTGTGAAAAAAATAATAGGAATATTTTTATTTTCCTTGATATTAGTTGGTTGTGGTAAATCGGCAGAAGATATTGCTAAAGAAAAGCAAGCTCAAGAACAGGCACTTAAAATTAAACAAGAACAAGAGAGAAAATTAAAAGAACAAGCTGAACTTAAAAAAGTTGAGGATACTGTTCGCTATTATCTTAAAGATGGTGATTCTGCAAAATTTAGAAATGTTATTAAAAATTGTGGTGAGGTAAATGCCAAAAACTCATGGGGTGCTTATGCAGGTTTTACTAGATTTATAGTTCAGTCCGATAAGGATGTTGTTTTTGAGGATCCTGATAACGCCTATTTTGATTTCATGGTAAAGATGTCTTGTCATAAAGATTATTTAGCAAAGTTTCCAGTGGAAACAAGTGATGAGATAGCAATTGATTCGGTTCCTACAGATAAAATATCAGCGGTGGCTTCTGCTGATGCGGCAACCGAAGAAGCTTTGGAAAATGAAACACGATCAGTTAGTAGACATCAAAAAGAAGAAGTAGCTGTTGAGGAATTAGCTACTGAAGATACAACGTCAGATACTGGTAGTTCTGAAAATTATTAAGGCATTTAAATTTTAAAATCCTTGTATAAGGGTTTTAAAATTTGGTACCTAAGGTATTATCTTAATATTCTAAGATTATAAAATAGACGAAAATTTTGAAGTGATTAATATATTTTAATTGCATAATAATCAACTTATAGAAATGAAAAAATAGTTGAGTATTTATAGGAGTTTTTTTAACTAGCTCAATGTTCATAAAAGTTGATCAAAGCTCTAGTGCGACATTTAATGTCGTAGAGATACTTGTTGATTGTTTAGAATTATTTATAATTTGTAGAGATATATAAGTAATTGTTAGGTTATCATAGATAACAATTACTTAGTTCCATTCCTGAATATACGTAATTGAATTTTCATCTGGTTATTACTTTTAATAAAAAATAAGACTGAGAGACTTAGCGTGGCACTTGAATCGACAAATTTTAGTTTTTTAGCTGAATATGACCCATTATTCGTAGAATTGGGTGAGGCTGCTGAAAGAGTTTTTTATAGTGATCCTAATACCACTTTAATTAAGCTGCGCCAATTAGGTGAAGCTATCGCTCAACATATGGCGGTAACACTTGGTATTGAGTTTAATGAGCAAACCACACAAGCTGATTTAATATATAAATTAAGTAATGAATTAAAACTAGATAAAGTTGTACGTGATTTATTTCATACTTTAAGAATTGAAGGAAATAAGGCTACTCATCAGTTTAAAACAAAACACAAAGAAGCTATTAGCGGCTTAATTGTAGCCCGTAATTTAGCAATTTGGTTCCATCGTTCTTTTGGCAAAGCTGGGCCAGACTTTAAGCCTGAGCCTTTTGTGCCTCCTGTTGACCCTAGTCAACAATTGCGAGATTTACAGGCTGAAATATCGGAATTACGAAATGATCTGCAAAAAGCCAATGTTCAGCTAGATTCTAGCCAGCAGTTAAATGATTTAATTGCTAAGGAAAAATCAGAGTATGAAGCATTAGCTTTAGCAATGGATAAAGCTGCTCAGAAATTTGCTGCTCAAGCTAAAGCACATGAAGATGCGCTTTCAAAGCAACAACAAGAATATGAAGAGAAAGTTAAGGAGTTACAGCAACAACTTTCAAATCAAAATGAAAAAGAAGTTTCTGTTAAACGTCAACAAATTGGTCGTAATGCACGGGCTGCGAGTCAATCTATTGTATTAGACGAAAAGCTAACTCGTATTTTAATTGATCAGCAATTACAAGAGGCGGGTTGGGAAGCAGATACACAAGAACTGGATTATCGTAAAGGTACTCGTCCTGAAAAAGGGCGGAATATGGCAATTGCTGAATGGCCGATGAAAGGAAATTTTAAAGGTCAACGTGCTGATTATGTGCTGTTTGTAGGATTAACGCCAATTGCTGTAGTTGAGGCAAAAAAAGAAAATCTGAATGTTGCTGGCGCTATCACTCAAGCTGAACGGTACAGTCGTGGAATAACTATTGAAGATCCACTACAAGGAGCTTGGTTGCTTGAAGGACTATCACGACCTTGGTCTGACGGTGTTGATAGCTTCTATCATATTCCATTTGCATATTCTGGTAATGGCCGCGAGTATTTTAAACAATCGGCAGAACAGTCTGGAACTTGGTTTAGAGATGTACGCAGTGTGAGTAATACTAGCCGTCCTTTACAATCCTTCCATAGTCCAGAAGGTTTATTAGATATTCTTAAACGAAGTAAAGAAGAGGCACAGCAAAAATTAAAAGATGAGCCATTTGGATATCTAAAAGTTCGTGATTATCAACAAAAAGCAATTATTGCAGTTGAAAATGCTTTGTCTCAAGGTGTTCGTTCTGCGCTGTTAGCAATGGCAACAGGAACTGGTAAAACAAGAACAATTATTGGTTTAATGTACCGCTTTTTAAAAACAGAAAGATTTAAACGTATCTTATTTTTAGTAGATCGAAGAGCTTTAGGGGAACAGGCTACAGATTCATTTAATGAAGTTATTTTAGAGCAGAATCTTCCATTAACTAGAATATATAACATTGCAGATCTTGGCGATATGACTGCTGAGGCAGAGACACGTGTGCAAGTGGCAACAGTACAGGCAATGGTAAAGCGCATATTTATGAGTGATAACCCACCTTCAGTTGACCAATTCGATTGTATTATTGTGGACGAAGCCCATCGGGGTTATACACTTGATCAGGAAATGACAGAAGGGGAAATAGCAACTCGTGATGTAGGGCAATATCTATCTAGTTATCGGAAAGTATTAGACTATTTTGACGCAGTCAAAGTAGGTTTAACAGCAACTCCTGCAAAGCATACAAGTGATATATTTGCTAAACCCGTCTATACCTATTCTTACCGAGAAGCAGTCGCAGATGATTGGCTTATAGATCATGAGCCACCGATTCGTTATGAAACTTTACTTTCTCAAAATGGGATTAAATTTTCCAAAGGGGAAAAGGTTAATGCGATCAATACACAAACAGGCTCAATCGAAAGTGCTGAACTAGATGATGAGCTTAATTTCGAAGTTGATGCTTTTAACCGTCAAGTAATTACTAAAGATTTTAATAGAGTGATCTGTGAACAATTAGCTCAAGAAATTGATCCATTTGGTGATGAGAAGACCATGATCTTCTGTGCGACCGATGCTCATGCTGATATGGTAGTGCGTCTGTTGGGAGATGCTTTTAAAGATATTTACAATGGTGGGTATAATCAGGCCGCGGTCGCCAAGATTACAGGTAAAAGTGACAAGGTTGATCAACTAATTCGTCAATACAAAAATGAGAGATACCCGAGTATTGCGGTTACTGTTGACTTACTTACTACAGGGATTGATGTTCCTAAGATTTGTAATCTTGTGTTCATGCGCCGAGTGAAGTCTCGTATTTTATATGAACAAATGATTGGCCGTGCGACCCGTCGTTGTGATGAGATTGGCAAAACTGTTTTTCGTATCTATGACCCTGTGGATATTTATGCTGCTTTGCAAGATGTAAATACCATGAAGCCGTTAGTAAAAGACCCGAATGTAACTCTAGAACAACTCGTTGAAGAGTTAACAGATCCTGAAATGTTGGACAGAGCATTAAACTGCCCTGGTGAGCAATTAGGGGAAACACATGCGCATGTTGTCCTTAGTCAGCTAAGCCAAAAATTAATGAGAGTTTTGCGTAAAGCTGAGAAAAAAGCAGAAAATAAGCCGTTATTAAAGCAAAAGTTAAATGAATTGCACGAACAGTGGGGTGTTGAGCCTAAGACACTTCATAAACATTTACATGATCTAGGCCCTAAAAAGGCTGCTGAATTTATGATACAGCATTCAGGCTTAGTCAATCAGTTAGCTAAAGTTGATGAACTTCTTGGTTCTGAGAGAAAGCCAATTATTTCAGAGCATAAAGATGAGTTGGTTAATCGAGAGCAGACTTATGGTGCAAATCAAAAACCTGAAGATTATCTAGATCAATTTAATCACTTTATTAAAGAACAGTTGAACCAGTCTGTTGCTTTAGGTGTAGTGGTAAATAGACCTAAAGATTTAACTAGAGAACAGTTAAAAGAAGTTAAGTTATTGTTAGATGGCAATGGGTATAATGAGGCCAAGTTGCAAAGTGCTGTGCGTAACCAAACTAATCAGGACATTGCAGCGAGTATTGTTGGTCATATTAGACGAGCTGCTATTGGAGAAGCATTGATACCATTTGATGAGCGTGTATCGAAAGCAATGCAATCAATCTATACAAAACATACTTGGACACCAGCTCAGCGTAGATGGTTGGATCGTTTAGCAAAACAGTTGGTTCATGAAGTGATTATTGATCATGAATTTGTGAATAATCGCTTTGCTGATACTGGTGGAGCTAAGCAATTAGACAAGGTATTAGGTAATCAGCTTGATACCGTATTAATAGAATTGAGTGAAGCTATTTGGCTTCAACAAAGTGCGTAAGTGAATTGGAAAGACCATGACAAATAATGATATTGTTCAAAAACTTTGGAATCTGTGTGATGTATTGCGCGATGACGGCATTAATTACTCAGATTATGTGACTGAACTGGTTTTATTATTATTTATTAAAATGGTTCATGAAAATACTGAAGCTGGCACTTTAAAGAGTCATCCTTTACCTGAAGGATGCCGTTGGGAAGATTTAAAAGGTAAATCTGGTTTAAATCTACTGAATGACTACAAGCGCATTCTATTGAGCCTATCAACTGGTAAAGACCACGATGGAAAACAGATTCATGAAGACCCTCTAATTTCTGCAATCTATGCAGATGCGCAGACACGTTTGCGAGAGCCACGACATTTAGAACAAATGATTAAGACACTAGATCAGATTGATTGGTTTAGTGCTACGAAAGATGGTCTAGGTGATTTATACGAAGGTTTGTTAGAAAAGAATGCATCTGAAACAAAATCTGGCGCAGGCCAATATTTTACACCACGTCCCTTAATTAACAGCATGGTACGTTGTTTAAAACCACAAGCTGGAGAAGTAATTCAGGACCCTGCTGCGGGTACTGCTGGATTCTTAATTGCTGCTGACCAATATATTAAAGAACAGACAGATGATCTATATGATCTAACAGCAGAGCAACAAACATTCCAAAAGAATAAAGCTTTTATTGGTGTTGAGCTTGTTCCAAGTACTCGTCGCTTAGCACTCATGAACTGCTTATTACACGGCATGGAAGGTGATAATGAAGGTGTAATTCATCTTGGTAATTCATTAGGTCAAGTTGGAGAAAATTTAAAACCAGTAGATGTGATTTTGGCAAATCCACCATTTGGTACATCTAAAGGTGGTGAGGCAAGCATTACCCGTGGTGATTTAACCTACCCAACCAGTAATAAACAATTAGCATTCTTACAGCATATTTATCGTGGCTTGAGGCCAGGTGGGCGTGCGGCTGTTGTATTGCCTGATAATGTATTGTTTGAGTCTGGTGCAGGCACTGATATTCGTCGTGATTTAATGAATAAGTGTAATCTTCATACGATTTTGCGGTTACCAACAGGAATTTTTTACGCACAAGGTGTGAAAACGAATGTGCTGTTTTTTACTAAGGGTAGTGTTGAAGATAAACACCAAGAAGAGAATTGTACTAAGCAAGTTTGGGTTTATGATTTGCGCACAAATATGCCAAGTTTTGGTAAACGTACTCCATTTACAGAGCAACATTTAAAGCCATTTGAAGTGGTATATGGCGATGACCCTAAAGGTACTAGCTCACGACAAGAAGGTGAGTACAGTTTTGATGCTTTATCAGTAGAGTTGACAAATGATGATGCAAACCGAAATGTAGATAAAGAGTTAGCCCATAGCCGTTGGCGTTGTTTTAGCCGTGAATGGATTGCTGACAAAAAAGGGGATTCATTAGATATTAGTTGGCTAAAAGATAAAGATAGTGTTGATGCTGCAAATTTACCTGACCCTGAGGTTTTAGCACGTGAGGCTAAAGGAGAACTTGTAGCGGCCTTAGCTGAGCTGGATTCGCTGTTAGCAGCATTAGAAGGTGTTACTCATGAGTCGATTTGAATTACCTGAAGATTGGGTTAAGGGGCTTTTGGAGCAGGCTGTAACTGTTAAGAGTGGAGTAGGATTTCCTCATAAATTTCAAGGGAAGTTAACTGGTGACTTTCCTGTTTATAAAGTAGGTGATTTGTCCAAGGCTGTTTTAGAAAACGATGGCTATCTATATCGTGCAGGAAATTATGTGAATGCTGATGAGATTCCTCAATTGAAGGGAGAAGTGTTTCCGAGAGGTAGTACATTATTTGCAAAAATTGGAGAGGCAGTAAAGCTAAATAGACGTGCTTATGTAGAAGTTGAGGGTTTGGCTGATAATAACGTGATGTCAGTTGTTTCAGTTATTGAGCAGAGTAAAAGGTTTATTTACTATTTTTTGAAAACTGTAGATCTAACAGATGTATCAAGGTCAACGACAGTTCCTTCAGTTAGAAAGGGTGATATTGAGCAGCTTTCAATCAATTGGCCTCCATTAGCTGAACAACAAATCATTGCAGATAAGCTTGATATCTTACTGGCTCAAGTAGAAAGCATTAAAGCTCGTTTAGAACGTATCCCTGAAATACTTAAACAATTCCGACAGTCTGTGCTCGCTGCGGCTGTAAGTGGGAAGTTGACGCAAGAGTGGCGGCGAAATAATGGAGTTTCTATTGATGATTGGAAAAAGCAGAAAATTGGTAATTTAGTTTCAGTTGTAAATGGAAAAGCATTTCCAAGCTCTGATTATACTGATAGTGGCGTAAAGCTGCTTAGGCCAGGAAATCTCAATGTTTCAGGTAGTGTCATTTGGAATACTAAAAATACCACTTATATTCCAAGTGATTGGATAGAAAAAAGACCTGAGTTGATTATTGAGAAATGGGCGTTGTTAATGAACTTGACAGCTCAGTCTCTAAAGGATGATTTTCTAGGTCGTGTCTGTATCTATGAGAGTGAAGAGCGCGTTATGTTGAATCAGCGTATTTGCTCATTGGTGAGTAAAACAGAAAATGATATAACGCCATACTTGTATTACTTTTTTAAATCACCTGAATTTAGGGAATATGTTGATACCCTTGATACAGGGACATTAATCAAACATTTGAATGTTAAAGACGTATTGAAGTTTGAAATCAAAGTGCCAACTGATGAAGAACAAACAGAAATCATTAAGCAGATAAAGCAGAAGCTTGAACAGGTTGAATACATCGAAGACGTTGTTTGTAATGCTTTAGAGCGTATCAATAACCTTACTCAATCCATCTTAGCTAAAGCATTTCGAGGTGAGCTCACTGCTGAATGGCGTAAAGAAAATCCAGATTTAATCAGTGGTGAGAACAGTGCTGAAGCGTTATTAAAACGAATAAATGCACAGCGTGAATCAGCTAAATCGGCTATAAAGCGTGGTCGAGGTAAGGCATAATGCGTTTACTTTCTTTAGAGCTTATTGGGCAATATAAGGGCTTAAAAGATCAGTATTTTGATTTTCGAAATACTGAGGGGAATATTCTTGCTTTGATTGGTCTGAATGGTTCTGGAAAATCACAGCTTCTTGAACTAATTGCAGAAACTTTTGCTTATTTAGAACGAAAGCAACGTGAAGATTTCATCACTCGTACTCCGTTATCATTTGAAGTTACTGTGGAATATTCAATTAAATACCATAATGAAAATGAATATTTAATTATGGTTAAAATTGATAGGCAGGGGAATTTTAAGTCATATCAAATTACACATGATGGCCAAAGAAATTTATTGCTTGATGAAATTCCATTACCTAGTTTTATTGTAGGATATGCTTCTGGGCTGAATGAGAATCTTCAGCGCGCTTTCATGAAAAACTCCTTGCAGTACTTTGAGATTAAAAGAATCAGTGCACAGCGTCAAAAGTTGTTGACTAAAGATGTTGATGAAGAAAAAATTGCTGAAATTAATCAACAATATCTTAAAAAATATCCTCATATATTTAAGAATATGTATTCTGATGAATATGATGAGAATAATTATTTAAGTCTTCGAGAAGTTAATCCTAAGCCAAGTAATCATATTTACATTGATTATGACAGTGCAGGGCTTTTGTTACTCAGCTTAGTGATATTACCAACAGAAAAAGTTGAACAAATATTAGGTGATTTAGGATTCAAACATCCTATTAAAGCTAAGATTTATTATGATTTGAGGTCGGGTGTAATTGATAGTGATTCGATTCGTGATATTCAAATGTTAAGGCGTTTTATTGAGAAAGATAATTTTACTCCAATTGGCAATATAAATAATGATGAACAGTTTGAACTTGATTATTTAGCTGGAATAATTGAACTTGATTTTAGTAATCCAAATATCCTAAATAGTTTACGCGAAGTTAATTATTATGATCCAAGATCATTTTTCTTAAGGCTGTTGAAGCTACAGCAATTAGGAAACAAAAAGTGGCCTATGACTAATAGAAGAAAATTAGCCAAAGATAATTTTATTGGAACAGTTAAAACACCGTTAAAAACTCAACTACCTTTAAGTGTGATAGAGCTCAGTTTTCTAAATAATAAATATCAAGAAGTGTGTTTCGATGATCTCTCTGATGGTGAAGCTCAGCTTATGCAGATATTGGCAGCATCAAGCATCTTTGGTGCTGGACAATCTCTTTTTTTGTTTGATGAACCAGAAACACACCTTAATCCGTCATGGCGAACTTACTTTAATACCTATCTTGAAAAAGCATTGAATGTAAATGATGGGGGAGCGGAAGATTCCCAAATATTTTTATCAACACATTCACCTTTTATGATTTCTTCACTTAAAAAAGAGAATGTCTTTTTATTTGAACGAAACCATGATGATTTGATTGATTTAAAACCAGTTAATGAAGAAACTTATGGGGCTTCTTTTGATGTGATTATTAAAAGATACTTTGGACTAAGATCTTTGATTTCTCATAGCGTTATTGATGCAATACGTGAGCAATTGGAACATGGTGATGCTCATGCAAAACAGTGGATTAAAGATAATTTAGGTCTTTCAGCTGAACGTGCATATTTGATTAAAAAGTTGAGTGATTAATGCTTTTTAAATTACATTCACGAACCCCTAAATTTCAGGTTTTTGTACTTCTAAATCATGAATTAATTTATTTCTTACACAAATCTATTAAGCAAAAGACTTTTGGTAAAGGATTATTTAGTCGTAAGCCTGTAGGTCTTGCCTGTTGGAGCAATGTTAAAAGTTCTCCAGAAAAAAATGATTTAACTCGAGATAAATTTCAAAAGCTATTTGAAAATTTAAAAAATGAAACAGAGGCTGCTCGTGGACAATTGCATCAGATAGCAGTTGATAATCAAGATTTATCACCATTTTTTCTAAAACCTAATCCCGCTTTGTTAGACTTTCTTCTTCCGAAGACTTTTGAAGCGTTTAAGGTGCTGGCTGCGCATTTATATGGATCAACTAAAGATCTACAGCCAATAATTGATGCAGCTGGTGGAGTAAATATACATAGACATTTTGACACTTTTCGTACAGATACTTTAAACGGCAATATTTGTAAGGCCTGTGGTATGGAAAAGCTTGCACCATTTAGAGCAAATATTGGTGTAGAAAATCAATGGCGATCAGATTACGACCACCAGTTATGTAAATCCAAATATCCATTATTCGCTGTTCATCCAGACAATTTAATCCCGCTATGTGATGTATGTAATCAAGATGCAAAAAAAGCAAAAAACCTATTTGTAGCGGAAGATGAAAGTCTTAGATACAGTTTCTACCCTTTTATAGAAGAAGCTTATAGCTATGTATCATTAGAAATTGAAAATTTAAGAGATCCTAGCCCTATTGTTAAGGTGCGCTGGAATACTAGAGATAGTAGTTTGATTAATAAATTAGATACTTGGGATGATATTTACGAAATAAAAAATAGAGTTGAAGGTGAGTTTCGTAATTTAGAGCAGATTATCGAAAATGAAATTGATCCTGTAGACTTTAATGATTTTCAGCAGCATATTTTACGCCGTACAAGAGTTGTAAATGAAAGAACTCTTAAATCAAAACCTTGGGCATATTGGCATTATAAATTTTTTTGTACATTACATTCTGTTGATAAAGAGGCATTTTGGGAGAGAAGTCGTTTTGTGCATAGTAATGCTAAGGAGAGTGGGGATTATATTTTAAAAATATAAGTTTATTCTTATCAAAAGTTATTTACGGGTACCAAAAAACTTTTGTAGGTTATATAGAAATTATACGATTGAAATAGATTAGGTATATTGGCTCAGGCCCCCATGCCACAACAGAACTTTAATTTTTTGCGCTGATTTAAAGTCATCTACCATTGCGACACAGAGATAAGGGAGCTAAGCCAAACGCTTAGCCCATGTCTTCTTTATCGCATCGCCGCATCACACTAAAAAAAGTAGGAGCAAAGTCCTGTGGGAGAGCAGGACTTTGCAAACTGACATGTTCTAGACGTTGCATGAGCTTATGCGAATACACTTGTTCAAGCCGTTGGTAAATACAGTCGCAACTGGCTTGGGTGTGCCCACCAGACAGGCAAATTTCTTCAAAATCCTGCTGAGTGTGAATGTCGCAACCAGAAACACCGTAATCGCCTATTAAAAGGCTTAAAGCCAAAATAGGTTTATAAAGTTTCATATTATTCTCGTGATAATTTTCACTAAGTTATTAATAAAAAATAAGCCGCATATATTTAAAGTATTAAAATCATTTAAAAAGGGAATAGTTAACCCGCCTGAAATACAGGAAAATAAAATGATTAAAATTTTAAAATAAAATTATTTATAAATTTAAAATATTTTAGGTGAGAGAAAGCCTAAATTTTAAATAAATAAAATTACGAGAGAGGATAGGGGATTAATATAAAAAAGGTCATGGTCAACTCCTAGAATTTATGGAGCTCTACCACCAAAGATCACCGTCAATTGATTTGGGTGGTAGAACGAGAAGGGGTTGACAGACTGGGCATACAAGCCAGCACGCGCAAGCGCGTCCCCCTCCCGTCCTACCGCAACGGTAAGGGGGAGGTGCAAGTTGCGCACAAGTCTCATACTCAGGGAGTATTTACCTGATACGCTGTATACTCGGTCTGTCAAAACCGACTGGCAATGTAGGCCAGCGAGACCATAATAATCATAAGTTTTTAACAGGTCAATTCAATTTAAATAAAATATTATAAAAAATTAAAATATAAATTTATATTTTAATTAAACTCAAAAGTTTGTCTATTTAAATCGGTTAATTAATAAGGATAATAAAGCTAAACTAAACGTTTAACTTGTTCTTAAAATGTATAACGGTAATTAATAAATACTCGGTGCTGGTCCCAATCTTTACGTGTCATTCCATTTATTTTTTCACCTAGGTTTGCATTTTCAAACTTTGACTCATAATGTAAAAATGAATAGCGCACATCTAAGTTTTTCACCCACGGCAAGGCATAACTCACCGTAAAATCAAAGTAACGCTCTTTACCTTCAATATCACTGCTGATGTTACTTTGGTGCGCGCCAAAACCATAAATATACTTCGCTTCAGTTTTTAAGCCTTTCACGTAGTCTTTCCAGTTATATTTCAAGCGAAGGGCAACGGCGGTTTCATCGTTATTGGTAAAGTCGGGGCCAATGGTCGCAGAGGTCGGAAACGGGTTGGTGCCGTGGTCTTGCGTTAAAACAGAGTTGCGGGCCGAGTGCACAGCAAAGTTATCTTCTATCCAAAAACCATCAAATTTTGAAACGGCAATGCCACCTTCAATATTATTCTTGGCTACATTTACATCGACAAAATAACCATTCCCACGGTTGTTAACGTCTTGGCCTTTGACACAGTCCAGCTCGGTCTCGGCACCGCATTTAAATAGCTTGCCATCATCACGCGAGAAAAAAGCACCTGTGTTAAATGTCCATACAAGGCCATGCAAGGGCAATTTATATTGAGCAATCGCTCCGTACTTTTTTAAATAATCTTTGCTATTTAAATATTCGGCATTCACGCTCCAGTTTTTGTACTGATATTTGGCTCCAAGCAAAGCGACATAGTCAATGCGCTCGTCATTTTCAGTGACCAGTTTTTCAAAAGAGTCCATGCTGCGCGGTTTCCAGCGGTCATAGTAAGCAATGTAAGTCTGTAGCTGATCATTCAATTGAAACTGACTACTTGCACCCGAAAAAGTGTCTGGCACTGCGCGGTTATTGGTGCTTTTAAGCAACAGCGAATCTTGCAACTGACGGCCTAATTTAATTTCGC
Organism: Acinetobacter sp. V116_7; assembly: GCF_056735735.1. NCBI lineage: Bacteria > Pseudomonadati > Pseudomonadota > Gammaproteobacteria > Moraxellales > Moraxellaceae > Acinetobacter > Acinetobacter sp. V116_7. Next base: position 104,375 of record NZ_JBWZIF010000027.1, read on the forward strand.
CTTTGTCGCCGAGTTTTGCCTTAATGTAGAGCTGTCCTAAAGTTGCAAAGTTTTGATCGAGCTTGCCGTTATTTTCAACCTCTAAAAGCTGAGCGCTAGGCTTGCCAGAGTCAAACAATTTGGTGACTGCATAGAGTGAGCCATCTACCCCAAGCCAGTCCCACAAGTAAGGTGACTGATAATTTAACTCAAGCCCTAAGGCACTTTGTTCATATTCACTCGACGAAGGCGAAGGGTTGGCAAGCGTGGGGTGGGCAGTGCCTTCATCGTTCCAGTAACGGGTGTTAAGTTTTAATTCTAACTTGCCAAATTCTTGAGGAAGTTCTGCATAAGCGTTGCTCACACTACCTAAACCAATACAGCCCCATAGCAAATATTTATTCATTTTAAATTCCTTTTTTAAGCATGAATAAGCCCTTTGCCTAACGCTGAGGTTAGGCAAGCTTTTTATGAAATAGATGAATTAAGGAGAAAGTTTTTCGAGCACTTGGCCTTTGGTTTCAATGGCAAACAAGAAGGTCACTAGGCCACCAATGAGCGCCACAACCGCCAGCACACTAAACACATATTGAATGCCGTAGCCACCAACCACCAGACCGACCATCACAGGGCCAATCGCAGAGCCGGCACGGAGCCAAGCAGTACTAAAACCAATGCCCATCGCACGTAGGCGAGTAGGGTAAAGTTCGGCAGCGTAAAGGTACAAAGAGAATGAAATGGTCTGCAAAATGGCATAGCTCAGCGTAGCTAAAATCACAACTTCCATCGCCGATTTTGCACCTAAAATCGATAGGCTCATGAGTGGAATGATCGCTAAGAAAAACGCTGCACTGTACCAAGGACGGCGGCCGACTTTATCAATCATTAACGCACAGATAATAGAAGCAATCACACCCACGCCCGAGGTAATCCAGCCATAACCTAAACTGGTTTGAAGCGACAGACCAAAGTGTTGTTTGTAAAGAGATGGCAGCCAAGTCACCATGGCATTGTTAATCATATAGACGCAGAACCACATGCCCCACAGGGTAAAGGTACGTTTGCGGTAAATGCCTTGGAACAGCTCACGCCAGTCGGTTTTTGCCATACCTTGCGGGTTAATGTCTTTAACCACAGGTTCAGGCAAAGTTTTACCGCTTTTGATGGCACCGTCTTCAAAACTTTTAACCACTTGATCGGCTTCTTTAAAACGGCCTTTTGAGGCAAGCCAACGTGGTGACTCAGGCAAGAAAAACCGTAAAGGAATCACCAGTAAAGATGGAACGAGGCCCACAATAAACATGACTTTCCAGCCATAAATTGGCATCAGGAAAAACGCTGCCATGCCTGCAAACATAAGGCCCATCGGGAATAAAACTTCATAGAGCAAGAAAAACTTACCGCGCTTTTCTGCACCAATAAACTCGTTAATATAGGCACTTGCAACAGGTACTTCGCCACCTGTTCCAATACCTTGTAAGAAACGGAAAATTAACAGTGACATTCCGCTCCACGCAAACAGACAAGAAATGTCCATTGCCACAAACAGTAAAATGGTAAAAGACAGTACTTTTAAACGACCGACTTTTTCGGCAAGAGAACCAAAAAAGATGGCACCGACCAGTTGCCCGACATAGCCCGCAGCAATGATCGCACCGACATAGGCAGGGGTGAGATGCCATTCGGTAATGAGTTGGGGTAAAGCAAAGGCAATCGCAAGAACAGTATAGGCGTCAAAAAAGGTCGCGATACCGATGGTAATTCGCATAAATTGCAATCGACCAGTGACGGGTAGCCGTTCGAGTCTTGCAATAATTTCCGCATTTTTTTGATGATGACTAATTTGTTCTACATCCGCTAGATTTGTCATCTTCTATCTCCTTATTACTACATTCCTCGTAGTTTTTTTGTTCTATTTCGCACTACCTGTTCACCACAGTTTGCATGCTTTTTATTATTGTTTTTAAGAGACATGCCCGATGTTTGGCCTCAGGCAGCGTACAGGAAAAAAAGGCTAGCGTACATGCTAGCCCGAATAGAATTTAAGCAACGGCTTGGGTTAAATCGACCTTGCCAATTCCGGCTTGACGCATTGCATCATGAATTTCTTGCTCAGCACCATCTGCCAGTGGAAGCAGAGGCGAACGCACAGTGGCATGGTCCAAAATTCCGCGAGCAACCAATGCATGTTTAAGCGCGACCGTACCTTCCATGTGTGAACCGCGGTGATAAACATTGCGAGTCACTGGTAATAATTGGTCGTGAATAGCACGTGCTTTAGCGTAATCTTTGGCTTTACCTGCTTTAATCATTTCAATTAACAGTTCAGGGGCAATGTTGCCATAGCCAACCAAAGCGCCGTCTACATCAAACATGGTGTGAAGCAAATATTCATCGTGGCAAGTCAACACCTGTAAGTCTGGGCGTTCACGGCGAATAATCGGAATTTCGACATCCCAGCGACGCATATTACGCACACCATTTTTCATGGCAAATACACCTGGCTGTGCAGAAATATCGAGTAGAGTCTCTAGGTCGTAAGTGGCCTTCGTTGCATCTGGATATTGGAATAAAATAGATGGCAAACCACTTTCTTCATAAATTGCTTTATAGCGGTCTTGTGGTGCGCCTTTTTGATAGCCAAAACGCAACCAGCCATGTGAAGGATAAATCAAACCTGCCGAAGCACCTGCGCTGACTGCACGTTTTGCTTCTTCTGCTGCAACCGAAGTACCTTCGAGCGTAATCCCTGCGATTACCGGAATTTTGTCATCTACCGATTTAACAAAGCTTTCGATGACCTGCATTTGTTCTTTTTGCGACAAGAATGTTCCTTCACCTGCATGCCCAAGAACAACTAAGCCTTTCACACCATCAATACTGCCTAACCATGAACCTAAACGTTGAATTGCATCATGGTCTACTTGTCCGTCACGGGTAAAAGGAGTCACAGGTGCTGGGGTTAATCCACGTAAATCTAAACTCATAATCGTACTTCCTATACAGTGTAATTAAATATTCTCTGGTTCTTAATCTGACTTAAATCGTGTTGTAGAGAACATGATTGGAGTATAGAAATAGGTGAGCTATGTAGGAATTACCAATTCTTGAATTTCAGTTATACTGAAAATGTATAGCTCAAAATGTTGCCTATGACGATTTAGGAAGAATCGATGAATTATGAATTATGGAAAATATTTTTAGACGCGGTGGAACTTGGTAGCTTAAGCAAAGTCGCCATGCTGCATAACACCAACCAACCGCAAATCAGTCGGCAAATGAACGAGCTTGAAGTGCAATGTGGTGGTCGTTTGTTTAACCGAACCGGACGCGGCGTCGAACTCACCGATTTAGGTCAGCATTTACTTCCTAAAATTCGTTCATGGCTAAACGTAACCGATCAGCTCAATAATGAAATTTTGCACTCGACCGATACCCCAATTGGTACAGTTCGTATTGCCAGTTTGCCGTCTACTGCACATCCGTTGTTATCGACTTTGTACAAAGTGCTTCAAGAGAAATATCCCTTAATTAAACTGTCGGTGCGTGAAGGGCAAGGGGTACATTTAGAAAAATGGCTTGAAGATGGCAGTGTCGATTTAGCCATACTTTATCGGTTTAACCCAACACCGAAACAAGGCGATGTTTACCTTATCGAAGCCGATACTTACTTGGTGGGCTGTGAAGGAGACGCGCTCACTCAGGCAAATGAAGTCGACTTTAAAGAGGTAAGTCAGTTACCACTGGTCACCTTTTGCAGGCCAAGTAACTGGCGCAATTTTTTAGACCACATGGCTTATGAAAATGGGGTAGAGCTGAATATTGTTTTTGAAGCCGACTCGATTAGTTTGCAAACCCATTTGGTTTCCGAATCTCGCATGTATACCATGCTGGGGCCGCAAGCTTTAAAAAAGGCCAGCCAATACACCTCAATTCAAGCCGCAAAAATTATTAACCCCGCACTCAAGCGCTATATTTCTTTGTCTATTTCTAAACATGGCTATTTAACGCCTGCGTGTAAGGCGGTGATGGAAGAAATTAGAAATCTTGCCGATTTGCTTTAAGAGAAGTGCAGCAAAGCAAGCGGGTAATTAATTCAATTTATTAAACAGTGATTTAAGTTTTACTTGAATTATTGCTTGACTTGTTTAAATGATAATTATTATCATTTATAGGTTCCTTGTTTTGAGTCCAATTGCTGTGAACAAAACTTCTTTGCTTGTAGATCAGTTATATAGAAGTCACCAAAGCTGGCTTCACCAATGGTTGAGACAAAAATTAGGTAATACTGATCAGGCCGCAGATCTGGTTCAGGACACATTTATTAAACTGCTACAAACGCGTGACGAGCTATTCGGCATTAAGGAACCGCGTGCTTATTTAACCTCGATTGCTAAAAACCTGCTGATTGATCAAGTGCGCCGTAAACGCATTGAACAGGCCTATTTAGATGGCTTGAGTCAAATGGAATATATGCTTGATGCGGTGGCTTCACCCGAAGATCAGATGCAAATTATTCAAGCGATTAACCAGCTTTGCAAAGCACTCGAAGGGGTTTCTGAAAAAGCACAGCAAGCTTTTATTTTGCATTACCTCGAAGGCTATACCCATAAAGAAATTGCCGAGCGTTTAAATGTGTCGACCAAAATGATTCAAAAATATTTGGCGAGCTGTTTAATTCAGTGCTACCAAAACCGACAAGACATGGACGCTTGCATTTAAATGGCCATGGATAAAAGCAAACATCACCAACTGGTTGAAGAAGCCGCGCATTGGATTGTTCAACTGAGTTCGGATGATGAAAGCTCACGAAAAACCGCCAAGCAAAAATTTGAAGAGTGGAAAAAAACTAGTGAGCAACACCGCCAAGTGGCTGCCGATATTGAACAGTGTATTGGATCAATTCAAAAACTTTCCCAAACGAGCGGACATAAAAAAGTCACTAAAGTTGCCCTTAAAGCTGGCCTAAACTCAGGCAAAGCCTATAAACATTTACGTGCAGGAACAGCTTTTGCCGTTGTGTTTGTTGCCATGAGTGGGGCGTTATTTTATTTAACTGACACCACAGTGGCCTATGTGACTGCCGATATTCAAGGGCAATCGGGGCAGTGGACCACGCAAACCTTACCAGATGGTTCACGTTTAATTTTACGTGGTAAAAGCGCAGTCAATCTTGATTTTAAAACTAACCAGCGAGTGGTTGAGTTGGTGCAAGGTCAAATTTATGTCGATGTTGTTAAAGATAAGACCAGACCGTTTTTAGTCAAAACCAGTCATGGGCAAATTCAGGCACTCGGCACAGCTTTTAGTGTCAGTTATGACCCCTCAGCAACCGAACTCAACATGTTGCACTCAAAGGTAAAAGTAGAAGCAACACAGGTTAAAATCACCCAATTGCATGCGACTCGTCAAGCCATTGTTGAAGCAGGGCAAGCTATTAAAATAGACCAAAATGGCGTACAAAAACTGCCTGCACTGAATGTTTATAACGAACAACAAAAATGGCAAAAGCATCAGCTTATGGTCGAAAACCTGCCGCTGAATCAAGTGCTACAAGAGCTAGACCGCAACTACAAAGGCAAAATTATTTTTAATGATGCGGCGTTGCAACATGTACGGGTCAATGCGGTATTGCCTTTAGACCAAACAACAGAATCGCTTAAGCTTTTGGCTACGGTTTTTCCAGACCTGAAAATTAAGCAAATCACGCCGTTTGTGGTCATGGTTTCTTTAAAATAATAAAAAATTAAATTTATTTTCGATTTTAGGTTCCACTTTTTTGAAAGTCGTTCGTCATAGTAAGTAGAAGCAATAAATATGGATCATTTTAATTAGTTGTATTGAATGATTCTTATTACGATTTACTGGGGCGGGGCAAATGAAAAAAGCGGGAACGGGGCAAAAGCAGAATCGATCGATTTTTCGATTTTCAACACTGGCGTTTGCCATACATGCTGTGTCGATGGGTGGGCTTGTTGTGCTTCCTATGCAGCAGGCCTATGCAGAAACAGCCGGAGTGAAAAGCTATAACATTCCTGCGGGTCGCCTCGCTAACGTACTCAACCAGTTTGCCGAACAATCGGGTACTTCAATTGCAATGGATGCCCAGCAACTCCAAGGGTTACACAGTCTGGGCTTAAAAGGCAATTTTGCTGTCGAGCAAGGTTTTGAGCAGCTTTTAAAATCAACTGAATTTAATGCTGTAAAAGTTGGGCAGGGCTACACACTCAGCAAAAAATCTACACCACGCGTCACTCCCGCTAAGGTTCAGGCCGCTAGCCTGCCGCCAAGTAGTGCCGTAATTGAAGAAGACGCATCGGTACGACTCACGCCAATTGTGGTGTACGGCAAAGAAGACCGTGACACCGAAGGCTATAACAAAGTTTATGACGCAAACCGCTCTTCGGTTTATGCAGGCAAAGACTATGTCGAACGCTTTAAAGGAACCAACCCAGCCGATGTTTTACAAGGTATGGTGGGCGTCTATAGTGGCGATGCCCGCAACAGTGGCGCACTCGATCCAAGTGTGCGTGGTGTGCAGGGCGTTGGTCGTGTGCCTTTAACCATTGATGGCACCGAACAGTCGATTGCCGTGTGGCGTGGTTACAACGGGGTAAATAACCGCAACTATATCGACCCCAATCTTATTGCGGGCATTGAAGTCATTAAAGGCCCATCTTTAGAGCGTAATACCACAACTTCTGTTGGCGGCGGTGTAGTCGTTAAAACGCTAGAGGTCGATGACATTGTTCGTCCGGGTAAGTCTTTTGGTGCCGAGTTAAAAGTAGAAGGCTCAACCAACTCAATTGATCCGTCTTTGCCAGACATGAGTAAAGTAGGCCAAAACTACGATGACACAACGCCTTGGATCGACATGAACGGGTCAAAATATGACCCCGATATTTATAAAAAGAACCGGACCAGAAGTGATAATTCTAATTTTTCGGGCGATGACTTGGCGGGCCGGCTGGCAATTGCCACCAAGCAAGACAAATTCGATTTACTGGCAGTGTATGCAGTACGTGAGCGCGGCAATTATTTTTCTGGCACACATGGCGCGGGCTACTATAAACGAGCGACACCGGACAGCAGCCTCGATTTTATTCCTTACTTTGCCTATGCCTATCAACCGGGCGATGAAGTTCCCAACACTTCAAGTCATATGGAGTCATGGTTATTAAAAGGGACCTATCGCCCAACTGATAGCCAGACTCTTAAACTGACTTACCGAGATACCAAAAATATTTTTGGTGAAATTATGCCGTCTCGGATTGTTTGGGGCATTACGCCTGACTTGGGTGTTCCGCAGTGGCCTTTAAGTAATATTCACTCTACAGCCTATAGCCTCGAATATAAATTTAAGCCTGAGAATAATCGTTGGATTGATTTTTATGCCAACATTTGGCAAACCGACACCGAAAGCCAGACATACACACGTGGTGGGTGGCCAACCACAATCGATTTTCGAGATAACACGATTATTAACACGGCGATAAGCCATTCTGACAATACGCGTAAAGGCATTACGGTCAGTAATAAAACCCGTTTGTTAGACCAGCTTGATTTGACGCTCGGTGGAAGTTTTTTAAAAGAAAAACTAACGTCCGACGATATATATGGCGAATTTGGCCCAAGTTATTCGCTCTATCAGGCACTGCCACGAGCAGGGCGCCGTGAGGAAAAAACGTTCGACTTTAACTTTAATTATAGACCGCTGTCTTGGCTAAGTTTTGATGCGGGTATGCGTTATCGCTCGTATTGGGCAGTTGATGACTTTTTAAATAAGTCTTTGCAGAGCGAGATTGACCCGAGTTTAAATCCGCTGTTTACCAAAAAAAGTAGGCTTAAAGAATATACCTTTGAATATCAGACCATGCCTGAGAGTTACACCTCGACTCAGCAGCGTTTAATCAATGTTTTAAAACAGCGCTATGCCACAAAAAATCCTGAGTGGGATGGGCAGCTCGACACTGTGCCTGCATCAGAGAGCACGTTGTATAACATGATCTGGTCGCAGAAAAATATACTGAGCTGGAAAGCAGATGCGAATGGGCAATTGTCGCTTACCGATAATCCTTTAAATCAGCTCAATGCCTCTGGACAAAAGTACGTCGTAACTGGTGGGAACTTTATGTCGGTGGTAGACCAAGTTCCGGTTGAGTCTGCCGATAAAGTTAAAGATAGCGGCTGGGCACCGCAGTTAGGCGCCTCAATTCATCTCACACCAAACAGTAGAATCTATGCACGCTATGCAGAGGAATATCGCTTACCAAGTTTGTTTGAAAGCACTGTCGGTTTTTCTGCGATGTTGCCATATCAAGCAATCAAACCTGAACACGCTTTTAACTACGAAGTGGGTTATGTCTATGACATGCGTGATTGGTTCAGCACAGTACGCAATGCTGACATTAAGCTCGCCTATTACTACAACAAAACCAAAAATGTGATTGAGCGTGACCAGAACCTTATTTTTACCAATATGGATGAGCAAAAATTATCAGGTCTAGAGTTACAAAGCCGTTTTGATAATGGTGGTTTCTTCACAGACTTGAGCGTGGCTTATAACTTAAAAAATGAAGTGTGTGACACCAATAGTGCCATTAACAAAATGATTTTAGGCGGTACGGTTCAAACCGAGCAGGGCCTGGAGTTCCGCGAACCGTATCAGCGCTGCGTCGATGACGGTTTCCCAAATGGCTACTTGGTGACTATGGCCACTCCTGAACTGAGTTTCCACGGTTTGCTTGGCGCACGCTTTTTTGATGAAAAGTTAGAGCTCGGTGCACGTGCAACATTCTATAAAGCTTATGAAAGCCCGCTACGCAAAAACAATGATGCTAGCGTCAATAAAGGCTATTACCTCAATGTGCCTTTGGCTTGGGATGACACGTGGATTTTTGATGCCTATGCGCGTTATCAGGTCGATAACTACAACACGGTTGAATTTGTCGGCAGTAATCTTTCTAACCAGTTTTATATCGATCCTTTAACTCGTAGTGCCATGGCCGCACCCGGCCGAACGATGAAAATTAGTTGGACCACTAAATTTTAAACAGAATTTGATTCCCTCTACACATACATAAAAGGGGAGTCAGGTAACGGTAAATAATAATATTGAATGATTATTATTTACAAAAAAAACTGAGTAGGTTTGCAGCTGGGCCTACTCAATAAACTAAAAATAGCGAAATCGTTATTTTAAATTAAACAATAACTTAGTTTTAAAAAAGATGGAGTAACAACAAATGAAAATCTCTCAATTGTTCTTGGGTCTCGTTGCTTGTTCAACTGCATTTGCTTATGCAGGTATTGATGGTATTTCGAGTAATGAAAGTAACATCAAAATCGGTGCTGCTGCCAATGCAAGCCATCCGGGTGGTGTAGCAGCGGTGTCGGTTCAAGCTGCGGGTGCACCATATAACGCTTTTACAGGTTTTAGTTCGTTAAAAGGTTTGGCTCAGGCTTTTGCTGCTCAGGGAACGAGTAATACCAATGTACCGGTTGGCAGCAAAACCTTTAATATTTCGCATATTCCAGTGTCTGCAATGCCACCGTCACACAGTGCATTAGGTAATTTTAACTTTGGTCAGGTGGGCACACAGGAAGTCTATTTTGGTGAATGGTGGAAAGCGGGCGACACACCTGCAAGCGCGAGCCATACCGTTTACTACGCGGGTGATAACACCAATACCACGGTTCCAACCGCGGGTACTGCAACTTATACCGTTGCAGGGATTAATGGTTCTGGAAGCAATCTGTTAAGTGGTACGTTCACGGCAAATTATGGCGCGGGTACACTTGAAGGAACGCTTACCGGAACAGGTACGGCTGTTTCATCATTAAGCCTAGATGGTGTGGCATTTAACCCGGGTACTGCTGCGTTTGCAGGTTTGGCAACGGCTAACGGTACGGCTGGTGTCGACAACTCTGGTGTGGTTCAAGGTCAATTCTTTGGTGCAAATGCGTCGGCTTTAGCGGGTATTGCGCAGTTTGATAACGTGTCTTACAACACTGCTTTTGGCGGTGCTAAAAATTAATGAATACAAAAGGAATCTACACACGTAGATTCCTTTTGTTTTTTGAGCTTTTGCTTGGTTGCTTCAGGTTTATTGTTTTATGAAACGAACGCTTTTGTGCTGTCTGACATTGTTGAGTTGTCCATTTTTATATGCCGACGAAGACACACAGCTTCGTCTCAATCAAAGCTTGGATCAAACGCTTTTACAAGAACAGCGCCAGTTTCACGAGCAGGGAACCATTCGTAGTACCGAGCAATTACCTAAACTTCAAATTAATGGACAAGAATACAGTGTTGAGCAAAACCCGAATGATCTTGCCAAGGCGTTATATTTGGCTGTCATGCAAAAACAGTGGCTCAAAACCACGGTTTATTTAGAACATTATAAGAAATATGTTGGCTATGATCGGGCTTTAACCGACTTTGCCGAAGGGGCAGTTGCACGTTCTCAGGGTCAACTGAAATTGGCTGAACAAAAATTTCAAAGCAGCCTAAAACAACAACCTCATAATTTAATTTGTGAACTTGAGTTAGCGCGCGTGCTGTTTGAACAACAGAAGAATAAGGAAGCAGCACGCCTTTTTATTTCCATTCAAGACCAACTGAAACAAAGTGATCCTGCTGTCATTCCTTCTGGGGTTTTAACAACAGTAAATACCTTTGTTCAAGCACTAAAAAAACGAGACTCTTGGCAAGGCTCGGTTTCAGCGGGTTATACCTATGTAAGTAATTTAAATAGTTCTTCTGAACAAAGCAAAACATGGACGCTTTATGGCAAAGATAGTAAAGGTAATATTATCCCAATTGAGCAAGTTACTCGTGGGACGCCTAAAGCTGAGTCAGCAACGGGGTTAGATTACGAAGCCAGTCTTATAAAACGCTATGCGATTAAGGGGCATCATGGTGTGGCTTTACGTGCGCTGGCATTTGGACAGTCCTATAACGACCACGCGGCATTTAATGAATCTACCATTAACATTAATGCAGGCTACAGCTACTTTGACTTAAAAAATCAAATTGGGGTGAGTCCGCTTTTTGAACATAAACGTTATGGCAACGATGGTCTTTACAATGCATGGGGCGCACGTGCCGAGTGGATGCATTTTATCTCGGCAGATAAAGCCTTCAAGCTTGAGGCTGAGGGTAAAGATTTAAATTATCAGAAATATAAAACCCTAGATGGGGTAGAAAGCTCAGCTTTTGCTACTTTCTGGAAGATTTTTCCAGACCAGTGGACTTTTTTGGGTGGTCTAGATGTGCTCGACCATTCGACCCAAGAAAAATACATGGCTGCCTATCAACAGCAAGGTGTGCGTTTAGGCTTAAGTAAGTCTTGGAGTGCTGGTTTTAACACTACTTTATTGAGTTCTTACCGTTGGCGACAGTTTGATAAATACGCAGAAACTTTCTTAGCTCGTCGTCATGATTTTGAACAGAACTATACTTTTGTTGTGCAAATGCCGCGCTTTGAGTTTTATGGCATGACGCCTAATTTAACCTATCGCTATAACCATAATAAAAGCAATGTCGATTGGCTGTATTCCTACGATAAACACAATATTAGCCTCAAGCTTGAGCATCGTTTTTAGGGAATAAGTCATGAAATCAAAATCTTTATTCCCTACACATAAGCCGATGGTTATGTTGCCTTTACCACAAGGGCCGAAGCATTTTTATAAGTGCTTAACTGTAGTCGTGGTGATTGGTCTGCATGTGTTTGTTGTCTGGATGCTGAGTCATTTAATAGAGCCTTATACTTTTCAAGCATCGCCAAAAGTAAATGCCTTAAAAGTAAGTTTTGTGTCATTGGCACCTGCTAAAAAGCCATCGGCTGAAAAGATCGAAAGCCAACCTAAAAAAAGTGTAACGTCTCAATCTACATTAAACAGTTCAGTCTCTTCAGTACCTGAAGAATCAAAAAACTCGCCTACAAATGTTCAAACATTAGTGTCAAAAACTGCCTCTAAAGAGGTCGTGCAAAATAATTTAAATGACAAACAGCAAGCACAACCAAAAACGACTTTAAACAATTCAGCTTCAATCCAATCAGCGCAGCCTACAGAACGGCGAGCGGTTCATAATGATAAAAAACTGAGTTCGACAGACCTTGAACAAACGCAAACTGAGCATTTGCTAAGCAGCAATAGCGAAACCAAAAGTGGCGGCGTCAAAACACCCGCAACGCAGCAAGAATATTCCAAAGCACCGAGCACTCAAGTTGAACACGATGATGTTGTTCAGGTGAGTAGCGTGGATGTACTGAGTTTTGGCGGGCTTGACTACGATGACCGCGAGTTAAAACAACAAAATCGTTTGGTTGAGCTTCGGATTCGCATTAATGAAAAAGGAGAGCCGATCGACATCCAATTAAGTCAAAGTTCGGGCATTCAAAGCCTTGATGAGCGGGTCATGCAAGCTGCACGTAAATCCAGATTTAAACCCCACAAAATTAACGGTCGAGCCGTGACCATTGTTGTGGATTTTCCAGTCCAACTCAAACTCAATCGGGGCCGTTAACCGATGATTAATATCTATTTTGTAGGAGAAAGATGATGAACTCATCTACAGACCAAATCATTAGCAACAGCTTGTCTTTACGTTTGAAACAAGAAACTGCTGCTGAACACGAACGTATGCATCAATTAATGTCACAGGCAAAGGTATTTTCAAGTAAAGAAAAATACGCGCAATTTACGTTGTCTCAATATTACTTTCAGCGTGAAATTGAACATCTTTTTGAGAAAGAAGGGGTAGCAGGCCTGATTCCAGACTTAGACATTCGTGGCCGCTCAAAACAGGCACTTGCCGATTTAAATGATTTGGGTATTCAACCCAACGGGCAGCAATTACACAGTGAAAACGTACAGCTACCCGAAGCGTTAGGCTGGATTTATGTGTCTGAAGGTTCAACTTTAGGGGCTGCATTTTTATTTAAAGAAGCTCAAAAGCATTTGGGTTTTTCTGAAACGTTTGCTGCGCGTAATTTAGCGGCCTATCCCGAAGGGCGCGCGAAAGTCTGGAAACGTTTTGTACAAGCACTTGATGAAACAGGCTTTGACCAAACCCAGCAAGACCGAGTCGTTCAAGGGGCGTTAGATGCTTTTGGATATTTTGGTCAAGCGCTTGATCAGCTTGATGAATTGAAATAATAAAAAGTGGATAAAGGGAATACCCGATATGGACAAACTCAATCAAGTAAATGTGATCGTAAAACATGAGCAGTCGCTAGCACCTGCTCAACCAGTCAGTAAGCTTGCCCGTTCTGTTTGGGCGCGTTGGGTGTTTATTGGTTTGGCTTGGTTGTGTATTGCGCTTGGCATATTGGGTATTTTTATTCCGGGTTTACCCACCGTTGATTTTATAATTTTGGCTGTGTTCTTTGCGGCTAGAGGCTCTGAAAAACTTCATCAATGGTTTCGAAATCATCGTTATATCGGTCCACTCATTCGCGAGTGGCAAGAACATCGGCGTATTCCTAAAAAAGCAAAATACATCTCTACAGTGAGTATGAGTCTGGCTGCGGGGCTTATGATTTGGACCATTCCACATCCGTGGTTTGTCTATCCGGCAATTTTATGTATGGCAGGGGTATTGGTGTGGATGTGGCTTAAAAAATAAAGAATTATGATCTGCACTGTTGCATGGTGCGCATCATGGTTTTCACAAAATCACGCGGTACTTCAGGGCTTTGTAGACTTAAATTTCCAAGTTTATGCATGAGTTTAGGGGAATATTGACGCTCTAAACGATGATAAATACACAGACAGGTTGAACGGCTATGTCCAGCTGCGATGCATTTTGAGTAAAAATCACGGTGTGCATTACTTTTATAGCCAGCAGAGGCAATCGATACAAATAATAATCCACCTAGAAAAACTGAAAAATTATAAAGTGACATATATCTACTCTTGGTTGTTGTTTTTCATTATCCATATCTTGGCATAACTTTTTCAGGTTCAAAACCAATTGATATCAACTTGCGGCTTCATCATAGTTATAACAGTTTTAGAGGTCAAATTGATTTGAAGTTGATAACCGTTTATTGTTTTAAAAACACTCAATTTTAATTGTTGCCATTTTAAAGACAGTGTTGCGACATTACACACCCTATTTTTTTACATCATTTTTTGTTTTCATAAACACTTTAGTATTACTTATTTTTTAAATCATTTATATACAACTTACTTGTTTTAAAACTCTAATTTAACAGGATATTTTATATGGCAGATACCCCAATTCAAAAAGAGACAGAAAGTACCTGGGCAATATGTCGAGATCCTGTTTTGTTGACTATGGTGGGTGGGGCAATTGATACCATAGGTTTTATTGCGCTGTTTGGTTTTTTTACCGCGCATGTTACGGGAAACTTAGTATTGGCAGGTGCTGCATGGGTTAAAGGCGGCGCTGGCATATGGATTAAGCTTGCTGCTATTCCGCTATTTATTTTGACAGTGGTGATCACGAAACTGTTAATTGACCGTAGTCAGGTTAAGCACAAAACCCTGTCTTATTTATTTTTATTTGAAGCTATTTTTCTATGTGCCTTCATGGTTGCAGGACTTTACTTTGAGCCATTTAAAAATCCGGATGCGCTAACAGTTGCAGTAACAGGCGGGTTGGGTTTAATTGCTTTAGCTATTCGTAATACGTCCAGCAAAACCCTCATTAAAAATATTAGCCCAAGTACCATGATGACAGGTAACACTACCCAGCTTGGTATTGATATTGCCAACTTGCTTAAAAACAATAATGCAGCCAATCGGGCAAGTTTTCTAAAAAGTGCCAGTATTGTGATTGGGTTTGTAATTGGTGCTTTCTTAGGAGCGATACTCTATGTCTATTTTGACTTCTGGAGTGTAGCGCCATTTATCTTGCCTATTTTGTATTTCTCTTATTTAGCTTCACAGCAAAAGTTTAACCAAGCTTGATTAGAGAAAATAATAAATTAGCCTGAATTAAAATGAGTTCAGGCTTTTTTTCGTAATAAAGGAAAATGGAAGCTGAGCCGAAATTGTTCGTTCACTGCTTTACAGGCATAATGACCAGATGGGGAATACATTCGATTAAGGAATGCACAATGACAAAGTCTTATCATTATTCAATCATAACAATAATGGCTTTGCTCAGTGGCTGTCAGGTCATTAATTTAAAAGAAAGTAATTTAAGTAACGCTTTAAAAAGTAAGAATGAAAGTATTCTGACCGACGGAACCTTAAGCCATCAAACCCAAAATTTGCTGTATTTAGTTAAAAAAGACGAAAAATCTTGTCTGCAAAATTTTGATGATTGTTTAAATAAAATTCAAAGCTTGTCTGAAAATAGCAGTCGAGAAGAACGCTATGCTGCGCTCAGTGAAATTTATTTAGCCAAGGCTTTAGACGTCGGACGTAATAGCCAATGTAATGTCATTAATAAAAGTAACAGTTGCATTGAGCAAGAGTTGGCGCTGTTTGATAAAAGCTTGCGCTATAGTTATGTCTATTTATTTGACTCTGAAGAGTCGCCATTCGATCGGGTATTTGACCATCGCCAAAATCAGGTGCGTATTTTTTATAACGTGGCTTTATCGAAGCTCATGACCACATATTTTAATCATTTAAATACGCATCGTTTTCCACCGTTGCTTAAAGCAGATGGGCATGAGTACCACGTCAATTTTGACCACGCGTTAGATGTACAAAAAATTGAAGTCGATACTTTTCGCTCAAGCTATAACATGAACTTTTCTGGCTTTAATACCGTTAACCGTAAGGATGGTTTAGGGGCAGAGTTTATTGTCGGGCGTAAAGAAAATGATGTAAATCACGGCTTCATTTTAGACCCTGATGCTTTTTACGCTCACCAGAATAATCCGAACATCCATTTACCGCGCTTCTTTCCAGTCACTGCGATTGCTTACCCAAAACAAAAAGCCACAGCAGATCAGGTCATTGCAGGAGCAGATTTAGAAATTGCCATGTTCGATCCATATCGACAAGATCGTGTAAAGGTTGAAGGTGTGGACTATCCGCTTACTGCAAACTATTCGGCGCCTTATGGGCTTTGGTTGTCGAAATATAATTTAGGTGCAGCAGGTTATTGGTCCTTAATTAATAAAGAAACCAATTTGATCATGCCGCATTTATATATGCTGGAACCCTTTAACCCGAATAAAAAAATCATTGTATTTATTCATGGCTTGGCAAGTAGCCCAGAGGCGTGGGTGAGTCTAACCAATGACATTATGGGCGATGCCGAATTAAGGAATAACTATCAAGTCTGGCAGGTGTTTTATTCAACGAATATGCCGATTTTTGAAAGTCGTTTTCAGATTTATTCTTTGCTGAATCAAGCTTTTCAAAATGTTGCTAAAGACAGCTACGCTGCACACGATGCAGTGCTGGTTGGACATAGTATGGGCGGAGTGATTAGCCGCCTATTGGTAAGTGATGCTGATGTTTCAGAGCAAGCCATGCAAAAAATGAATGAAGCCCAGCTAAACCGTTTAAAAGAAAATCCTGTGGTGCTAGAGCGTTTTCAATTCAAAGCTTTGCCTTATTTTAAGCGGGTTGTTTTTGTTTCGGCACCGCATCATGGCACTGACTACGCTGACCGATGGTTTACCCAAATTGCCCGCCGTATTATTCGTTTGCCAGCTGATTTCTTTATTGCAGTTGAAATGAGAGATGAGAAAAATACAAAACTCAGAAAAGGCTTAATTGAAAATGGGGCGAGTAATTTAAGTCGTTCTTCTAGCTTTATGCAGCTTACGCAAGCCATTCAGCCATCGTCCAGTGTGGTCTATCACTCGATTATGGGGAACATAAATGGCACCACAGATAAGTTAAAAAGCAGTGATGGGATTGTGCCGTATCAAAGTTCACATTTAGATGGTGAACAGTCGGAACTCATTATTAAGGGCGGGCATTCGATTCAAACTACCCCAGAAGCAATTTTAGAATTACGCCGTATTTTACGGTTGCATTTAAAGCAGTCACAGCCTTTAAAATAGAATTTTTTGATTTAGAAAACCACTGCTGAAATGACTCAACAGTGGTTGAAATGATTAATTAAGCTGATTTTGTTTGAGCGATTTTTTATGCTCAAAATAGCTGATGGAAAAAATAACCAAGCCGACCAAATACAACACTACAGACAGAAGTAATAAATCTAATCCTGCTGCATAGAGCAACCAAAGTGCATAAATGGAAGCGACACTTGCAATGGCAATATGCGGTGTGCGTTTATGGCGAATGGATTCTTTAAGATAAAAAGCCGACACCAGAAAATAAGGCAGCAAAATCATCACCGATGAAATTAATAAAAGTTGGGTGTAGTTTTTATTGAAAAAATAAACCGCAATCAATGCACCTTGCACGACAATGGTGGTCAGCCAAAGTGATGAAATGGGTACATTATTTTGATTATTCTTTAAAAATAATTTTGGGAATGCACCATTTTTTGCAGCCAAATATGGAATTTCAGTGGCGAATAAAGTCCAGCTTAAATAAGACGAAGAAACTGAAATAATAAGCCCGATGGTAATAACAATCGTGCCCGGTAAACCGATCAGTTGCTGCAAAATGGTTGCCATTGATGGGTTGTGCATGCCAGCAAGCGCCTCACGACTTACCACGCCATAAGCCAATACGGTCACCATCACGTAAAAAGTTAATGCCAGTAACACACCTAAAATGGTCGCTTTACCAATGTCATGACGTTTTTTAGCACGCGATGATAAAACCACAGCACCTTCAATACCGGTAAATACCCAAAGGGTAATGAGCATCAGGTCTTTCACTTGCTGCCAAAGCGGAACTTTTAAAGAGAAGTCATTTAAGTTGAGTTTGAACAAATCAAACTTAAAGGCAATGAAAGTAAAGAAGATGAAAACCACCATTGGAATGATTTTGGCAATGGTTGCCAGTAAATTCACAATCGCAGCTTCTTTAATGCCTCGACTTACTAACCAGTGCACCAGCCATACAAAAATGCTTGAGCCAATCAGAGAGTAGAGCGTATTACCTTCACCAAAAATAATATGGTCTTTGCTATCGGTAAACATGCCGACGCCTGAAAAGGCAATCACCACATAACCGACAATACCGATGGTGGTACACAACCAATAACCCCACGCCGAGCAAAAACCAATCAGGTCTCCAAAACCTTCCCGCGCATAGTTATAAATACCACCGTCAAGATCTGGTCGTTGACGCGTTAAATGCAATAGCGTGAGGGCCAAGAAAATAATGCCGACCCCAGTAATGAGCCATGCAACAAGAAGGGCAGAGCCGTTAGCGACTTGAGCCATATTTTGGGGGAGGCTAAATACGCCTGACCCCACCATAGAACTAAAGACCAGCGCTGTAAGAGATAATAGTCCAATTTTGGCAGCAGACATGGTATTTATTCTTTAAAAAATTGAGAAAGTTCAGCAATGTGTTCTGGCCCGATACCACAGCAACCGCCGACTAGACTTGCACCTGCTTTTTGCCATTGTTTAGCAAAACCAAGATAAGCTGGAGCGTCTAAGTCTTTACGAATTTCATCCAGACCATCGTTGGCGGTAGCACTTTCATCTTGAGGTGGGAAAGCATTGGCATAAGCACCAATCTGCACTGACTCTGGAATGAGTCCTTTAATTTGATTAATCGCTTGCAAGATCACTTCCGGTTGGCAGCAGTTAAATAACACTGCTTTGGCATTTGATTGTTTGATGAAATCAGCCACTTGTTGCATGTTTTCGCCAGAACGAAGTAATGCTTGTTCTTGTTTAATTTCATCTTGCAGCGTGAACGACACCCAATAGTCTTTACCATCTTTTGGTAATAGCGCATGAACTGTTTCGACTTCTTTTAAGCACGATTGAGTTTCAGCGAGCCAAAAATCAACCTCTGGTGCCAAAGTATTAATGATTGGCTCAGCAAGGTTTTTAGCTTGTTCAGGTTGGAACAAGTCTGCACGGTAAGAGCCAAATAACGGTGGTAAGCAGCCTGCGATTTTGACATTTTTGCCGCTTTCTTTAACTGCATTTTTTGCCTGTTCAATTGCAACTTGAATTAAACGCACGCCGTCAGTTTCAAAGCGTTCTTGTCCAATATGAAAAGGCACAACAGCATAGTTATTAGTCGTAATAACTTCTGAACCCGCGTTAATAAAATCGAGATGTACTTCTTTTACTGTTTCTGGTGCTTCAATCAGTGCAAGCGCAGACCACTCTGGTTGACGAAACGGAGCGCCACGACGGGCCAATTCACGGCCTAAACCGCCATCTAAAATCTTCATAAATTACAACATAAAGGGAGAAAAAATATTTGATTAATCTAGCGTGTAGATGAGCCGTGTTCAATCGCGAATATGCTCGATATATTTCTAAATAAATTAGATTGTTATGAATATTTTTTCTTAAAAGGATTTCTGTAGATGCTGTTCAGTTTTACTGATGAACTTCATGTGAAAAAGAGTATGTATTTATTTGAAAATATAGAATAAAAAATAATCTTATAGCGCACCAAATTGCTGCCAGCTTTCACCTGTGTGCTGAGTTTGATAATAGGCTTGAAGTTGTTCAAGTTGCGTAAAATGTATGCTACACCAAATTAATAAACTGATGAATAATAAAAGCTTACATAAGCTGCGAGTCTTGTTTTGTGGCGTGAATGCTAATAGAACAAAAAACAGAGCAGGTAAAAATATAAAGAACTGAATAGGAGAGAAAAATAAATGGCTGGTACTGAAATATAATGCGGCTGCACTCATCAGCATATTTAAAACAGAACATAGTTTTTGATATTTATTGAGCTTAAACGCATAAGCCGTCAGAGCAAGTAACACCGCTGAGCTGACATAAATGGCTGTACCGCCAATCATCCACATGTAAAACCCGCTCACCAAAAGATAAGCCAGTAGCAAAACAAGCACGAGCTTAAAACAAAATGACAAAAGGCGAGATGATGAGTTTAAAGGCGTCATAGCGAATCTAAATATCTCAAGTGAGGGCTTAAAAAACAAAAGGACGAATCGAAATTCATCCTTTTGATATTTTATTTATACATCGTCAAACTTAGTTTGCTTTTGCAACTGGGGCAGCAGCAGTTTCATCGTTTGCAGCTTTGAACGGAGATGTATAGTTCAAGCCAAGCGTAGAACTTGTGTATTGACGAACTTTATCGAGTAACACAGGGTCTCTGCTCAAGTCTTGTTTATAAGACACTACAATTTCATGAAGCTTCTGATTCCACTTACCTTCAGTTTGCTGAGGGAAAGCTTTTTCAAGCAAGTTAAGCATGATGTATGGAGAAGTCGAAGCACCCGGAGACGCACCTAACAATGCAGTTACAGCACCATCTTTAGACGCAAAGATTTCTGTACCGAATTGAAGTGTTGCAGGTTTACCCGGCTCTTTTTTGATGATCTGAACACGTTGACCACCTTGGCTTAAACGCCAGTCTTCAGCTTTCGCATCTGGGTAGTATTTACGAAGTTCATTTAGACGATCTTCATCTGACATCATTACTTGGCTCACCAAGTATTTAACAAGATCAAGGTTTTCCAAGCCAACAGTAGTCATTGGTAAAACGTTGTTTTTGTTAGTTGATGCAAGCAAATCAAGCTGAGAACCATTTTTCAGGAACTTGTTTGAATACGTTGCAAATGGTCCAAACAATACATATTTTTTACCGTCGATATAACGTGTATCAATATGTGGTACAGACATTGGAGGAGCACCAAGTTCAGCACGGCCATAAACTTTTGCTGTGTGCTGAGCAGTAATTGCTGGGTTATCAGTAATTAAGAACTCACCACCAACAGGGAAGCCAGCATATTGTTTCGCTTCTGGTAAACCAGTAAGTTGCAATAATTTAACTGCTGCGCCACCTGCACCAATAAATACAAAACGTGTTTTAACGTGATCTACTTTACCGGTTTTCAAATTTTTGAAAGACACAGTCCAAGTTTTGTCATCATTTTGGCTGATGCCAGTCACTTCAGTTGAAGTCTGTAATTTGAAATTCGGGTTTTGGTCTAAACGATTCACTAATTGTTTAGTGATAGAACCATAGTTTACGTCAGAGCCAACATCCATACGGGTCGCTGCAACTTTTTGACTAGGGTCACGATCGTTCATGACTAAAGGTGCCCATTGTTTAATCACAGCTGGGTCTTCAGTAAATTTCATGCCTTTGAACAACGGGCTTTGAATCATTGCAGCATAACGTTTTTCTAAGAATTGAACGTTATCGCCCCAAACGAAAGCAATGTGCGGAACTGGGTTAATGAATGATTTAGGTTCAGCTAAAACGCCTTGTTTTACCTGATATGACCAGAACTGTTTTGCTACTTCAAACTGAGAAGCAACTTTTTCAGCTTTGACAATTTCCATCTTACCGTTTTTTTCTTCGGTATAGTTCATTTCCATAAAGCCAGAGTGGCCTGTTCCGGCATTGTTAAAGCCGTTTGAACTTTCTTGAGCAACTTGGTCAAGACGCTCATACATACGAATTTGCCAGTTTGGTTCAAGCTCAGTTAAATAAGTACCAAGAGTGGCACTCATGATGCCGCCGCCAACAAGAACAGCATCAACAACTGGCTCATCTTTTGCAGTTTCGACTTGTTTTGACGCAGTTGGTCTAAACAAGAAAACAATACCTGCAATTAAAATAAGAATGATTAATACCAGAAGGTATTTCAAAAACTTTTTCATGTAAGGGGGACCTTAAAATAAGTTATTTGAGTCACTTAAGGAGTGAGGAAACCTAGACAGCGTATCCAGACAAAAAGGATATAAATGCGAAACTGAATTCTCAAAATTAGAGAACTTCGAAAAAAATAAAAATTACTTGGGATTATCGCAAACACTCTATATTTTAGACTAATTTTGCATTGACAAGACAATTTTTATAATAAATGGGGTTCATCAAAATCATAAATATGATTTATATTTAATCAAACTGAGCTTTTATAAGATAGTTTAAGTTAATTGTTTTAATTTAAGTGTTTGAAATTAATATAATAATATTGATTTGGCTAAAGTTAAATCATTTGAAGAATATTTGCCTATAAAAATAGATTAATTTTTATTTCATGACATATTTATGTAAATAAGCTCCTTACACATGCTTATTTTCTGTCATACATAGTTCTTATTAATATTGGCTCAATGAATATGAAATTAAGGGCATATCTCTGTATGAGAAATATGCCCTTTAAGGTTTTATGATGCTACATAGAACGGTGCAGTTGAACGTGGTAATGCGTCACGTCCACGAATCTGATCTGCAATTTTCTCGGCAATCATAATGGTGGTTGCATTTAAGTTACCGGTAATAATCAGCGGCATAATTGAGGCATCAACTACGCGCAAACCCTTCATACCGTGTACACGACCTTGACCATCTACAACAGCCATTTCGTCTTCGCCCATCTTACAGCTACAAGATGGATGGTAAGCGGTTTCTGCGTGGTTACGAACAAAGTCATCAAGCTCTGCATCAGTTTGCAAATGTTTGCCCGGACTAATTTCTTCACCACGATATGGATCAAGCGCAGGTTGCTGCATGATTTCACGCGTTATACGAATTGCATCACGGAACTCACGCCAGTCTTGTTCCGTCGACATGTAGTTAAACAAGATACTTGGATGCTCAAACGGATCTTTTGATTTCAGTCTAATACGACCACGAGAAGGTGAACGCATTGAACCTACGTGTGCTTGGAAACCATGTTCTTTCACGGCATTACTACCGTTGTAGTTAATGGCAACTGGCAAGAAATGGTACTGAATGTTTGGCCATTTGAACTCGTCCGAACTACGGATAAATCCGCCTGCTTCAAACTGGTTACTTGCACCAATACCTGTGCCATTAAATAGCCACTCGGCACCAATCGCAGGTTGGTTATACCATTTCAAGGCAGGGTATAAAGAAACGGGTTGCTTACATTTATACTGTAAGTACATTTCCAAATGGTCTTGCAGGTTTTCACCTACACCCGGTAAATCATGAACGACATCAATGTCCATTGATTTTAAGAAATTGCTTTCGCCAACACCTGAGCGCTGTAAAATTTGAGGTGAAGCAATTGCGCCTGCACACAGTAACACTTCGCGTTTAGCCAGAGCACGTTGTAAGTTGTTTTGGTCGGCGCCAATAATGTATTCAACACCAATCGCTTGTTTTTGATTAAACAAGATTTTATTGGTCGTAGCATGAGTCAAAATAGTCAGGTTTGGACGACCTTTTGCCATATCCAAATAACCACGTGCGGTACTTGAACGGCGACCTTTTGGGGTAACTGTACGGTCCATTGGACCAAAGCCTTCTTGCTGATAACCATTTAAGTCATCAGTACGTGGATAACCTGCCTGTACACCAGCTTCAACCATGGCATGGAACAACACATTGTTGCCATTTTTCGGGGTAGCAACGGACACAGGGCCATTGCCACCATGGTAGTCATTTTCACCAATGTCACGGGTTTCGGCTTTTTTGTAGTAAGGCAAGCAGTCGGCATAAGACCAGTTTTCAAGGCCTTTATGAGTTGCCCATTGTTCTAAATCCATTGCGTTACCACGGATATAGCACATACCATTAATTAAAGATGAGCCACCTAAACCTTTACCACGACCACATTCCATACGACGGTTATTCATGTGCGGTTCAGGGTCGGTTAAATAAGCCCAGTTATAGCGACGACCTTGAAGAGGGTAGGCCAAAGCTGCCGGCATTTGTGTACGGAAATCCAAGCGATAATCCGGGCCACCAGCTTCTAAGAGTAAAACGGTGGTATCTTTGTCTTCAGTTAGACGCGCAGCAAGTACATTTCCGGCAGATCCTGCGCCAATAATAATGTAATCATATTCTTTAATATTCATAACTATCCTTTTTTTACTAACAGTTTGCCTGAGCAATCTATAAAGACTGCTCGGCATATGTGATTTAGATTGAAGTGTTAGAGCGATTGACGCATTAAAAAATGCTTTGATAATTGCCAAGTTCAACTTGAATAGATTTGATACGGGTATAGTGCCCAAGTGTGGTCAAGCCATTTTCGCGGCCCACGCCAGATTGTTTGTAGCCACCAACTGGCATCTCGGCAGGCGATTCGCCCCAAGTATTAATCCAGCAAATACCAGCTTCAATCTGGTGAATAATGCGATGAGCGCGGCTAATATCTTGAGTAACAACGCCAGCAGCTAAACCAAAGGTGGTGTCGTTAGCACGACGGATGACTTCTTCTTCGGTTTCATAGCTTAAAATGCTCATGACAGGCCCAAAAATTTCTTCTTGAACAATGGCCATCTGGTCAGTGCAGTCACTAAATACTGTCGGTAGTACATAAGCGCCTTTGGCAAGTTCGCCCTCAGTTGCGCGGCCACCACCAATTAACACTTTAGCGCCTTGTTGTTTGCCTGACTCAATGAAGGACAACACTTTTTCCATATGAGGGAAGCTAGTGAGCGGACCGAAGTTTGTGTCTTCAGCCATTGGATCGCCAATGCGAATACGTTTTACACGCTCTACAACAGCTTTTTCAAAGTCAGCTAAAAGTGATTTTGGAACAAATACGCGTGTACCGTTAGTACATACCTGACCTGAGCTAAAGAAGTTTGCCATAACGGCAATATCTGCGGCACGGTTAAGGTCAGCATCTTCACAAATAATAAGTGGAGATTTACCACCAAGTTCCATGGTCACTTCTTTAAGCGTAGAGCCAGCAGCGCTTGCCATGACTTTTTTGCCAGTTTCCACACCACCAGTGAATGAGATTTTTTCAATTACAGGATTTTCAGTGAGCCACTGACCAATTTCACGGCCAGCACCTTGCACCACGTTAAATACGCCGTCTGGAACGCCTGCTTCTGTATAGATTTCTGCAAGTTTAAATGCAGTAAGTGGAGTCGTTTCACTTGGTTTGAAAACCATGGCATTGCCGGCAGCAAGGGCAGGGGCAGATTTCCATAGAGCAATTTGAATTGGATAGTTCCAAGCCCCAATACCAGCAACCACGCCTAAAGGTTCACGGCGTGTATAAAAGAAACTTGATTCGCGAAGTGGAACTTGGTCTCCCTGAATGGCGGTTGCAAGTCCTGCATAATATTCGAGTACATCTGCACCAGTCACGATGTCGACGGTAGATGTTTCGCTAAAAGCTTTGCCTGTGTCGAGTGTTTCAAGACGTGCAAGCTCATCATTTCGTTCACGAAGAATGTCGACAGCACGACGTAAAATACGTGAACGCTCCATGGCAGTCATGGCAGCCCAGATTTTTTGTCCTTGTTGGGCACTTTGTACAGCAGCTTCAATATCTTGTTCAGAAGCTTGTTGAAGAGTCGCGATTGTCTCGCCGTTGGCAGGGTTAATACTATTAAATGTTTTTCCACTGGTTGCGTTAACGTAGCGTCCATGGATATACAGTTGATGAACTTGTGCATCACTCATTTTGTCTCTCCTGCAAAGGCTTGTTCGCAAATTGAACTTGCGTTTGTACATAATCGTAAGCAATGGAACGGGC
Source organism: Acinetobacter sp. V116_7 (assembly GCF_056735735.1). Lineage (NCBI taxonomy): Bacteria > Pseudomonadati > Pseudomonadota > Gammaproteobacteria > Moraxellales > Moraxellaceae > Acinetobacter > Acinetobacter sp. V116_7. The sequence goes on from NZ_JBWZIF010000027.1 coordinate 129,864, forward strand.
AAGGTTGCTGTCAAATTCGTTATGACGGCTTAAACTGCCTCGTAACCATAATCCATCAATCAATGCTGCCAACCCTCTAGCGGCAACACTGGCCTGTTGTTCATTCATTAACTTGAGGAAATAAAACTTCAAGTTAGAGTACAGGCGTTGATCATTAATCTTTTGCAAGCGGCTTAAGTCTGGTACATGCATACTTGCTGACCAAAAGTCTAACCAGACCCGCATTGCTTTTTCATTGACCTGACTAATGTCAAAGTTAGAGTCGATAATGGCCTTAATCTGGCTCTCTGGATGCGAATCTGCTTCTGCTCTGTACTGTTCGGTTTTACGACGCAGAACATTTAACATTTCTTGCATACAGGTATTTATCAACCCTTGTTTGTCGCCAAAATAATGGCTGACAATGCCGGTCGACAGCTCGGCTTTTTTTGCAATTTGAGCAATGGTGGTATTGGATAACCCCACTTCATAAATCACGTCGAGTGCGGCATTCATAATTTCTTCACGTCGCACGTGCTCTGGTTTTACTCTGCGTTTTGTCATGTTTTTCCACATCAGCACTTTTAGTGGTGCTTTAAATTCAGCATGTTAACTTGCAGAGCATCATAGCACTTTTTTTATCATACTTGTTATTGATTGAACGTTCAATCAATAACAAGTATGATATGTAAAAATCAATGAATTTTTGAAGATTAGCACGAGGAATAAAGCGCTAAAATCAAAAGTTCTTAAGGATAGGATGATGCGCATAAGTACATTACTTATCACGTTATTTTGAGAAAATACACCGATTGCAAGGAGCAATAAGATGGTGTTGAAAAGTGATAAATATTCTTCAGACCATATTCGGTTAAATCGTTTTGTATTTTGGAGTTCAGCCATCAGTATTGGTGTTTTTGGCCTACTTTTTGTGCTGTTTCCAGAAAAAAGTCAGTTTTGGCTGACCTATGTACAAGAGCAGGTAAATCACTTTTTTGGGTGGTATTACATGTTGGTTATTGTGCTGTGCTTGGGCTTTGTCGCTTGGCTCGCTTTTTCAAAAGTAGGGCAAATTCCTTTAGGAAAAGACGACGACAAACCTGAGTTTAGTTATCTGGCTTGGACTTCAATGTTGTTCTCGGCAGGGATTGGTATTGCACTACTTTATTATGGTGTTGCTGAACCTGTTGATCACTTCTTAAGACCACCTGAAGGTGAGTCAGGAACCATTCAGGCAGCCCGTAATGCCATGACCTATAGCTTTTTGCATTGGGGCATCCATGGCTGGGTACTTTATGCATTGCTCGGAGTCACGTTGGGTTATTTTGCTTTCAGACAAAATTTACCCCTAGCTTTGCGTTCAGCGCTTTACCCAATTTTTGGCGAGCGAGTCCATGGCTTGGTGGGTGATTTCGTCGATGGCTTTGGAATTTTAGCGACGGTTATTTCCTTGGTCACCAACTTGGGAATCGGAGCATTGGTGCTGGTATCAGGCATTTGCTATTTACTTCCGCAAATTCCTAATAACTCAGTGACCTTAATTGCTGCTGTTCTCATCATGATGAGTGTTGCCACGATCACGACAGTGGTGGGCATTGAAAAAGGTTTGTCGTGGTTATCGCGTATTAATTTACGTCTGCTGTATGCCTTACTTTTATTTGTATTTTTAACAGGTCCTACAAACCATTTATTAAATGGTCTTGTGCAAAATATGGGTGATTATCTAAGCAATTTTATTGGTAAAAGTTTTGATATGTATTTATACAATCAAAAAGCCAGTGGCTGGTTAGGGTCGTGGACCGTATTTTATTGGGCTTGGTGGATTGCATGGGCGCCTTTTGTCGGCATGTTTATTGCGCGCATTTCAAAAGGACGTACGATTCGTGAGGTTGTATTAGGTGTATGCCTGATTCCACTCGGTTTTACACTGGCTTGGATCTCGGTTTTTGGAAATACTGCCATTTACTTTATTTTGAACCAGAAACAGAAAGTTTTGGGCGATATGGTTTTAACTGATCCGGCATTGTCTTTATTTAAGTTACTCGAATATCTACCGTTTAATCCGTATGTTGCTGGCATTGTTGTTGTAATTTGTTTCGTTTTATTTTTGACACCAGTTGGCTCTGGTACACTAATGATCGCTAATTTGTCCTCAAAAGGGGGCACCAATGATAGTGATTCACCGATCTGGTTACGCGTTTTTTGGTCTGTGGTAATTACCATTGTAAGTATTGGCTTGCTTTTAGCCGGTAGTTTTAACTCCATGCAAAGTGCTGTGGTGTTATGTGGTTTACCATTTTCAGTCATTATTTTGCTCTATATGTTTGGTTTAGCCAAAGCGTTAAAGCAAGATGATTTTGACCCTCAATTAGTGAAAAAACAGTTAGCTGTTTCAAAAGACATTTCGGTTCCGTCGAATTGTGACCAGAATAAAGTGACTGAGGTTTTATAACCTCAACCGATCACATCTATATATTATTTTTTGCGTTTAAAGTCGTCTTTTCATTGTTTTAAATAAGAGTGAAAAGACGAAATTAAATATTTTGTTTTTATTTTATTCCTTGAGGATTGTATGGCAACAGATAATCCAAGAGCAGTTGATGATTTAACATTATCTAAATCTAAAAAAGACCCGCTCAACCGTGTGGTTTTTTATTTTTCAGCTGTACTTATTTTAATTTTTTCTCTCGTCACGTTTTTGTTCAATGATTTTGCAAATAGAGTCATGAACGCCGTACTTCAGTGGGTAACCTCAACCTTTGGTTGGTATTATCTGCTTGCCGCAACGTTATATATGGTTTTCGTGATTTTTATTGCCTGTTCAAGATACGGCAGTATTAAATTAGGACCTAAGCATTCAAAACCTGAGTTTAGTTTACTCAGTTGGTCTGCGATGCTGTTTTCGGCTGGTATCGGTATCGATCTGATGTTCTTCTCGGTCGCTGAACCATTATCTCATTATATGCAACCTCCAGTCGGAGCCGGTCAAACCTATGAGGCGGCACGCCAAAGTATGGTCTGGACCTTATTCCACTATGGCTTAACCGGTTGGTGTATGTATGCCTTGATTGGTATGTCATTGGGATACTTTAGTTATCGTTATAATTTGCCACTTACCATTCGTTCTGCACTTTACCCAATTTTCGGGAACAGAATTAATGGGGCAATTGGGCATAGTGTTGATACGGCTGCCGTCATCGGGACAATTTTTGGTATTGCGACGACCTGCGGGATTGGAGTGGTACAGCTGAATTATGGCCTACATGTGTTATTGGGGTTACCAGAAAATATCTGGATGCAATTTATTTTAATTGCTGTCGCGGTCGGTATTAGTGTTATTTCGGTGACATCTGGGGTCAATAAAGGCCTACGGATTTTATCTGAAATTAATATTTATGTTTCGGTCGGTTTATTGCTGTTTATTTTATTCTTAGGAAATACTGAGTTTTTACTCAATGCCCTTGTTCAAAATATTGGTGACTATTTAACTCGTTTCCCTGCTTTAGCATTACAAAGTTTTGCTTTTGAACAGCCGAAAGAGTGGATGAGTAGTTGGACTTTCTTCTTCTGGGCGTGGTGGATTGCGTGGTCTCCATTTGTAGGACTCTTTCTGGCACGCATTTCAAGAGGGCGTACCATTCGTGAGTTTGTATGCGGTACCTTAATTATTCCGCTTCTATTTACACTTACATGGTTATCCATTTTTGGTAATAGTGCATTGCACAGCGTTATTTTTGAAGGCAACCAAACCTTAGCTGCGACTGTGTTAGCAAATCCGGCTCATGGTTTTTATGACCTGTTAGCACAATATCCAGGCTTTACCTTTATCGCTTCAATTGCCACCGTAACAGGGCTTTTGTTCTACGTAACTTCTGCTGATTCGGGAGCGCTGGTTTTAGGTAACTTCACGACTAAACTTACGAATATCGATAATGATGCTCCGCGTTGGTTAAGCGTATTTTGGGCAGTGGCAATTGGTTTATTAACGCTCGCCATGCTCATGACCAACGGAATTACTGCTTTGCAAAACGCGACCATCATTATGGGACTACCGTTTAGTTTCGTAATGTTCCTTGTGATGGCAGGGCTTTATAAGTCGCTGAGGCTTGAAGATTACCGGCAAGCCAGTCGAAGTATGAATGCAGCGCCAGTGGTAGGTAATGTCGATATTCTGAATTGGAAACAGCGTTTAACTCGAGTCATGCATCATCCGGGAACCACTGAAACCCAACGCATGCTAGATGCAGTTTGTCTACCTGCTGTTCAGGCCGTTGCTGGTGAACTTATTAAGCAGGGCATGAATGTAGATGTGCAGCAAACGCCGCTTGAAGATGAAGAGACGCTTTTCCATCTGGATTTCACTATTCATTTAGAAGAAGAACAAAACTTCGTTTACCAGATCTGGCCTGTACGCTATAGCGCACCAAACTTCAGTCAACGTGTGAAACGAGGTAAACAGTTCTATTACCGTCTTGAAACCTATCTTTATGATGGCTCTCAAGATAACGATCTGGTCGGTTATAGTAAAGAACAGGTTATTAATGACATTTTAGATAAATATGAAAGACATATGACGTTCTTACATATTAATCGTATTAGCCCAGGGAATCGTCCATTGTTCCCAGATCCACAAGCTTAAGAGGAAAATGCATGGCTTCTCCTTATCTACATTCTTTTGCTTTATTTTTCTCGTTGCTCAATCCATTTCTAATGAGCATCTACATGATTGGCCTGATCCGTCATTCAGAAGCCAAGGTGTTTAATAAAGCACTGATTCAGGGAAGTTTGATTGCTTTTGTCGTGTTCATGCTATTTGCATGGGGCGGCGAAACAATTTTTAGTAAATATCTGAATGTACGTTTTGAAGCCTTTCAGATATTTGGAGGACTTATCTTTTTGGTGATTGGCTATCGCTATGTTTTTCAGGGTGCCGATACGATTGGTGAAATGCGCGGTGCGCCAGAACATCTGGCTGGCACCATTGCCATGCCGTTTATGATTGGTCCGGGCACCATTAGTGCTGCTGTGGTTACAGGCATTGAAATGTCAATTGGTGAGGCAGCCCTAGTGATTGCCTTTACCTTATTTTTAACCTGTAGTATTTTGATTTTGATGAAATTTTCACATGATCATTTACGCTATAAACATGCCAAGCATATCGACCGCTACTTTGATATTGTCGGGCGTTTATCTGCTTTATTAATCGGTACGATCGCCATTGATATGATCATTAATGGTGTGACAGGCGTTATTACTAAAGTATAGCGAGCGACTTATAACATCGTGCTATGCCATTTAGTGTGGAATAAAATGGCATAGCATCTTCTAAAAAAACTAAGATAAATAAAAAAAGCTTTAAAAAAGAACTTTAAAAATAATGCTTTAAAAATTTAAATTTTAAAAAACAATCAAAGATATTAAAAAATACAATGCTATGTTGTGGATTTAAGCATGTTTTTTTTGTGAATTATCAACCATAATGTTTACTGAGCTTGTTTTAAGACACAGAGTTTAGCTATGCCTACATTAGATGAAATAACCACAGCAACTGATGATCAGTCTGAATTGACGATGTCAGTTTTGATGACGCCTGATATGGCAAATTTTTCAGGTAATGTTCATGGTGGTACGATTCTAAAACTACTAGACCAAGTCGCTTACGCTTGTGCAAGTCGTTATTCGGGTGGCTACGTAGTGACTTTATCTGTAGATAAGGTAAATTTTAAAGAACCTATTTATGTAGGTGAGCTGGTAACCTTCTTGGCAAGTGTTAACCATGTAGGCCGTACTTCAATGGAAGTCGGAATACGTGTTGAAGCCCAAAATATTCAGAAGCGCACAGTACGCCATACCAATAGCTGTTATTTCACTATGGTTGCTGTTGATGAACAGGGCAAGCCATGTGAAGTTCCTCATTTGAAACTTGATACAGAGTGGAAGCGTTGCCGCTTTGAAGCAGCTGAGCACCGTAAAGTTTTACGTCTACAAGAAAACCATAACCCATCTTGTAGTATGTATAAAAAATCTTCTTAAAAAAAAGGATCGAACCGCAGCATGGTTCGATCCTTTTTCTTCTTTACTAAAATTCAGCGTCCATATTTCATTTCAGTAAAATTATCTCTGAGCTTGGAGGAGAGTGCTGAGAGAATTAACGAGTTGCAGGAGCAGCTTCAGAAGCAGAACCTACAGCATCAGATGCAGCATTTGCAGTGTTTGCTTGTTCTTGAGTTGAAACAACAACTTTTTCTTCACCAGCAGTGTTATGTGCTTGGTCGTGCTTAGAAGCAGCGAAAGTTGAAGCAGCAGTTAAAGCAAGTGTAGTAGCGAGTAAAGTTTTAGCTAATTTCATTTTATGGCATCCTTAAATTTCATTTAAAAATAAATTAAACCTAATCGTTCGTACCTACATGAAACCTGTATGGCTGAATGACTAAGCTAGGACACATGCTAAGCCGAGGTTTGGATTACATCAATTAACTTAACAATCTATTACGGCTATCTTAACAATATGAAATATACGGACCGTTTATGTGCGGAATCTGTAAAATTAAAGGACTTAATTACACCTTAAAATGTGTAAAAATATTTCTTATCGAATGAAAAAACATCAATTGTGTTACGTAAAACTTACACTCTGGCATGAATTGTGAATGCGGATAAATAGAATATTCCGTTTGAATTTTAATTATCAAAAGTTAATTTAGATTTTGAGTGAGATGTATGTCACATATTAAGTGTTTTAGCCTGATAATTGAAAAGTATATCTTCAAAGTGAAAAATCATTTTCATGGGATTTAAACAGTGATATACCTTTCTTAGTTTTGAAACCTTGTTGATTTGAGTCGCTTGTGAAATTTATTGCCCAAAAAACTGTTCCTACCCATATTATTTCCGGTTTTTTAGGGGCAGGGAAAACCACATTATTACAGCATTTATTAAGTCAAAAGCCTAAAGATGAAGTCTGGGCTGTATTAATGAATGAGTTTGGGCAAATTGGAGTAGACCAACAACTCTTACCTCAAGATGAAGGCTATGCAGTTAAAGAATTATTAGGTGGTTGCTTGTGTTGTAGCAGTCAATTGCCTATGCATATTGCTTTAGCCCGTTTATTGAGTGAACAAAAGCCAGATAGACTCTTTATTGAACCGACTGGACTTGGACATCCTTCTCAATTATTTGACCAACTGACCGAACCTCATTGGCAAAGTAGTTTAGCCATGCGGGCATTAATCACTGTGGTAGATGGTAGCCGTTTGCACGATACAAACTGGGTTAAACAAAACCTTTATGAAGATCAGTTAAAAGCTGCCCAGATTGTGGTGGTGTCACATACTGATGTGATGACTTTTGAAGATGATCAGGCGCTTGATTTATTAAAAGAAGAATACAAGCCTTATCACCAAGAGTGGATTAAAACTGAAAATGGTCAGTTAGCGTTAAATAAAATTGATGTAGCTGCTCGTTTAACTGAGCGATCTATACAGCCTTTACTTAAACTTCAAAAGCAAATGACTGAAACCGAGGTTAAGAAGGAAATTCAGCAATTACCTTATCATTATGTCGAGTCGGCACAAGGCTATATTGTGGCAGGTTGGAAATTACCTAAACGTTGGAAATTCGATTTTTATAATTTGCTAGATTTATTGTGTGCGCAGCAAGACTGGCTTCGAATTAAGGGAATTTTTAACACAGATCAAGGTTGGAAAGTTTTTAACTTTAATCCTGATCAGTTTAATTATAAGTCTGGCGAAGAGGGTATTGATAACCGTATTGAAATCATTAGCGAACATCATCACGATTGGTTGGCTTTTGAAACGGCGTTACTTGCTTGTCAGCTTAAAGAATAGAGAACATTAAACCAAAGATGATTTAATGTTCTCATAATGGATTTTAACGTTTTGTATCTAATACTGCTTTGGCTTGAGCATGATCAATATCTTCTTCCCAGTGTGCAATCACTACAGCAGCAACACAGTTACCGATTAAGTTGGTGCAGGCACGAATAATGCCAATGAACCAATCTACGGACAGTAGAAGTACTAAGCCAATTGCAGGAAGGCTTGGAATAACTGACAGGGTAGCTGCAAGAATAACTAAAGCCGAGCCGGGAATACCGTGTGCGCCTTTAGAAGTGATGAGTGAAACCAGTAAAATAGCCAACAGGTCGTGAGTAGATAAATCAATATTGCAGGCTTGTGCAATAAAGATAACCCCTAAAGTTAAGTAAATTGAAAACCCATCTAGGTTAAAAGAGTAACCCGTAGGAATGACCAGACCTACCGTTGAATCCTTAATTCCCAGATTTCTGAGCTTTTTCATAATTTGGGGTAAAACAGAGTCAGAAGATGCTGTACCTAAAACAATCGCTAACTCATCTTTAAAATAAGCCACAAATTTGAAGATGTTGAGACCGGCAAGTTTTAAAATTGAACCTAAGACAACCACAACAAATAAAATGCAGGTCGCATAAAACAGTAGAACCAAATAGCCTAATTGTAGAAGGGAATCTAAACCAAATTTGGCGGTGGTATAGGCCACTGATCCGAATACACCAATCGGCGCTAAACGAATAATCAGACCCATAATTTTGAAGAAGACTTCTGAAAAAGCTTCAAGCGCCTGACGTACTAACTCTGCCAAATGTTTAGGAATTAAAAGTAGTGATACACCAAATAAAATAGCGATGAGTAAAACTTGTAAAATATCGCCGTTTGCAAAAGCAGCAGTGAATGTTTTCGGAATAATATTGAGTAGAAATTCCGAACCTGTGTGCATTTCATGAGCACGTTCGGTATAGGTACTTAAATCTTTTGCGTCTAAATGGCTGATATCGATATTCATACCGACGCCCGGTTTAAATACATAGGCCACAATAATGCCTAAAACTAAAGCAATACTGGTGACCACTTCAAAATAGAGAATCGTTTTTGCACCTACTTTGCCCATTTTTTTGATATCGTTTGCACCATAGATTCCCAGTACAACGACACAAAACACAATGGGTGCAATCAGCATTTTAATCAAAGAAATAAAACCATCGCCCAATGGCTTTAAAGATAGGGAGAAATCATGAAAACCAGCCCCAACTGCAACTCCTAGAAAGAGAGCACAAAGAACCTGTAAAAATAAACTACGTTTAAGCTTTTGCCACATAAGTCATCAATTTTAGCAAGAGGAGAATATTTCTCTTTCAAGCAAAAAGCTGGCCAACTCTAAAGCAAGCTGAGCGTTTTGGAAGAATATGCAAATTTCCAATTACTATGCGGTGGATTGCTTAGTTTTTTTATAATTTTTACCTAAAATCGAGTATCCTTAGCGCCAAATTTTGGAACATATTAATCATGGCGCTTAAAGCAACAATTTATAAGGCAGACTTGAATATTGCCAATATGGATGACCATATTTATGGTGATTATCAACTGACGCTTGCCTTGCATCCTTCGGAAACTTTAGAACGTTTAATGGTTCGTTTGATGGCTTTTGCCCGTTTCGCAAGTGATGAGCTTGAGTTTACTAAAGACCTTTTTGAAACTGACGAGCCAGCGTTATGGCAAAAAGATTTAACGGGTCAATTAGAAACCTGGATTGAAGTCGGTTTGCCGTCTGAAGATAAAGTTAAAAAAGCCAGTGCGCGTTGTAAAACGGTTGCGGTTGTTGTTTATGGCACACAAGTCGAAGACTGGTGGAAGCGAAACAGTAAAATTAAAACTTTAAGTAACGTTCAGGTGTGGCAAATTGCCCCTCAAAGTACAGCCGAGCTTGAACAGCTCTGTGAGCGTACGATGCAACTACAATTAAATGTGATGGACAACGAGTGGACGCTTTTAGGTGAAAAGGGTCAGGCAAATGTTGTTTGGACACAGTTACAGTAATTTAGAAAAGCGCAACAAATTCTACAGATTCAGTTGGTACACTAAGTACTAATTGCGATTTTAGAAATTCAGTTTAAGGGTTAAACCATGTCAAATGAATTAGAAATTATCGATTTAAAAGTAGGTGAAGGCAAAGAAGCGGTTAAAGGTGCTTTGATTACAACTCACTATACAGGTTGGTTAGAAGACGGCACTAAATTCGACTCTTCAATTGACCGCGGTAACTATTTTGAATGCGTGATTGGAACAGGTCGTGTAATTAAAGGCTGGGATCAAGGCATTATGGGAATGAAAGTTGGCGGAAAGCGTAAGTTAATCGTGCCTGCTCATTTAGCTTATGGTGAGCGTAAAATGGGTAAAATTATTCCAGCGAATTCTAATTTAATTTTTGAAATTGAATTATTTGATGTCAAAACTCGTGACTAGTGAAAATTGAAAGCCCTTTAGGGGGCTTTCTTGTTTATATGAGCTTTAAATATAAATACATTATTAATTTATATTTTAGCTTTTTGAATATTTAAGATTATTTTCAGATTATTTGATTATAAATGCTGACTGAAAAACTGTTCATTTGTGAGCAGTGTGATATTAAGACCAACTTTCAAAAAGTTTGTGCCCTAACATCAAATTTCACATAAGTAATCTATATTGTTATTGAGACGCTATTTCATGATTATCCGCTTTGCATCTCCTTTGTTGAACATATCACTTGGCTTGGCTTTGGCAGGTTTGTCAGGCATGGCATTAGCCAAACCACCTAAACTGGACGCTTCAACACTCACGGTGATTGGTTATCATGAAATTACCGATACTAAAAATGCGTTAATTCCTCAATATGCAGTGACGACTCAACAATTTACACAGCACGTTGAGTGGCTACAAAAAAACGGGTTCCATTTTATTACGGTTGATCAGTTGATCCGTGCTCATCAGGGTAAATTTCAACTGCCTACAAAACCAGTTTTATTAACTGTAGATGACGGTTATCAGTCTTTTTATCAAAATGCTTATCCAGTTCTTAAAGCTAAAAAGATTCCGGTTGTTTTGGCTGTAGTGGGTTCATGGTTAGAGCCAAAAGCTGGCCAAAAAGTAGATTTTTCGGGTGAAGAAATTCCACGTGATAAAATCTTAAGCTGGAATGAACTTAAAGAGATGCAAGATAGTGGTTTTGTAGAAATTGCTAATCATAGCTATCATTTGCATCGTGGTATTACAGGTAACCCACAAGGTAACTCTGAACCTGCTGCAACGACTCGTTTTTATGATGTTAAAACACAAACATATGAAAACGATAAACAATATGAAGCACGAATCTATAACGACCTGAAAAAGAACAATGACTTATTAAAAGCGCATGGCTTACGTTCGCCACGTATTATGGTATGGCCATATGGTCGCTATAATATGCAAACTGTCCAAATTGCAAAAAAATTGGGTATGCCAGTGACCATTACACTTGATGATGGGGCAGACCATGCAAAACAATCTCTACAAAATATGAGCCGTATTTTGGTAGAAGGTGGAATGACAACTGATGATTTGGCTCAAGAAATTAAAAACCGTGAATTAAATTTAACGGATAATAATCGTCCGCAAAAAATCATGCATGTCGATCTGGACTATATTTATGATCCAGACCCGAAACAACAAGAGCGTAATTTAGGACACTTGTTAGATCGAATTAATGGCATGGGTGTAAATACAGTTTATTTACAGGCATTTTCAGATCCAGATGCGAATGGTTCTGCGGATATGGTTTATTTCCCAAACCGCCATATTCCAATGCGTGCAGACTTGTTTAACCGTGTTGCATGGCAAATTCAAACGCGTACTTCTGTAAGCCGTATTTATGCGTGGATGCCGTTATTGGCGTGGGAACTACCAAAAACTGATCCTGTTTCTAAGGACTTGGTGGTAACTCAGCAGGAAAAAGCGGGTGAACACCTTAATATGGGTTATATCCGTTTAAGTCCGTTCTCAGCAGATGCACGCCAAACTATTCGTGAAATTTATCAGGATTTAGCTAAATCAACGCCGTTTAACGGACTTTTATTCCATGACGACGTCACCTTATCTGATTATGAAGATGCAAGCCCTGATGCTTTAAAGGCTTATGCAAAACAAGGTTTACCAACAGATTTAGCAAAAATCCGTGATAACGATCAAGACTTGCAGAAATGGACTGCATATAAGACAAAATATTTAGATGATTTTGCAATGCAACTCGTTGATGACGTGAGACAATATGAGCCGTTCTTGGTAACTGCACGTAACTTATATGCGCAGGTGGCTTTAAAACCATATGCAGAAAACTGGTATTCACAATCGCTTGAAGAGTCATTAAAGCATTACGATTTTACAGCTATTATGGCAATGCCTTATATGGAGCAGGTCGATAATTCAGATCAGTTCTATAAAGACATGATTGATCGCGTGAAACAATATCCTAATGGCCTCAAGAAAACCGTTTTTGAATTACAGGCAACCGACTGGCGTAAAAATGAAAAGGTACCTTCAACTGAAATGGCAGCAACAATTCATTCACTATACCAGCAAGGTGTAATGCATGTCGGATATTACCCAGATGATCCAATCAAAGATCACCCGGATGTTGACGTAATGCATAAAGCATTTGCTGAAAAATCATCTCGTCTTGTGCCGTAGTCGAGGCTGAAACATGACAATCTTTGCTGCAATATGGTCGCATGCCTTAAAATTCGTTTTTTACTATCCATTATTCATGTCGTATTTATGGATGATGGGTGCGATCATTTTCTATTGGAGAGAACGTCAGGCTCCGCCTTACTATCAACCAGCTCCATTGGAAAGTTATCCAAAAGTCGCTGTATTAGTTCCTTGTTTTAATGAAGGGGATAATGCAGAAGAAACTATTAGCCATGCTTTAAAACTGGACTATCCTCATTTTGAAGTCATCGCGATTAATGATGGCAGCTCAGATAATACAGGTGAAGTACTTGACCGCTTAGCAGAACAACATGAAAAATTGCGTGTTGTTCATTTGGCGCAAAACCAAGGTAAAGCCATGGGGTTGCAAGCCGGAAGCTTAATGACCGATGCCGAGTTTTTAATTGGTATTGATGGTGATGCTTTACTTGATCCACATGCAGCAAAGTGGATGATTCGTCATTTCCTTGAAAATCCAACGGTTGCAGCTGTTACTGGAAACCCGCGTATCCGTACTCGCTCAACTTTGTTAGGGCGTATTCAGGTCGGTGAGTTTTCTTCGATTGTGGGCATGATTAAACGTGCACAGCGTACTTTTGGTCGCTTGTTTACCGTATCGGGGGTAATTACGGCTTTTCGTAAAAGCGCCGTTCACCAAGTCGATTATTGGTCACCGAATATGTTGACTGAAGATATCGATATTACTTGGAAGTTACAGCGTGCAGGTTGGGATATTGAGTTTGAACCCAATGCTTTGGTTTGGATTTTAATGCCTGAAACCCTCAATGGGTTGTGGAAACAACGTTTACGTTGGGCAATGGGCGGTGCACAAGTATTAATTAAAAATATTGATGTGTTCACTAAACCAAAATTGAATTTTTTATGGCCTTTAATGTTTGAGCTTTGCTTAACTTTAGTCTGGTCATATTTAATGCTAGCGATGGCTTTGTTGTGGTTGGTACATTTTATTTTACCAGTACCTGCATTAGCTGTTGTGAGCTCCCCATTTTTACCGTATGGTACGGGTATTTTATTGGGGGCAACCTGTCTAATTCAGTTTGCTTTAAGCAAATGGATGGATAGTCGTTATGAACCGCATCTAGGAAAAAACTATTTCTGGATGATCTGGTATCCATTGGTCTTTTGGCTAATCACTATTTCAGCAACCATTGTGGCATTTCCAAAAGTCTTACGACGTGGAGATGAGAAACGAGCACGTTGGGTGAGCCCGGATCGGGGCATTCGCTAGAATGAAATGCAAGAGTCATGAGATTTTAAAGATCGTGCTGTATTGATGTCTGGGGAAAAACCACAGCACTTCGTTAGGTAAAGAGAGAAATGAAGACAGATTCGTTGATTATTGATTTACGCCGTCAATTACCATGGCATAAACGCTATGCTTCTACAACAAGCACAGCCATGATGTGGGCGGTTTGGTTGTTGTTGTGGCGTCCGTTCGTGTTTGTATGGCTATTGGTTGAATTACAAAAAACTCATTTGGTACACCGTTTATTTAGTGCCTTTGGTGTAGGAATTGAACATGGCCTTACCGCATTAATTGCTTGTGCAATTTGCTTATTGTTATGGAGCCATTTGCTACCAGAGCGCCGTGTCGGTGGCAGTGCACTTAAAGCAAAACAGACTGATGATTATGCGCGCTACTTCGATTTACCTGAACATGAAATTGAGCAGGGGCGTAGCCAAAAAATTACAGTCGTTCACCACGATGAATTAGGTAAAATCGTTAGAGTTGAATAACGATTAGCCATAAAATAAAGCCCACTTTAAGTGGGCTTTATTTTTTTAAGAATTAAGAAATCCAAGAATACGTTGCTTAACTTGATTGATGTAAAACTCATCATGAGTGACACGGTACATCAATATCGCTCCCTCATAATCAGCAATACTTTGTTTTGCTAAAATCTCAGCTCGATCTTGAGCAATGCAACAAGCAAAAATAGACTGAATAGCCAGTTGCCAGTCCTGAAAAATACTGCGTATTTTGGCTAAAATTTCAGGTGAACCATACGCCGCTTCCATTGAAATTACCCCAATCAGGCAACCATTCACACCTTGGGTGAAAAACTGAACAGCACGTTTATGCATTTGCTCAAAACGTTCAATGGCTGAGAGTTCTGAACTTGCAGTTGTTCCAAATAAAGAATGGATTAAATATTGATGAGTACCATTTAACACTTCAAGCAAAAGCGCTTCTTTATTTGGATAATAATAATAAAAAGAAGCTTTAGTGAGGCCGCAAGCTTTTGCCAGCATGTCCATGCTTGTTCCTGCATATCCATAAGTTTTGAACTGCAAAGCGCAGTGCTTAAGCAGATCTTCTTTGGTCAGTTTTTGCGGTCTCATTTCACATTATCCAAAACATAAAGCAGTTTTATAAAAAATCATCAAAAGTGGTGCGGATTTTATTCCAGATGTGTTCAGCATCTTTTTTAAAGTAGCCCATGTGGCCAATGGTTTTCATCGCAACATCTTGAGGTTTAAGACTGACGTATGAGACTTGAGCTTGTCGATAATGCTGCATAAATGCGCGACAAGAAGCGGGTAAAGCCCAATCATCATCTAGGGCAGAGACTGCATAAATTGGGGTTTTAACAGAAGCATATTGTTCAATTAAGTGTTGTTGTTCTGGATCAGCAAAAAAATACTTAGGGTTTTTACACCATTTACGCCACTGTTTATAAACATTGAGGGGTAAATCAGAACCCATATTAAATTTGCTCCAAGGCAAATAACCTGTCACGGCAACGATAGGTGGAAACACAATATTCCAGACCACTTGAACTTTAAAACGTTCTTTCAGTGGCATGTAACCGTGCCAACCCGCACCTGTACCAAATGTATAGCAGGCCAATAATTTATCATGATTAGGTAGTAGACCTAGCGCATGGCCACCATAGGAATGACCAACCATGAAAAGAGGTAATGGTTCTTTTGATAAATATTCAATTGCACCTGCTAAATCAAGTTTGCCCCAATCTAAATAAGACATATCAAATCCTTTCAAAGATTTTGGACTCGATTTTCCTACCCCTCGATAGTCAAATGTGAATATCTGAAAGCCAAATTGCGTCATATATTCAGCAAAGCGGCGGTAAAACTCATGTGGCACACCCGTTGCTCCCGCAACGACAATATTTGCTTTAGCTGGTGTCGTTGTAAAGTAACGTGTGCCCTTGAGTTGATAGCCATCTAAAGCTGGGAATTGTAAAGTTTGGCTAAGCTGTTCATTGATTTGAGTTGCTGATTGCATTGCTTTTCTCTTTATTTTTCTAGCGTGATGAAATTTTATTTACCTTTAAAAACAGGCGGTCTTTTTTGCAACATGGCAAACACACCTTCTTGAACATCTTCTGTGGTGAGTAAAGGCTGAAGATGGCCCTGTAATTGGCTAAATGCGGTTTGATAACCTTCATTAATGGCTTCACGGGCAGAAGCGAGGGTCGCTTTTACAGCAAGTGGTGCGGCTTGAGCAATATGTTCAGCCAGTTCTATTGCACGGTTGATTTGAGTACCTTCTGGACATATCTCTGTAATCAGATTCATATCAAAGGCGGCTTTTGCATCAAAAGAGTCACCTGTGAGTAAATAGCGCATAGCTTTGGCCCAACCCGCAGCTTGAGTAAAGCGTGCAGTTGCTCCACCAAAAGGTAAGATGCCACGTTGAACTTCCATCTGTGCAAACTGAGTATTTTCACTTGCTAAAGCAATGTCTGCATTCAGAAATAGTTCGATACCAGCGGTATAGCAATAACCTTGTACCGCAACAATCAATGGTTTACTCAGTTTTCGTCCAACTGTACCCCAAGGGTTCACTTCTTCATCACTAAAATCAAAAACACCTGTAGCGAGCTTGGGTTGTAACTCAACTAGATCTAATCCGGCCGTAAAATGGTCGCCATGAGCAAAGATAATTGCACAGCGAAGAGCATCATTATTTTCATATTCGGTAAGCGCCAGTGATAAATCTTTAATCAGGTGGCTATCAAAGGCATTACGTTTTGCTGCTCGATCTAAACCGATTAAAAAAATATGTCCACGAGTTTCACGGCTGACTTTTCCTTCTTGATTTGACATTTTTTGATGTCCTTTGTTTATTTTTAATAAGTTTTTAAACGTTCGTTTAAAAAGTGTCAAATACAATTTGTTGACTATTCCGTAAACAAAAATAGAAGAGCGATTAAAATAAAACTAAGTTTTTATTATTAAGTTTAATGTAAGAATGAGGGAGAGAATAACCTGATGAGTGCTCTCAATCAGGTTATAAATATTATGTTGGACGACGTGAGTACATCAATAGCCCTAGGCATAACAGAGTTAAACCTAAAATAAGATGTGAGCTGAGCTGCTCATGGTTGAACCATGTTCCCCAAAATGTGGCTAACACTGGGGTGATAATGGTAATAAGTAGCACAGTCGTTGGTTGTAGTATTTTGATGAGCTGATAATAAAAAATCATGGCAAGTACAGATGAAAAAACCGCGCTATAGAGCACTGCTAAAGAAATTTTCAGACTTGGAAATTCAGTTGGAAGATGCGACCAAAAGAAAGGTAACAAGCATACATAACCGACCCATGAGACAAGGGTAGCACCTGTCATTTGTGTAATGGGCGGAATATGCGCTCCGACAGATTTCACGGCAAACGTCGACAAGACATAAAACAGCATCGCGATCAGTTCTAATAGAATACCGATGCGGTTGAGCTGAAAACCTGAGGAAGATAGCCCTAAAGTAAAACTCATTCCGACAAGAGCAATACCGAGTCCAAGCCATTGCCACACTGAAAAACGTTCGCGTCCTAATAAAAAAGAGCTAATCAGTCCAGATACTAACGGAGAGGTGCCATAAATAATTGAAATAATGGCAGAGGGAACTTTATCTGCACCCATGTAGCAAAAGGCCATAGATCCAAATAAGCCAATGGCTCCAGCACAATAACTTAAAACAGCTTTTTTACTAAAGATGAGCTTTAAACGAAAAAATCTTAGACACAGCAAGGCGATTGGAATTGCCAAACTGAATCGAATAAATAATCCCCATGCCCAGTGAATTTCTTGTACTGTCCAGACGGCCGCGAGTGGAGTAAGCGACCAAATAATGACGACAGCAATAAATTGGCCGGCTGTAGCAAGGCGAGTCGGAGATGAAGATAATGCTACAGCCGGCTGAATCTGCGGGGTGGATATACTCTGTTGTTCAAATAATGGCTTCATATAAAGCTCCAGAAAGTTTGTTCTTTGGTGTTTTAAAAGGGCATAAAAAAAGCCGCGTTTTATGGCGGCTTGTGATGAAAATCAGAGGATATATTACAAATTAAATATCTCGATTTTCGTATCTAAAGCGCCAAATTGTCCAAAATAAGGACGTCGCCAATTGACCACATAGAACTTAATCTCTGGGGCGTATGATTGACGCGCTAGACAACAATGGGTTTTAGATAAAAACATGATAAGTATATTAAAAATACAGATGATATTTTTATAACATAGAAATAGAAAAGTACAAATTATATTCAAGCATGAACTATAGATTTTTTGATTACTTTAAATTAGTAGTTTGCTTAGCTTCATATTTTTCTCATAATACCTCGTCAAATTGATCTCAATAAGCAGCTTATGTCACCTCTAGAAATCTTTGCGGTCTTAATTAGTCTCATTGGAGTTGGATTAACCGTCATCCGTAATATGTGGTGTTGGCTGTTTAATTTCTTTGCCTTTGTTTTATATGCCTATTTGTTTTACGAATTTAAGCTATATGGCGAAACAATTTTGCAGTTCTTTTTTATGGTCGTAAATTTTTATGGCTTTTACTATTGGTTCAAAGGAAAGCAGCAAGATCACGACATTCGAATTGAACCTATTGCAGTTCAAACCGCTATCATCCAAATGATTATTGCTGCGGTAGGTGGTTTACTGTTTGGTTTAATTCTTAAAAACTTTACCGATGCAGCAGTGCCTATGCTCGACTCCCAGCTTGCAGCCTTTAGTTTACTTGCAACGTATTGGACCAGTCGAAAGCATATTGCGACTTGGGTACTTTGGGTATTTGTCGATATTATTTATGTGGGCATGTTTATCTATAAAGATTTATTTTTAACAGCTGCTTTATATGCAGCATTTGTTTTGATGGCAGCTTATGGTTGGTATCAATGGGAAAAAGTTAAAAAGAAACAGCTTTTAGCCTCTAACCAGCTTTAATTTGGAGAGTGATCATGTTGTTGAGCTTAGATGTCTATAAACAACAACAGTTTGATCTGATTGCTGCAAAAATAATGGTAGAGCCAAAACAGTATTGTGAATTTAGTTCAGTGTCAGATTTCTATAATGCTGAATGGCTCAAAGATTTCCCACAAGGCAGCCAGATTTCTGCGACTGGCTTAGATGATGGTGCTGAAGAGTTTTATGCGGTTGTTCAATTTAAACAGCAGTATTTAAAACTTGATATTAAAGAAAGCCTTTCGGTACTGATTTTTCAAGATACGAATGGGAACGTATTGAAGTGTAATTTTTAATTTAAGAAATAAAATCACAAAAAAAGCGACTTAACGTCGCTTTTTTTTTAATAAATAAATTTGGAAATTTTGTTTGCTGTTTCAACAACGAGGCTTGCGATATCTTCTTTAAATGTTCTTTCATCGTAAGTGGTAATTGGACAACTCACAGAGATAACAGCAACCATCTTACCGTTTGATTGTTTAAAAATAGGTGCCGCACAGGCTGCCATATCATGATTGTAATGACCCCAGCTCACCATGGTTTTTTGGGTTTTTACATAGACTAATCTTTGTAATAGGGTTTTTAAATTGGTTGGAGTCAGTTCAGAAAAACTATCCCAATCATCAAAGTTACGGTAACGCTGACGTACTTCAGTTTCAGGTAAATCAGACAATAACATTTGACCAATGACGGTTGCATGAGCAGGCCAGCGAGTCCCTAAACTAATGTTGCTCGTGAAGGTTCCCATCGACTGAATGTTATTTACAAAGACAATATGAGTGCCTTCTAAAATAGAAAGGTGTACCGCAAGTTTGGTTTGGTCACGTAGTTCTTTCATTAATGGTGTCGATAAATCGAGTAATGAAAGTTTAGATAAACTGTTAAACCCAAGTTCCATGACTTTAGAATCGAGAGCATAAGTTTTTTGAGATGCTTTTCTTAAATAGCCACAAGATTCGAGTGTATAGATTAGACGAAATGCACTAGAACGGTTCACTTCTAAAATTTCAGCAATTTCTGTAATGGTCATTTCTTGCGCTTGTTGGTTAAATGCTTGCAAGATAGCTAAACCCCGTACAAGTCCGGGTACTAAATAACGATCATCATTTTTTGTTGTTTCTGATTCTTGCGAATCTTCTTCAATTGCTATGCTCATTCGTGTCATTTTCCTATAAATAAAACATGATTCAATTTGGGGCATGCTGCTTTATTTTATAACTATTGTAATTGTTAAAAATGCATAAAACAATTTTTATATTCAAAACTTTGTTTCTTGTTTGAAACGTAACAAAATATTTAAAATTAATTAAGTAAATGAATTTTATATTTATTTTTACTTTGACAAAAAATGATCAAGGGTATTATGCTTAGCCTGTGTTTTGAAAATCAAATTATGTTTTGTATATAAAACAAAATGAGGACGCAAGGTATGAGTTGGATCTCAGTTTGTCAGCAGGGTGACGTTAGCGAAGATGAGCCGAAAGCCATCGAAATTGAAGGGAAAAAAATAGGCGTATTTTTCGTCGACGAAAATTACTTTGCTATCGAAAATGTTTGCCCTCATGCGTATGCCTTATTAACCGAAGGATTTATCGAAGATCAGACTGTTGAATGTCCATTGCACGAAGCAATTTTTGACATTCAGACAGGTGAGCTAAAAAGTGGACCCGGGTGTAGAAACCTATGTACGTACCCAGTTCGTGTTGAAGGACAGGATATTCAAATTCAACTCTAGTCCTCACATGTACAAGGAAGCAGAACAATGAAGACATTTAATGAAAAGTTGGCAAGCTGGATTCATGCAACGCCGGCAACCGAAGCAGGTATCAACAATATTCAAATTCCTGGTCAATCTGAATTGTTGGTTTGGCAAACACGTTATAAAGAACCAACGCTCTACGAACAAGATTTTGTAAAAAACTTGATTCAAGCATTTTCTGCGGGCGCAACAGAGTTAGATGATGTTGTTTCTGCACTTAATCAACAGGGTTTCCGCTGTGAATCTGGTGATGAATGGACTTCTGCAAGCTTTACAGAAGAAATGCAACGTTTAGGTTATTGATTCAGGGAAGAATAAAATGAACGCAATCGTATCAACTTCACAAAGCGCTGAAGAATATTTAGAACTTGGTTTACGTGACCAATGGCATCCTGTTTTAGCAAGTTGGGAAGTCGCTGCTAATCCAGTTGGAATTACTCGTTTAGGTGAGAACATTGTGGTTTGGCGTGATGCTGAAGGTCAGGTTCATGCGCTTGAAGACCGCTGTCCACACCGCGGTGCACGTCTTTCACTTGGTTGGAACTTGGGTGACCGAGTTGCTTGCTGGTATCACGGTGTTGAAGTTCGTGCTGATGGTGTGGTTGCCGATGTGCCAGCTGTTCATGAATGTCCAATGACCGGAACTAAATGTTTAAAGAACTATCCAGTAATTGAGCAGCATGGCGCAATCTTTATCTGGTTTGGTATTGATGCAAACGAACAGCCAAAACCGCTTGAGTTCCCAGAGCAACTTACAAGCGAAGAGTGGAGTGCGTTCCTTTGCCAAGCAGACTGGAAAGTAAACCATCAATACGCGATTGATAACGTGATGGACCCAATGCATGGTAGTTATTTACATGCAACATCGCACTCGATGGCAGATGGTGATCGTACCGCAGAGATGAAACACCGTACCACCGATAATGGCTTTGTTTTTGAAAAAGAAGGTCAATTAGGTGTGAACTTCGACTGGGTTGAATATGGTTCAACAGGTGCGAGTTGGTTACGACTTTCAATTCCATACCGTAAGCAATTTGGCCCAGGTGGTGAGTTCTGGATTGTGGGCTATGCAACGCCAATTGATGCCAACAATACCCGTGTATTTTTCTGGCGCTGCCGTAAGGTGAGTGGTTGGCAACGAAATGTATGGCGCTTCTTGTATCGCAATCATTTAGAACAATTGCATTGGGATGTATTGGAACAAGACCGAATTATTTTAGAAAACCTTGCACCACATGCGCGTGAAAAAGAGTTCCTCTATCAACATGATGTTGGGCTTGCACGTTTACGCCGTTTAATGAAAAAAGAAGCTGAAAAGCAATTAAAGAAAATTGCTGCGCTAAATGCATCAAACCGTATCGAGATGCAGGAAGAAGCTCATGGCTAATGTAGCGTTGTTGCAAGGCAAAAAAGTTTTAGTGACTGGTGCTGCGCGTGGTTTAGGTCGAGATTTTGCTCAAGCTATTGCCGAGGCAGGTGCTGAAGTTGTAATGGCAGATATTTTGTCTGACTTGGTGCAACAAGAAGCACAAGCTTTACAGAAACAAGGGCTAAACGTTCATGCTGTCACCGTTGACCTTGCCAATGCGGACTCTATTGAAAATGCGGTTGCAAAAAGCGTGGAAGTATTAAAAGGACTAGATGGCCTTGTGAACTGTGCGGCACTAGCAACCAATGTTGGTGGAAAAAATATGATTGATTACGATCCTGAACTTTGGGATCGGGTCATGAATATTAATGTGAAAGGTACATGGCTAATCAGTAAGGCATGCGTTCCCCATCTAAAGCAATCGGCGGCTGGCAAAATTATTAATGTTGCTTCTGATACAGCACTTTGGGGTGCACCGAACCTAATGGCTTATGTTGCGAGTAAAGGTGCGATTATTGCCATGACGCGTTCAATGGCAAGAGAGTTGGGGCAGTCCAATATCTGTGTCAACACGTTGTCTCCGGGGTTAACTTTGGTTGAAGCAACCGAGTATGTGCCTCAAGAACGTCACGATTTATATGTCAACGGAAGAGCGATTCAACGTCAGCAACTTCCACAAGATTTAAATGGAACAGCATTGTATCTACTGTCGGATTTGTCCTCTTTTGTGACAGGTCAAAATATTCCGGTCAATGGCGGTTTTGTCTTTAACTAAGGAGTAGTCAAATGATTACAGGGATCGAGATTTTAAAGTTTGGAGTTGAAGATAGAGCCGCTTCAAACAAGTTTTTGGCAGATTTTGGTTTAAGTCAAAGTACTTCTGATATTGAAGGTACAGATCTTTACCAAACCCAAAATGGCAGCAAGATTTATTTATTTAATTGTGATGATGAGCGTTTGCCAGTTGCTATTGAACAAGGTTCAACTTTACGTGAAGTCACCTGGGGTGTTGAAAGCACACAAGACCTAGAAGACTTAGCAGTACGTTTGGCCGATGTAGAAGGTTTTAAACGTACTGAAAATACAGTTAAGTGTCTTGACCCAAATGGCATGACCATTCGTTTTGAACAAAGTTTTGTGAAAGATGTTCAAGAACTTAAAACGGAAGGCATTAACCAATACGGCAACATTCAACGTGTTAATGCCGCAAGTCCTGTCTATGAAAAAGGTCAACCTGTTGCGATTGGACATGTGGTGTTTTTCACACCGGATTTGGCAACAACCGAAAATTTCTATATTGAAAAAGTAGGCTTTCATTTATCGGATGCCTATAAAAATCGTGGTGCATTCTTACGTTGCCGCGGTGAAGGTTATCACCATGATTTATTCTTGCTCAGTGTTCCAAATAAACCTGCTGGTCTAAATCACGTTGCGTTTGTAGTACGTGATATCCATGAGGTGATTGGGGGCGGTTTAAATATGAATCGTTCGGAATGGTCAACTTTTATTGGACCGGGACGTCATCCAATTTCTTCTGCTTATTTCTGGTACGTCAACTCACCATTGGGTGGTGCATTTGAGTACTACACCAACGATGACTATTTGACAGAAGAATGGCAGCCACGTGTAGAAGAACATCGTCTAGAGCTTTTCACCGAATGGGCGATTGAAGGTGGTCTTGATGACACAACCCGCCGTCAGGTGAAGCCTGTTTAACAGGTGTTGCTGAACAAGGAAGATGGCTATGGAAAAGATCGTAATTGTAGGTGCCGGACAGGCAGCGGGATGGGCAGTAAGTACACTACGCCAAAACGGTTATGTGGGCGAAATTCACGTGGTTTCAAATGAAGATCAAGTGTTTTATGAGCGTCCACCACTATCTAAGCAAGTACTTTCAAAAGAAGCAACTTATGAAAGTTTGAATCTGTTCTCTCCTGAGCAGGTTCAAGAGTTCAAGGTTCAATGGCATAAACCGGAAATTGCGACAAAAGTCGACCGTGAGCAAAAACAGGTTCATTTAGAAAGTGGCCAAGTTTTGCCGTATGACAAATTGTTGATTGCAACCGGAAGCCGTGCACGTGTACCGGTCAATACATGGCAGTTCATTCCAAATGTTGTGACCTTACGCAATGTGCAAGACTGTGAACGTTTGGCTGAAATTTTAAAGAATGCAAAAAATGTCGCTGTGATTGGCGGTGGCTGGATTGGTTTAGAAATTGCAGCAACTGCACGTAAGCAAGGTAAAGATGTTCATATTTTTGAATATGGCGACCGTTTATGTGCAAGAAGTGTGAGTCTGGAAGTGTCTGCATTTTTAAAAAATATACATGAAGCCCAAGGTACACAAATTCATTTAGACAGCAAGAGCCTTCATTTGGTTGAAGCGCCTAATCAGAAAGTTGAAGTGGTGAATCACCCACAAAATAGTCAGTTATTTGACTGTGTTGTGGTAGGTGCGGGCGCTGATATTGCCAAAGAGTTAGGTGTACACGCTGGTCTCGATGTGAAAGATGGCATTGTGGTGAATTGTTTTGGGCAAACTTCAGATCAAAACATTTATGCCGCAGGTGATGTTGCGATTCATCCGGGCTTGGGTTATTGCATTCAGTCTTGGTCGAATGCGCAAAATCAGGCGATTGCCGCAGCGAAATCAATGCTCGGAATTGAAACTGAATATAGCGATATTCCATGGCTTTGGTCTGATCAATATCACTTTAACATCCAGATTTTAGGTACTTATCAGCCTGAAAAAACAAAGGAAGTGGTCATTCGCCAAGGCGATGAAGATCAGGTGAGCTATTTATATCTGGACCATGAAAATCGTTTGCTCAACATGATTGCCATTAATGACTCGAAGCTAGTCAAACTGGCAAAACGTTGGATGCAAGCCAACACCGTTTTAGATCCAAAACTATTAGCAGATGCTGAATTTAATGTCATGAAGTTAAAACCGTAAACATTAAATCTGGTTCTCATTACCAAATCGAAGGAATGACACATGAGTAATGAAGAAAAAAGTGGATTGAAGCATTGGGTACCTGCTTTTGTCCTTATGGTGTGTGTGGTACTGGCATTTTTCGACAAGATTAGTATTGCGGTTTTATTTTCAGATCCTCATTTTCAAAGTGCAATGGGAATTGCTGAAGATAAGGCCAAGCTTGGATGGCTCATGACAAGTTTCTTGCTTGCTTATGGTTTTTCATCAGTCTTTCTAAGCTTTTTGGGTGACATTTTTAACCCCAAGAAAATGCTGTTCTGGAGCGTGACCTCTTGGGGTTTACTCATGTTTTGCATGGGCTTCACCACCAGTTATTCAGGCATGTTGATTTTACGTGTACTGCTTGGTTTAGCAGAAGGTCCCTTATTTGCCTTGGCATACACCATTGTTAAACAGACTTACACAGACCATCAGCAAGCACGTGCTTCTACCATGTTCTTACTTGGAACACCGATTGGTGCATTCCTTGGGTTCCCGATTACTGCAAATGTTTTAGCGCACCATGACTGGCACACCACGTTTTTTGTGATGGCTGGTTTAACACTCATTGCCATTTTCAGCATTGTTTTTGGTTTACGTAACTTGCAGCTCAAGAAAACTGTCGAAATTGATGGTGAGAGTAAACGTACCAATTTCAAAGGCCACATTGCTAACACTAAATTGCTGCTCAGCAACAGCGCATTCTGGTTGGTGTGTCTCTTTAACATTGCGTTGATGACGTATTTGTGGGGCTTAAACAGCTGGGTTCCTTCTTACTTAATGCAAGACAAAGGATTCAATCTCAAAGAGTTTGGGATGTATTCAAGCTTTCCGTTCATTGCCATGTTAATTGGCGAAATTATCGGTGCGTTTTTATCTGACAAGTTAGGCCGCCGTGCAATTCAAGTATTTAGCGGTTTATTACTCGCGGGCATCTTCATGTATGTGATGGTCATTATGACTGAGCCACTATTGATTATTGCTGCCATGTCTTTAAGTGCTATGGCGTGGGGCTTTGGAGTAGCGGCGGTATTTGCTCTGCTTGCAAGAGTGACGACCTCAAATGTAGGGGCGACTGCGGGTGGAATATTTAACGGTTTAGGTAATTTTGCAAGTGCAATTGCGCCTGTTCTTATCGGTTACATCGTGATGCAAACACATAGTTTTAATTTAGGAATTACCTTCTTGGCTGCTGTCGCTGTCATTGGATCGTTGTTCTTAGTTCCTCTTTTAAAACGTTATTAATTCACTGTATAGGAGTTTAAAAAATGACTACACAACAATTCGAATCGTGGGCACAACCAGAAAATGCTTCTTTAGAAGATTGGTTAAACACGCGTATTGCTCGCTTTGAGACACGTAAATATGACTTTGAGGCTTTGAAGTTCCAAGCTGATTACGACCCGAAATATCGCCGTGCACAAATGCGTTACATGGGTACCGGTGCAACAGGTGTTGCAAATGACGGTAACACCGTTCCAGCAGAAAACTTCACGTTTTCAACCATGGTTCTGCCACCACAGTGTGAAGGTCCTTTGCACATTCATCACGATGTTGAAGAAGTGTTCTTTATGCTTCGCGGCGAAATTGATTTGTTCATTGAGCACAACGGCGAAAAATTTGAGACTCGTTTAAAAGAGCGTGACCTGATTTCAATTCCACCGGGAATTTACCGTGGTTTGTTTAACCCAGGTCAAGAAGATGCCTTGATGTGTGTGATGTTAGGAACAGGTAAACCAACCATTCCGAACTATCCACCAGAGCATCCATTGTCTCAAATCAAACGTTAATTGTTTGATGAAGTGAATAAAAGGAAAGAATTGAAAATGATGACACTCATTGAAAAGTTAGCAGAATTTCCGGTGAAAACCGTCACTGTTCAAGGCCAGCAGCAAGCCTATCGGGAAGCCGGTCAGGGCGAGTACCTTGTGCTGCTGCACGGCATTAGTTCAGGTTCTGCTTCATGGGTGAACCAACTTGAAGTGTTGTCTCATCATTTTCATGTCATTGCCTGGGACGCGCCGGGCTATGGCAAATCAGATGAACTTTTAACTGATCAACCCGATGCTACTGATTATGCAAAGCGTTTGGTTGAATTGTTCGATGTTTTAAAAATTGAAAAAGCAATTGTGGTTGGACACTCATTAGGTGCCTTACAGGCGAGTGCATTCGCTGCACTTTACCCAGAGCGAGTGGAACACTTGGTTGTCGCTAACTTAGCGCAAGGTTACCAGCGCCACGATGAACAAACACAAATTCAGGTTTTTGAAAAAAGACCAAAAATGTTGAAAGAACTTGGTGCTAAAGGCATGGCCGAAAGCCGTGGACCTCATTTGATTTATAGACAAGAGCCACAAGCCTTAGCCTTAGTTTCAGAGGTGATGCAACAGTTGACCCTACAGGGTTTCACACATGCATCGTACTTACTGGCATATGACGAAATACGTAATTATTTAACCCATTTAAAAGTCCCATGCACAGTGATTGCAGGGCAGCAAGATCAAATCACTCCTGCGTTAGGTATACAAGAGCTTGCTCAGGAATTGCAGTTGGAACAGCGCTTCATCATAGAAGATGCAGGACATTTAAGTTATGTCGACCAACCGCAAGCATTTAACCAAATTATGTTGACGATTCAGGAACAATCGTAAGAGAGATTAAGGATTATGAGCTTCCAAGTTGAAGGAAAAGTTGCAGTTGTTACCGGTGGCTCATCTGGGATTGGGCTGGCTGCTGTTGAAATACTGGTTGCAGAGGGTGCAAAAGTTGCTTGGTGTGGTCGCGATGAAGAACGTTTAAATGCTTCTAAGCACTATATTTTAGAAAAATTTCCACATGCCAATATTTTTACCAAAGCATGTAATGTTTTGAAAAAAGAAGAAGTTCAGCAATTTGCCAAAGACGTCAAACTCAATTTGGGCAATGTGGACATGCTCATTAACAATGCTGGGCAAGGTCGTGTTTCAAATTTTGAAAATACGCAAGATGAAGACTGGATGAAAGAAATTGAGCTGAAATATTTCAGTGTTTTACATCCGGTAAGAGCTTTTCTTGACGACTTAAAACAGTCGGCAAATGCGTCTATTACCAATGTGAACTCATTACTGGCATTGCAACCTGAACCGCACATGATTGCGACTTCATCTGCACGCGCTGCACTTTTGAACTTAACCCATTCTTTGGCACATGAGTTTACTCAATATGGTGTTCGCGTGAACTCGATTTTACTCGGTATGGTCGAATCTGCGCAGTGGAAACGCCGTTATGAAACCCGTTCAGATTTAAATCTGTCATGGGAGGAGTGGACAGGCAATATTGCAAAAAATCGCGGTATTCCAATGCAGCGTTTAGGCCGCCCAGAAGAGCCTGCACGTGCTTTAGTTTTCTTGGCATCACCATTGGCATCTTACACCACAGGTTCAGCAATAGATGTCTCGGGTGGTTTTAACAAACATTTATAAATATTAGGTGCTGTCATGAAAAAGTTGATGATGATTGGTTTTGGCGCAATGGCGGCAGAAGTGTATGCCCACTTGCCTCAAGATCTGCAACTCAAATGGATTGTCGTGCCATCTCGCAGTATTGAAAAAGTGCAGTCACAAGTGTCTTCCGAGATTCAGGTGATTTCAGATATTGAGCAATGTGATGGTGAGCCTGACTATGTTATTGAGGTGGCAGGTCAAGCAGCCGTGAAAGAGCATGCTCAAAAAGTTTTAGCGAAAGGCTGGACCATTGGTCTGATTTCGGTGGGTACTTTGGCTGATAACGAGTTTTTAATTCAGCTTAAACAAACTGCTGAAAAAAATGATGCCCATCTGCATTTACTGGCAGGGGCTATCGCAGGCATTGACGGTATTTCTGCGGCCAAAGAAGGTGGTTTGCAAAAAGTCACTTACAAAGGCTGTAAAAGCCCAAAAAGCTGGAAGGGTAGTTATGCAGAGCAATTGGTCGATTTAGACCATGTTGCTGAAGCTACAGTTTTTTTTACTGGAACAGCCCGCGAAGCTGCGACTAAATTTCCAGCCAATGCCAACGTTGCAGCAACCATTGCACTAGCAGGGCTTGGAATGGATGAAACCATGGTTGAGTTAACTGTTGATCCAACCATCAACAAAAACAAACACACCATTGTGGCAGAAGGTGGCTTTGGGCAAATGACCATTGAACTGGTGGGCGTGCCGTTACCAAGTAACCCGAAAACATCAACTTTGGCTGCGCTTAGCGTGATTCGTGCTTGTCGCAACAGTGTAGAAGCAATACAGATTTAAGAAGGATTTGATCATGGCAAA
Source organism: Acinetobacter sp. V116_7 (assembly GCF_056735735.1). Classification (NCBI taxonomy): domain Bacteria; kingdom Pseudomonadati; phylum Pseudomonadota; class Gammaproteobacteria; order Moraxellales; family Moraxellaceae; genus Acinetobacter; species Acinetobacter sp. V116_7. Next base: position 159,029 of record NZ_JBWZIF010000027.1, read on the forward strand.
GGAAATTTATATTGCAGGTGAATGGCGATTAGGTCGTGGTGCAGTCATTCAAAGCCTGTTTCCGGCAGATCAGTCGGTAAACGCTGAGCTTTCAACAGCAACGCTTGAAGATGTAAATGAAGCAATTGAAAAAGCAGATCAGGCTTGGCGTGAACCGAGCTGGAGAAACAGCTTGCCGCATGAGCGCGCACGTATTCTCTACAAAGTTGCAGACATTATTGAAGCGCGTGTAGATGAGTTAGCGAAATTACAAACACGTGATAATGGTAAGCCTTTAACCGAAACTCGTGGCTTGGTGATGAGCGCGGCGGCAACTGCACGTTATGTTGCTGCGGCTTGTGAAACATTGAACGATGAGCTCACCACTCAACGTGCTCCAGACTTTATGACCATGAGCGTGCATGAACCTGTAGGTGTTGTGGCAGCCATTACCCCTTGGAACTCTCCAATTGCGAGTGAAGTTCAAAAGCTTGCTCCAGCTTTGGCAGCAGGAAATGCCGTGGTTTTAAAACCAGCAGAAGCAACTTCACTGATTGCTTTAGAGCTTGCCAAGATTTTTGAAGAAGCTGGCTTACCAAAAGGCTTACTCAGTGTGTTAGTGGGGCGTGGTTCTATCATTGGTGACGCAATTGCTCAACATCCATTGGTTCGCAAAATCTCTTTTACAGGTGGAACAACCACAGGTCGTCATTTGGCACATATTGCCGCAGATAAACTGATTACTACTTCGCTTGAGTTAGGTGGTAAGTCACCAACCATCGTTTTGCCAGATGCAGACGTTGAACTGGCTGCTAAAGGTGTCGCGTACGGTATTTTTAGCTCGGCAGGCCAAGCGTGTATCGCAGGTTCTCGCTTGTTTATTCATAGCAGTCTTTACGATCAGTTTTTAACGCGTTTGGTTGAAATTACCAAAGGCTTACGTGTGGGCCATCCGGAACAAGCTGGTGTGCATTTAGGACCACTGGTCAATGACAAACATTTGCAGTCTGTTGACCGCTATGTGCAGCTTGCTAAAAGCGAAGGTGGTCAAGTTCTGATTGGTGGTGAAGCGCTTACGGCTGGTGACTATGTCAAAGGAAGCTATTACTTACCAACGATTATTACGGGCTTAAATAACAGTGCTCAAACTTGTCAGGAAGAAATTTTCGGCCCTGTTTTAGTCGTTATGAAATATGACAACGAACAAGATTTAATTGCCCAAGCCAATGACAGTTGTTTTGGTCTTGCCGCAGGCATCTGGACTGAAAGCTATCGCAAAGCTTGGCGCATTGCACGTGCATTAGAAGTGGGAACGGTATGGATTAATACCTATAAAAAGTTCTCGATTAGTGCGCCGTTTGGTGGCTTTAAAGACAGTGGTATCGGGCGCGAAAAAGGCCGTTTGGGCATTTTATCGTACATGCAACAAAAGAGTATTTATATGGGGCTGAATGAACAGCCTAACCCTTGGTGCGATTAATAAATTCAAGGACTGAAAAAACAAATTTTGAGGAACAGACATGACTGAACGTGTAAATGTAGGCGAAGCAATCGCAAGAGTTTTAGAAGCGCACCAAGTTGATAGTATTTATGGTGTTATTTCCATCCACAATTTACCTATTGCCGATGCAGTAGGACGCCGTGAAAAAATGCGTTTTGTTGCAGCCCGTGGTGAAGCGGGTGCGGTCACCATGGCAGATGCACACTCACGCTTTAAAGGCCTAGGTGTAGCGTTAACCAGTACAGGCGCTGGTGCAGGTAATGCGGTAGGTTCATTGATAGAAGCAATGAATGCTGGTAGTCCTGTATTGCATTTAACAGGTCAAGTTGAGCGTGAATATCTCGACCGTGATGCAAGTTTCATTCATGAAACTAAAGACCAACTTACATTCTTACGTGCATCAAGCAAAGCGGCGTTCCGTATTACCAGCCCAGACAATGCTGTTGGCGTGATTCGTGAAGCCATCCGTGTAGCAACCACAGTTCCAATGGGACCGGTTAGTGTTGAGCTACCAATTGATGTACAAGCAGCAGAGATTGATTTGCCATTTAACCTTGGGCCAGTCAAAGCGCTTGAGTTACCACAGGCAGAGCAAACTGAAATTGACCTTCTGGTAAGCGAAATCAAAAAAGCAAAACGCCCGATTTTCTGGATTGGTGGTGGAACTTTAAATAGCGTTGCAGAAGTGAAAGCAATTGCAGATTTAGGTATTCCGGTGGTGTCGTCTACGCACGGCCGCGGTGTGTTAGCAGATGATCATCCACGTAGTTTAGGTGCTTTTCATAACTCGGCGGCGGTTGAGCAGTTATTAAAAGATGCTGACTTGATGGTTGTGGTGGGTTCTCGTTTACGCAGTAATGAAACTAAAACCTATTCGGTTGAGTTCCCTGAAAATATTATTCAGGTAGACGCAAACCCAGTGGCTCAGCAACGTAATTACAAAATCCGCAACTTCATTTGTGGCGATGCTAAAGATGTCTTAACACGTGTGTTGGAACAGCTTCAAGGAACTTCAAAAGTTGATGCTGATTATGATGCTGCTGTAGTAGCTGCTAAACAAGCTGCAATTGATGCACTTCGTAAGCAAATCGACCAATACGCTTTAATTTGTGATCACTTGCGTGCAGCTTTACCTCAAGACGGCATTTTTGTACGTGACATCACTATGTCGGGTAGCACATGGGGCAGTCGTTTATTCCCTGTACAAGCACCAAATCAAAACATTCACTCACTCGCGGGTGCAATTGGTTTAGGCCTTGCAACTGCAATCGGTGCTTCGGTTGCTAACCCTGACAAAAAAGTGATTGGTTTAGTCGGCGATGGCGGCTTAATGCTTGGTATTGGTGAAATTGCAACTATGGTGCAAGAAAACACCAACATGGTCTTAATGATTATGAATGATGGTGGTTATGGCGTAATGCGTGGCATTCAAAATAACTACTTTGGTGGTCGTCAGTATTTCAATGAATTGCATACACCTGATTACAAACTTCTTGGCGAATCAATGGGTGTGAAGAGCTGGAAAGTGGGTAGTGCAGATGAGTTTAAAACGGTTATTCAAGAGGCTGTCGCTTTTGAAGGACCAACTGTGATTGAGCTCGATATGAATTCGATTGGACCATTAAACTTCGCGGGTCCACCGCAAAAGAAACTGTATTAACCAGTTTGGATGGTTTAGTACATATGCGATGGGAGCTGCTAAGCCATCCTTTTTTTAGATAAATTTTTTTGTCTAAAAAACAATAAAAACGAAGTTTTACAGGTAAAACAAATAAAGTTCCAGCAGGATGCTGGAACTCAATCAAGGATGTAGAGATGAAAAAGACTTCATTGATTATGGCATTCATTGCACCGCTTACGCTGGGGGTAAGCGTCAATGCATTTGCAAAAGATTCATTGCTTGAATGGAAAAGTGATGACGGCACCGACTCATTAAAGTTAGGTGGGGTGGTTCGGTTAAATCAACGCTATGAAGATTGGGAAGGGCCAAACCGTGGTTTTGGTAAGCTCCATTTTGATATTTTCAGGGTCGATCTAAAAGGTAAATTTGATGATGCCTACATCAATGCCAGTTATATGTTTCAAGACCAACAGAAAACGTCCATTGAAAAAGCATATGTCGGCTATAACCTAGATGCCAATAACAGCATTGAAGCGGGCCTAGTTTATAAGCCTTTCACGATTTATCCATACCCACAAAACGGCTGGACCTATCACATTCCATTCTTTTTAGGTTATGGCAACAATATTGCACCGGGGATTAACTGGAATTATCACGACAAAGATTGGGATGTAAAACTCGGTTATTACCCGCAAATGTTAGAGACGAACTTGCGTTATTCACCTGAGAGTGCAACTTATGATGACTTGGCAGGAAATGCATTTCCATCTCAAAAAGCCTATCAAAATGAAAAGCGCAATCAGGTGAATACCCGCATTGTTCGTAAGTTAGAAACTGATTTCGGTAAGCAAGAGTTTGGGGTATCGGGTGCAATTGCCCAGCTACATAATGATATTACCGATAAAGACGGCAAATATTATGCAGTCGGTTTGCACACCGAAAACAACTACAAACGCTTTAATTTACAAAGCTCGGTCATTCACTATCAATACGATGCTAAAAATCCGGATGGTGTAAATAGTGATATGACTTTAATGGGGGCGAATGGACTTACACCTGCTTATTTCATTGCTTCAGAAGGTATGATTGCCAGTTTAAACCTTGCTTATACGTTGCCTGTCACTAATATGGGCAAGCTAAAATCCATTAAGTTTTATAATGACTATAGTTATCTGGATAAAAAACGTGATGATTGGTCCGACTCACAAATGAACACCACAGGTATGATGTTTATTGCTTCACCATTTATGGTTTGGGCAGATTATACGTGGGGTAAAAACTCCAACATTATTGGTGGGGCAACCAACTCAACGGGTTATACCTCTGCAACCTCGCCAAACAGTGATAAATGGTTATACCGTATTAACTTTAATATTGGCTTTACTTTCTAAAGTGAATAACAATAAAAAACCACGCAATCGGCGTGGTTTTTTCATAGGTTAAAGCTTTTAATATCTATTTTTCTCAAACTTATTCCAAAATACAAAAGCAGTCACAAAGGCTAAAATTGTTAGCGCGAAAATATAATACATCGCACCAATATCACTATATTGACTGAGCCAATGCACTAAAGGCAGTGTCATACCACCAACAATCGCATAAGACAAATTATAAGAAAATGAAATGCCCGAGAAACGCACAGGCGCGGGAAACATTTTGACCATACTGCTCGACACCATGCCAACAGTACCAGAGCATAGACCCAACAACATATATAAGCCAAAAATGGTTGAATGGGCGGCATGTCCTAAACTGTTATAAAAAACTGCTGCTGTAAGTGCAACGGCAAGCGCACCGACCATCATGACTTTGCCACAGCCAAAACGGTCAGCAAAATAGCCTGCCAAAATACAGCCGACCATTTGCATGACAATGGCGGCACTTTGCATTTCAAAAGTCTGTGCGCGTTCAAAGCCAAATGAACCAATCAATAAATTTGGCATGGCTAAAATCACTACCACCACGCAGCCCGTTAAAAACCACGTAAATAACATGCCAATTGCAACGGCTGTTTTATGCGTTTTTAATACTTGTTTTACAGGCATTTCTTTTGAAATTTCTTTACGTGCCTGCATGGCTTTAAACACTGGAGTTTCTTTTAAATAAGTCCGTAAATAAAGTGCGACTAGACCAAAAATACCACCTGCAATGAAAGGAATACGCCATGCCCAGTCGTGAATCTGTCCTTCACTAAAATTCAGTGAAATCCATAAAGACATCAGCGCGCCTAGTAAAATTCCTAAAGACAGTCCGGCAGTTAGTAAACCATTTGCCAGTCCAATTTTTCTTTCGGGTACATGTTCTGACACAAAGGTCCATGCAGCTGGAATTTCACCCCCAATCGCAATCCCTTGCACTACACGCATAAGTAGTAAAAGTAGGGGGGCTAAATACCCAATATTTTCAAAGGTCGGCAATATCCCGATAAACAGAGTAGGTAGCGCCATTAGCAAAATAGAAAGTGAAAACAGTTTTTTACGCCCGACTAAGTCACCAAAATGGGCCATGACAACTCCGCCTAATGGCCTAAAAAAGTAACCTGCTGCAAAAATACCGTAAGTGTTAAGCATGGCCCAAAATGGGCTGAGTGTGCTGGGGAAAAAGAGGTCAGAAATGATTTTGGCGTAAAACACATAAATCACGAAATCGTAAAACTCTAAAGCACCGCCCAATGAAGAAAGGGCAAGAGTTCGTTTATCTTCTTTATTAAGATAGTTCGCATCCTGCAAAGTTAAGTCCTGATCCATTTTTTACTTAATTGTTGTAATTGAAGTTTGGATATTAATGGAAAAGTGAAGTAAAAGTAAATGGAGGAAATTTGTTCTATGAAGAGGTGTAGATTTTCATCACTCAAATAAAAAAGCTTTAAAACAAAAAACGCATTAGATGAAACAAAAACAGATGTAGGAATGACTTTTCTTTTGAGCTGTTCAGCGACACAATAAAACTTGTCATATTGAGTTTAATGAGAGATTCAAAGGATGAGCGTAGTTTTACCAGTCGCAAAGCGTGGTGAAGATATCTTAAAACTGATTGCGGCTCCTGTCTCGGCAAATGAGTTGAACAGTGATTGGCTTTATCAGCTTGCCGCTGCTATGCAAGCAACGATGCTTGAGCGCAATGGAGTAGGGATTGCCGCACCGCAAGTTTATATTTCTAAACGCGTCATTATTGTGGCATCTCGACCAAACCCACGCTATCCCGATGCACCTGAAATGGATGCTGTGGTGATGGTGAATCCTGAAATTTTAGAGTTCTCAAATGAAACGCTTTTGGGTGAAGAAGGTTGCTTAAGTGTGCCAGATGAGCGTGGACAAGTTGAACGTGCCGAAATGGTTAAGGTTAAATATTTAACACTTCAGGGTGAAGCCGTTGAAACGGTTTTCCATGGTTTTCCGGCTCGAATTGTTCAACATGAAGTCGATCATTTAAATGGAGTTCTATTTGTAGAAAGAATAATCTAATCTTCTGTTTAAAGTTTTTAAAAACGTATAATGAGCTTGAAATAAATAAGCCATCGGAATTACAATACTTATATCGTGATTTTTATTTCACTAAAAAATTATAATTTTAATATTATCAGCAGGTTGTGCTGAAAAAATGATCGAAAGTGTAAATCTCCTCATTTAAGGTTACTGACCATGAAAACCCCTCTCCCAGATTATTTGGCAAATGTGATAGAAGCCTGTGAGGTAGATAATAGCGGACATCTAGCTGACTATATTCCAGAGTTAGCAAATGCAAATCCAGATCGATTAGCTTTAGCCATGTCTACGGTAGATGGCGAAATTTATTCGATTGGAGATGATGATGTTGAATTCACCATTCAATCGATTTCTAAACCGTTCGTATATGCCTATGTTTTACAACAGCTTGGCATTGATGCAGTACTTGCGAAAGTAGGAGTAGAGCCTTCGGGGGAAGCCTTCAATGAAATTTCATTGGGTAAAGACGGACGTCCGAAAAACCCGATGATTAACTCTGGCGCAATTACTGTACATTCCTTGATTCAGGTCAAGCATGGTTTACATAGTGCAGAAATTCTACGCCGTTTTATGAGCGAGCTTGCAGGGCGTGAATTAAGTTTTGATGAGTCTGTTTACGATTCGGAAGTTAAAACGGCCTACCGTAATCTTTCGATCGGTTATATGTTGCGAACTGTCGGAATTTTAGAGACTGACCCTGTCGATATTGTGAATGGTTACATTCGCCAATGTGCGATCATGGTTACAGTTAAAGACTTGGTACGTATGGGTAGTGTACTTGCCAATGGTGGGGTTGACCCTAAAACTGGAAAGCGTTTATTAAACCGATCTGTCGTTAGACAAGTGCTCAGTGTCATGATGAGCTGTGGCATGTATGATGCCGCGGGTGACTGGCTGTCGACTGTAGGTATTCCTGCTAAGAGTGGTGTAGCGGGCGGTATTTTAGGTGTGCTGCCGGGTCAGGTCAGTATTGCTGCTTTTTCTCCTCGTTTAGATGAGCATGGTCATAGTATTCGAGGCATCGATATTTTAGAACGGTTATCTCGTGACATGGGATTACACCTCATGGAAGGTACACCTTCTGCACAAACGATTGTGCAAAGCCATTACCGTACAGGAAAAGATGCTTCATTAAGTGTATATGTGCTTCGCGGTGTATTGAAATTTACCGAAGCTGAAATGTTGTTGCGCATTTTACAAGATGAGACAACTGACCAAAGCACCATCGTCATTGATTTAACCCAGATTTCACTTATCCATGATGTGGGTAAACGTATGTTCTTAGAAGGTGTAGATCGTCTGATTGATGATGGCCATACCCTTGTTTTGGTTGATCCTGAACAACGATTAGATCATGCGAGAACTGGTAAAGATCGTGAGCTTCATGTCTACCACGATTTTGATGATTTGCTCGAAAAGCATGACCTACCTGCAAAAAAAAAGACTTATAGCGACATCGCAGAACTTCTAAACTGCTGAGGTGTTTTTCCTAGATGTCGCTTAAACATTGCACTGAACGCACTGGGGTTGTTATACCCCAGTGATTCAGAAATTCGAGCAATAGATTCACCATTCGCAATTTTACTTAAGGCAAGTGCAATATGCATTTGCTGGACCCATGCTCGATAAGACAGTCCAGTTTCTTTTTGGAACATACGCATTAGGGTTCTAGAACTCGCACCAATCTCATCAGCCCAATCTGTTAAGTCTTTTGAATGATCAGGAGTATGTAATAAATCTTGGCAAATTTTTAATAGTCGCTTGTCTTTCGGCCAAGGAATCTGAATAGGCAATAAATTGGCCCGATGAATTTCTTCAAAAATCAAAATTTGTAAAGAGCGGGAAAGCTCTTGAGACGTCGCCGTATTTGGTGTGTCTTCTCGTTCAATTTCATTTAAACGAATCAAAAGCTCATGCAACAGGTTACTTACCCGAATAATAAAGCAATGCTGACCCATTAGAGCTGCTGCATTTACTTCAACCAACGCCGTATTTAACTTCACGTGACTCAGCGAAATCACACTGTGCTCGACATGAGCAGGAATCCATAAGGCACACATGGGTGGCACAATCCAGACATTGTTCGGTGTAAACACCTGAATATTTCCTGTGGATGCATACAAAAACTGCGCACGTGTATGTGTGTGGGTAGGGGTGATTTCTCGGTAAGAGTGCTCAGAAGATAGCCCAATCACAAGTTCAGACAAATCAGACTGAATAAGAGAATCGGACATAAACTATCCTGAAAATTGTCACTTATACGATGATTATTGGAAGATAACTTTATAAGCGACAATTTACAATAAGCATCTTACTTAAAATATTGGAGTTTTTCAGGTATGACGTCTTCAATACAATTGAAAGATGGTATTGCCAATACCGTTGCACATGATCAGCCTCAAGGAATGATTATTAAAATTGTAGGCGCCGTGGCGGTCGCACATTTACTGAATGATTTGATTCAAGCAGTGCTACCCGCTATTTATCCAATGCTAAAAGCAAACTTTACGCTGAGTTTTGCTCAAGTTGGCCTGATTTCGTTTGTATATCAAATTACAGGTTCGCTGCTTCAGCCTTGGATTGGACTTTATACCGATAAACATCCAAAACCGTATCTTCTACCACTCGGAATGATGGTCACATTCTGCGGCATTATCTTGTTAGCATTTTCACCAAGCTTCACAGTGTTGTTATGTGCATCTGCACTTATTGGGGTAGGTTCGGCAACTTTTCACCCTGAAGCTTCGCGGGTGGCACGAATGGCATCGGGTGGGCGCTTCGGTACGGCACAGTCGACTTTTCAGGTGGGCGGAAATACAGGTACTGCCATTGGCCCATTGTTGGCAGCGTTATTGATTGTTCCATTTGGGCAGCATGCAGTTGCGGGCTTAGTAATATTTGCACTTTTAGCGATTTGGGTTTTATTTGGCGTAAGCCGTTGGACGGTAAGTCACGCTAAAAATCAGATAGCTACACGTGCAAACCAAGTACAAAGTAAATTGCATGGCCGTAAGCTAATTATTGCTTTGAGCACAATTAGTTTATTGATGTTTGCTAAATTTACTTACATTGCGAGCATTAGTAACTACTTTACTTTTTATCTTATTCAAAAGTTCCATATCAGCATCCAGACCGCTCAATTGCATTTATTTGCATTCTTGGCTGCTGTTGCTTTAGGTACATTTGCTGGTGGTCCAATTGGTGACAAAATTGGTCGTAAAGCTGTTATTTGGGTTTCATTTGTTGGTATGGCGCCGTTTGCATTAATGATGCCGTATGCAAACTTATTTTGGACAACAGTGTTTTCAATTATTGCAGGTTTGGTGTTGTCGTCTGCTTTTGCTGCAATGGTGGTTTACGCACAAGAAGCTGTACCGGGCCGTGTGGGTATGATCGCAGGTTTAATGTTTGGTCTGATGTTTGGGGTAAGTGGTATTGCTGCAGCAGGGTTGGGACATTTAGCCGATATTAACGGCATTGAATGGGTATTTGGTTTATGTTCATTCTTGCCATTACTTGGTTTTGCAACAGCACTTCTACCAAACACAAAAGTTAAATAAATGAAAAGACTCTCAGGCATATTCAGCTGAGAGTCTTTTTTAGCCAAATATATCTCTAATTAAAAGACTATTTTTGAATACCAAACTTAAATACGGTGACACTGTTATAAGTTTGGTTTGGGTTCAAACGTGTAGAAGGGAAGGATGGTTGATTTGGACTATCTGGAAAATGCTGCGTTTCTAGTGCTAGCGCATCTGCTTGTCGATAGAGTACGCCATTTGCACCAGCAACATTTCCCAATAAATGATTGGCTGTATACATTTGAACGCTTGGTTCAGTGGTTAAGACTTGCAGTGTCCGTTTAGATTTTGGATCAAAAACATGAGCTGCAAGATTTAACTTTCCTTGAGACTTTTGATTAAGTACCCAAGTTTGGTCATAGCCATATCCATAGGCCAATTGCTGATGATTCGCTCGAATATCTTTTACGATTGCTTTAGGCGTTCGAAAATCAAAAGGTGTACCTGCAACCGAAGCTATTTCACCTGTGGGTAAAGAGTTTTGATCGGTCACCAATACACGGTCTGCATTGAGTTGTAACACATGATCGAGCACACCATAAGGGTTATTACCAGCACCTGATAAGTTGAAATAACTGTGGTTGGTAAGATTGACGACTGTTGGTTGATCAGTTTTGGCCTTATATTCGATTTGGAATTCATTTTGATCTGAAAGACTGTAGATCACTTCTACATCTAATTTTCCCGGAAAACCTTGATCACCATTTGGACTGGTTAACTTAAGAGAAGCTTTAACGGTTTCACCTTTAGAAACGAGGGGCTTAACTTGCCAAACACGTTTGTCAAAACCCGGATTACCGCTATGCAATGAATTCGGTCCATTATTTTTTTCAAGGTTATACGTTTTTCCTTCTAAGCTAAATTTAGCATTACCAATACGGTTCGCATAACGTCCAATCAATCCGCCAAAATGAATGCCTTCTTTGGTATCAGTGACTTCATAACCTTTTAGGTCGTCAAAGCCTAAAACGATATTATTTTGTTTACCTTGTGCATCGGGAGTCAAAATTTGTGTAATTACTCCACCAAAGCTAATAAAAGACACCGAAACTCCCTTATTATTGCTCATGGTGTATAAATCAACTTTTTGACCATCTTGAGTGGTGCCATAAGGTTTTACGTTTAATGTGGCCGCATTTGTAATTTGCGCAAAGCTATAAAGGGTGAAACTTAAAATTACTAATTTTTTCATGTTTATACTCTATTTTTAATCGTGGAATTGGATGAATATAAGATTGATTTTTCGTCTTTTTAAAGAGTTTTTTATTATATATAGTGTTAATGATGATTAGCGCTGTTAACGCTAAGTATTGAACAAACTGGCACTAATCCTATTAATAAAACTCAACGGTAAGCTATTTTTATGGATCATCCCGACTCGGTTTTAAAATTTTCGCTTGGTCTTAATGGCTTGTCATTTGACATAGACAACCAGCACATTGAACTCAAACAAGGCTTGAGTTTTGTTGAGTCGAACAGTATTAGTCATGGTGTAATTGATGAACTTGCTATCGAAAAGATGATTTATTTCATTGAAGAAATCATCGAGTCAAAGCCACTCAGAAATCTAAAGATAAGTGGTGTAGCTGTTACGTCTGATGCTGCTATGACACACCTCAGTGAGTTATTTTTTAGTGCAAAAAAGAAAATCAGCCGTATTGAGCTTGAACATGGTTTTAATAGTTTTATTGAGCGTTTGAGCTACTACACAAACCAAGTGGCTCCAGATCAGCTTTATATTTTTACCTACTTTGTATTTGTTCGAGAGATGATGCATCACTTAAGAGTGGAGGAAATTCAGATCCTTTAAGAAATGACTTCTCAATCCGCTAACTCATCATGAATCCAGTTTAAAAACAGTTCAATTTTAGGAATAAATTGATGGGTTCGTGGATATACCAAATGATGAGCCGAGATAGGAATCAATAGCTCATCTGCAAAAACTCTAACCAACTTTCCAGATTCCAAATAATTTTGAGTAAGTAAATTACTTTCTAAAACAAAACCTAGTCCGTGTGTGGCTGCTTCAAGTGACATGTAAGAGCGGTCAAAACTCAAAGTATAGGGAAACTCAGGAATGCTTAAGCCCTGATGCGCAAACCACTGGGGCCAAGTGACTAAGGTTGAGCGCGATAAAATCAGTTCTTTTTTTAATAAATCTTGGGGCTTATGCACTGGGCTACGCTCAAGCAACTTAGGCGATGCAAGTACCTCTAGTTTTTCATTACGAATGGTTCTGATTTCCACACCTGTCCAGTTAGGTAGACCATGTCGAATATCTATGTCGATCTTGTCACGAGTAAAGTGCAAGTTTTCATAAGAGCACGATAGGTTGACCTGAATCATTGGGAACTTTTCTTTAAATGATTCGAGGCGTGGCAGTAGCCAAAGCAAACCAAAACTTGGGGATGAATGAATATATAAACTATCTTTAGGGCTTTTATCAGCGGCTTTTTCAGTGGCTAACATCAGGTTATGCAAAATGGTCGTGACATCCTGAAAATAGCGTTCACCTGACGGGGTCAGCGTCACACCACGGGCACCACGAATAAATAAACTTTGCCCAATCATTTCTTCTAGTTTGGCAATTTGGTGACTGACTGCTGAAGGCGTGAGATTTAAATGCTCGGCTGCCTTGGCAACATTGCCAAAACGGGCAGTTTGTTCAAAAGCCTGTAATGTTTTAATTGAGGGCATCTGGTTGAAATTGTTTTCACTACTATCCATGAAATGATCCGTTTTTATCCCTAAAACTTATTTAAAAATAGCACAGGCATGAATTTTTTTCATGTCTTGTTGAATTCGAGATGATTGCTGGAACTTCTGAAAAAAGAGAATCTAAGTCTGAACTCAGGAAATAAAGCGTAAAAGAGGATTCAACATGTTACTACAAGGAAAAGTGGCATTAATTACGGGTGCAGCATCAGAACGTGGAATTGGGCGAGCAACCGCAGAAATCTTTGCACAACAAGGTGCTAAGGTCATTATTGTTGATTTAGATCTTGCTCAAAGCCAAAACGCTGCAAAGGCACTTGGTGAAGGACATTTAGGTCTTGCTGCAAATGTTGCAAATGAAGAACAGGTCAAAGCAGCTGTTGAACAAGCACTACAGCACTACGGCAAGATTGATATTTTAATTAACAATGCTGGTATTACTCAGCCAGTTAAAACACTCGATATTCAGCGCAATGACTATGATCGTATTTTAGACGTCAGCCTGCGTGGAACACTGATTATGTCGCAAGCTGTTATTCCATCCATGAAAGCAAATGGTGGTGGAAGCATTGTGTGCTTATCTTCAGTTTCAGCGCAGCGCGGCGGTGGTATTTTTGGCGGGCCACATTATAGCGCTGCCAAAGCAGGGGTATTAGGTCTGGCAAAAGCAATGGCTCGAGAGTTTGGCCCTGACCAAATTCGTGTAAATTCGCTTACTCCGGGTCTAATTCATACTGATATTACTGGCGGTTTAATGAATGATGACCGTCGTCACGACATTCTTGCAGGTATTCCACTCGGGCGTTTAGGTAAAGCGCAAGACGTTGCAAATGCAGCATTATTTTTGGCAAGTGATCTGTCAGCTTACTTAACTGGCGTAACACTCGATGTAAATGGTGGCATGCTGATTCATTAATCACTTGTCATTTAAAAACTAAAAATAGAATGATGGTCACAAGAGGATACCGTGGCCAAATGTAAAGGGATTCGCATGATGGATACAGTATTTTCATCTGAAGTAGATACGGCAGTTCGTAAATCGGCGTATCGAAAAATTGCATTTCGGCTTATGCCATTTTTAATGCTTTGTTATTTTTGTGCCTATTTAGATCGAGTAAATGTTGGTTTTGCCAAGCTCCAGATGATGAGCGATTTACAGTTTAGTGAAGCTGTATATGGGCTAGGCGCAGGCATTTTCTTTATTGGTTATTTCCTATGTGAAGTGCCAAGTAACATCGTACTCCACAAAGTAGGAGCAAGACGTTGGATTGCCCGTATCATGATTACATGGGGCATTTTGTCAGGCTGTTTTGCCTTTGTTCAAACCGAATGGCAATTTTACACCTTACGTTTTTTACTGGGTGTTGCCGAAGCTGGTTTAGCCCCGGGCTTATTGCTTTACCTCACGTACTGGTTTCCGTCTTACCGCCGTGCACGCATGACCGTACTTTGGTTTATCGCGATTCCAATCTCGGGAATGATTGGTGGGCCACTTTCGGGTCTAATCATGGACCGAATGAGCGGTGTGCATGGCTGGTTTGGCTGGCAGTGGATGTTTTTAATTGAAGCGATTCCTACGGTTGTCGTCGGTTTACTCGTACTCGCTGTTTTAAAAGATTCCGTTCAAGACGCCAACTGGCTAACTCAAGACGAGAAAAACTTGGTGAAGCAAGAGCTTGCTCAAGATAACCAGCACAAAGAAGGTCATGGGAGCGTTAAAGAGTTTGTCGCTGATAAACGTTTATGGTTACTTGCAGGTATTTACTTCTGTGTGGTGATGGGTCAATACGCCATTACCTTTTGGCTACCTACTCTCATTCGTAACTCAGGCATCAGTGATAACTGGCATATTGGGCTACTTACGAGTCTTCCTTATATGTGCGCCATTGTAGTTATGCTTTTGGCAGGGCGTAGTGGTGACCATTTCCAAGAACGCCGTTGGCACTTAATTATCCCAATGTGTGCGGGTGCGGTTGCACTTACACTTGCGACTTTGCTCGCCTCAAATCTGACACTTTCTTTAATTTTCCTCTGCATTGCAGCCTCAGGTGTGCTCACTGCATCTTCTTTATTCTGGATGTTACCAACCAACTTTTTGGGTGGTGTTTCCGCAGCAGCAGGTATTGCAGCAGTCAATAGCTTTGCCAACCTTGCTGGATTTTGCTCACCTTATTTAATCGGTTGGGTCACCACCAACACAGGTTCAAATGCAATTGGCATGTTCTTAATCACAGCAGTATTAATTTTCGGTGCCAGTTTGGTTCTGCGTGTTCCAGCAAAACTGGTCAATCGTTAATAAGGAATAGTAAATGACAATGTTAAATGTTAATAACGCAGGCCAAATTGCCGAGTTGCAACAACGTGCCTACCACATTCGCCAACATGCTTTACGTATGGGGCAAGTACAAGGCCAAGGCTATGTTGGACAAGCCTTGGGTGCAGCAGATTTGCTCGCAGTATCTTATTTCCATGCCATGAAATATCAGCCAGAAAACCCCGAATGGGAAGGTCGAGACCGTTTTTATCTCTCTATTGGGCACTATGCAATTGCACTCTATGCAGCTTTAATTGAAGCAAAAATTATCCCACTTGAAGAACTTGAAACCTACGGTGCAGATGATAGTCGTCTACCGATGTCGGGCATGGCTTCATATACACCGGGCATGGAAATTACAGGTGGTTCATTGGGGCATGGTCTTGGAATTGCAGTCGGTGCATGTCTAGGGCTGAAACAAAAAAAGTCGGATGCTTTTATCTATAACTTACTGTCCGATGGAGAGCTAAATGAAGGCTCAACATGGGAGGCAGTGATGTCTGCTTCTCATTGGAAATTAGATAACTTGATTGCCATTATTGATGTGAATAATCAGCAGGCAGATGGGCACTCCAGCGAAATTTTAGCGTTTGAACCCATTGTAGACCGTTGGCAGTCATTTGGTTGGTACACCCAACGCGTAGATGGCAATGACGTGGAAGCTTTACTTACGGCATTCGACCAAGCACGAAACCATGAGGGAACATGCCCACGCGTCATTATTTGTGACACCAAAATGGGTAAGGGCGTGTCATTCCTGGAAAGCCGCGAAAAAACTCACTTCATTCGTGTTGATGAACATGAATGGGATGACGCTTTAAATATTTTGACGCACTACGGACAGTAAGGAATACACCATGAGCCAGTTAGCCAATCCACCTAAGAAAAAACTAACCACTTCGGCAATGATTGCTTCTATTGCTGCCGAGGGCCAACCGACCAAACCAGCTCCATTTGGACATGCACTAAATGCCTTGGCAAAAGAGCGTGATGATATTGTGGGGTTATCAGCAGATTTATCAAAATATACAGACCTACATATTTTTGCTAAAGAAAATCCAGACAAGTTTTTCCAAATGGGCATGGCAGAACAACTTTTGATGAGCGCAGCAGCAGGACTTGCTCGTGAAGGATTTGTTCCCTTTGCGACCACCTATGCTGTGTTTGCATCACGGCGTGCCTATGACTTTATTTGTATGGCGATTGCGGAAGATAATCTGAATGTCAAAATTGTGGCGGCACTTCCGGGCTTAACCACAGGCTACGGCCCAAGCCATCAGGCGACTGACGATATTGCGATTTTTCGTGCAATGCCAAACCTCATGATCATTGACCCATGTGATGCCTTAGAAATCGAACAAGCGATTCCTCAGATTGCTGCTCATAATGGCCCTGTATATATGCGTTTATTGCGTGGACAGGTTCCATTAGTGCTCGATAAATACAATTACCAGTTTAAATTAGGTAAGGCACAGGTGATTAAACCGGGTAAAGACTTACTCATCATTTCCACTGGTTTATTGACCATGCGTGCGCTTGAGGCAGCGGAAGAGCTTGAAAAAGAGGGCATTGAGGTTTCAGTGTTACATGTGCCAACAATTAAACCTTTAGATGAACAAACTATTTTGGATGAAGTCGCAAAAGGTGGCCGTCCTGTTTTAACTGCTGAAAATCATTCAGTCATTGGCGGCTTAGGCGAAGCTGTCGGGTCCTTACTCCTAAGAAATGGACAACATCCTCGTTTTGACATGATCGGTTTGCCAGATGCATTTTTAGATGCAGGAGCATTACCAACCTTGCATGATCGATATGGTATTTCAACTGAAGCAGTTAAAGAGAAGATTAAGTCACATTTGAAGTAGAAATCTTAAATATTTAAATTGAAGAGGGCGTGATGGAATTTCCTTCACGCCCTCTTTTTTAAACATGATTTAACATTAAATTAAAAAATTCAATGGAATAGGTTGTCGATAGTGTCTACATGCAACAAGTAAAATAGGATATAAATCATTTTTGAGAAGTGAAAAACTCTCTAAATCATTATTTTGAGATAACATTATTTTAAATTCTTTAATAAATCCAGTCATCTCTTTCTGAATAGGGACATTTGACCAGCAAGCGCCATGGAAACGATCAGGTGATTTTAAGATCATATTTTCCGATTTTACCCGTGGGAACCAAAATTGAAAGTTGCAATGAGAAAGTTTTTCTCTCTGTATTTCCTGAATTGTTTTAAAAGATACCTCATCGTTTAAAATTGAGGAAATTAGTGCTAAACTTGGTAGCATCAAGCTCCCTGCTGTAGCTTCCTTAAAATAACTTTCATCATTTTTTGATGAATGATTTAATAATTTTTCAAAATCTTCATATATAACTGGATATAAATAATTTATATTATACGAATTTTTTAAGGCATTAGTTAAATTGGTCAAATAAAACTTAATAAATTCAATATGTCCCTCTTCATTGCTTAGATTGAATGCGATAATAAAAAATGAAATTTCAATGATTTGGGAGTCTTTAATCGGTGTGAAAAGTATTCCATTGTTTGATATTAAGGCCTGTAGTGTATCAAGGTGATTGCACATTTTATCAGTTAAATCTTTTTTAATATTTTCATCACTTTCATTTTGTATATCAAAGTGTAGCCAAAAAGCGTAAACTGAAAATCTACTTAGAATATCAAACAATTTTAAATTGGTATTTATATGGTTACCATAGTGAGAATTAGCAGAAATAGTATATTTTGTATGACAAAATGGTTTAAGTTTATCTATATAGTTTTCACTTATCTTTCTATAAGTTCTTAGTACATTGTCAAAAGTAGATTTTATTTCTTTTGCTTCTTTATTTGTTTGTGTGTAAATATCTTTGATAATGATCCAAGATGTAAATATCGATTTTTCACATGATTGATAGATACTTTCTAAATTATCTAAATTTCTTGCCCATGAATATAAAACCCATAAACTAAGGTTTATTAGGCGAATTTTTCGTACAGTTTTTAGCCCTGATTGTTCTATAAGTTTAAGTAGTGAGTGAAAATATTGTACCGATGATTCAGGCTCTTCAATCATTGCAATAGAGCGTCGAAGTTCTTCACGAAAACCAATTGGAAGTAAGGATTCTTTGAGTAAATGTTGAATAATTAACTCTGCAACTTTATCACCATTCCATTCTTCAAATGAAATACGATCAGTTGTTTTCTGAGCAATATAACTAGACACATTTTCTCTAACCTGTTCTAAAATATTTCCACCAAAACATAAACATATTACAATTTTTTTATTTTTGTGTTCCTCTGGAATTCTGTTAGGAATATATACATCAAAGATTTCTTCAATAGAAGGTCTCAATGCTTGATCACTTTCTCCATTCCAATGTGTACGGTTTAAATCGCCATCTTTTACTGAAAACAAAAAAACAGTATCGTCTTGATTTGAGTTTTTACCCACCGCCATAATATCAACCCCATTTTGGCGTGTGCCTCTTTGAGGAAGGGAGGTTACAATCATTCCCATTTCTGTTAAGAGGTCAGGTAGTAGAGCATCTAGTTCATTACGTTCTTTTAAGGATCTCAAATATTCTTTTAATATTAATTTCATGATTCCATTCCTTCATACTTCATTATTTGTCTTTGATATTCTAGTAAAACTGGATCGGTGAAGTATTTTAGAGGCAAAGTCATAGTGTAAGAAAAAGAACTAAGTTCATTTTCTTGAATAGAGATTTCATTGTTCTCGATATTTGTAAGATGAATATAAGTTTCACCATATAACATGATGTTTTTTGAAAAAATATCAGAAAATACTGATTGAGCATCAGCTAATTTGCTAATTTTTTCATTTTCATAATGCCTTTTATATTGTAGTAACCTCGAGTGCTCTAAAGGGCATGCTAATTCTTTCAAATTTTTTGCTCTATCTAGATCGCTATAGAATTTTTCATGTTTAATTTTAAGATCTTGAATTTTTTCTTTTATTTCTAAGTTCATATAATTTTTTTCATTGAAGAAAAAGCCAATATATTGAGGCTCATAATTAATAATGACATGTTGGAAAGTCAGATTGAGGACTTGTTTAATTAATTGAGAGGATTGCATTTTGTTTAAGATACTAGTAATAAAAATTAAAATGAGATTCTCATATATATCAAACCATCCAATAGATTTTTTAGTTAAAAAAGTATAATCCGACTCTTTGAAACTCGTAACCCAAGAAACATCTACTTCTAATGATTTAATTTGATGAGTTAATATTATAGTTGACACAGACTCCCATAATTTTTTTTGTTTGGTAAGTAGCCATCGTGTAATGATTTTATTAATTAATTCAGTTTTTTTACATATATAGTAAGTATGGAAATTCTTAATAGAAATATTTTCATGATTAATTAATAGATGTTCAATAATCTCAATTAGTCTTTTAATATCATTTTCATTTGTTATGTTGTTAATGCAGAGGCTTAATGAATTACAAACTTGAGGGGGTATATTATGGGAGTTAAGTATAATTTTATAAAAACTCTCTCTGATCTTTTTAGAAAATTTATTTCCCTCGCTAAGCAGTAAAGTTGAAGATTGAATTGGAATTTCTACTAGATCAGGATTGCTTTTAATAATTTTTATAGTATTGATTATATCTTCTTCGAGTTCCTTATGTTGAAGATACATATAAGTTATAATTTCTAAAATTTTAGAAAATTGATTTCCATTTAAATTATTATGATCTATTAAATTTAAAATTTTATCTAATATTTGAGTTGCATCAGAAGGCAAAGGATAAATCATATATTTGATTGCATCCAAGAATAAATTTATATTTTTTTCTTTTAAATCAAAGTGTTTTAAAATGAATTCTTGAGTTTGATTTGGCTCAAAATTGGTTAAGCATGCAATTGCTAAGCCTAATTGATCATAATGTTTTTCTAGATTATTAGTTATTAAACTAAATAAATACTGTGCATAACTGCTATTTTTTTGTCCTACCTTTTTAAGGTAGTGAAATCTCAAGGGATCTTTGTCAAATATTTCATCAAATTGAAAAGTAATAGTGGTGAGGTCAATAAAATTTATATTATTTGCTTGAGTGATAATATTAAAAAAAACATGTTCAAATTGATCGATATTTTTTAATTGCTTAGGAGTTTTACATTCAATTATTTTTTTTGCTAGATGTAATAGATCTATTTGATGATTATCATGTAGGTTAGCTATAGAAAGAGCGTGCTCTTGTGAATAAGATTTGTAGTAAAAATTAATGAGGCTATTAATTTTTATTTCTAAGTCAGAAGTCTTACTATTTAGAGCAGTAATTAAATTTTCCAAGGTCATAAATTATCAATAAATAATTAAATTTTATGATATTTATAACCTTGAAATTTTTATTAATCAACTAATCGAATCATCTAAATTCGGCCCTAACCAGCGTTTTGCCTCATCAAGTGTCCAACCTTTACGTTTTGCATAATCTTCAAGTTGGTCTTGAGAGATTTTGCCCACGTTAAAATATTCACTTTGTGGATGAGAATAATAGAAACCACTTACTGAAGATGGTGGCATCATTGCAAAGTGTTCAGTCAGTTTAGTACCGATCTTGTCGGTAGAACCTAACCAGTCAAACAACACTGCTTTTTCAGAGTGCTCTGGACAAGCTGGGTAACCCGGTGCAGGGCGAATACCGACATATTTTTCTTTAATCAGCTCTTCATTGCTAAGCTGTTCATCAGCTTTATAACCCCAGAACTCTTTACGAATGCGTTCATGCAAGTGTTCTGCAAAGGCTTCAGCAAAGCGGTCAGCTAGTGATTGAACTAAAATTGCAGAGTAGTCATCACCTTTGGCTTTGTACTCATTTGCCAATTCTTCTGCACCAAAAATCGATACAGTGAATCCGCCTAAGTAATCCTGTTGCTCACGGTCAGCGCGAATGTAATCTGCCAAAGACAAGTTTGGTTTACCTGTTACTTTGTCAGATTGTTGACGTAAGTGCTCAAAAGTATGCGTAACATTTTGACCCGCTTCATCAAATACGCTGACGGTGTCAGCATCGGTGCGCTGAGCGGGGAACATACCAAATACAGCACGTGCATCAAAAAGGTTGTTGTCGATAATATCTTTCAACATTGCTTGAGCTTGGTTGTACAAATCTGTTGCAGCTTCACCAACCACTTCATCTTCTAAAATTTTCGGAAACTTACCTGCCAAGCTCCAAGAAATGAAGAATGGTGTCCAGTCAAAATATTCTACAAGTGTTGCAAGTGGGTAATTGGTTAAGACCTGTGTTCCCAAAAGATTTGGTTTTGCAGGAACATAACTCTCATCAATTTTAAAGCCATTCTCAACCGACTCTGCATAAGTTAGCTTGGCAGCTTTAGGCTGTTTGTTAGCTAAGCGCTCACGAATTTTGACATATTCAGCACGGTGCTCTGCAATAAAGTTTCCACGCATTTCTTTTGAAAGCAGGGTAGTTGCGACACCCACAGCACGTGAAGCATCGGCAACATAAATCACAGCATCATTTTGATATTGAGGATCAATTTTTACTGCTGTGTGTGCTTTAGACGTAGTCGCGCCACCAATCAATAAAGGAATGTTAAAGCCTTTACGCTGCATTTCTTTCGCAACAAATACCATTTCATCTAAAGATGGCGTAATCAGACCTGATAATCCAATGATGTCACATTTTTCATCAATTGCAGTTTGCAAGATTTTCTCGCAAGGCACCATCACGCCAAGGTCAACAATATCGTAACCATTACAGCCCAGTACAACGCCTACAATATTTTTACCAATATCGTGTACGTCGCCCTTAACAGTTGCCATCAGGACTTTACCTTTAGATTGGCTACCTGTTTTCTCAGCTTCAATGTATGGGTTGAGCCAAGCCACAGCTTGCTTCATAACACGTGCAGATTTCACAACCTGAGGTAAGAACATTTTGCCTGAACCGAACAAGTCACCGACCACATTCATGCCGTCCATCAAAGCGCCTTCGATTACATCTAAAGGACGTTTGGCTTTTAGGCGAGCTTCTTCTGTGTCTTCGTCAATGTAGGTGGTAATACCTTTAACCAATGCATATTCAAGACGTTTTTCTACAGGTTCGTTACGCCATTCAAGGTTTTCTGCTTCGCGCTGGGCACCACTATGACCACGGAATTTTTCAGCAACTTCAAGTAGTTTTTCAGTAGCAAGTTGACCAGATTCACCTTGGTTCTGGTTTAAAACAACATCTTCAACTGCATCTTTGAGTTCTTTAGGAATATCGTCATAAATGGCCATTTGACCGGCATTTACAATACCCATGGTCATGCCTTGTTTAATGGCATGGTACAAGAACACGGAGTGAATCGCTTCACGAACAGGCTCATTTCCACGGAACGAGAACGAAACGTTCGATACACCGCCAGAAATCATGGCATGTGGTAAGTTCTGTTTAATCCAACCTGTGGCTTCAATAAAATCGACGCCATAGTTATTGTGTTCTTCAATACCTGTTGCTACTGCGAACACGTTCGGGTCAAAAATAATATCTTCAGCAGGGAAGCCCACATCGTTAACTAAAATGTCATAAGAACGTTTACAGATTTCGCGTTTACGTTCAGCAGTATCGGCCTGACCAGTTTCATCAAAGGCCATCACAATAATTGCAGCACCATATTGACGGCACAGGCGAGCTTTTTCGACAAACTCGTCATAACCTTCTTTTAACGAAATCGAGTTAACAACAGGTTTACCTTGTACGCATTTTAAGCCTGCTTCAATGATTTCCCATTTTGATGAGTCAATCATGATTGGCACACGTGAAATATCTGGTTCAGATGCTACAAGATTTAAGAAATGTACCATCGCATTTTGCGAATCGAGCATCCCTTCATCCATGTTAATGTCGATAATCTGTGCGCCAGCTTCCACTTGTTGCTGTGCAACTTCTAAAGCTTCGGCAAAGTTTTCTTCACGAATTAAGCGTAAGAATTTTTTTGAACCAGTAACGTTGGTACGTTCACCGACGTTAACGAACAATGAGTCATCATAAATATTAAATGGTTCTAAACCGCTTAAGCGGCAAGCTGGCTTCGTTTCAGGAATTTGACGTGGTGCAATGTCTTTTACAGCATTGGCAATCGCACGAATATGGTCAGGCGTTGTACCACAGCAACCACCGGTAATATTGATCAAACCACTTTCTGCAAATTCTTTTAAGAAGGCAGCAGTTTGTTCTGGTGTTTCATCATATTCACCAAAAGCGTTTGGTAAGCCAGCATTTGGATGAGCAGAAATGAACGTATCAGCAACATCAGACACGGTTTTAACGTGAGGACGCATAGCATCTGCACCAAGGGCACAGTTGAAACCAATTGAGAGTAAGTCACCATGGCGTACAGAGTTCCAGAACGCTTCAGCAGTTTGACCTGTTAAAGTACGACCTGAAGCATCGGTAATGGTCCCTGAAATCATGAGTGGTAATTCATGACCAAGTTGCTTAAAGACTTCTTTCACCGCAAAAATTGCAGCTTTACAGTTTAATGTATCAAAAACGGTTTCAATCAAAATGATATCTGCACCGCCTTCAATAAGCGCATGAGTTGCCTCAATATAGTTTTCTTTTAGCTCATCAAAAGTGATGTTACGAAAGGCAGGGTCATTTACATTAGGCGAAATTGAACAGGTACGCGATGTTGGACCGAGTACACCTGCTACAAAACGCGGTTTATCTGGAGTCGAATACTTTTCACAAGCTGCTTTAGCTAAACGTGCTGCTTCACGGTTAATCTCTGGAACAAGATCTTCCATGTGGTAGTCAGACATTGAAACACGCGTACCGTTAAAGCTGTTGGTTTCAATAATGTCTGCGCCTGCATCAAGATAAGCTTCATGAATACCTTGAATGATTTCGGGTTGAGTTAGCACAAGAAGGTCATTATTACCTTTTAGGTCATGTGCCCAATCGGCAAAACGCTCACCACGGTAGTCGGCTTCTTCTAATTTATGGCGTTGAATCATGGTACCCATCGCACCATCAATAATCAGAATGCGTTTGGCAAGAAGCGCTTTTAGGGTGGCAAGCGTAGACATAGAAAACCCCGATATTTTACAAATTTAAAAATGCGGCGCTATTGTAACAGAATAGTTGCGCAATTGATGAGCTATAACGACCCACCATTCACTTGTAATAGATTCATTAAAAAAAGGCTTTTATGACAAATAGAGACTGTTTTTTCATCAAATATTCATAAAATGATCATGATATTGAAATATTTCATCGCCAATATTCCGTTTTATGACAATTATGCTGTTTAAAAAACAAGCATTCGGGTAATTTTTTATATATTTTTGCTTTAAAAATAGTCATAAATAAGGAAGATATAAATTGATTTAAATTATTGTATTTTAATAAAAAAATAAATTTCATAGAGGAAAGGTGCATCAAATGAGGTCAAAATATGAAAAATTGACTTCATCAGGCGCCGCTTTGTCATATAATTGTCATAATTTAATTTAAGAATACAGAGGATTTTTTTATCCTCTTACCGTCTGCATGAATTCTAATCTACCCCCTGTTTCGGATTCAAAACTTGCGGCAAACCTGCAAGTCAAATCGACGAATGTACATGTCCCGACACCCAAGTTTTTTATGCCGGTGTTTCTGACGATTATTGTTGCAACACTTATTTATATTGGATTTCAGGTGAGTGCTGATTTAGCACATGTACCACCTTTGAGTCTTTATTCGGTTATCCTTTTATCTACTGCACTCTTGATTGCTTTAGGCTTTGAGTTTGTAAATGGCTTCCACGATACTGCAAATGCAGTAGCAACAGTAATTTACACCAATGCTTTACCTGCACCAGTTGCAGTCATGTGGGCAGGTTTTTGTAATTTTCTTGGGGTAATGGTTGCAAGCGGCGCAGTCGCTTACGGCATTATTGCATTGTTGCCTGTTGAACTGATTATGAACATGGGTAGCGGTGCAGGTTTCGCAATGGTTTTTGCGCTTCTAATTGCTGCAATTCTCTGGAACTTAGGTACTTGGTTCTTGGGTATTCCTGCTTCTAGTTCTCATACTTTGATTGGTTCAATCTTGGGTGTGGGCATTATGAACCATCTGTTGAGTGCATCGACTGGCGTAACGACCAGCGGTGTTGATATGGATCAGGTGATTAAAGTCGGTAAGGCCTTATTATTTTCGCCTTTAATTGGTTTTGCTTTTGCAGCGATTGTATTCTTGTTGGTTAAAACTGTTTTTAAACGCCAATTAGAATTATTCCAGCCGCCAGAAGGTAATAAACCACCACCAGCAATCATTCGTGCAATTTTAATCTTTACCTGTACAGGTGTAAGTTTTGCACATGGTTCTAATGACGGTCAAAAAGGTATGGGTCTCATCATGCTGATTTTGGTTGGTCTGGTGCCGTTGGCTTATTCATTAAATAAAAACCTTGATACACAACAAGTTCAATCATTCCATCAGCTTTCTTCTCAAACTGCCGTATTTTTGAATCAAAATCAGCCAGAATTAACTGATGAAAAAGCACGTGTTATTCTGACTAAATACATTCAAACTAAACAGCAAACTCCAGAAGTAGTGCCTGCATTGGCAAGCATGACTGACCACTTGGGTGAGCGTGTTTCTAGCTATAGCAACTTAAAAGATATTCCAGAAGCTGCAATTAGCGAAATTCGTAATGACATGTATTTAAGTACCACTTCGTTTAAGCGTTTGGATAAAGCAAATGCATTACCAAAAATGGATCAGTCACAAGAAAAACTTGTGAAAGAATACCGTAGTAGCTTAGATTCATTCTTACAATACATTCCAACTTGGGTGAAAGTAGCAGTTGCTTTGGCACTTGGCTTAGGCACCATGGTTGGCTGGAAACGTATTGTTGTGACTGTAGGTGAGCGTATTGGTAAGCATCATATGACTTATGGTCAGGGGATGTCTGCTGAGCTTGTAGCAATGAGTACAATTGCAGCTGCTGACGGTTTAGGTATGCCTGTTTCAACAACACACGTTTTAAACAGTGCTGTTGCGGGTACCATGGTTGCGAATAAATCAGGCTTAAACTTCAATACAGTTAAAACAATTTTATCTGCATGGGTATTTACACTTCCTGCAACAATCTGTTTATCAGGCGGTTTGTACTGGTTATTCTTGCAGTTTGTATAAAAGCATTTAAAACATTAAAGCCACTGTGAACAGTGGCTTTTTTATTTGTTTCTTTTTAAAGTTCAGTCTATTTTCATGTACATTCAATTATAAATTAACAAGTCGTTATAGAGCATCAAGCAGCTTTAAAAGCTGGGCTTAAACTTTGATATCAGGATAGATTATGGATGCGGTTCAAATAGATCAGCTAAAACAACAATTTCCACTTATTGAGACATTGCAAGCCTATAAAGAGACATTTTGGTTTACACCTCATCGCTATCCTTTAACAGAAGCTTTAGAAAAAGTTGGACTCACAGTAGACGATGTAAGTGAAGCGGAAGCAAGGCTAGCGCGTTTTGCACCTTATTTGGCAAAAGTATTTCCTGAAACTCAAGCACAACATGGAAAAATTGAATCAGATATTGTTGAAATTCCGAAAATGCAGCAAGCACTTTCTTCAACAGAACAAGTGCTACTGAGAGGAGCATTCTGGCTGAAAAAAGATAGTCATCTCCCTATTTCAGGTTCAATTAAAGCCCGTGGTGGTATTTATGAAGTCTTGGCTCACGCTGAAAAATTGGCAATTGAGGCAGGGCTTCTCAAGTTGGAAGACGATTACACTAAACTCGACCAAGACGCATTTCGAACGTTTTTTTCTAAGTATCAAATTGCAGTAGGTTCTACAGGCAACCTTGGGCTTTCTATCGGTATTATGAGCGCTAAACTGGGTTTTAGAGTCACAGTCCATATGTCTGCCGATGCTAGACAGTGGAAGAAAGACAAACTGCGTTCACTAGGTGTCAATGTTGTGGAATATGCCAGTGACTATGGTGTAGCTGTTGAAGAGGGACGAAAAGCCGCAGAACAAGATCCACACTGCTTTTTTATTGATGATGAAAACTCGAGAACATTATTTTTAGGTTATGCCGTTGCTGGAATACGCTTAAAACAGCAATTTGAGCAAAAACAGATTAAAGTTGATGCTGAACACCCATTATTTGTTTATTTGCCGTGTGGCGTCGGTGGTGGCCCAGGTGGCGTGAGTTTTGGGTTGAAACTGGCTTTTGGTGAGCACGTACATTGTTTTTTTGCTGAACCAACCCATTCGCCTTGCATGTTGCTTGGTGTGCACACAGGCTTGCATGATCAGATTTCAGTAAATGACATTGGTATCGATAACGTTACAGCCGCAGATGGACTTGCAGTAGGGCGTGCTTCAGGTTTTGTTGGACGTGCTATGCAACAGCTAATTGATGGCTATTACACAATTAACGATGAACGTTTGTATGAACTAATAGCACTTCTAAATCAAACTGAAAATATTCAGCTTGAGCCTTCAGCAGTGGCAGGAATGATGGGTCCATATTATGTTCAGACGAGTTCTGATTATTTGGCTTTACATCAACTATCAGCTGAACAGTTGCAGCAGGCAAATCATGTGGTATGGGCGACCGGAGGCGGTATGGTGCCACCTGATGAAATGCAAAAATATCTATCACACTTTCAAAATAAATAGAAAAACTCAGAAAAAAGCCCAATTCTAGAATTGGGCTTTAATTAAACTATTTTTTAGATGATTTTCCAAAAGGTAGTTTTTCGGTTGCAAATCCATAGATTGCAGCAAAAGGTAGGGCAGTTCTTGCTAAATAAGCAACACGCCATAATCCGCCGTGGTTAGCACCTTCCATCATGAGTTCAAGCGGATGGTCCAGTTCAGTTTCAGGATTTGCCACAGAAGACTCATTTCTTAAGTCATGAATCCAGAGTGCCGCCATAATAGCATTGGTCGTTTCAGGACTAAACGCTTCTACATCAAAAAGCTCTGCACCATTAAAAGCTGCTTTCAATAATGGATTTTTAGTCACAGAGTGAGTCGTTGTAGATGGAGCAATATTAATACTGACGTGTTGTCCTTGATGACGGGCCAAAATAGCACGCCATTGTTGAATGCGTTTTGCCAAAGCATAGTTTGGGCCTTGTTCAACCACTAGACAGTCGGCAATACCATAAGTTTTTCCATTTTCACAATCAATCAGGTCTTGATAAGGCGCTTGGAAAAAACGATTTAAGGAAAGTGTAGAAACACCTTTCACCGCCATTTTTTGTAGTTTTGTGCGTGATTTAAATTTTTGTTGAGCAGCTTTTGCTACTTCTTTAGGAACAGCATAAACATCGGTTGGCGTACACATAAACATAAGGCTCGTATCAGACTTATGCTCGCTCACAAATTGCATGATGCTATCCATTGCCATCGACACGCGAACATGCTTTTCACCATCTAAATAGGCGATTGCGGCCAAATCTAACTTTTGTGGAAACTGCACTAGCCACTGTGCAATTTCTGGTAATTGAGTCAATAAATTTGCACCCAATTTATCCTTTAGTTCAGAAGCTTTTGCTGAGGAAGCAATTTGTTCAACGCTTGGAGCAATGAGTGTTGCGTTTCCTTGTTGAATCGTATTTAAAATTTTGCCCCAGACACGTGGGTTTGGTAAGTCGACAGCAATAATATTCGCTTTCCATTTGGCTAACCAAGGTAGAGGACCAGCTTCTGAAGCCGCACCAAACAACACCATGGTACGGTCAGATAAATCAAACCATTCTGGATGAGCAGTAGCTTCACGCAAAGCTTTTGCATGGCTTGGTTCAATAATACCAGCCTCTTCCCAACGTTGAATTTGGTCTAGTAAGCTTTGTCCACTGAGCTTTTGCCCTTTGTAAGGAACATACCACTCTGGGGCTGCATCACTTTCACCTTTAAGTTTTACTGTATGAAGGGGTGTAGATGAAGCAATATGAACCGCATCTTTTAAAAGGTAATGCTTACTATCACGATAGTAGTCAAAAAGGTGGTGAGCTTTATGCAAGCCCTGCTTAGCAATAGTAATTGGGTTGCTACTATTTGAGATGCCTTGCTTAACAAGCGCTTTAAAATAAATAGGGTAGTTTTTTCGCCAGTTTTTTTCATTCAACACTTGTTGCGCGGTTTTATTATCTACAACAGATAAAGCCTCTGACAAAATCTCTTGGCCTGTAAGAGATGTGCTTTGTTTTTTTGTTGAGGCGTGTACTGGAAATTGTAGACCTTCGACTTGACTTGTGCTGGACATAAAATATCTCGTTATAAGACTGGGTTAATATACAGATGTATACATTATCTATGCCAATGAAAGGAAACGAGTGGCAATAACTGACAAAATAATATTGAATATTTATGTGATGAAACTTGAAAGAGCAATTTTTTATGATAAATCCATCTCATTTTGACCTTAATTTTTTTCACATTTTTAGAACATTTTTATAGACTTACGTTACATAAATGATTATTTTGTATGAAGCAAATACATCAGTTTTAACCTGAAGGTAAAATGTTCAAAATGTATCAATAATACAGATGCAGAAATGATTAAAAACTAGACTTTTTTCTTAAAGGATAAGAGAAGTCAGACGGAATAAAAAAGAATTGGGGTGAAACTAGATAGAAGACAACGTAAGATTGTCTTTTAAAAATCTTGGGGATATGGTGATTTTTTTACACCATAATTTTCTAGTTTCATCCCATCTATTTTTGGGTTGGAACCCACTATTTTTGTACTCAGCTTATCATTCAATTAAACTCTATTTCTTTAACGTAACTTCAAAATTACTTTAAGAATGAGTGTTTCTAACAGCGTCCTTTTTTAGCTTGTCCTGGTGGGCAAAAGTCTCCGGGATGATTGTGATAAGGTGAATCTGGATCAATCACAATACTACCTTCCCGTGTATGAACTGCACAGGCTGATAATGACATTGTGAAAATTGCTGCTACACAAAGAAATAATGCTTTCATCATGTTCTCACTTTTTTATCATTCTCCTTTGTACTATAGAAATATATTGATTATTTTTCGACCTACTTTTCGTTAAAAATATATTTACTAATTCTAATCAAAAGAAACTAATCAGATCTTAAAATTGTTCGAAAGCCAACGTGGGTTGCTGCTAAATCAAAGTCTTGCGGATAACGACTACTGTTTCGATAACGCGAACAATAATTTTGAGCACATAGAAAAGATCCGCCTTTAATTACATATTGTGTACTCGCAATTTGTTGTTGTCTTAAATCAGAATAATTTCCCATATGTTGGTCATGAGCACCTTGATAAGGAGAGGATGTCCATTCCCATACATTTCCAATCGTATCAAATAGTTTGAAATTATTTGCCGCAAAACATCCAACGGGTGCTACATCTTTAAAGTGATCTTGATTTAGGTTTTGAAAAGGGAATTCACCTTGCCAGTAATTTGCTTGTGGATGTTGATGTTCATCGGTAGGCGCTTGATGTAAGGGCGTATCAGTTTTTGAGTTGGCTTTAGCTGCATATTCCCATTCTAGTTCTGTTGGTAAATCATGTCCGAGCCAGACTGCATAATGTTCAGCATCGTTTTTACTCACATATCGCACAGGCTCATTCGGATTAGCTACAGCACCATTACTGCCATTTGGAGTTTTCCATGTATATCCTGATTTTAGCTGCCACCATTGCTGTGGATGATGAGGATCTGGTGAGAAAACAGCAGCCTGCTTTTGTTTTTCGGCATCGGTAATATAGCCCGTTGCTTTTACGAAGCTTGCAAACTGAGCAACGGTAACTTCAGTCTGATCAACCCAGAATCCTTTGACTTCTCTTTGTTTTTTTCCAAAATTAAGTTCATCGGGATAGGCTTTCTCAGAACCAAAATTAAAATGCCCATCGGCAATTAACACCATGCCAGCTGTAGGCTGTTTGAGCCAACCTTGAGGTAGTCCAGAGTAGTTTTTACACTTTTCAATAGAACCAAGGTCAGCTAAAGACGTTAGCTGTTGAGGCGAGGGTGCTGATTCAGAAACTTGTGAAGATTGGCTACAGCCTGTCATAAAAGACAGGCTGATTGCGGTAACTAAAAATAGTTTTAATCTCATTTGGCGTTATATTCCTGCACACCATTTTTCTCAGTATATTTTTGATAAACCGATAACAACTCTTGCACTTTTGCTGGGTAAAGTTGTGCAACATTGTGCTTTTCTCCACGATCAGTGGCAATGTTGTACAACTCCCAAGTCCCAGTGCCTAACTCAGGGCGCCCTTGAACTGCAATTTTCCATTCACCTTGTTTTGCATATTTACTGCCATGTAATTCATCGGCAAAACTAAAATTTGCAGGGCGAATGGTAGTAGTTTTATTTTCAAGTAAAGGCTTCCATGAAACTCCTGATGGCGTATTAATGGTACGACCATTGTATTGGCCTTGAGGTACTGGAATATGAGCATATTCTAATAGGGTTGGGAAAACATCGAGTACAGATGCAAAGCTATTATTGGTTTCTTCTGCTTTTTTCTGATTTGGTAATTTCACAATAGCAGGGGCAGTGGTTGCACCTTCACCAGCTGTATCTTTCCATAAATGAAATGGTGCCGCGCTGACCTCGGCCCAACGTGGTCCAATATAGTGATATGAAGTTGGTGTACCCACATTTGCTACAGAGTTATCAAAACCAGATTCACTACCATATCCGCCACGTACAAAACCTTCAGCACCGTTATCGGAAACAAAGAAAATTAAGGTATTGTCATAAAGATTATTTTGTTTGAGGTATTGAATAATACGGCCGACGTTAGCATCGAGGTTTTCTACCATGCCTGCATAGATTTCCATTTTACGGGCTTCTAATGCCTTTTGTTCGGCTGTTAACTCATCCCATTTTCCATATTTTTGTGGGGCATTTTGAGTTGCAATTGGTTCTGCTGCCTCAAAGTTTGCAGGGATAATTCCAAGCTGTTTTTGCTTAGCAATACGTGCGTTACGAATAGCATCGTAACCAACATTATAAACACCGCGATATTTTTCACGGTATTCAGCAGGTGCTTGAATTGGCCAGTGAGGCGCCGTATAGGCAGCATAAGCAAAGAACGGTTTGCCACTATTTTTGCCTGAGTCTAAGTAGCTCAGTAATTTATCGGTAAAATAATTTGTCGAGAAAAAGTCATCAGGCAAAGCTGAAACAGGAATAACTTGGCCATCTTCTGTATAAGTTGAATTTCGTTTAAACGCACTTGGCGCTTGCTTAAAGTGGTGATCTAAACCTTGTAATAAAGTAAATGAATGATCAAAACCTTTTGCATGTGCATTGGTTTCAGGGGTTAGCCCTAAATGCCATTTACCACTGATGTACGTGCGGTAACCATTATCTTTAAGTACTTGTGCAATCGATAGAGAACGTTCATTTAAATATCCCTCGTAGCCTGGCTGTCCTTTCAAATGTTCTGGTGTCAGTTCAGCCATTGCCCCAATACCAGCTAAATGGTGATCAGTACCAGAAATGAGTTGAGAGCGTGTTGGAGAACAGGTCGGGGCAGTATGATAATCCGTTAAAAGGCGACCTTCTTGAGCCAAACTATCAATATTAGGGGTGTGAATTTCACCACCAAAAGCGCCTAAATCTGAATAGCCTAAGTCATCAGCCATAATAAATAAGATATTCGGTTGCTTAGGTGTGGTTGCTACATTTTCTTGATTATCGTTGTCATTACATCCAGCTAAAGATAAGCTAAATAAAGCAATGGAAAGGCTAGATAAAATTGCTTTGTACGTCATTGTATCATCTGAATTATTAAAAGAATTGGCACGAGTTTAATCAGATGGTTTTTGCAATCAAAACAAAGAAATGATCAAAGATAATCAGAAAAAAGACTGAGAATTTATAGTGATAAATTAATGAGAAAAAAAGAAAAGCCCACAAAGGGCCTTTCTTTAATTTATTTTGTTTAGAAAGGAAGGCGAGTCAGTTGGTCTAAGAAATGCGGAATAACTTTTGGTTCAAGTAAAATTGTTACGATGATTCCGTAAGCCGCACCCCATAAATGAGCACTATGGTTAATATGGCTATTACCGCGCTTACCAGCCCAAATACTGTATGCCACATATAAAATTGCAAAAATAATAGCGGGCACAGGAATAAAAAATACGAAAATCAGCTTCCACGGCTGAAATAGAATATAAGCAAATAACACTGCCGAAACAGCACCTGAGGCGCCTAGGCTGGCCCAATTCGCATCATTTTTATGCTGTAAATAGCTTGGTAAAATCGCGAAGATTAAGCCACCTAAATAGAACAACACAAAACCCATGTCGTAGAAATATTGGCGATAAAAACTTTCAATAATACTGCCAAAGAAGAACAGGGTAATCATGTTGAAAAGTAGATGTGTTCCATCGGCATGGATAAAGCCATGGGTAATGAAGCGATCAATCTGTCCACGTTGCATTGCAGGCGGCCAAAAAATCAGCCGGTTCATCACGTTTTGGTTGCTAAAAGCAATTAAAGAGATAATGACCGTAATAATAATAAGAGTAACTGTATGGTTAAATGGCAAATGCAACATAAGAAATATTTAAAAAATGATCAATACTGGCTCAATAATGCCATTAAAAACTTAAGTTGAAACCCTGTTGTGTATAAATCCGACAAATTTAGTTGATTTTTTTTAAATCCACCTCATCTTCGGTTAATATAAAGGCATCAGCTTGAGGAATATTGTTATGTCGACTGAGAACACCAACACTGCTGTTGCAGAAGAAATTCCAAACCTTTTGATTACACCATCTGCACAAGAGTATTTGCACGATTTATTAACGAAGCAAAATACTCCGGGAATTGGCGTTCGAATTTTTGTTGAGCATCCGGGTACGCCACGTGCAGAATGCTGTATGGCATATAGTGCGCCAGAAGAAGTGATCCCAACAGATTATAAACAGGACTATCCTGATTTTCCTGCGTATATTGATGCACCATCTATTCCATATCTTTTAGATGCTGTAATCGATTACAACAAGGACCGTTTTGGTGGTCAGCTCACTTTCCGTGCACCAAATTCTAAGGTTCCACGTGTTGGTCCAGATGCATCAATTGAAGAACGTATTACTTACATTCTTCAAGCAGAAATTAACCCAGGCCTTGCAGGGCATGGCGGAAATTGTAGCTTGGTAGAAGTACAAGATGACCCAGAACATGGTTTAACTGCTGTATTGAAATTTGGTGGTGGTTGCCAAGGTTGTTCTGCAATTGACGTTACCTTGAAACAGGGCGTTGAAACTACTTTAAAAGAGCAGATTCCTGAGCTCCAACGTGTGGTTGACCAAACTGACCATACGCAAGCAGAAGGTGCTTATTTCAAATAATTAAATTATTTGAAAAGTGACATAAAAAAGCCTCGCAATGAGGTTTTTTTATTATTCAATATAAATAATGATAATTATTATCAATATCATTTGTAATTTTATTTAGATTTGTTACAATGCCGAACTTAAAATGAGAGATGTTTAATAAATCAATATATTGGGAATACTTATGTCGAAGCGTATTATCCAGTCAGTGCTTTCTGTTTCAGTACTGGCAAGTATGATGTCTATGGCTTATGCTGCACAAAATGAGCAAGAACAAGCTGAACAAGCATTAGAAAAGCCTGCTGAACCTGTGAAATTGGAAACAATTTTTGTAACTGCTGAAGAGCAAGTGAAGCAATCGCTCGGTGTGTCGGTTATTACCAAAGAAGATTTAGAAAAACTACCAGTTCGTAATGATATTTCTGACTATGTACGCCGTATGCCGGGTGTTAATTTAACAGGCAATAGTGCAACGGGGCAGCGTGGTAATAATAGACAAATTGATATTCGTGGAATGGGGCCTGAAAACACGCTCATTTTAGTGGATGGAAAACCAATTAACTCTCGTAATTCAGTTCGTTATGGCTGGAAAGGAGAGCGTGATACACGAGGTGATTCAAACTGGGTTCCAGCAGAAGCAATCGAATCGATTGAAGTTTTACGCGGACCAGCCGCAGCTCGTTATGGTTCGGGTGCAGCAGGTGGTGTGGTTAACATCATTACTAAAAAAGTGACGAATGAAACTCATGGCTCAGTAGAGTTTTATACTTCACAACCCGAAGATTCTAAAGAAGGTGCATCAAATCGTGTTGGCTTTAACGTAAGTGGGCCATTGATTAAAGACGTTTTGTCTTATCGTTTATATGGTAATTACAATAAAACAGAAGCTGACGATGTCGATATTAATAAATCAATAGGCAGTACCGCAGCTGGCCGTGAAGGCGTTAAAAATAAAGATATTTCAGGCCGTTTAGCTTGGCAGGCAACAGATCAACAAACTGTCTTACTTGATGTCTCTTCTAGCAAACAAGGTAATATTTATTCTGGTGACTCTCAGTTAAATGCAAATGCTGAAGCGGATGCGATTCTTTCGGAACTTATTGGTAAAGAAACCAATACCATGTACCGCGATAGTTATGCATTAACGCATGAAGGGGATTGGTCTTGGGGTAAAAGCAAGTTAGTTGCTCAATATGATAAAACTCACAATAAACGTCTTCCTGAAGGTCTGGGCGGCAGCACAGAAGGAAAAATTAATAATCTGGATGACAAAGCCACTTCACGCTTAGAAACTCTTCGGTTAAATGGTGAAGCCAATATTCCTTTTGAATATTATGTACCACACGTATTAACACTCGGTACTGAATGGGTTGAAGACAGATTTAAAGATAATATTTCGACAAATCAGGGAGCAGACAGCAGCGGTTCAGGTTACGGCGATCAATTAGCTAAAGGCAATCGCAGTAAAATGGAATCACGTATTGCTTCTGCATATATCGAAGATAACTTAAAACTTACCGACAGCACCGATGCCGTAATAGGTTTGCGTTTCGATGATCACAGCAAATCTGGTTCTAACTGGAGCCCAAGCTTAAACATTACTCAAAGACTCAATGATTATTTCACTTTAAAAGGTGGGGTAGCAAAAGCGTATAAAGCGCCAAACATGTATCAAAATGCCGAAGGATACTTACTCAGTACGAACGGCAATGGTTGTCCGGCTAATATTGAATCACGTTGCTTGTTGCAAGGTAATGGTGATTTAAAACCAGAAACTTCGGTAAACAAAGAGCTCGGTATCCAGTTCCAAAAAGATATCGTGAATGCGAGCTTAACTTGGTTCCGTAACGACTATAAAGATAAGATTGTGGCCGGTACAAATGTTGTCGGAACAGTTGATGGTTCAAGCACCAATGCAAATACAGGAGCTGTGACCAATACCAAGTGGAATATCTTACGCTGGGAAAATACGCCTAAAGCATTAATTCAAGGTTTTGAAGGAAGTTTGGGGTTAGACTTTGGCGATATTCGTTGGACCAATAACTTTACTTATATGATGGACTCGAAAGATAAGCAAACGGGTAACCCATTATCTTTAGTTCCAAATTATACGATTAACTCAATTTTTGATTACGACATTACAGATCAGTTAGATGTGAATTTTGTATTCACTCAATATGGCCGTCAAAAATCTCGCCAGTTTGCTGAAAATAGACTCGAATCGGGCATTGGTTCAGGTGGAACAAATTCTGCAATTAAGCCAAGTACTGTAAAAAGCTATAGCACCGCTGGTATTAATGTTGGTTATAAAATTTCAGATAATATAAGTACGCGTGTTGGCGTAAGTAACTTGTTTGATAAACAAATTTTAAGAGACAGTAATTCGATCAGCCAAACCTACAATGAGCCAGGTCGAGCTTATTACGCTTCTTTAAAATATTCTTTCTAATCAAGACAAATAATAAAGGCGCTTTAAGCGCCTTTATTATTTAAAATATCTAATGCTTTTTCAGAATAATAAAATTTCTCTAGATACACGCGAGCACGACGTCTTAAATGTCCCGTTATAACTAATTGCTGTAATACAGGCACAAGCAACTGAGTCAGTTCATGTTGTATCAAACTTTCATTAATATTGAGATCACGCAGTAGCAAGTCAAAATTACGTTCCTGATTTCGAACATACCACGTGTAAATACCATCATGGACTTGTTGTTTCAGGTAATCAGTTTGACGAATGTGATCCCAAATCTCGTGTCCTAAACCTACAGTCTTTGATAAATCTTGAACTTCTACATAGTTTTTCAAAACAGAAAGTGGCATAGATTTAACTTTATGCCAAACATTTGCCTGAAAATGATAGAGCTTGTCATTGTCAAAATGTTGGTTTAAAACGCGCTCACTCATTTGACTTAGTTTTAAAATATTCTTTTGCAAATAATGATTAATCGTATCGTCTAGATTTGAATCAGTCACTGTTTCTAGAACAGATTTCCCCATTTTCATAAAACGGCCTACACCCGGCACACGCTTTGACATAGATTCATCTAAGTAATCATGCATTGTTTGTTGAATCAGTTGAGTCAAGAGTGCTGAAAATGCAGGATTATTCACAATCGTTTTAATGATTTTTTTACGATGCTCTTCTTTACTTGCAACGTATTGTGCAATTCCATCAATTGTTAAAACAGGAATAACATCTTCAATTGTTGTATTTTCATTGGCTGGATGAATAAGTGCAAAGCGAATATGTTCTGCAATTTGTTCAAGCAGAAAATCAGAAGCAGGAGTTTCTAAAATCTGCTTTTGAATCAGCTGCTGAATTTGTTCAAAGGTCCAGAGGTGTTGTAGTTGCCGACTACCCAACCAATGATAAAATTGCTCAAATTCTTGTTGAATGATTTGGGGCTGAGCAAATTCCTCATCTAAAAAATCAAGATGAGCTTCAATGAGTTTTTCTATAAGCGGTTGGGTAGACATAAGGTCTCACAAGTCCGAAGTTTTATTTAAGGTGTAGTCATTTTTGCAGACTGATTTGTTTCTACTTTAAGTAAAAACGGTACATATTGTTGAATAACTAGCTGCTCGGCTTCCAATATTGGCATATGGCCGACATTCTCTAAAATAACCGGAGGTTGGGCATTCTTTAAAAGTCGTTTTAGTTCACTTGCTACTTCTACGTTAATAATCTTATCTTGCTTACCCCATAAAATCAGTGTTGGTGCATCGATTGTCTTGGTAAGAACTGCAAATGAATCTGGCGTGTAGACTTTATTGAGTGCAATAAGCTGATCAACCAGTTTTTGCGTTTGAGGCGCCTGATTAATCATCAGCTTTTCTTGAGCTTGAAGGAACTCTTTAGGAATAAATGGAGGATTAAACATGGTTTGCTTTAACAAATAATTAAAGTCACCTTTTTTAGATACTAAAAGTTGTTTTAAGTAAGCTGGATCTTTTAGGTAAATTGTATTTGCAGAACGGAAAATACCGCCACTATCAACCAAGAATAGACTTTTAGTTTCAAATGGATATTGTCCAGCATAGAGTAGGGCAATCGAACCACCAAGTGAGTGGCCGGCAATATGAATTGGGCCTTTTAAATTGGCAGCTTCAACAAATCGACGTAACTTTTCGGCAAGATTGGGTACTGAGTAGTCGAAATCCTGTGCAACTATGGTTTCACCACTACCCGGTAAGTCCGGAATAATAACGTGATAATTTGCTGTGAGATAACGCGCAACTCGGTTCCAGTTATCACGACTCCCTCCTAATCCATGAATAAGAAGCAATGTCGGTTTAGCCGTAGAACCACCTTCACTATATGACCATGTCACCTCGCCAACTTTTAAACTTTTACTTTGTAAACCTGCCCAACTGCGCTCTTGCTGTAAAATATTCTGAAAGTTTATATCTATGGTATCAGCTGCTTGCGTCTGAAAAACACCTGTTATTGTTGTAAGACTACAAGCCAAGGCAAGTGCCATAGCTGTTTTCTTTATGGTTGTTTTGGTTGATACAAACAGCGTCGTCATAAGATTTCATCCTTGAGGCATAAGCGAGTTTGAAAATTATTGAAAAACTTTGCCAATGAGTCATTTGCCAAATGATCAAAAGGAGAAAAATTATAGTCAATCCGAGAACCAAAGTATGTCTATTTTTTCGCTAAACAGTAAGGAATTTGCGATAAAAATTACATTCAAATAGAGATCGTATTTTTAAATTTTTTCATGGGAAATGATTTAATTTTTTGTCAGTGACATTCAAATTTTGACACATTAAAATGATTTCCAACCTTGAAAAAACAATGGAAATATAAAATGCCTACCGCGCAAGAAGTTTTAGATCGTCTGAAAGCTGGTAATCAACGATTTGTAAATGGAAATAGTTCCCTTGCAAAAACCTTATCGCATCATGAACGCGCTGAAATGGCAAAGGATCAAAATCCGTTTGCGATTGTATTAGGTTGTTCAGATTCACGTGTTCCAGCAGAAATGGTATTTGATCAAGGTCTTGGTGACTTATTCGTAATCCGTGTTGCTGGTAATGTGGTTGCTCCTTCACAAGTCGGTAGTGTTGAGTTCGCGGCAGAACGCTATGACTGTCCAGTTGTTGTTGTATTAGGACATAGTCATTGTGGCGCTATTCAGGCGACAATTGATACGTTAATGAATCCTGATCACCCGCCATCATCTAACTTAATGTCGATTGTGAACCGTGTTCGTCCGTCAGTTGAAATTTTAATGCAGACTGATTTAAAAAATGATTTGAAAAAACTTTCATGTCATGCGGTACGTTCAAACGTTTTTGCTTCGGTAAATCAATTACGTCATGGTTCGGCTGTATTGGAGAGCCTGATTGCGAAAGGTGAGTTGATTGTTGTTGGTGCAGAATATTCGCTAGAAACTGGTGAAGTAACCTTTTTTGATTTCTGATTATATTAAAAATAATGCTTAAAGATAAAAGGTGCCTACAGGGCACCTTTTATATATGGATAAGCTAAATTAAGTAATTTTGACTGTGCTTGAGCATTGGGATGAATCAAGTCATTTTGCATAAGCTGTTTTTGACCTGCGACTCCATCAAGAAAAAACGGTAGTAATTTCACCTGATATTTTTGGCTGACAACTTTATAGTTATTTTCAAAAGCTTTGCTATATGCAGTCCCATAATTTGGCGGAATTTTCATGCCAAAAAGAATAACTTGGGCTTTTTGTTTCTGACTTAATTGAATGAGCTGATCCAGATTTTTTTGAATCATTTGAGGTGATTGACCACGTAAGCCATCATTTCCACCTAATTCAATCACGACCACATTTGGCTTATAAGTTTGTAATAGCTTAGGTAGTCGGGCTAAAGCGCCGCTGGTTGTTTCTCCACTAACACTTGCATTGACCACTTTGTGTTGTTTGGGATACTGTTGGTCTAAGCGTTTTTGCAGTAATTGTACCCAACCTTGTTTGGGATCAATTCCGTAACCGGCACTAATACTATCTCCTAAAATTAAAATAGTTTTCGCCGATACAAGCATAGGCAGCATACTTAATGAGATGAGCATGATGCTTTTAGAACCAATCAAAAAAGATTTATACATTTGTACTTCGACCCTGATTCTGAATACATAGGACTTTTTACATCATGCCACAACCCATCATTGCTGCCCATCAAGTTACACAAACTATTCAGATTAACCAAAATCAGTTTACGATTTTAAAAGATATCGATTTAGAGATTTTTGAAGGGGAGCAGGTGGCAATTACTGGGCGTTCTGGCTCAGGTAAATCAACATTATTGGGAATTTTGGCAACTTTAGATCAACCATCTGAAGGTGAAGTCTGGTTGTGCGGTCAAGCTGTTCATCAGCTAACAGAGGAGCAACGCGCCCAAATCAGAATGCAGCATATTGGTTTCGTATTTCAGTCTTTTCAACTTTTACCTCAGTTGAGTGCGCTTGAAAATGTGATGTTACCTTTACGGTTACGTAAAGATTTTGATTATAAAACCGCAGAGAAAAAAGCTTTAGATTGGTTGCATCGAGTAGGTCTTAGTCGTCAAGTTGAACAAACACCTAAAGTCTTATCTGGAGGGGAGCAACAACGTGTAGCGATTGCACGAGCTCTTATTGCAGAACCACAAATTATTTTTGCAGATGAACCGACAGGAAACTTAGATGGCCAGACAGCACAAGAAATTGAAAGTTTGCTCTTTGATTTAAACCGAGAGTTAGGTACGACTCTGATCTTAGTGACTCATGATCGTAATTTGGCCGCTCTTTGTCAGCGTCATGTTGAGTTAGATGATGGCCGACTAAAGATAGTACAGGGTGGTTAAATTATGCGTAATCTTCTAAAACCACTTTTGCTACAAAGTTTTCGTACGGGTGGATTATATCTACTCATTATTGCTCTATCGCTTGCGATTAGTGCAACCACAGCCCTGAAATTTAGTAATGACCAAGTTAAAAATGCAGTCAGTCTGCAAGCTTCGCAAATGCTGGGTGCAGATTTAGTTCTGTCGAATAACGAGCCTATCGAACAGCCGTGGAAACAAAGAGCAGAGCAGCTTGGTTTAAAGCAAACCAATGTCACTCTATTTAGTTCTATGGCTCATACACAAGATCAGTTTGTCATGGTCAATGTAAAAGCGATAGAACCTGCATTTCCACTCAGAGGACAGCTTGAAATTGCGCCAAAAACTCAAGCGATTCAATCTGGTGAAGTCTGGCTAAGCCAAAGAGCAGCGGATTTATTAAAAGTAAAAAGAGGAGATATTGTTTCTATTGCTGACGGTACCTTCCGTTTTAGCGGCGTGATTGTGCGTGATTCAAATCAAGAGCTCGGTTTTTCAGGCTTTTCACCTACCGTGATTATTCATCAAGCCGATATTGCTAAAACTCATGCAATTCAAACTGGCAGTAGAATCGATTATCGACTGTTAATGTCTGGTCAACCTGAACAAATTCAGAGGTTTAGTAAGCAATTTAAGCAACAGCATCAACCTTCTAAAGAAGCAGATGAAGCGGCGGGTCTACGTTTACGTGATGCGAGTGAATCAAATAGTCGGTTATTACGCCCGCTTGAAAACCTAGATACCTTTTTGCAATTAGCCAATATTTTAACGATTTTGTTGTGTGGGATTGCCATCGCTTTAACGAGTCAAAGATATGTTCAGCAAAACCAAGATCAT
The DNA here is from genome assembly GCF_056735735.1 of Acinetobacter sp. V116_7. NCBI lineage: Bacteria > Pseudomonadati > Pseudomonadota > Gammaproteobacteria > Moraxellales > Moraxellaceae > Acinetobacter > Acinetobacter sp. V116_7. Next base: position 201,244 of record NZ_JBWZIF010000027.1, read on the forward strand.
ATTGCACTTCTCAGATGCTTAGGAGCCAGTAAGTTCCAAATTTTATGGGCCTATATTGGATTGCTTTGTATTGTCAGTGCGATTTCAATTGTGATGGGAAGCCTATTAGGTTTAGTCATGGGGTATGGCCTGCTGCAACTTATGCTGCAATTGATTCCTCAATTAGAGTTAAATTTTTCGCTAATACCACTTTTACTTGGGCCTTTACCAATCGCTATTTTTACGAGTGTGATTGTGCTGCTCGGTTTTATTTTGCCAAGCATTTGGGAGCTTTTAAATACACCTCCAATTCGGGTGATTCGCGAAGAAGCCAAATCTCGTAAATCTTTATTCTTTATGTTTTTTGCTGGCATTAGCAGTCTGATTGTTTTTAGTTTGGTGTTGAGTGAAAACTTGATGCTCAGCATTGTGGTTTTGGCTGCGATTATTGTTCTTTGTATTTTGCTGTATACCGTTGTTTGGCTTTTACTTCGTAGTTTAAAAAAGATGAAAAATCGTTTGTCTTTTTATATTCGTTCGCCCTCGCAAAGTGCCTTACAAATTACCGCATTAGCGTTAGGCTTAAGCCTCATTACTGTATTAAGCGTATTAAGAACAGATTTATTACAGCGTTGGCAGCAACAGCTTCCTGAAGGAACCCCGAATCAATTTGTATATGGTTTACCTCCATTCGATTTAAAACCTTTTGAGCAGCAATTAAAGCTACATGGTTGGCAAAGCACGCCGCTCTATCCAAATATCCGAGGCCGACTAGTAGCAAAAAATGATGTACCTTTTTCAGAAGAAGCCATAAAACAAAATAACTCTTTGCGCCGTGAATTGAATTTAACGCAATCAAATCAATTACCGAATGACAACGCAATTACAAAAGGACAAGCTCAGTTTAATGGCATTGGGCAAGTTTCAGTTGAAAGTAAAACTGCCGAAAGTTTAGGAATCCAAATTAGAGACAAGCTGACCTTTAGCTTGCCTGAAGGTACATTACAAGCCAAAGTTGTGAATTTCCGGAGTGTAGAGTGGGAAAGCTTTAGCCCTAACTTTTTCTTTATTTTTTCCCCTAAAACCTTAGATGAAAATGCTGGAAGTTATTTAGGTAGTTTCTATGTACCTAAGCAAGATCAACCTAAAATGATCAATATTATTCAGCAGTTCTCAAATACAGTATTTATTGATGTTGATCGAATTTTAGATGAAGTAAAACGCTTAATGAATGTCTTGGTCAAAATAGTGACTGTACTGGCAGCGTTGGTCGGTTTTTCAGGCGTATTGGTACTGATTGCATGTTTAAACCTATTAATGGACGAGCGACGCCGTGAGGTTGCTTTACTACGCTCATTTGGTTTATCTAAAAATAAAATGAAGCAAATGCTCAGTTTTGAGATTGGATTCCTTGGTCTGTTAGCAGGCATAGTTGCCTGCTGTTTTGCGGAGGTGATTAGTGCGATTGCTAGTTATAAAATGAATATGGCAATACAGTGGCATTTTGAAATATGGCTGATTTTACCTCTTGGCATGATGCTGCTTTGTGCATTGATTGGTCGTTATCGACTCGGTTATCTTTGCAACTTACCACCTTTACAAAGCTTAAGAGAATTAAATCAGCTTTAACTTAAGGGATAATTCCAGGATTTTGGATGATGATTTCATGCCATAGCGGAAGTAAAGGTGAGTTGAGTTGTACACAGTACATATAAAAACCACCCGTAATGATTACTGCGCCTAACAAGCCTAAAATCTTGAGCACACTTTTAAACTTACTGACGTAGCTTAAGTACCACATCAGTGCAAGAAATGCCCCAATAACCATGCCGCCAATATGTGCGGCATTATTAATACCAGTTGCGACAAAACCAAAAATAAGGTTGATTGCCATAATCATTAATAATGCTTTTTTATCGAGTATGTAGGCTTGATGCGGAAGTGGTGGAAATAAGGAAAGTACTGTTAACGCAGCACCTAATCCCATTACGGCGCCTGAAGCACCTGCACTGACATGAGGAAGTAAGCTCTGGTCAAAATGTTGCAGTAATTCATGTCCATTTTGAATGGTCATATAACTACTTAAAAGACTACCGAATAAACCAGCAAGTAAATACATGCCTATAAAATAGAAGCGACCAAATAGTGACTCGGCAACATTACCGAAAATATATAAGGCCCACATATTGAGCATGAGATGGACTAAACCAAAATGAAAAAACATGCTGGTAAATAGACGTTCAGGCTGCCCAGAAAAAGTAAGTGGTGTAAAATCAGCTCCCCAATGAATGGCATCTTTCATGGCTGGGTCACTAATATCGACACCAGATAGAATTTGCCAGACAAACAAACCTACATTGATTGCGATGAGCAGGGCGGTCAGCCACCAAGTTTGTACATTGAGTTTACGATTAATGTGCGGAGGCTGATATTGAGTCATGCTATGCTTTTGTTATATATGAACATGCTTTACAGCTTAACATGAAAAAAGTTGAATACAGGAGATCAGGACGAACATGAAAGCTTTTATTGTTCGCGTGTTGTTAATTTTTATTGGGGCGATTCTCCTTATTCAACTTTGGATTTTTTCGAGTTTAGTCTGGTGGCGGACACATGAAGTGGATACGACCATGTTCATGCGAATTGATTATTGGTCTGATACATCAGAGCCAATTGTCCATCAGTGGCTTGACTATGATGATATTAGCGATAATTTTAAACATGCAATTTTAGCGGGCGAAGACGCAAAATTTATCCATCATCATGGTTTTGACTGGCAAGGTATCCGTTTTGCCCTTGAGCGAAATAATGAAGAGGGTGAAGTAGTTGCGGGTGGTTCTACCGTGTCTCAACAGCTTGCAAAGAACTTGTTTTTATACAACAAACGTTCATTTATTCGTAAGGGACAAGAAACGGTCGCGACTTGGATGATGGAGCGGATGTGGTCAAAACGCCGAATTCTTGAGGTGTATATGAACTCAGTTGAATTTGGAAAAAATTTGTACGGTGTTGAAGCAGCCGCTCATCATTATTATGGTAAAAGTGCTAAAAGCTTAACGCGTGAACAAGCCGCTTTCTTAGCCGCATTATTGCCTGATCCGAAATATTATCAAGATCACCGTAACGATCATAAACTACAATATAGAAAACGCGTTATTTTACGTTATATGAATAGCACCCAGATTCCTGAATAAAGCTGTTTTAAAGATGTGTAAATTTTTTAGTTTTTACCAAATTGTCATATTTTTGCAGCATACTGGTTTATAGAGATTTTGGCTGGATAGAGAATAGAGTTAGACATGAATACAGCGATTACAGCAACAACGAACCCCATAGAATACAGTTATAATGACCGTTATATAAATCGTGAATTGTCTATTCTTGACTTCCATTTGCGTGTATTGGAGCAAGCGGTAGACCCTTTACATCCATTACTTGAGCGAATGAATTTCTTGCTCATTTTTTCGCGTAATCTCGATGAGTTCTTTGAAATTCGAGTTGCGGGAGTGATGGAACAATTTTCTCTAGGCAATGAAAGTCGTAGCCCTGATGGTCTTACCCCAAGGCAGGTTTTACAAAAAATCTCTGAAACTGCTCATGCTGCGATTGAGCGTCAATATCGAATTTTAAATGAGGAAATCTTACCTAAACTACGTGAAGAAGACATTTGCTTCCTACGTCGTGGTGAGTTAACTCCAGCTCAATCTGCTTGGGTGAAAAAATATTTTCAGGAACAAGTTGCACCTGTATTAACCCCAATTAGTCTAGATCCAGCACATCCGTTTCCTCGACTTGTTAATAAAAGCTTGAACTTCATTATTACGCTTGAAGGTAAAGATGCTTTTGGTCGTCAAATTGATTTGGCTGTTGTGCCTGCACCACGTTCATTACCACGCGTTGTACGCCTACCAGACGAATTAACAGGTGGTAAAGAACATCATGTGATGTTATCTGCAATTATCCATGAACATGTGTCTGATTTATTCCCTGGAATGACAGCAACTGGTTGTTACCAATTCCGTGTTACACGTAATGCAGATTTGGCACTGAATGAAGATGTTGAAGACTTAGCTAAAGCATTAAAAGGTGAATTAAGTTCTCGACGTTTTGGTCGTGCAGTTCGCTTGGAAGTAACCCATAACTGCCCACAGCATATTTATGAGTACTTACTTGAAGAGTTCGATTTAACCGATGAGCAATTATATAAAGTTGATGGTCCGGTAAATTTAGCTCGTCTGGTTTCAAACTTTAAACGTCCTCATTTGCGTTATGATTCGCATACGCCAGTTGTGCCTAAAGTGTTTAAAAAGACCGAGAGTATTTTCTCGGCAATGCAGAAGCAAGATATTTTACTGCATCATCCGTTTGAATCTTTTGCTCCTGTAATTCAGCTACTTCGCGAAGCTGCTCGCGATCCGCAAGTATTAGCAATTAAGCAGACGTTATATCGTAGTGGTGCTGATTCTGAGATTGTGCAAATTTTGGCAGAAGCGGCGCGTAATGGAAAAGAAGTCATTGCCGTTATTGAATTACGTGCTCGCTTTGATGAAGAATCAAATATTGAAGTAGCAAACGTTTTACAAGAAGCTGGAGCAGTCGTTGTTTACGGTATTGTAGGTTATAAAACTCACGCCAAAATGATTATGGTCGTGCGCCGTGAAAATAATAAATTGGTGCGTTACGTTCATTTAGGAACGGGTAACTACCATGCGATGAATGCCCGAATTTATACCGATTATGGTCTCATGACCACAGATAAGGATCTGTGTGAAGACGTACACCGTATATTCCAAGAGTTGACTGGCATGGGCAAAATGGCGAAATTGAAAAAGCTATTACATGCACCGTTTACCCTACATGCTCAGCTCATTAACTTTATTGATGAAGAAATTGCCAATGCTAAAGCAGGCCGTAAAGCTCAGATCATTGTTAAAGTAAATGCATTAACCGAAGTCCAGTTAATCAATAAATTGTATGAAGCTTCTCAGGCGGGTGTTCAAATTGACCTGATTATCCGTTCGATTTGCTGCTTACGGCCTGGTTTGCCGAACCTGTCAGAGAATATTCGAGTGCGTTCAATTGTAGGACGTTTCCTTGAACATACTCGTGTTTATTACTTCAGTAATAATGGCGATGCACGTATTTACTGTTCAAGTGCAGACTGGATGGACCGTAATTTATTTAATCGTGTTGAAGCGTGTTTCCCTGTTGAAGACCCTGCATTGAAAAAACGTATCTATCAACAAGGTTTGGTAAATTACTTACAAGATAATCAACAGGCTTGGCTGCTACAAGGGGATGGTACTTGGATTCGTGCTGAGCCAGCAGAGGGTGAAAAATTGCATAATGCTCAAAGGGCATTATTGGAAATCATTAAATAATGAACTTTCAAGACTAAATAAAAGCCGACATTTTGTCGGCTTTTTTAATTGACTGAAATTCAAAGTAATTTAGTTAGTTTTTCTAAATGGTTGCTGGATAAACGATAATAATTTGAAGCACTGCAATATGTTTTGAAAATATGTGATTTTTTACATAAAACATTGAATTTTAAAAATATACAAATCACGAGAAATCTACTTTAATACGCCGCATTAAATATACTTAACTTTGGTAAATGAATAAGATGCAATGCTTTATTAGAAGTTTACTTATTAAAATACTTTTGGGGATAATACCAGTGACCGCTTACGCAGATCAGAAGTGTTATGGAGATATCATCGTCTTTCAAAGATTTGATGATCAAGCGATATATCCTTATTTTGTAAATCCTTCTAATGATAAAGCTAACAAAAGTGGAGAGAAAAATAAAAAAATAATCATCCAAAAGAGAAAACCAAAACAAGATGAGTTTTTAACCCAAAAGAAAGTTGAAGATGTCCACACCAAGAAAGTAGAAGAAAAGAAAAATTATGACAGTAAAAAGCAACTTGATGCAGCTGTCGCTAAAGAAATCTTGGAAAATGGTGAAAAGAAATGGATGGTACAAGTTGCGCTAGCATCTAATCAAAATAAGGCAAATACGGTTCAGTCTCAATTAGAAGCAAAAGGGTACAAGGTTGTAACCAGTGCAACGACTAAAGGCATACGGGTCATGGTAGACCCTGCAAATGACTATGCCATTGCACAAATTATTAGAGAAAAAATTATTGCTGATAATAGTTTGAATATGCCATCTGCTTGGGTGTTTAAGTGGGCATCCTTAACGCCGCAATAAAATAAAAAGGAGTCCGAAGACTCCTTTTTTTTATTCATGTATTCTTGTCGTGATTTTCTGCATAATTTGCAGTAATACATCGAACTCACTTTGCAATGGTGTACTTTTACGAGTCACTAAAGCTAAAGTACGGCTCGGAGCATCTTCAATTGGTTTTGCAGTAATCTGATCATTAAACTTGATCATACTATTTTCAATTGCAATTTCTGGTAAAAGCGTAAAGCCTAAATCAGAAGAAACCATTTCAACTAACGTTGGTAAAGAACTTGCTTTTAAACGGTTGTCGTTTTTACGCTCACCGATAGGGCATGCACTTAAAACGTGGTCACGTAAACAGTGACCTTCTTCAAGCAAAATTAATCTTGATAAATCAAGATCATCTAGAGAGTTTGCTTGAAGAGCATTTGTATCTTGTTTACTACATACAAGGTACAAATTTTCTTTCGAAATTTCAGCGACTTTTAGGCCTCTAGTGTCAAACGGTAGAGCAAGAACGATCATGTCTAGATTACCGTGTTCTAAACGCTCTACAATTTTTTCACTTTGTGCTTCATGCAAATGCAGCTGAATTTTAGGCAACTGCTGATGCACTTCATCAAGTAACCGTGTCAGGATAAAAGGTGCAATTGTTGGAATAACACCCAAATGCAAATCACCCGTTAACGGCTCACTCATTTCACGGCTCAAACGCATTAAATCTTGAGCATCTGCTAGTAGTACACGGGCGCGAGCAACGACTTGTTCACCTAAAGGTGTTAAACGCACATTCTGGCGATCACGTTCTACCAAAACGCCACCTAATAACCGTTCAAGCTCCATGATGCCGCCTGATAAAGTCGATTGAGTGACAAAAGAGCGGCGTGCTGCTTCAGTAAAATGCAAAGTTTCCGACAACGTAACTAAATATGATAGCTGTCTTAATGAGGGTAATGCAGCCATAGTGTCCTAGTCTGATGATTTAAAATGATGCGCAAATAAACCGCTAAGCTGTGGAATAAAATGTGCAGGGATATCATGCCCCATTCCATCAATTAATTCAAACTTAGCACCGGAAATTGCTTTTGCTACAGCCTTACCGTGGCTAGGCGGAAGTAAGCGATCGCGAGAGCCATGTAGGACTAAAGCGGGTTGCTTAATTTCACGGTCGAGTTGTAGTAAAGAGCCTGTACATAATATTGCTAAAAACTGTTGAAGTACACCAGCAGGATAGTAGCTACGTTGATAAAGCTTACGCGCTGTTTGTATTGCTTCAATCTGGTTGATATAACCAGGTGAACCAATCAATTGAAATAGTTTTAAACTATGATTAACAATACCTTCTTCGTCACGTGTCTCGGGTTTACCAATTAAACTCAAAAGTTGTTTCGGAAAAGGAGGTGGTAGAAAAGGCTGGTTATTGCTTGTAAACATAAGCCCTAACTTCTCAACCTTTTCTGGATATTTTGCTGCAAGAATTTGAGCAATCATCCCACCCATTGATGCACCAATTACATGCGCTTTGTTCACGCCTAAACGATCAATCAGCATCGATACATCATCTGCCATATCATGCAGCGTATAAGGTGCACCCTGATTAGCGAGTCCAAGTGCAAAGCGGCCCATCAATTTGACAGTATTTAAGCGTTTACCTTCGTGACGTACTTTTGAAGAAAGGCCAATATCACGGTTATCAAAACGAATAACACGAAATCCTTGATCAATCAGCGATTTACAGAAAAAATCTGGCCAAAAAAGCATTTGGGCGCCAAGACCCATAATCAGCAAAATGGTTGGATGCTCTGGCTTTCCACCGACTTCTACATGCAACTCAATTCCATTGCCTAAGTTGACTTTGGTTTCTTGCATGAAAGATGTATACGGTGAAATGTTAAACTGTAAGGCGCTATTCATGTTATTCATTCCTTAAAGGAATACTCTCTAACGAGTATTCCTGATACAAACCTTATGCTTGGGCTGGAATAAGATCTGGAACAAGCTTTGTTAAAGTTAAGCGTTGTTTACCTGCGGTTGCACCTAACAATACAAAACCACGCAATGTTCCTTCATTGTCAATTGCTTTGGCAAGCATACCATCGTCGAACTCTTCTGTTTCCCAGTTCACTTCTACATCAACCGGAGCTGGCAAAACTGTAAGTGGAGCGGCTGGTGTTTTTACTGCCACTGGCATAGCAGGGTAGTGCACAGCAGTTTGTTGTCCGCTGAGTGTTTTAGCGAGAGCACGAGCCTGTTGCATAATCGGCATTACATATGGAAGTAAAGTACCGTTTACCTCTGCGCAATCCCCAATTGCGTAGATGTCTGCTTGATTTGTTTCCAGTAAGCCATTGGTAATAATTCCACGGCTCGTTTGAATATCTGCACTTTTAGCAAGTGAAATATTTGGCTGTAAACCAATCGCAGAAAGAACAAGGTCCGCAACCAATGTTTGTCCGTTTGCGAGTGTTATCGCATAGTCTTCGCCATTATTAATTTTACTTACTTTTTCAACCGTGGTTCCAAGTGCAAATTTTACTCCAGCTTCCTCAAGATTTTGCTGGAAAGCAGAAGCAATATGTCCTGGAAGTAAACGGCCTAATGGTTGAGGAGCCAAATCAATCACAGTGATGTCATATTCACTATGCAGTAAGTCGTTGGCAAATTCACAACCAATTAAACCAGCACCTAAAATAACAACACGTTTATCTTTACGCTGAGCCAGATTTTCACGGAAAGCGCGGTAATCAATCAATGAGTTCACGACATGAATGTCATCGCTACCATCACCTGCAATTGCAAGGCGAATTGGGTTAGCACCTACGGCTAAAATCAGTTTTGAATAGGGTTGCTTTGACGTTACACCATCCCTTTCTAGAACAAGTTCATGCTCTTCAGCTAAAATCTCTTTTACAAAAGTAAAAGGCTCAATACGCATATTGAGTTGAGTACCCATTTTAGCCGCATCACCTAAAGGAATTTGTTCTGGTGCTTTTTTACCTGCAAATGCATTTGATAATGTTGGCTTTGCATAGTTCACTGCATCATCCGCACAAATCATCACAAGTTCTTGCTCTGGGCTAAGCTTACGGAACTCACGTGCCAAGGTATAACCCGCCATGCCTGATCCGATAATGACGATAGGATGCATTTTTTTCTCCAGAGTTAGAATTATTTATTTAATACGGTGATTGGTAATATTCGTAAAAAAGACCATGTCAATCATGGCCTTTTACTTTACGCTCTTAGATTTCGATCATTTCGAAGTCAGCTTTTGAAACGCCGCAATCAGGGCAAGTCCAGTCATCAGGAATATCTTCCCATTTTGTTCCAGCTGCAATGCCGTCTTGTGGCCAACCTTCCGCTTCGTCATAAATCCATCCACAAACGATACATTGATATTTTTTCATGAGACTCTCCGCACTGATAAGTTTGCTCAAAGCTGCCTTTCAGTAAAACTATTCCATCTATTAATAATGTAACTACGATCCGGTCAATAATAACCAATGTGCCTTTGATCGGATATCAAATTTTTACGCAGTTCTACATTCAAAGTAAAGTAAATAACCGAGTTTAATCATTCGTAAGCAAAGATGAATGGCAGGTTAGGACAAATAAGTGGTTATTTAGGCAAAACTTCGCCATAAACTAATAATAATTAATGCATTCTTACAGTTAATTTTATTTGTGAAAATATCATGAAATAAAGAGTGCCGAATCATTTAAAAAATTCATCTCATATGAAAGCTAAATAACAACAAACTAGGATGCTACAGAATGTCATTATTAAAACCGAAAATTAAAATTTGCTGTAATTAAGACGGTATAAATCAAGGAAGTGAAATATGGAAAATTTAGTATATGAAGTGGAAATTGATGCTTCTATAGAAAAAGTGTGGGACATACTTTGGAATAGCGAAACATATAACGCTTGGACGAAATTTTTTGCACCAGATTCCTCAATGCGTACTGACTGGCAAGTAGGTGGAAAAACTTATTTTCTTGATGGCGAAGGAAATGGGATGGTTTCTACAATTGAACAAATGCAAAAACCGGAAATATTGATTTTTAAACATTTAGGAATGATTAAGGAGGGTAAAGAAGATTTAGAAAGTGAAGAAGTTAAAAGTTGGAGTGGTTCTCTAGAAAAATATTTTCTAAACCAAAAAGATAATATAACCACTTTAAAGGTTGAATTGGCCACTTTACCCGAATATATGGGCATGTTGAAAAGTGGCTTCGTTCAAGGTTTTGATGTGGTTAAAAAAATGGCGGAAGCGAAATAAAGCTTCTTTAAATCACATATAAACCAGTTTTTTATAATCAAAAGATATAAATCTAGGCCAAATATTTTTTATAAATTTTTATAATCAGATCATTAATTCGAGAAGGATAGGCTAAGCGATGATGTCCACCTTCAAATGTTTCAATATTCATGTAGGGTGCAAGTTTTTCTTGAACCTGATACATATCAAGTTGCTCATCTCCTAATTCTAAATAGGCCATTTTAGGATTAGAGAGCATGAGTTCATCTTCAGAAAGTTGAGGGTAGTCTGCCCGAAAATTAGGGGTAAGACTTGGATTCGCCACAATCACTGCTAGTTTATGTTGAGCAGCAGTTTTTAGAGCCCAATAGCCTCCAATGCTATGACCCACCAATAAATCTGGTTTGATCGTCTGAATAGCCTGATGGTAAAAGTACTCAACAGATGCATAACTTAAGTTACGATAATCGACGTCAATACAAAATTTTTCAGGATGTAAAATGGCATGGAACTTTGTCGATTCCCGGGAAGAATCCAAGCCATGTAAAAATAGAATTTTCATTATTTACGACACAATCTCATTGATAAAATAAAAGGCAAATCGGGCCTTTTGAATATCGAGGTTATTTGGATTTTTTTATATTTTACTAAATGCTTTAAAAAATGATCTTAGCGATTGGTCTAAGTCACTTTGCCTTTAAAAAGTGGTGTTTTGTTCTATAAAATTGTCTTTTTTCATTTTTGTTTGATTGAAATCATTCGAAAAACTCCCGCAATCTGTTAGGATATAGCACTTAATTTTTACTTAATCGAGGCAGAGATGACGCAACAAAACGCTCAATCGACTTCTGAACCAACTATTTCCGAAAACGATTTAATTGCACAGCGTCATGCCAAATTAAAGCAAATCCAAGATGTTGCGAAGGAAACTGGAAAAAGTCCTTGGCCGAATACGTTTAAGCGTGAACACTACGCAGCTGATCTACAAGAACAATTTAAAGATCAGTCGAAAGAACAAATTGAAAGCGCTGAGCATGTCTATGTAAAAGTGGCTGGCCGTGTCATGTTAAACCGTGGTTCTTTCATGGTTATTCAAGATATGACTGGTCGTATTCAGCTATATGTTGACCGTAAAGGTTTACCAAAAGATATTCTTGAGACCATTAAAGGTTTAGACCTTGGTGACATTATTGCTGCTGAAGGTTATATCGGACGTTCAGGAAAAGGTGACTTATATGTTCATCTTGAAGGTTTTGAACTTCTTACAAAATCTCTTCGTCCGTTACCAGATAAATTCCATGGCTTAAATGACACAGAAGTTAAGTACCGTAAACGTTACCTTGACTTAATTGTGAATGAAGAAACACGTAAAACTTTTGAAATCCGTGCCAAAGTTGTTGCAGGTATTCGAGCATTCTTAAACAATGAACGTTTCATGGAAGTTGAAACGCCAATGATGCATGTGATTCCGGGTGGTGCGTCTGCGCGTCCGTTTGAAACACATCACAATGCTTTGGATATGCCTTTATTCTTACGTATTGCACCTGAGCTTTATTTAAAACGTTTGGTTGTTGGTGGTTTCGAACGTGTGTTTGAAATTAACCGTAACTTCCGTAATGAAGGGGTATCAACGCGTCACAATCCTGAATTTACGATGATCGAATTTTATCAAGCTTATGCTGATTATAAAGACTTGATGCAATTAACTGAAAACATGCTTGAAAAGTTGGCTTTGGATATTTTGGGTACAACTGATGTGCCGTACCAAGGTGAAGTGTTTAGCTTCAAAGGGCCATTCAAGAAAATCTCTATGTTTGATGCGATTTTAGAGAATAATCCACAATTTACGCCTGAAAATGTTGGTGACCGTGAGTTCCTTGCTCAATTTATTCGTGAAGAATTAAAAGAACAAGTTAAGCCTGGTTTTGGTTTAGGTAAGCTTCAAACGATTGTATTTGAAGAAACTGTTGAGACTAAACTTCGTCAGCCTACATTTATTACTGAATATCCAGCTGAAACTTCTCCGCTCGCTCGTCGTAATGATGACAATGCACATATTACTGATCGTTTTGAGTTTTTCATTGGTGGCCGTGAATTGGCAAATGGTTTCAGCGAGTTAAATGATCCAATTGATCAAGCTGAACGTTTCCAAGCTCAGGTTGCTGAAAAAGATGCTGGTGATGATGAAGCAATGCATTACGATGCAGAATTCGTTGAAGCGCTTGAGTATGGTTTACCACCTACAGCAGGTGAAGGTATCGGTATTGACCGTTTGGTGATGTTATTTGCCGATGCTCCAAGTATTCGTGATGTAATTTTATTCCCTCATATGCGCCGTAAAGAAGGTTAATCTTCTAAAGGCAAAAAAGGCAGTATTTATACTGCCTTTTTTTATTACTTTTATATCTCAAAAACTTACCTATCTACACTAATCTTAAAATAGCGTTAAAAAATGTAATTGCACAGTTTAACAATTGCAAAGTTGTGATAAAAAATTTAAGGTGTTGCTCATAAATAACTTTGAGAATTGGCTGGCATGTTTCTAAGAAAAACACTTTCGATTGCAATATTGGCAACTGCTTCATCCGCTATTTTTGCACAAGGTTTAGTGCTAAATAATGAGGACTTACGTACAGACTTAAATTGGTTGAATCAACAAGGTGTTATCAAGATTAGCACCTCAACTTGGCCGTTAAGTGGTGATGAAATCCAGAGAGCCCTCTCTCAAGCGCAAGTGACGCATCCAGCTCAACAAAAAGTTATTAATTCAGTTCTTGATGCATTAAAAGCAGATAACGATACGGTTAAAGTGGGCGCTTTTGCTGAGACCGATAGCAAAAATATTCCGCAAGCATTCGGTGATAACCAAAAAGCTCAATATCAAGGTTCTTTAGAGTTTAATGCTGGTGGTGAAAACTGGGATGCAAAAATCCGAGTAAATGCAGAAAAAGATCCACAAATTGATAATGGGCAAGATGTGAATGTTGAAGGCTCATATGTTGCTGGTAAACTTTGGAATCAGTGGATAGTTGCGGGTCAAATTCCAACATGGTGGGGTCCTGGCCATGATGGTAGCTTAATTCGTGGTGATGCTAGCCGCCCAGTTTATGGTGTAACAGCACAACGTGCTGTGCAAAATGCTTTTGATACAAAATGGTTATCTTGGATTGGACCTTGGCAATACCAAGCTTTTGCTGGTCAATTAGATGACTACAAAGCAGTCCCAGACGCAAAGTTAATTGGATTGCGTGTAACTGCACAACCATTACCCTATATTGAGTTGGGTGCATCGCGTGCTATTCAATGGGGCGGTGATGGACGTCCTGAAAGTTTTAGTTCTTTATGGGATGCATTTGTCGGCAATAAAGATAACGGTGGAACGGGGGAACCAGATCCATCTAACCAAATTGCTGGCTTTGATGGTCGCTTATTATTACAACCGCTATTCCAAGTTCCAGTTAGCATATATGGACAATATGTAGGTGAGGATGAGGCTGGTGGCTTACCTTCTAAGAAAATGTACTTAGCGGGTGTGGACTATTCATCTAGCTACAATAACTTGCCTTATCAACTTTATGCAGAATGGGCGGATACACGAACTAATGGTGATGTAAGAGGTATCTCTTATGCTCATAATGCAACATATAAAGATGGCTATTACCAACATGGTTACCCATTAGGCCACGCGATGGGTGGTGATGGACAAATGTACTCAGTGGGTGGTGATATCCGCTTTGATGTCATGAACCGTTTAAGTGGTCGTGCAATGGTGGTTAAAGTTAATCAATCTAATTTGGCAATCAATAAGGCATTCCCTAAAGACGATGAAATCAAAGCCCTTGATTTAACTTGGACGCATTACATCAAACCTGATCTTCCATTAAAAATTAATGGCTGGGTAAGTGATTCTGATCTAGAAGGTAATGACGCAGGTGCGTCTATTGGAATTGAAATTCCATTAGAACGTAAAATGTTCGGTTTCTAAGAATAGATCATGTTTTAGAAAAGAGAAGCGATCAAAGCTTCTCTTTTTTTATGGTTTTTAGAGAAATCTAAAGACTAGAACATGATTTGCTTAAGTTGGCTACACAAGCTACGATTGCAAAGTTGCGCAAGTGAATCAGCATATTACATGTATATGATGAAATCGAATATCAATATGAAAAAACAAGCAAAAGGAATCGGTTTTAAATCACTATAATGCATAACTAATGCTATAAGCCATATAAAGGCTTGTGGTTGGATTATCTATCACGAAAAATTGGAGTTGTTATGGCACTCGTTCCTCCACATGGTCTTCTAGGTGGTGGTTTAATACTACTTCTAGATTTTATGGGCAAAATGGATAGAGAAGGACGTGTTCATGACTGAATCAAGACTCACACATCTCAAGCAGCTTGAAGCTGAAAGCATTCATATTATCCGTGAAGTTGCTGCTGAATTTGAAAATCCAGTCATGCTTTACTCAATTGGTAAAGACTCTGCGGTAATGCTTCACCTTGCATTAAAAGCATTTTATCCAGCGAAACTTCCATTTCCTTTATTGCATGTAGATACAGGTTGGAAGTTTAAAGACATGATCGCGTTTCGCGATAACATGGCAAAAACGCATGGTTTTGATTTAATCGTTCATCAGAACAAAGAAGGTCGTGAAGCTGGAATTAATCCATTCGATCATGGTAGTTCAAAATATACAGATATTATGAAAACCCAAGCTTTAAAACAGGCTTTGGATAAATATCAATTTGATGCTGCTTTTGGTGGTGCACGTCGTGATGAAGAAAAATCACGCGCGAAAGAACGTGTTTACTCATTCCGTGATAGTAAACACCGTTGGGACCCTAAAAACCAGCGTCCTGAACTTTGGAATCTTTACAATGGTAAAGTGAACAAAGGTGAAAGTATTCGTGTATTCCCTTTATCTAACTGGACTGAGTTGGATATCTGGCAATATATCTATTTAGAAAATATTCAAATCGTTCCTCTTTATTTCTCTGCTGTTCGTCCAGTAGTAGAGCGTAGCGGTACATTAATCATGGTTGATGATGAACGTATGCGTTTAAAAGAAGGTGAAGTTCCACAGATGAAGTCTGTACGTTTCCGTACGCTTGGCTGTTATCCATTAACTGGTGCAGTTGAGTCTGAAGCAGATACGTTACCTGAAATTATCCAAGAGATGCTTTTAGCCACTAGTTCTGAGCGTCAAGGTCGTATGATTGACCATGATGAAGCGGGCTCAATGGAAAAGAAAAAGCAAGAAGGCTATTTCTAAGACAATTTCTAAATTTGTGGAGTTTGAGCAATGTCTCATCAATCAGAATTAATCAGTCAAGATATCTTGGCCTATTTAAAGCAACATGAACAAAAAGACCTTCTGCGTTTTTTGACTTGCGGTAACGTAGATGATGGTAAAAGTACACTTATTGGACGTTTACTCTACGATTCAAAATTGATTTATGAAGATCAATTGCAAGCAGTAACGCGTGACAGTAAAAAAGTAGGAACCACAGGTGATGCACCAGACTTGGCATTACTTGTAGATGGTTTACAAGCTGAGCGTGAGCAAGGTATTACCATTGATGTGGCTTACCGCTATTTCTCAACTGAAAAACGTAAGTTTATTATTGCTGATACCCCAGGACATGAGCAATACACACGTAACATGGCAACAGGTGCATCAACAGCTGACCTTGCAATTATCTTGATCGATGCGCGTTATGGTGTGCAAACTCAAACTCGTCGTCATACGTTTATTGCTAGTTTACTTGGTATTAAAAATATCGTTGTTGCTATCAATAAAATGGACTTGGTTGAGTACTCTTCTGAACGCTTCACTGAAATTCAGATTGAATATGATGCTTTCGTAAGCCAATTGGGTGACCGTCGTCCAGCCAATATTCAGTTTGTACCGATTTCTGCTTTAAATGGCGATAACGTAGTAAATGCTTCTGAGCATACAGCTTGGTACAAGGGTCAAACCTTGATGAGCATTCTTGAATCTGTGGAAATTAGTCGTGAATCAAACAAGCACGAATTCCGTTTCCCTGTTCAATATGTGAACCGTCCAAACCTCGATTTCCGTGGTTTCGCTGGTACTGTCGCTTTAGGTGAAATTAATGTTGGTGATGAAATTGTAGCGTTACCTTCTGGTAAGCGTTCTACAGTTAAAGAAATTGTTACTTTTGACGGTAACCTTGAGCAAGCTGTTGCAGGTCAAGCGGTTACATTAACGTTGAATGATGAAATTGATATTAGCCGTGGTAACGTTTTAGTACGTGCAGGCGAACAACCATTAATTTCTCGCAGTGTTCGTGCTTCAGTAGTATGGATGAATGAACATCCATTGGTGAAAGGCAAGCTGTACAACGTTAAGATTGGTACACAAACTGTCCCTGCCAAAGTAACTAATATTCACTATCGTGTGAATGTGAATACGCTTGAGCATACTCAGGTTGAAGAGCTTGAATTAAATGCAATTGCAGATGTTGTTGTTGAGTTTGATGCACCAGTCGTATTTGACCAATATCAAGATTCACGATACACAGGTTCATTTATTTTCATTGATCGTTTAAGTAATGTAACGGTTGGTGCGGGTATGGTTGAGTCTGCGGTAGAGTGGACTGCACATAGCAATCCTGTTACTGCTGAAGATCGTGCTGCACGTTTAGGTCAAAAACCTGCGGTGATTGGGGTTTCTGCACAGTTAATCGAGAAAGCTCAAGTTTTAGAAAGTTTATTGATCCAACAAGGTGTAGTTGCGATTGCAAAAGCCAACTTAACTGCTGAGCAAATTACTTTATTGCGTGAGACAGGTGTTGTGGTTATCACTACAGCTGTGGATGGCGCAGATACAGAAGTTACTGCTGAAACCGTTGAAGAAGCAGTTGAAAAAGTTGTGGAATTAGTTCGTCTTTAATAGACTGAATTAATTTTGAAAAAACCCGCGTAAGCGGGTTTTTTTTATTGGGTTTAGAAAATATTTTGAGTTTTTAAAGTTAAATATTCCCTTAAATCTTTAGGATAGCTCTGAATCATCTTTAAAAATAGATCTCGATCGCCTTGATATAAGGCGCGTGTTGCTTCTTCATAATTTGGCATATTACCCAACATCGCAGACATAAAACGGTCGATGGCTTGTTTAGCGAGCATAATATTACCTTCAGAATTTGGGTTATTTAACTCTTTATCAATTAACTTACGAATTATTGCTGATGCACTCGCACTTTGTTGATCTAACCAATCCCAATGTTTTTTCTGTAAAGTGATTTCACGAGAAATTACTCCGAGTTTAGGTCGTCCAACTTTTTTAATTTCTTCTGGTTCAGCATAACGTTGTTGAAATTCTTGTTCCGAACCAGAAAGATCAAGATCAATTTGTTGACCTGTTTGATCATTAAAAATCAGAATATTTTCCGTTGTTTTCGGAAGATCTTTAAGTTTTTTTGCAATTTCAACGAGGGAGTCGCTCGCAATACGCGTGCTTCCAGTGAAAGCAGTATAGGTGATTTTAGTATTCATTTTAGCCGTATATTTTTATCTGGGTAAAATAATATTATCAGGGTAAAATTAATTTGGCAAATAATTAAAATGATAACCAAAGAATTATTTGATTTTATGAGGGTAGTTTATGAAGTTAGGACTATAAAAATAGTCAAGATAATAGGCTATTTAAAATTTTATTCGGCTTTAATAGTGCTTTTATGAGACAATGTTTTTTTATTTTTGTGTATTAGGACTCCCATGATTGAGCAATCTCCTGAATCTTTAAGCGATATCGAAATTTTAGACATTTTACAGTCTATGAAAAAAGATAAGCTGGATACGGAAGCAAATGAGATTATCCGTAATGGGGGGAAAGCTGGGCGTCAAGAAGCACATAAACAGGCTTTAGTTGCGTTGAATGCAAACTTTGAAGAAAAGTTTGTAGAAGCTG
The DNA here is from genome assembly GCF_056735735.1 of Acinetobacter sp. V116_7. NCBI lineage: Bacteria > Pseudomonadati > Pseudomonadota > Gammaproteobacteria > Moraxellales > Moraxellaceae > Acinetobacter > Acinetobacter sp. V116_7. The sequence continues at coordinate 219,611 of NZ_JBWZIF010000027.1, forward strand.
CTACGCTGGCATTAGGCTTGAATTCAGGTCAGGCGAAAAAGATTCGTTATAAAAAAGACCGTATCCGTATTTTTAAAGCACGTGGTATTGATTATTTAGCTATTGATGGTGCAGAAACCGCTCAGGTTTTAGCTCAAGTTGCTCAAGCGATTAGTCGTGAAGACGCGATCGTGACTGAAGGTCTACACAATATTTTTCCATTTTGGAAAGAAGGTTGGCCAATGGTTCAGTTTGATAATGCTTATAAAATTTTAGAAGAAGACATTACATTGCATTTTCAAATTGTGTTAGATCACTTAATTGAATATGTACAGAAATAAAAAAAGCCCCGATTGGGGCTTTTTTATTGCATATGAATAATTAAAGCGTGCTAAATAGTGGGAAAACACCAATCACTAAAGCAGTACCCATTAATACCATACAAGTTATGAACGCCCACTTTAAAGTGAACTTTTGATGGTCAGCAAAATCGACTTTAGCAAGACCACATAACAAATAGGTTGATGGGACAAGAGGTGATAGTAAGTGTACAGGTTGACCTACAATCGAAGCGCGAGCAATCGCTTCTGCACTAATACCATAATGTGAAGCAGCTTCAGCAAGAATAGGTAAAACGCCATAGAAGAAAGCATCATTTGACATAAAGAATGTCAAAGGCATACTTACTAAAGCTGTGATCGGTGCAAGGTATGGACCCATGCTTGGAGGAATCATTGCGACGAATTCTTTAGACATCGCCTCAACCATACCTGTGCCAGATAAAATACCTGTGAAAATACCCGCTGCAAAAATTAAGCCCACAACAGCTAAGACACTGTCCGCATGCATTGCAATGCGTTTTTTCTGCATATCAACATCTGGGTAGTTAATGAGCATTGCAATACAGAATGCTATCATGAACAACACAGACATAGGCAGAATGCCTTTGATCAAAGCAATCATAAGAAGGATTGTGAGCACCATATTTACTTTACGTAAATGTGGACGAGTCGCTTCAGGATCTTTCGATACGGTAATGTTATCACCATGGTGAGTTTCAAGTTCAATAACGCCTAAACGTTTTTGCTCGTAACGACCATATAAGTATGCCAAGAAGAATAACCAACCAATACTAATGACCATAGGTATAATCATTGGTACGAAAATGTGGCTTGGGTCAATTTGCAGGGCACTTGCAGCACGAGCTGTAGGGCCGCCCCATGGTGTTAGGTTCATTACACCACTACATAACAGCATAAGTGCAGTCATGATGAGTGTATTCATTCCTAAGCGTTGATAAAGTGGCAGCATTGCAGCTACACAAATCATATAGGTTGTTGAACCATCACCATCTAAAGAAACCATTGTGGTTAAGAACACAGTTCCTAGTGTGATTTTTAGAGGATCACCTTTAACCTTTTTTAAAATCCATTTAACCGGTGGATCGAAAAGACCTGCATCGATCATTAAGGCAAAATACAAAATTGCGAATAAAAGCATTACGCCAGTTGGCGCTAATTTTTTGATGCCATCCAGCATCATCTCACTGAGACCTTTGAGTTCAATGTGACTTAAACTTTCAAAGTAGTGACCTAGGCCCCAGGCAACAAGAGAAAAAATAAATGGGATGAGAATTAAAGCAATAATAGGGCTTAAACGTTTGGACATGATTAAGTACATGAAGCACAAAATCATGCCAACACCAAGTAATGTCAGCATACAATCAATCCTTTGCCTATAGTTTTACTGAACAAGTTTATTCAAAACTCTGACCTTGGTTATTCTTATTAATTTTTATTAAAAAGACAAATAATATATTTAGTTTATTTGGTTAATATATATTCAGTTGGAGGGGTATATTTAGGCGAAATACTGAACATATATATTAAGATTATAGTAAGCTTATAATAAATGTAATTCATTATAATAGATTATAAAGGTTTTATAAAAATAGAAATTATATGATATTTTTTTAAATTATATATAGTTTGATGGGGGAAATGAGAAGAAGAACCATTTAAAGACTTGCTCTGAGCTAAGTTCCATAAGTTCTGAGGTAAGATAAATTGGGACTTAACTGCTTAGTGGTAATTGAGATATATGGATTATTCTATTGTTTTTCAGTATTTAAGATTTAATATAAGTGCTGATTTAAATAATATTGCTTTTAGATTAAAAGAGCAACTTGAATTTATGAATCTAAAATAATTATTACACATATTTGAAAAATTTATTTAGATTAAAAAATACCCCACATAAAATGGTGAGGTATTTAAATTAATATAAATTAGTTGTCATCAATTGATGAATGTACTTCAGTTTGTTCTAAAATTCGAGTTACAAGAAGTTGGTCAATTTTAAAATGATCGACGTCGACTACTTCAAACTTGTATCCACCAAATTCTACAAAATCTGCCGGACGTGGAATTTTGCGTAGGCGGTACATCATGAAGCCTGCTAAAGTTTCATAATTTTCTTCATCAGGCATTTCATCAATTTCAAGTGCGTGTCTTAAGTCATCAATTGGTGTGCTGCCATCAATTAACCATGAGTTATTATCACGCTTAATGATTTGTTGCTCTTCATCAATTGGTGTTACCCAGTCGCCCATAACCGTAATCATAATATCGCTTAAAGTAATAACACCTACGACAAGCGCATATTCGTTTATCACAACCGCAAACTTTTCTTTTGTAGAGCGGAAGCGATCCAGTAATTCCGAGAGGGTTAGGGTGTCAGGAATCATCAAGACAGTACGAATGGTTGATTCATTCAATTGAGTTGGGGATTGGTTGTTTAAAATGCGAACAAGAAAGTCTTTTGCATCGACGTAACCAATGACTTGATCAATATTTTCATTACATACCAAAAATTTTGAATACGGATACTCTGCTAATTTTTGACGAATGCTATCTTCATGTTCATTTAAAGTGAAATAAACAACATTTTCACGTGTAGTCATGCTCGAAGGTACGTTACGTTCTTCTAATTCAAAAACATTCTCGATAAAGTGATGTTCTTGTTTTTGAAGTACGCCTGCTTGAGCACCTGCATCCATTACTGCTGAAATATCATCAAAAGTAATGTTGTCTTCTCGCGTTGTATTCACTTTAAACAAACGGAATAGCAGGTTGGCAATTGCGTTAATTCCCCAAGCTAAGGGTTTGCAAATCTTAATAAAAACCTGAATTGGGTTAATAACACTAATTGCAATTTTTTCAGGTGCAATCATAGCCAAACGTTTTGGCATTAGATCGGCAAATAAAATAAAGAGTGAGGTCACTAGGGTAAAGGAAAGGGCAAAACCGATCGTTTGTGTCCAAGGGCCTGTGTAAAAGCGGTCCACTAAAGTGACAAAATAAGGACGAAAAGCAGCTTCACCCAAAATACCGCCTAAAATTGCAACTGCATTTAGACCAATTTGAGAGGCTGCAAAAAAGTCAGCAGATTGTTCTTGTAAATCTAGTACTTGTTGGGCGCGTTCTTCACCCGCTTCGGCTAGAATTTTTAGCTTAACTTTTCGGGCACCTGCTAGTGCAATTTCAGTTAAAGATAAAAAGCCTGCTCCGATGATAAGCAGTACGATGATAATGATATTTTGAAAGAGACTCACAAATCACCTGAGGTTCATCATTATTATGACTATGTTTTAACATAAAAAAGCGCTGAGGTAATCAGATTGATTGCTCAGCGCTTGAAGATAGGACAATTAAATTAAAATTTATTTAATAGTGAGAAAATTGTGAATTATTAGTTAGAAATTCACGGTTTTCTTCTTCAATCATTTGACGAGCAACAAATAAGATAAGTTGGCGCAGCCAGCGATGAGCAGGGTGATGATGTAACAACGGACACCAAGCCATTTTAAGTTCGAACTCTGGAATATAAAAAGGAGGATCCTTTATAACCAGTTTAGGGTTCTGTGTTTGTAGACGTGCCATACGTGTTGGTAATGTAGCAATAAGATCTACATTTTGAGCAAGTAACGCAGGCATTTGGTAGTGGCGAGTAAATACAGAAATTTTACGACGTTGACCAATACGTTCTAATGCCTGATCAATCCAGCCTAAACCACCTTGTTTGTCGGGGTTTACACCAAAACCTACACCCATACCTGTTTTAGAAACCCAGATATGTTGTGCATCTAAATAGCTTTTTAAATTTAAATGAGTCACAGCAGGGTGTTTGTCGTTCAGAATACAACTGAAACTATCGCGCCAAACTAAAACCTGATGGAAACTTTGCGGTATTTCATTAAATCTATTAATTGCAAGATCAACTTTACCTTGTTCCATATCTCTATAAGACACATCACTCGGTGTAAGAAAATCAAGAACAACATTTGGAGCTTCAGAGCGGAGCGCTTTGACAAGACGAGGAACTAAAGTTGCCTCAGCATAGTCAGACGTCATAATGCGGAAAACGCGATTACTTGTATAAGGGCGGAATTCGGTACGGGGTTCCAAAATCATGGAAAGATCAGAAAGGGCATCACGAATACGAGGCTGTAATTCAAGTGCACGTTCTGTTGGAGTCATGCCTTCGGACGAGCGGATAAGAAGAGGGTCATTAAATAAATTACGCAAACGACGTAAAATATTACTCATTGCAGGCTGAGTTACCCCAAGCTGTTCGGCTGCGCGTGTAACATTTTTTTCACGAAGAAGTACATCAAGATATATTAATAGATTAAGATCTACTCGCTCCAGATTCATAAAAAAAATACCGAAAATAAAACCCTGAAATTGTTTCAAATTATGCCATATCTAATAACTATTGTGTGAAAAAATGATGAGAAAAACGACATTTTTTGTAGGAATTAAGTAGGGGTGAGAGGTACTTCAAAGGCTCGATTTTATTGTCTTTGCTACGTTTTTAAGTATGAAGGAGATAAATAGAATATATTTATATATAACTAGCTACTTTTTAGCATGTAAATTGACTTTTTACATTGGCAAAAATAGCCTAATTTACAATTGACTTTTTAACTTAAAAATGGATGGAAAAACTTAAAAAATTGTATAAAAATAAGACTTACTAGGTTTTTAGAATAAAATTCTATACTCCTTTAGAATAATTTTATTTTTATAAACAAAGTGTTAGTTTTTTGGGTTTTATCTATAATATCGATTTATTGGTATATTTTTTAAATAAATACTGAAGATTAATAAAGGATATTGGATTAATTGATTGGCTAAGTCTAAGCTGTGTTCATGAGGAAGCAGCTGGTGTCATAAGAAATTTAAGTAACGTGACTCTAGGCTTCAATCGATGAAATCCTAAAATGAATACAGGACAATATCATGACTACATATCAAACAGCGATTGATGCAGTACGTCAATTAAAAGCAAAATTCGGCAATACTTGGGCAGACATTAGCCCAGAAGATGCTGCTCGTATGCAACTTCAAAACCGTTTCAAAACTGGTTTGGATATTGCTAAGTATACAGCTGCGATTATGCGTCGTGATATGGCTGAATACGATGCTGACTCAAGCAAATATACTCAATCATTAGGTTGCTGGCATGGTTTCATCGCACAACAAAAAATGATTGCGAACAAAAAATATTTCGGTACTACAAGCAAACGTTATATCTACCTTTCTGGTTGGATGGTTGCTGCTCTTCGTTCAGAATTTGGTCCACTTCCTGACCAATCTATGCACGAAAAAACTTCTGTTCCTGCATTGATCGAAGAAATCTATACTTTCTTACGTCAAGCTGACGCAAAAGAATTAAATGATTTATTCCGTGCGCTTAAAAAAGCAAACGAAGCTGGTGATACTGCTAAAGCAGCTGAAATCACAGCTCAAATCGACAACTTTGAAACTCACGTTGTGCCAATTATTGCGGACATCGATGCTGGTTTCGGTAACGAAGAAGCGACTTACTTACTTGCTAAGAAAATGATCGAAGCTGGTGCTTGTGCGCTTCAAATCGAAAACCAAGTATCTGATGCTAAACAATGTGGTCACCAAGCTGGTAAAGTAACTGTTCCACACGAAGACTTCATCGCTAAAATCCATGCATTACGATATGCATTCTTAGAAATGGGTCTTGAAGAAGGTATCATTGTTGCGCGTACTGACTCTGAAGGCGCTGACTTGACTCAAAAAATCCCAGTGGTTAAAGAGCCAGGTGACATCGCTTCTCAATACATCAGCTATTTAGATACTCAAGAAATTGATATTGCTGATGCTCAAGAAGACGAAATCTTGATCAAGCGTGATGGTAAACTACATCGTCCTAAGCGTTTAGCTTCTGGTTTATATCAGTTCCGTGCTGACACGCAAATTGACCGTGTTGTACTTGACTGTGTATCTAGCCTTCAAAACGGTGCTGACCTTCTTTGGATCGAAACTGCGACTCCAAACGTAGAAGAAATTGCACACATGGTTAACCGTGTTAAAGAAGTTGTTCCAAATGCTAAGCTTGTTTATAACAACAGCCCATCATTCAACTGGACTTTAAACTTCCGTCAACAAGCTTACGACCGTTGGGTTGCTGAAGGTAAAGACGTTTCTGCATATGACCGTGCTAAATTAATGAGCGCTGAATATGATAATACTGAATTAGCTGCTGATGCAGACGCTAAGATCCGTACATTCCAAGCAGATGCTTCTCGTGAAGCGGGTGTGTTCCATCACTTGATCACACTTCCGACTTACCATACTGCTGCTCTTTCTACACATGAGCTTGCACAAGGTTACTTCGGTTCTGAAGGTATGTTGGCTTATGTTGCTGGCGTACAACGTAAAGAAATCCGTGGTGGTATCGCTTGTGTTAAACACCAAGCAATGGCGGGTTCTGACATCGGTGATGATCACAAAGAAATCTTCTCTGGTGACAACGCTCTTAAAGCACATGATGATGCTAAAAACACAATGAACCAATTCGCAGCTCACTAAGAATTGATTTCAAAAGAAAACCCGCTCACATGAGCGGGTTTTTTATATTAAAAATAATTATTTTTTCAAAACATAATGCTCAGCTAAAGAGCCTTCAATTTTCTTACCTTCCATATCTAAAGCAGTTGCCGTATTTTCACCAATAAAGAATTTACGGTTTTGTCCTTTATCATCTAATGTAATGACTGAAGTATTATCTTTGTCAAAAGTAAATGTACCATGGGTTTCAAATGGTTTCTTATCACCTTTGCCAAGATAAGTTTCAGTCAATTCATAAGTTTTATCATCTTTTAACTCTAAATCAGTTTTGATGCCTTCGCAGTCCGCACATGGAAGAGTGCCTTTATATGTGCCATCCCAATCTAGTGAGTTTTCAGCTGTATGAGCAGTATCTACTGCATTGTTATTCGCTTCGGTAGTTTGTGCTGGAGCAGAGGCTTGTGTTGTTGTATCGGCTTTATTTTCGTTTTTGCTACAAGCAACAAGAAGGGCGCTTACAAGTGCAACTGATAATAATGTTTTTTTCATGATGATCTAAACCTCGGAAAATAAATAAAAAAACAAATAACAGGCTATGAAATATGAGAGCTTAATAAAAGTTTAAGTATGTAATTTAATTTTAACAAAAGGTAAAGTGAGTAAATTTTGGAATAATTATTAAAACAAAAATAAAAAGCAGGTATCCACTAAAACAATTTAATGAATACCTTATAAATTACGGTTGCGCTGAAACTCCACCTAGAGAGTCACATGCTGATTTATAGAGTTGGTATTGTTGCTTTAAAACTTCATCTAGCGGCATGTCGAATAATTCTTCACCATTTTTGTAGCTCTCTACGTATGAAGTTGCTTTTTCTTTGCTTACCGCTAAAGATTGCTGGTAATAAGAATTAATCGAGCTTGTTGCAAGCTGGCTTGTCTCTACATTTTTACATTCGAAATTGTGCAGGATCTTTTCTGCACGTTTGACCTCACTAGATTGGCCAAAAATACACCCAGTTAAAAAGACAAGTGGGGTTAACACGAAAAAAAGTTTCATGGAGAGCAAGTATGGAAGCAACGGTGGGCGCTATTGTATAAACAATTCCATAAGTTACTGTGGTTTTATGTTAGACATTGATGATTTTTTAACTCATTAAAATCGAAAAATTGTATCTAATTTTATCAGTGGGCTTATTTTCATATTTGGTGCGTATTTTGCTTATAACTTTAAGCACTTATTTTGAACATATGAACCAGAATGAATCAGGTACAAACGTTTTCAAAAAACTCTTTAGCACCATTTTGGTATGCGCAATTAGAGCTCGGATTTTGTTTTGAAAATTCACGCACCATAATGAGTCACAGGAAGCACCATGGCCCTGTTAGGGTGCAAAAAATGCTCTGGCCTGAAAGAACGGGTGTATGTCATGCCATTATTGTTCATCCTCCAGCAGGAATTGCAGGAGGAGATCATCTGACGTTTGAAATTGAAACCAAAGATCAAGCTCATGCGGTAGTAACTACTCCGGGCGCAGGGAAATGGTACAAAACCAATGGTAAGCAAGCTTTTCAACATATTCACTTGCATGTGAAAGATCAGTCCATTTTAGAGTGGGTTCCACAAGAAACGATGCTGTTTGATGGAGCTTTAGCACATTCAGAAACTCATATTCACCTTGATAATGCTGCGAGTTTTATTGGGTGGGATATGTTAGTGCTTGGGCGACAGGCACGTGCAGAGCGCTTTATTCAAGGTGGTTATCACAACCAGTTTAAATTATGGCGAGAACATAAATTATTGGTTGCAGATACATTGTATTTTGAAGGAGAAGATCGTTGGCTGAGTTCATGTTTAGGTATGAATAATCAAGCTGTAATGGGAAGTTTTTGGGCAGTCGCTCCCGAGAAGTATCGCTCAGCTTTTTATTTAGAACAGCAGTTAGAACTCATTCGAGAATTGATGATGCGTATGCAAGCACCTGTCACATTAACATTATTGGATGATGTAGTTTCGGCTCGTTTTCTGGGAAATGATGTTCGACATTGTCATGATGCTTTTGCGGCTATACGAGCAAGATTAAGACATTATTGGTTTGATTTAGATGAAGAATTTCCAAGAATTTGGAAAACTTAAGTTACGTTAAATTGCGTATTTAAAAAACAGTCAAAACAAGTATGCTACTTTTGAGCACGTATTTTGCTTAAACAATATAAATGCAATTTAGGAAAGAGAAATGGAACTCAATCCAACAGAAAAAGATAAGTTACTCATTTTTACTGCAGGTTTAGTGGCTGAGCGTCGTAAAGCGCGTGGATTGAAACTGAATTATCCAGAAGCTATTGCTTTTATTTCAGCAGCTTTACTTGAAGGTGCACGAGACGGTATGACGGTCAGTGACTTGATGCATTACGGTACTACCTTATTAAAGCGCGAAGATGTGATGGATGGGGTGCCAGAAATGATTGCTGAGGTTCAGGTTGAGGCAACTTTTCCAGATGGTTCGAAATTAGTCACAGTCCACCAGCCAATCGTATAAAAGGAACGCTTATGATCCCCGGTGAAATCATTACTCCAGATGCTGATATTGAACTGAATGTTGGGCGACAAACTTTAAAAGTTGTAGTTGTCAACATTGGTGATCGACCTATTCAGGTGGGTTCCCATTTTCATTTTTATGAAGCAAATGATGCATTACAGTTTGATCGCGAAATGGCGAAGGGTTTTCGACTGAATATTGCAGCTGGTACAGCAATTCGTTTTGAACCGGGACAAACTCGAGAAGTGGAGCTTGTTGCTTTGGTCGGTAAACGAGAGGTTTATGGTTTCGCAGGTCGCGTCATGGGCAAGTTGGATTAAACATAACAACGATAATGAAAGAGATGAGTAATAAGTTATGAAAATGTCACGTCGTGCATATGCTGAGATGTTTGGTCCAACGGTTGGTGATCGTATTCGTTTGGCAGATACAGAGCTCTTTATTGAAGTTGAGCAAGACTTAACGACTTATGGTGAAGAAGTTAAATTTGGTGGCGGAAAAGTTATTCGTGACGGAATGGGGCAATCACAGCTTTTAGCTGATGAAGTTGCTGATACAGTCATTACCAATGCTTTAATCGTGGATTGGTGGGGAATTGTTAAAGCTGACGTGGGCTTAAAAAATGGCCGAATCTGGAAAATAGGAAAAGCTGGAAATCCAGATATTCAACCAGACATTACGATTCCTTTAGGGGCTGCAACAGAAGTGATTGCGGGTGAAGGACAAATTTTAACAGCAGGCGGTATTGATACCCACATTCACTGGATTTGTCCTCAACAAGTTGAAACTGCGCTAATGTCTGGTACAACAACCATGGTCGGTGGTGGTACAGGGCCTGCAGCCGGAACTTCTGCAACGACAGTGACTCCCGGTCCTTGGCATATTGCGACCATGTTACAGACGATTGATGATTTGCCTATGAATATTGGTCTATTAGGCAAAGGGAATTTGAGTTTACCTGACCCAATTCGTGAGCAAATTAAAGCTGGAGTAATTGGCTTAAAGCTGCATGAAGATTGGGGTTCAACACCGGCAGCTATTGATAACTGCTTGAGTGTTGCGGACGAGTTTGATGTGCAGGTAGCGATTCATACAGATACTTTAAATGAAAGCGGTTTTTTAGAAGAAACTCTAGCTGCATTTAAAAATCGTACGATTCATACCTACCATACCGAAGGTGCGGGTGGGGGGCATGCACCTGACATTTTAAAAGCGATTGGGCAAAGTAACGTATTGCCATCTTCAACTAATCCAACGCGACCTTATACGATTAATACCATTGATGAGCATTTAGATATGCTCATGGTTTGCCATCATTTAGACCCTGCAATTGCTGAAGATATTGCTTTTGCAGAAAGCCGTATTCGCCGTGAAACCATTGCCGCTGAAGATATTCTGCAAGATTTAGGTGCAATTGCCATGATGTCTTCTGACTCTCAGGCGATGGGGCGCGTAGGTGAAGTGATTTTACGTACTTGGCAAACTGCCCATAAAATGAAAATTCAACGTGGTCCTTTAGAGGGTGACAATGAATTTCATGATAACAATCGCGTTAAACGCTACATTGCTAAATATACGATTAACCCAGCAATTACCCATGGTCTAAGCCATGAAATCGGTTCGATTGAAGTCGGGAAACTTGCTGATTTAGTGTTATGGAAGCCAGCCTTTTTTGGTGTGAAACCTTCGATGATTATTAAAGGCGGCATGATTGCAGCAGCACCAATGGGTGATATTAATGCTTCAATTCCGACACCTCAACCAGTGCATTACCGTCCAATGTTTGGTGCCTATCCACGTGGTGTTCATAACACTTGCATTACCTTTTTATCTCAAGCAGCGATTGATGAAAAAGTTGCTGAAAAATTAAACCTCAAGAAGTTAATTAGTCCGTGTAAAAACACACGCGAAATTAGCAAAACTGACATGAAACACAACACATATTGCCCTGTTATGCATGTACATCCCGAAACTTACGAGGTACGAGCTGATGGTGAGTTATTAACGTGTGAACCTGCTGATGTATTACCCATGGCTCAGCGTTATTTCTTGTTTTGATGAATTTTGTCGAGGTGATTTGCCTCATTAATTTATATACGTGAATGAAATAAATAAGGAGAGAAGAGCTAAATGAAAATCTATACACAACGCCTTGAACATATTTCTCCTGATCAAGCATTTGAAACGGTTGAACTGACTTTTGATACCCGCCAAAAATCCCGCTTTCGGGCGACTTTAGCGAGTGGTGTAGATATTGGTGCTGATTTACCTCGTACTGGCATTTTGCGTAGTGGCTCATATATTGCAACTCAACAAGGTGATGTACTACGTGTAGATGCTAAGCCTGAACGTCTGATGCAAGTCAGTGCAACAAGCGATTTTGATTTGCTTAAAGCGGCTTATCACCTTGGTAACAGACATGTGCCATTAATGTTGACGCCTACAGCTTTATATTTTGAACCTGATCATGTGCTTGCAGAAATGGTGGAGGGACTGGGGCTGACAGTTTCAGAAACTGATCATCCTTTTGAACCTGAAAGCGGCGCGTATGCACAGCATAGTCATGACCACCGCTTAAGCCCAATCAAAGCTTTGCACCATGTCCATTCATAACGCAGCGCAATTACTTCAATTGCTGACATTGTCTTCTACGGCACTGCCAGTTGGAGCATATTGTTATTCACAAGGTGTAGAAACAGCCATCGATATTGGCTTAATACACGATGAAAACTCGGCAATTTCTTATTTCGAAGAAGTGCTGGAAATGCTGTTAGTAAGGTTTGAGCTACCCGTATTAAAACGTCTTATGCAACATCATGATGACCAAGATCAGTTTCTGGTTTGGGCAAATTTATATAAGGCAAGTCGTGAAACTAAAGAGCTTTTGGCAGAGTCTCAACAGCTGGCATTTTCTTTGAATGCGTGGATTAGAGATGTTTTAAAAAAACCTGTTGAGGTTAAAAAGCAGTTTGGTTTTGTGCCTGTCTATGCACAGCTCTGTGGTCGACTTGGGCTTGCCGATGTTGACGTGCTCACAGCTTATACCTTTACCGTTTTAGAAAATCAGGTTTTAGCAGCAGTAAAAACTGTTCCTTTAGGGCAAATGGCTGGACAAAGAATTTTATGGCACTTACATGGTTTGGTGCCCCAAGCTGTGGAAAAAGCTTTGCAACTTGTTGATGAGCAATTGAGTAGTGCTTTACCCCGTTATGCAATGCTGAGCATGAAACACGAAACACAATATTCACGGTTATTCAGATCTTAAGTTTAGGAAAGAAGGATAAAAATCATGACAGAACGTAGTCCATTACGAGTTGGAATTGGCGGACCGGTAGGTTCGGGTAAAACTGCGCTTACACTTAATTTATGTTTAGCCTTGCGTAATAAATACAACATGGCTGTGGTGACAAATGATATTTACACCAAAGAAGATTCAAACTTTTTAACCCGTAACGAAGCGATGTCGCCAGATCGTATTGTGGGTGTAGAAACAGGTGGTTGCCCTCATACGGCAATTCGTGAAGATGCTTCAATTAACTTGGCTGCAATTGATGATTTATGTGAAAAGTTCGAAGGCTTGGAGCTTATTATCATTGAGAGTGGTGGCGATAATTTAGCTGCAACATTTAGTCCTGAGCTTTCTGATTTAACTCTATATGTGATTGATGTCGCAGGCGGAGAAAAGATTCCTCGTAAAGGTGGGCCGGGCATTACCAAATCAGATTTACTCATTATCAATAAAACAGACCTTGCACCAATGGTCGGCGCAAATCTTGATGTGATGGATCAAGATGCGAAACGCATGCGCGGAGAAAAACCATTCTTATTTTCAAATATGAAAACGCAAGATGGTCTTGAAGAAATCATTCAATTTATAGAGAAACAAGGGCTGTTTAAAGCTTAAGGAGAGATTATGAACTTCATTAAAAAATGGGGCATAGGGCTCCTTGCATTATTGCCGGCACTTGCAATGGCACACCCAGGACATGACCATGAACATTCTGGTTTTATAGCAGGTTTTATTCATCCATTTACTGGCTTAGATCATTTAATCATGGCTTTGGCTTTTGGTGTTCTACTCTGGTCGGCAGCTAAGCAATGGAAAATTGCAGGTGTCATAACTTTAAGTGTAACCCTAATTATTGGCTTTTTAATCGGTGCTCAAGGCTTAGTCCCTGTAAATGTTGCTGAATATGGAATTGTTGCTTCTTTAGTCGTTACAGCAATTGCACTATGGACAAAATCAAATCGAATTTTACCTATCGCCGCGGCATTACTTGCGAGTTTTCATGGCATAGCGCATGGTGTTGAATTAGCACACTCAGGCCATGTTGTTGCATTAGTAATGGGTATGGTTTCAGCTATGGCTTTAATTTATTGTGGTGGCTTAGCATTGGGTGCTGCACTTACACGATATGTGCCATATGGCAAAAAAATTGTTGGCGCCTGTGCAGCAGTTGTTGCAGTGATTGGATTAAGTTAGTCATCATTTCGAAAATAAAAGGTAGCACTAGGCTACCTTTTTTATTCAGCTACTTTTTGATAAAGCCCTGCGTGAACAGTACCAGCTTTCGTTGTTTTAACTTGTTGCCATGTTGAAGGGAGGAGAAGTTGAGATAAATCTCGATCAGCTTCAACATAAATATACCCATTCTTTTTAATATGGGGTTCTGCCAAGTTTGAAAGTTCTTGCCATAAATCTAGACTATAAGGTGGGTCTAAAAATACAACATCGAACTGTTCTTTTAAACGAGGTAAAGCTTGTTGAGCAGTCGCATTGATTAAATGACAGTTTTTGGCTTTTAATAGCTCAACATTATCTTTTAAAAAACGTGCCTGAGTTTTGTCTGGTTCAATCATATAAACTGACGCAGCACCACGTGACAACGCTTCAAAACCTAATGCGCCAGAGCCTGTGCAAATATCAAGTACATGAGCATTTTGAATATCCCACATGAGCCAGTTAAATAGAGTTTCACGTACCCTGTCTGGCGTTGGGCGTAAGCCCTCAATGCTAGCGAAGGGAAGTACTCGTCTTTTCCATTCGCCACCAATAATGCGTAATTGGTTTTTCATTATTCATCGACCTCATTGGTTGCAGGGCGAGCTGGTATAGCCTGTGGTGTTGAGGCTGCGGGTGCAGTTGAAGTAGCTGATGCTGGAGTAGAGCTAGCAACTTCGCCGCCGCTTGATAGCTCACCTGGCTTAATTCCAGCGGTCATTAGTCCACCATTGACTTGATGGTTTGCTGGTCGAACTGGGTTTTTCTTACGAGTTAATAACCAGTAATCAAAAATAGGTCTTGCAAGTTGAGCAGCAGAACCACCATGACGACCATTTTCCCAAATCACGGCAATCGCAATTTCTGGCTTATCAGCAGGTGCAAATCCAACGAATAAACCATGGTCAAGTTGGCGTTCGCTCAGGGCTGCTTCATTGTAGCGTTTACCCTGTGCAATACTTTTAACCTGCGCAGTTCCTGTCTTTCCTGCAATTTGATAGAGAGGTGTACGAATGCCTCGACCAGTACCTGATTGAATTACATCAATCATGGCATCGCGCATTTGAATCCAGTCCTCATCTGTTCCGTTGAAGTTGATTTTGCCATCCGGTGCATTACGTACAGTAAATGGTTTTGCACCATGCGTTGCACGCAAGACATGAGGGGTGACATGAGAACCATGATTGGCTGTAATTGCAGTCGCCATAGCAAGTTGTAAAGGTGTAGCTGTAAATGCACCTTGACCAATACTCACAGAAATCGTTTCACCTTTCATCCATTTGGCTTTGCGAGTACGCATTTTCCATTCAGGATTTGGGTAAAGACCTTCGCTTTCACTTGGTAGATCGACACCTGTTTTTTGACCGAACCCAAATTGACGCATCCATTGGTTCATTTGATCAATACCCATTTGATGGGCGAGAATATAAAAATAGGTGTCACATGACATAATGATGGCTTTATGCATGTTTACGATTCCATGACCAGTTTTTTTCCAGTCGCGGAACTTATGCGAATCGCCAGGTAAGTGGAAATAGCCTGGGTCAGAAATGGCTGTTGACCAGTTTACAATGCCGTAGTGTAAACCACCCATCGCTTCCATTGGTTTAATGGTAGAACCTGGTGGGTATGCACCTTGCACCGCACGGTTATAAAGCGGTTGATCTAAATTATCCCGTAAAGAACTATAATCTTTATGGTTAATACCCGTCACAAATAAATTAGGGTTGAAACTTGGACTAGATACTAAAGCCAGAATTTCGCCAGTACGAGGGTCGATGGCAACAATGGCGCCACGACGGCCTGCGAGCTGTTGAGATGCAACAACCTGTAAACCATAATCTAAAGATAAATAGAGGTCATTGCCGCGAGTAGGATCTTTACGGCCTAAATGGCGCAATATGTTACTGTGAGCATCTGCTTCAACAGATTCATAACCTGGTGTTCCATGTAACAAATCTTCATAGCTTTTCTCAACGCCAATCTTTCCAATTAGGTTGGTTCCAGCATATAAATCTTTATCAATACTTTTTAATTCTTTATCGTTAATACGCCCTACATAACCAATCACATGAGCAAATAACTCACCGTGTGGATAGTAACGGGTCATCTGTGTTTCGATTCTTACGCCGGGAAATTTATATTTAGCTTCACTAAACTTGGCAATATTGGCTTCAGTTAGATTAAGTTTAATTGCGACACGTTCAGTTTTTCGAGCAGTTTTTATACGACTTTTGAAACGGTCAATATCTTCTTGTGTTAAATCTAAAATAGGCTGTAGCTGCTCAACAACACCATCCACATCTTCTACATCTGTTTTACTTAAAGTTGCTGTAAAAACAGGATAATTATCTGCCAGTAATACGCCATTTCGGTCATAGATATAACCACGAGCAGGTGGAAGTGGTTGTAAGCGAATTCGGTTTTTATCAGATGCGGTAGAAAACTCGTCGTAGTGAAAAATTTGCAGATAAGCGTATCTGCTAATCAGTACTAATAAGCAAACGATAACAAGGCCTACGGCAAAAAAGATTCGTCCTCGATAAATGCGCTTTTCTTGCTGGATATCTTTTAAAGGAAAGTGCTGCTTCATAAGGATCGACTTAATGACATAGGGTAGAAAAATAGCTGCTTATTCTAACGCAAGAGCACTTAAAATATTGCATAATTTTCAAAGTTTCCGTGCATTTCGATAAGATACGTTTTGACTTTGCAGACAATAAAATTGTAGATACTTGTATATAAGAAGCAAAATAATTCTGTTAAAGTCTCTCATTCAATAGAATAGGGTTGTTCTCACCATACGATTAGGGAAAATGGAGAAAATAATGAGAAAAATTTATCCCTTACTTGCAGTTCTGACGGTAAGTAGTTGGGCACATGCTCAAGACTATTCGTTTCTTCCAGAAGCAAAATTAGCAGGACATACTGCATCTACGTGGAATGTGGGTGCCGGTTTTACACAAAAACTATTACATTTAAACGGCGAATGGGTAAATCCTTATGGTATCGCCTATGCCAAATTTGGCGCATTTTTGAATGGTGACAAAACTGCTGGTGGTCAAGTCGGATTTCGATATCCTTACTATCTTACCGGCACAGATAAAAATGGTTACTATATTGGTTTTTATGCTGGGCATCTCGATAGTAAAGAGGTCGATGGTGATTATAAGTCCCGTTTAGGCGCTGGTGTCGATTTGGCCTATGTATTGTTGAATTCAGAAAGAATTAGTACTTTTAGTGTGGGTATTGGCGCGGCGGAAAAACTAACTGACCAGAATGGAGCAGTTGCTGCGGATACTAAACCACAAATCCAATTTTCTTATTCTCTAAGTTTTGGTTTATAAAACAAAGCAGTTTATCGTTAACTCGCCATAAGCAGAGCACAAATAAATACGAGAGTCTTACATGTTAGAGTACGTCAGCGGATTGTGGCAGACCTTTTTACACAGACCTGATTTTTGGGCCGTTTTGAGTATCATTCCAGTCACTGCCTTTGTTACATGGGCACACGTTTGGATGGCTTTAAAAATGGTGTTTTACCCAATTAAATTTTGGGGATTCCATTTAGGTCCATTACCAGTAGGTTGGCAAGGTATTGTGCCACGTAAAGCTGGACGTATCTCGGGTATTATTACCGACAATACATTATCTAAGTTAGGTTCATTGCGTGAATTTTTAGAAGCAATGGACCCTGAAGATATGGCACGCATTATTGGTGAGCAGGTTGGATTTGAACTTGAACATCTGATTGATGAAGTCATGATCGATCGTAATGCTGTTCTTTGGGAAAATTTACCTTATTCAATTAAACGCCGTATTTATGCACAGGCGCATAAACAATTACCCGGTGTATTAAGGGAATTAGTGACTGAGCTGACCATGAACGTTGAGTCACTGGTTAATATGCGCGAAATGGTGGTTAGCCAAATGGAAGGTGACCGTCGTTTAATGGTACGTATGTTCTTAAAAGTTGGGCAAAAAGAAATCAACTTTATTTGGCATATTAGTGCTTTAATTGGAATGTTCTTTGGTATTTTCCAAATGATTGTTTGGTTTGTCGTACCTTGGCACTGGACTGTACCGTTTTGGGCTTCAATTTGGGGCTTTTTAACGAACTGGATTGCGATCTGGATGGTATTTAATCCGATTGAACCACATTATATTCGTTACCCACAGATTTTTAGATTAACAAAAGATCGTAAGTTCCCTTGGATTGTACCCGTTCTTCGAATTGGTACCTATAATTTCCAAGGTGCTTTCATGAAGCGTCAAGAGGAAGTCTCTGACGTGTTTTCAAGCGTAGTAACAGAAGATTTAATTACGTTAAAATCGATTATGA
The DNA here is from genome assembly GCF_056735735.1 of Acinetobacter sp. V116_7. Lineage (NCBI taxonomy): Bacteria > Pseudomonadati > Pseudomonadota > Gammaproteobacteria > Moraxellales > Moraxellaceae > Acinetobacter > Acinetobacter sp. V116_7. The sequence goes on from NZ_JBWZIF010000027.1 coordinate 237,860, forward strand.
CCGAAATGATGTATGGGCCACGTAAAGATAAGACCCGCCGCATTGTGAAGCGTCATATTAACGAAATTATGGAAACACCGTTAGTTCGTACATCTTTACAGCTTTCTTTAGGGCCAAGAGAGTACGCAAGATTAAAGACGGACTTGATTGATCGATCAATTGAAATTACGATGGGACCCGTATGTGACCCAGCGCTGAACGCAAGCCGGGCACAGAAGATTTTTCAAATGTTTAAAGAGCGTATTCGCGAACTGACACCAAAAGAGTTTCAGAATTTATTGCGTCCTGCATTTCAGGAGGATGAGTGGATTCTTATTGTACTAGGTGGGGTAACCGGATTTATTGCTGGTACAATACATTTGTTTGTGGCTTTCTTATAATTCGACGTCGGGCAGGATCTATTGAAGATTAACGAGACTTTTTCTGCCGGACTTCATATTCATTGTTTTAAATGAGGATGTTTTTTATGCGCATTATTTTACTCGGACCACCTGGAGCAGGCAAAGGGACTCAGGCTCAGTTGATCTGTAAGCGCTACAATGTCCCACAAATTTCAACCGGTGATATGCTCCGTGCTGCAATTCGTGAAGGTACTGAATTAGGTCTAAAAGCTAAAAGTGTAATGGAATCTGGTGGTTTGGTTTCAGATGAACTTATTATCGGTTTAGTAAAAGAACGTATTGCTCAGCCTGACTGTGTAAATGGCTGCATTTTCGATGGTTTCCCACGTACTATTCCACAAGCTGAAGCTTTGGAAAAAGAAGGGATTAACATTGATCACGTGATTGAAATTGATGTTCCTGACGAAGAAATCGTACAACGTCTTTCTGGTCGTCGTCAGCATCCAGCTTCTGGCCGTGTTTATCATACAGTTTACAATCCACCTAAAGTGGAAGGTAAAGATGATGAAACTGGTGAAGATCTTGTTCAACGTCCAGATGACCAAGAAGAAACAATCCGTAAACGTTTAGCTTCTTATCATACAGAAACTGAGCAATTGGTTGGATTCTATCAAAGCCGTGCTGCATCTGGTGAGAATGCACCGACTTATGACAAGCTTGATGGCTTGCGTACAATTGAAGATGTACAAAAAGATTTGTTCAATATCTTAGACAAATAATTTAATATTGTTTGTGATAATGAGCCCTCTTTGTGAGGGCTCTTTTCTTTCATTCAGTGCAGGAGAACAATATGAAAATCATATTGATTTTGGTGGTATTGCTAAGTCTGGCACTCGTCATATTTTTAAGTTATCAGAGCTATAAAATGCTTAGACAGGTACAAAAACAAGCAAAAGAAGAGCGTAATGAGAAAAAACGTCTAAAGTAAGATTGACTGGGTATATTACCTATACCCAACCATATTTTTAAGCTTCAATATTTTTAATAGCAATTTGCTTTTGTGCACCAAATTCAAAGCGATCAGGCCAGTTACAAACATCTGCAACTACACATTCAGCACATTTAGGTTTACGGGCAATACAACAATAACGACCATGCAATATGAGCCAGTGATGTGAATCTACAATAAATTCTTTAGGAATGACCTTAATTAAGCGGTGCTCAACTTCAAGTACATTTTTACCTACGGCTAAGCCAGTTCGATTACCCACTCGGAAAATATGGGTATCGACAGCCATAGTTGGTTGTCCAAAAGCTGTATTTAAAACAACATTTGCGGTTTTACGTCCGACGCCCGGTAAAGCTTCCAAGTCTTTTCTGTTGCTTGGAACTTCGCCGTTAAATTGTTCCATTAAAATCTTACAGGTCTTAATGACATTTTCGGCTTTAGCATTGTAAAGGCCAATTGTTTTAATATATTCCTTTAACCCATCTACGCCCAAGTTATAGATTTTCTCGGCTGTATTAGCCACAGGGTAAAGTTTATCAGTTGCTTTATTCACACTCACGTCGGTCGCTTGAGCTGACAACATAACTGCAATGAGTAACTCAAAAGAAGATGAGTATTTTAACTCTGTTTGAGGAGAGGGCCGTTGTTCGCGAAGGCGTTCAAAGAAAATTTGAATCTGCTTTTTCGTCATATTTTTGACAGCCATTCAGACCTCCTGTAATTGCATGAGTTGCTGTTGTAGTTCTTCGAGTTGAAGACGTTTTTTAGCATCTTCACGTACACCTAGCTGTTTTTCCAGTTTCTTAATTTGTGTACGAATTTTAGCTAACTCAATTGTAGTTTTAGCATCAGTTGGCACAGTCTCTTTAGATTTCTCAATGATTTCAATTGAAGGTAATTCATCAAGTGCCTGAGAAAACTGCGCAAACAGTTGAGTATCTATTTCAGCACGTACCACAGGCCCTTTACGGTGACTACGACGCTTTTCTTCACGCTGAATATGAGCGTAATAGCGTTGTCTTAAATCATTTTGTTCTGCGGTACGCTGTTGTTCATTTGGTAAGGCTTGAGTGTCTTCGACCAAATCAATGCAATCTACGGGACATGGTGGAATACATAACTCACAACCTGTACATAAGTCCGTCAAGATAGTGTGCATGAGCTTACCACTGCCAATAATAGCATCTACAGGACAAGCACTAATACATTTGGTGCAGCCAATGCATTCATCTTCACGAATAATTGCTTTCATGCGCTGCGGTCGGCCATCTGTTTGTATAGGCCATACGCTACTTTCTGCAGTTAATGGAGAGCGATTTAATAGGTTTGCGACTGCATCAGCAACAGGTTGTCCACCTGGAACACATTTATTTGCTTCTTCACCTTCAGCAATCGACTTTGCGTAGGGTAGACATCCATCACGATGTCCACATAGACCACATTGTGTTTGTGGTAATAACGCATCAATCTCGCGTATGAGAGAAATAGATGAATTCATAGTGGGCAAATAGCTTGGTTAAAACGATGCGATAATGAAGAAAAACCTAAGTAAGGTCAATGGATTTTAACGAATTTATCGGGTTTTTAATTGACCTAAAATGTCGCTAATTCTGCACAATAATAGATCAATAAAAGTGAAAAGTTAAATGACTATTTCTTATCTTTAAGTAGTTTTTCTAAAAATAAGTTTTTGATAATTAAGGGTAATAAAATAATTTAAAATAACTATTGTTAAAATTGATGGAAAGGGATTTAATATTTTGCTGCTAAATGATGCATTTAATAATGTATTGCACCAATTTAATTCATTACTATGCTGAGGACCGTGCATTGAAATATAACAACCTGAATGAATTCCTGAATTACGTGCAAGCGCGTGATCCGCATCAACCTGAGTTCTTACAAGCTGTCGAAGAAGTAATGACGAGTTTGTGGCCATTTATTGAAAAAAATCCGGAATATGCAGAGCAGGGTTTGTTAGAACGCTTAGTTGAACCTGAGCGTGTGATTCAATTTCGTGTTTCATGGATGGATGATCAAGGTCAGACTCAAGTTAACCGAGCTTTCCGTGTTCAATACAATTCAGCAATTGGTCCATTCAAAGGGGGAATGCGTTTCCACCCATCGGTCAATCTATCAATTTTAAAATTTTTAGGTTTTGAGCAGACTTTTAAAAACTCACTTACTACCTTACCAATGGGTGGGGGAAAAGGTGGTTCAGATTTCGATCCTAAAGGTAAATCTGATGCTGAAATTATGCGATTCTGTCAGGCATTAATCATTGAGCTTTATCGCCATTTAGGACCAAATACAGATATTCCTGCGGGTGATATTGGTGTGGGTGCACGTGAAGTCGGTTATATGGCAGGCATGATGAAAAAGCTGAGTAATGACACCGCTTGTGTCTTTACCGGTAAGGGAATTTCATTTGGTGGTAGTTTAATGCGCCCTGAAGCAACCGGCTATGGTACGGTTTATTTTGCAGAAGAAATGCTCAAAGCGCGTGGACAATCTTTTGCTGGTAAAACTGTTTCAGTATCTGGCTCTGGTAACGTTGCACAATATGCAGCAGAGAAGGCTATGTTCTTAGGGGCGAAAGTTGTTACTTTATCTGACTCAAACGGCACAGTTTATGTAAAAAATGGTTTTACAGATGAGTTGCTTGCTGAAGTCATGGAGCTGAAAAACGTTAAGCGTGGTCGAATTTCTGAGTTTGCTTCTAAACATGGTTTTGAATATTTTGAAGGAAAAACGCCTTGGCATATTCCTGTCGATATTGCTTTACCATGTGCTACGCAAAATGAATTAACAGGTGAAGATGCTAAAAAGCTTATTGCAAATGGCGTAATTTGTGTGGCTGAAGGCGCTAATATGCCATCTACACTTGAAGCAGTTGAACACTTTATCGAAGCTAAAATTTTGTATGCGCCAGGAAAAGCATCTAATGCGGGTGGGGTAGCAACATCTGGTTTAGAAATGTCTCAAAATGCAATTCGTTTAAGCTGGACACATGCTGAGGTCGATGAGCGTCTACATGCAATTATGAAAGACATTCATGCGAATTGTGTAAGATATGGTACTAAAGAAGACGGCACTGTTAATTATGTTGACGGTGCCAATATTGCAGGTTTTGTAAAAGTGGCTGATGCAATGCTTGCTCAAGGTATTTTCTAAAAATAGAAATAAAAAATCCGATGCAAAAGCATCGGATTTTTTTAGTCTAAAAACTTATTTTTTAGGTTTTTTAACTAATTCTTGCTCTACAACCATATCTAATACATCAGCTTGACTAGATTGGTCTGCTGCTGGGTTTTTCACTTCAAAACGTTTTACACGTAAAATTACGCGTTGATCTGGATTGTGTTCAAAACCTTCAATTTGGCCATAATATAATGACCAGTTTTTGTCAGCGTAAGTTTTAACGCCTTTGTCATCATATTTAATTTCACGAACTTGCATACAAGTTTGTGGTGCAACACCAGTACATGATTTAGTTTGTGGAGCAACTTCTAGGAAAACAGTTTTTCCTTCAGATTGATATTTTGCTTCAGGTGTCATTTTACCAGTAAAGGTATATTTTTGACCTTGAGCATCAGATACCGTTAGTGTTGGTTGGTCAACGTTTGTGGTGTTGAGTTCAAATGGAATCGCACGTTTTTGGAAAAGGCTGCTAGAAAATTGTTCCTGTTTCATTAAAGCAGGTTCACACGCCATCATTGTTGACATTACATCAGCAGTGACGATGGTATTGTTTTCAACTTTCCAAGTTGTTCCTTGGCGGTTACAGCCCGTTGCGATTGATAAACGGTCGTTAGTAAAGTTAAGAACGATAGGTTTTTTTGTATTTTCAGGCTGATAAGACCAAGAGTAGTCTGTTAAAGCTTGAGTATTCACTGCTTTTTGACCTTGGAAAATATGCTTTTGACCAGTTTTGTCTGTCACGCTTAAAATCACCTGACCATTATTGTTGCTAATTTCGATTGGTAATTTTGCGTCACTAAAGATGCTATTAGAAAGTTGTTCTTGTTTCATTAAATCATCTTGGCAAGCCATCATTGTTGAAACAAGGTTAGATGTAACAAGTTGGTTACCTTCAACTTTCCAAGTACCGCCTTGGCCATTACAACCTGTATTGATTGCTAATTTGCCATCTGCATTAAAGTTAAGGATAAGTGGTTTAGAAGCTTTTACATTTTGATAAGTCCAAGCATATTCACCTAAAGTGGCTGCAAGGTTTTGTTGTTGCTCAGATACAATTGGAGCAGGAGTGTTGGTAACTGTTTGACACGCCATCAAAGAAAAAGGTAATAACGCAAGAATTAAATATTTAATTTTCATTTAAAAAAACTTCAAGTAAAAAAACAACAGCAATAAGCTTAAAACATTCTTAAAAAAAGAAAATGTAAACATTTGATTGTTTCGGTTTTTAAAATGTATAAGTTTGTAAGTTATTCTAATTTTCAACAAAAATAATGGTATACCCCGCGAAACGGGGTATTTGCTAATAATTAATCAAAACGATAGATATCCATGCCTAGTGAGCCCATTGTGAAGCTGCTGTGAACAATCGTAAAACGATTGCCTGTACCCATAGCAAAAAACAACGGGGCAAAATGTTCAAGGGTAGGATGATTACGTTTTACAAACGGCAATGATTGCCAGTCCAGTACGCCATCATAATCTTGATGGGTAAGTTTATTCACCACAGCATTTCTAAACGTTGAAGCCCATTCTGGAACTTTAGAGTTGTCTCCTTGCCAAGATAGCTCTGCAAGATTATGAGTGATACTGCCTGAACCAATGAGTAAAATCTGTTTGTCACGTAAAGGCGCGAGTGTTTGTCCTATACGATAAATTTCTTGTGCGCTTAAATTGGTTGGTAAAGAAATCTCGACGACAGGAATGTCAGCATCAGGATACATATGCAATAAAGGCATCCATACGCCGTGGTCACGAGGACGCGTACTATTCGCATGTGCAACTAAATGAGCATCTGCCAGTAATTTTAAGATTTCTTCAGCAAGTTCTGGTTGCCCAGGTGCGCTGTAGCGAATTTCATATAACTCTTTAGGAAAGCCGCGGAAGTCATGCCATGTTTCAGGGCGAGTCGAAATACTCACTTCAAGTGCTTTACTTTCCCAATGCGCAGACATCACAATGATTGCCTTTGGTACGGGAAGATTTGCTCCTAAACGGTGTAGAGCGGGGCCTACTTGTTCTGGATCAAGTGCAAGCATGGGTGAACCATGTGAAATAAACAGTCCGGGAAGGGTTTGTAGTTCCATTGCATTACACCTGAGTTAAAAAGCAGAATAATAGTTATTATGCCAAAATCAGGACATGTTAAAAGTATCCTGATTTCAACGGATTGTTCCTAAAATGAAACGGTTGTTGTTTTTATGCACGGTGATAGGGATGATTATGATTAATAGTCATTGCCCGATATAGTTGCTCAATTAATAACACGCGTACCAAAGGATGGGGCATTGTGAGTTTTGAAAGTGACCAATGCCATGCGGCAGCTTTACGTACTTGATCTGATAAACCGTCTGGTCCACCAATAGCAAGTGCTACATCATTGCCTTCAAGCATCCACTGTTTCATGGTGTCAGCCAGTTTCTCTGTGCTGAGTTCTCGGCCACCAACCTCTAGAGCAATTAAAGTTTCATTTGGTTTTAAAGCATTCAAAATGCTTTCACCTTCAATTTGACAATATTTTAAAATATCCGCTTCTGAATCATTCTTACCACGTTTGGCCATAGGAAGTTCAATGACTTGAGTTTGCACAAAAGGCTGAATACGTTTGAAGTAATCTTCAAAACCAGTGAGAACCCAAGCAGGCATTTTTTGACCAATGGTCAGAATACGAATTTTCATATTATCTATTCATTTAAAACAGCTGGCGCATTATACCTGAGGAAGAGATAAGTTCGTGGTAGTAAAATAGGCATAAAAAACGCAGTCCAAAAAACGGTGTTGGACTGCGATCAAATGATCATCTGTCTGGAGTTCAGATGATCATAGAGAATAAAAAAACAAGGCTATCTATAAAATAATAGATAACGAAGAATACTTAATTTAATTAAATACTCTTAATACCTATTATGAGGATGGTTGGATATTTTTCAATCAAATTGTGTAACAAAAAAAAGAGAGCCGAAGCTCTCTTTTTTCGTATTTTAATTAGTGACGTGCTGCTTTTGAACCTTCCACCGGTTTTACAATCGGTGTTTTAGGTAAAGGCTTTGGCATCGAAACTAATGCTAAAGGTAAGATGTCATCAATACTTTTCACAGCTTTGATTTCTAAACCTTCTTTAACATTGGCTGGAATTTCTGCCAAATCACGAACGTTATCTTGTGGAATAAATACAAGTTTAATTCCACCGCGGTGTGCTGCAAGAAGTTTTTCTTTTAAGCCACCAATACGCATTGCACGACCACCTAAGCTTGTTTCACCAGTCATTGCAATATCAGGACGAATCGCAATACCTGTAAATGCTGATACAAGCGCAGTTGTTAATGCTAAACCAGCAGATGGACCATCTTTTGGTGTTGCACCTTCTGGTAAGTGAACGTGTACATCAGTTTCTTCAAAACGAGAAGCTTCAATACCTAGCTCATCGGCACGTGTGCGTACTAAAGTCATTGCTGTGGTAATAGACTCTTTCATTACGTCGCCGAGTGAACCAGTTGTAATGAATTTACCTTTACCTTTGACAGCTGCAACTTCAATAGTAAGCAACTCACCACCTACAGATGTCCAAGCTAGACCATTTACGCGGCCTACTTGCGCTTCATCTTCTGCAATACCAAAGTCAAACTTGTGTGGACCTAAGTATTCTGGAAGATTGGCAGAAGTCACATCAAGTTGTAAGTTTTTAGACTTTTTACTTACTGCTTCTTTTACCACTTTACGCGCAATTTTAGACACTTCACGTTCTAAACTACGTACACCAGCTTCACGTGTATAGCGCTGAACAATGTCACGAATCGCTTCTTCATGAATTGTTAACTCTTTTGCACGCAGACCATTGTTCTTAATCGCTTTTGGAACAAGGTAACGTTCAGCAATGTTAACTTTTTCATCTTCGGTATAACCCGGTAGACGAATAACTTCCATACGGTCAAGCAATGCCTCAGGAATATTCATACTGTTTGCAGTACAGATGAACATCACTTCAGATAGGTCAAGATCAAGATCTAAATAGTGATCGTTGAACTTACTGTTTTGTGATGGATCTAATACTTCAAGCAATGCAGAAGCAGGATCACCACGGTAGTCTTGTGCCATCTTGTCAATTTCGTCGAGTAAGAACAGTGGGTTCTTCACGCCAACTTTTGTTAAAGACTGCACGATTTTACCTGGCATCGCACCAATATAAGTACGACGGTGACCACGAATTTCAGCTTCGTCACGTACGCCACCGAGTGCCATACGAACAAACTCACGACCTGTTGCTTTCGCAACTGATTCACCAAGCGAAGTTTTACCTACACCAGGAGGGCCTACTAAACATAGGATCGGGCCTTTGAGTTTTTTAACACGAGACTGAACAGCTAAGTATTCAACAATACGATCTTTAACGTCATCTAAGCCGTAGTGATCGGTATCAAGAATCTCTTGAGCTTTCGCAAGGTTAATGCTGACTTTGCTCGCTTTATTCCACGGCGTATCTAAAATTACTTCTAGATAGTTACGTACAACAGCCGCTTCACTAGATGCAGGTTGCATTGCTTTAAGCTTACGGAACTCAGCTTCAGCTTTTTTACGTACGTGTTCAGGTAAATCAGCTTCAGTAAGACGTTTTTCTATTTCAGCAACGTCATCTTCAGCGCCACCATTCATGTCAGAAAGTTCACGTTGAATGACTTTCATTTTTTCATTTAGAAAGTATTCACGTTGGTTTTTTTCCATTTGGCGTTTTACGCTGTCATGCAAAGTTTGTTCAATTTGCTGTTCGGCAGATTGATTTACCAAGTAGCTCATAAGCTCTTGCAAATGTGCTTCAAATTCATCGTGCTCTAAAAACTTCTGTTTAATTTCAATATTTAGAGGTACACGTGTTGCCACGAAGAACATAAGCTGTAGCAAGTCTTCAATTTTATTAGCAGCTGCAACGAGTTCACGTGCATTACGTAATTTTGCTTCAGCATATTGAGCAAATAAATTACGCAACTCCTGTAAACGAGTCTCTTGAGTAGCTTTATCTACGTTAATTGTCATTGGACTTAAGCTATGCTCAGCAGTCAAATGGCTATCTTCATCGATAATTTTTTCAAGCTTAGAGCGCTGTAACCCTTCAATAAGTACTTTGATACAGTTTTCATCATTCTCATGATTTACGACCTGAACAATCTTAGCGACAGTTCCGTACTGATAAAGGTTATCGTGATCAATATCTTCTGTAAGCGAATCTTTTTGCGCAACTACAAATACTAAATTGTCACTGTTACGAGCCACATCAACTGCATTGATCGATTTTTCACGACCCACGAATAACGCAATTTGCATGTGTGGGTAGACCACTACATCACGTAACGCTAAAAGTGGTAATACACTTGGAACCTGAGGCTCTAAGTCAGTTTTTTCATTCATAATAAGTTCAGACATGGGCACTCCTAATGAGTGACAACGAGGTTGCCATGTTTTTTATAGTGATGTGTATTTCAAAAATTACAAGGGCCTCTCTATAGAAAATGTGGAAAAAATGACTAATTTAGTCAACTTTTTTATTAAAATATTATGAATCAACGGATTAATTCTTAAGAAGAATAAAATTTTGTAGAAAGGATAGGTAATTTAGCTTAATAATTATGAAATATTCATATAGTAGAAAAGACGTTTGGATGGAAAATAACCATTTTCTTATGTCATTTATCGGCATTGTATAATTAACAATAATGCAAAACTTATTTAATATTGAACATTAAATAGTCGTGTTACTATAAGTTGGTAAAACGGTCTGTCACGTAGAAGTAACCATCCTTAGGGTGGTTACTTTTATGATTTTAGGGGCATTAAAAACTTAAGACTAATTTTAATTTTCATATAGATATTATCTTTTAAAATAATAAATATGTTGAGGGGTGAGTAAAGCATCTAAGGGTTGATCCCAACTTTGACGTTTTAAAGTATGTTCAATAAATTGAAATTGATGAGCTATTCCCAAACGATAAGGTTTATGTTTTGCACTAGCCAATGTACGGTCATAATAGCCGCCTCCCATACCAATACGCGTACCGTATTGATCACAAGCTAAAAGTGGCATCAACAGTAAATCAAGTTTTGATACATGTTTTCCTCTTGTTGCCATGGGTTCTTTCATACCCAATGGATGATGAGAAAAACGTCGATTTAAATATTGGTTTCTAGATATTTTTACCCAAACTAAACGTTGATTCATAGAACAAATCATAGGTAAATAAACTTGTTTATTTTTTTGAAAACATAACTTTATGATCAGATCTGTATGAACTTCTCCAAAGGCATGTAAATATAAACCCATTTTTTTTGATGAATGAAAAATAGCAAGACTGTTTAAATGATGCAGAACACTAAGCTGAGCTTTTTTTTGCTCTAAGGGGGACAAAGAGCGTCTTTTAGATCTTAAATTTTTTCTAATAAAACTAAGTTCATTCATGCGTAAATCTAACAAAGATTTGAGATCAGTCGAGCAAAATTATACCTATTTTTCTTAAGATTTATGGAAATAGAGAACTAATTAAGAAATAACTTTAAATTTACTTCATGCGAGGGTTCTTCTTTAGCGATAAAAAATTCTATTTCTTTACGTATTACCAGTATTTATTTACATTTAATCAGATAAGAATATTTAAAAGGATGAATGTGAAATTGTTAAGCCTATGAAGTTAAAAATTTTAACCATTACAATAAGCGCCGTATTGATGCTAGGCGGGTGTACAAAACAAACAGAACCTGAAGCTGCTGAAGTTGACTATAAAGCTCAATTTGAAGAGTCTGACCGTAAAATTGGAGAGTTTTTAGATCAACTGGATAATCCGAATACACCACAAGAAGTTAAAGTCAAAATCTTGTGCCATGATTATCCTGAGGTTTATAAGACCCAATATATGCCTGCATTAATTAAAATTTCACCTAAACCTTATACCGAAGAAAAATTATTGTCAGATTTGAAGAGTGCAACTGATTACTACAAAGATGCCTTTGCGATTCGGTGTAACCAATAATTAATTGATGTTTTAACTCTCAAAAAATCCGATAAGTGTGAATTGATTGGCATTATTAAGTTGTGGTAAATTTCATTTTGTCTTTATAGTTGCTAATTTAGGGGGTTCTAGATATGGAAATCTTGAAATTCTTACAGAGTTTTAATACGGTTGGTACATACTTAACGATTGCTTCAACTGTTTTAGCTGGGCTTATTATTTATTTTTACGTGATTAATCCAGCGTAATCTTTTAAAAAGAAATAGTAAGAAATCTTCTATTTCTTTTTTTATAATTAAATTTTGTTATAAATTTCAAACTATAAAAATAAGGTAGGATCATGAAGTTTCAATTATTTATTCTTAGTTTTTTAGCTTTAGGATGTCATGCCGACGACAATGTAAGAGATCCTGATATTTGTAATGTAGTAAAAAAAGTCGCTTATACTGTCATGGAAGCACGTCAACAAAAAGTTCCATCTCAAGACTTGCAACAGATAGCGAATGGTCTTGAAGACCCAGAAGCCAAACAACTTTACCAAGATTTAATTAACTCGGCTTACTCTGCCAAAATATTTAGAACCAATTTCTTTAAAAGAAAGGCAATAGAAGATTTTCAAGCAGGCTGGTATGAAGAGTGTCTGAGTAGAAATGAAAAATAATATTAGAGAAGGCGGAGTAGATTAATCAGATAAGCTGCAATTTAATGTTTAAAAAGAAAATTTTAGACTGAAAGGTCTGTATGGAAAGCTAAATTAAAATAAATATTTTGAATTTTTCTTAAAGTTAAAACTAAATGCTCCGAAGATGCCGCTGCATGTGTCGTTACCCTGAACCCGATGAGTTCAAGGTGGAGGCGACGTATACTTGCTGGGTTTCCTACACGAAGGTAGGCATACACTCTAAATATACAGAACACATCCATAAGTTTAAGTATCGGCAGGGGAATAGACCCGCTGGCGAACATCCCAGAGACAGTTTAAGTATAACCGATCTGACCATGTTGGCAATCACCTAAACCTCTGGAACTGTAAACTTAGTTTGCGTTTGATGAAGCTTTGTACATTAACAGGCATAAAGTAATTTCAATTACGCTTAATAGTGTCAATAAAAAACGCCTTGCATCTATTATTCATAGAGCAAGGCGTTTTTGTATGGATAATTTATTTAAACAATTTGTTCAACATCATCCAATATCGTTTGCAGTAAACGTTCACAGTGAGTGTATTCTTGCAAAGACTTATTAAGGCTCAGTACTTCTTGAGTCAATTGTAGAGCAACCATAATGACCAGTTTGTTGTGCTCAACACGTGGAGCACTACGACGCATCTCATTAAATTTCTCATTGAGAAGTTCTGCTGCACGTTCAAGTTCATCTTTTTTGTCTAAAGTAGTCGCGAGTCTAAAGGTCTGCTCAATCAGCCTAAGCTCTACCATGACTTGTTCACTCATGATTGGGTCTCCTCACCAGTTTCAGCATTGGGATGGGCAAGCTGCTGAATTTCTTGAGCATGCTGATCTTGAGCAGTGCCTAAAATTCCTAAACGTTGAATGATGGCTTCAACTTTTGATTTAGCAAGCTCATTTTTTTGTAACAAACGATCACGATCTTGTTGTAAATCATGAAGCTCTTGTTGAGTTTGACGCTGGTGGGCTTGTAACTTTTCTTTTGCGACACGTAATTCATTACGTTCGGCAAGAATTTCTTGAAAACGATTTTTTAAATCAGTCGTACTTTTTTCTAATCGGCTATAACGTTCCGCAAGTGTGTTAGCATCCTGATTCAACTGTTGAAATTGACCTTTTAACTGAGATAGTTGCTCAGTTACCGACTCAATTTCCTCTTGTTTTTTAGTGATAATACTATTTTTTTGCACAACTTGTGCGTGATGCTCTGTTTCAGCCAGTTCTTTAGCTTCTGAGAGTGCCGCATGTTCACTCTCTAAATGATGTAAGCGTGTTTTTAATACGCTAATATGCGCTTGTAGCCGCTGTAATTGTTCTAACATAACGAGGTCGCACAGAATTGCAATCAAAGGTAATATATACAAAGTATAGAGATTGGATAAACGAATGCAAGACGATATTTCAGGCTGGACAGATTGGAACGCTCATTTTGAAGGAATTGAAGAAATTTCAAGCCCTAGTGAGTTACATGGTCTATTAACAGGTATTGTTTGTGTGACAGAAGCGCCGACGCGTGAACAATGGTCACAAATTTTAACAACCCTTAATGTGCCAGAGTTAAGTGAAGATGCTCTAACGCTTTTAACTGATGAAGCAGAAGATGTTATTCATGCGTTATCTGAAGATGAATTAGATTATTTACCTATGCTTCCTGACGATGACCATCTACTTCAAGAGCGTGTACAAGCTTTATCAGATTGGTGTGCAGGCGTTGTATTAGGTTTTGGATTGGCATCGGGTCATATTCGTCCAGATGAACTTGAGTTGATTGAGAACCTTCAAGATATTGCAGCAGTCGAATTTGAAGACTCTGACAATGATGAAGAAGGTGAAAGCAGCTACGAAGAGTTATATGAATTTGTACGCTTAATTCCTGTAAGTTTGTCTATTGGCAGAAAAAAAATTACTGTAGCTGAAAGTTCTTTATTGAAAAAATTTCATGCAAAAAGTAAATCTGCTGCGTTAGACACAGAACAAAATATTGTAGAAATGTTTACTCCACATCGCCCAAGCTAATTGAGGCGATGTGTTATTGGTTGTATTTTATTTTTTGACTTTAAAATTCTAAATCAAGTAGATCATTATGAAATTGCCTCAAGCTGATTTTCGACATCGTAGAGACCGTCTGGCAGAAAAAATGGGTCCAAACAGCATTGCAATTATTGCAACGCGTGAAGAAATGTACCGTAATCGTGATGCGGATTATAAATTCCGTGCCGATAGTAGTTTTTTCTATTTGACGGGCTTTGCTGAGCCTGAGGCAGTTGCTGTCATTGAAACCTTCGACGATGAAGACTATAGCTATAGTCTTTTTTGCCGTGAACGTAATCGCGAGATGGAAATCTGGAATGGTTTCCGTGCTGGAGTTGATGGTGCAGTTGAAGACTACGATGCTGATGAAGCATATGTAATTGATTTGCTTGATGAAGAAATTATTGAAAAATTATTAAATAAAGAGCGTCTTTATTATCGGATTGGGCACGATGCTGAGTTTGACGCGCGAGTGAGCCAGTGGATTAAAAAAGCAGATGCCGAGCATCGACATGAGAATGCCCCAGCTCAATTACTCCAGCTCGACCGTATTGTTGATGAAATGCGTTTAGTTAAGTCACCACAAGAACTTGAGCTAATGCAAATTGCTGCAAATATTAGTGCTGAAGCACATAAGCGTGCGATGCAAACGGTGCACCCAGAAATGATGGAATATGCTCTTGAAGCTGAACTCAATTATATTTTTGGGAAAAATGGCTGTGTTCCGTCTTATAACAGTATTGTAGGCGGTGGAGCTAATGCTTGTGTTTTACATTATGTTGAAAATAACAAGCCACTCAAAGATGGTGATTTAGTCTTAATTGATGCTGCATGTGAATATGAATTCTATGCTTCTGATATTACTCGTACTTTTCCAGTCAATGGTAAATTTAGTGCTGAACAAAAAGCATTATATGAAGTTGTATTGGCTGCCCAATATGCAGCGATTGACGCAGTTCGTATTGGTAATTCATACCGTGAACCTCATGAAATAGCAGTTAAAATTTTAACTGAAGGTCTAGTTAATTTAGGTTTACTCAAAGGTGATGTTAACGAACTCATCGAAACCGAAGCATACCGTCAGTTTTATATGCACGGCACAGGTCATTGGCTAGGCATGGATGTACACGATGTCGGGTCTTACAAAAAGGGTGAAGACTGGCGTCAATATGAAGAGGGTATGGTTATTACAGTTGAACCTGGTTTATACATCGCACCAGATGATGAAACTGTAGATGAAAAATGGCGTGGTATTGGTATTCGTATTGAAGATGATGTGGTCGCAACCTCGAAAGGACCACGAGTTTTAACTGCTAATGTGGTTAAAGATATTGCAGATATTGAACATTTAATGGCGCAAGCTAAAGCATAATTAAACGTATTCGCCAAAGGAGCAAAACTCGATGCAACAACAAGTGATTATTGTAGGTGGAGGAATGGTGGGTTTGAGCCTTTCACTCATGCTCGCGAAGGCTAATATTGCGGTAAAGCTATTAGAAGCTGTGAAATACCCAAACTATGATGATCAAAATGTTGCTCCTTACCATTCGAGTTTTGATGCGCGTAATACGGCTTTATCGCGTCGTAGCGTACAGATTTATCAGAAGCTAGGGTTATGGGATGCATTACAGCAACATGCGACCCCAATTTTGCAAGTCCACATTACTGAGCAAGGCAGTTTTGGTAAAGCACGTTTAATTGCAGAACAAGAGAAAGTCGAAAGCTTTGGTCAGGTAATTGAAAATGCTTGGCTTGGTCGTGTGTTGTTAACTCAAGTGCGTCAGCAACCTTTGATTGAACTCATTGATGGTGTACAGGTTACCGCTTTAACTCAAGATGCTGAGCAAGTACATATTGAAGCTTTGCGTGGTGAGGAAACTTTAAAACTTGAGTCAAAATTATTAATTGCGGCTGATGGACGCGATTCTTTTTGTCGTCAGGCAATTGGTGTGGGTGTGGATGTTCATGATTATGATCAGGTTGCAATTGTGACTACGGTTCAGACATCAAAACCGCATGAGCAGGTAGGTTTTGAACGGTTTAGCGCATTAGGTCCTTTAGCCTTATTACCTTTACCGGGTGAGTACCGCCGCTCAGTGGTGTGGCCTGTTAAAAAAGGCACTGAAAATGAATGGTTGGGCGATGAAAATGACCAGCATTTCTTAAGTGCTTTACAACAAACTTACGGTGACCGAGCGGGTAAATTTGAAAAAACGGGTAAGCGTTTTAGCTATCCACTTTCACAAGTACTTGCACATAAACAAGCTGTTGGTCGCGTTATTCTAATGGGTAATGCAGCGCATACAATTCATCCAGTTGCAGGACAGGGCTTTAATTTATGCCTACGTGATGCCGATGTTTTAGTGCGTTATTTAGTGAACCAATTAACTACTTCTGATGATTTAGGTAACCCTGATAACTTACTTGCCTATGAGCAAGCTCGTTTATCAGATCAGCAGCGCGTAATTAAGTTCTGTGACACTGTAGTTCGTGGTTTTAGTAATCAAAACCCATTATTAAAATTAATTCGTAATACGGGGTTAATTGCGTTTGATGTTATCCCAGGTGTAAAACCATTGGTGGCTAACTATGCAATGGGGTTAAAAGCATGAGTGAAGTGTTGGATGTCGTCATTGTTGGAGGTGGATTGGTTGGTGGTTTAACTGCTTTATTACTTGCGCAAGGTGGTGTACAACCCACTGTGCTTGATGCGGCTCCGGTGCTTGATGTTGAGAAAACATTAAGCGTAATGAATCCACGTGTTTTAGCACTTAGCCAAGCGACTATTCATTTGCTTAAAACCGTAAATGTTTGGGATGATCTTGCACGTCAAATGCCTTATACAGGCATGCAGGTCTGGAATCTTAATGGCTACGGTGAAATTAATTTTGGTCAAGATTCTGTATGTCAGCCTTTAGCTGAGCAAGCCTTGGGTTCTATGGTGGAACCAAGTGTACTGAACGTTGCTATTCAGCAAAAAATGTTGCAGCAGCTTACAGATTACCGTACTCAAGTTCGTGTTACACGTATTGAGCAGGGTGTTGGATGTTGGCATATTCAATTAGCAGATGGTACTACACTTAAAACTAAACTGCTTATTGGTGCAGATGGTGCGGATTCATTTGTGCGCGAACAGGCTTTTATTGACCTCGATGTACTAGATTACAAACAAGCAGCTATTAGCTGTGCGATTAGAACAGCAAAGCCTCATCACTATGTTGCCCGCCAAATTTTCCTACCTACAGGACCTTTGGCATATTTACCAATGGCAAGTCTTGAAGAAGCTGAAAATGGATATTGGCAATCGATTGTCTGGACACTACCAGATGATTATGCCGATGAATATTCAGCTTTAAGCGATACCGCCTTTATGCAGCTTTTAACTCAAGAAAGTCAACACATGTTGGGTGAGGTATTAGAGGTTCGTTCAAGAGCACAATTTCCGCTCAAAGCTCGCGCTGCAAAACAATATGTAAAAGCAGGTTTAGCTTTGATTGGTGATGCAGCACATGTGATTCATCCACTTGCTGGGCAAGGGGTAAATATTGGCTGTCTTGATGCCGCAGTACTGTGTGATGTGTTGCTTCATGATTTAAAGCGTGGTGTATGGGCACATGAGCAAACTTTATTGCGCTATGAACATCGCCGTAAAGGTCAGAATGATGCAATGATGCATAGCATGTCGGCAATTGGTTGGCTTGAAAGTAGTGAGCTATTTCCAGTCGTGTGGGCTCGCAATATGGGGCTTAAGCAAGTTGAGCTGACACCGGTTTTAAAAGACCGATTTATGCAACAAGCAAATGGTTTAGGGGCTTTACAAAGTACCCGCTATAAGCATTAAAATATTTACTGGGTCTATACTCTACTGAGTGAATTAAATACCAGTAGATATTTTTTGAACAATCATTTATATATCATTACCAATTTGGTCATAAAAGATACGGAATTGACCAAATTGGCTCTTTGCTAAATGCAAAGAGGTTGCTAAATTTCTGAGGTCTTGGGACCATAGCAATGATGCAATAAAATCATTCTGGGGAGTGTGAAATGTCAGATATCAATGATTATGAAGATGCAGAAGATTCTGCTGTAGATGAAGATGAAGCGAAAGCAGCCGAAAGCGGTGCAGCTGATGAAGAAGCAGGCAGTTTGAGTGATACTGACCTTGCCGAAGCAGAAACGCTGACTGTAACTGCTAAGCAGAAACAGCGCCAAGCGTTGGAAGATGAAGTTGCCGCATTTTTAGCTCGAGGGGGTAGAATTACCGAAGTTCCTCCTGATGAGCATAGCGACCATTAATCTTAAAAAAGCATCACATGAGTGGTGCTTTTTTATTTGTATGAATTTATCAAAATAGGTTTAAGGCGAGCTTTGCAGTTCTTTTAAAATTCCACACTCATCTACTGTTCGATTGGTAGAGCAGTGCTGTTTTAAATCAATTAAAGATTCTTTTAAAAGTAATAATCTTTCAATTTTTTCAGATACTTCATTTAAGTATTTATCTACTAAATTATCAATTTTTGTACATGCCTGTTTAGGCTGAGCTTTCATTTCTTTTAACGTTTTAATATCACTGAGTGATATATCTAATTCGCGGCAATGCTTAATAAACAATAGATCGTTGAGGGTCTGCTCGGTATAAACACGATAATTATTTTCTGAACGTTGAATACGGTCCAACACACCTACTTTTTCGTAATAACGGATCGTATCAATTGGAACATCCGCTTTTTTTGATAATTGACCAATAGAAAGACTCATAAGGCTTGACTCTGGAGTTACTCAAGGGTTTTTAATCACTATAAAAGAGTTCTTGAGGAAATAAAATGGCTGGATGTGGTTGTGCTTCAACATGTTCTCCTTCAAAGAAAGTGAGTCCACGTTTTAGAAAAGCGTTATGGATTGCTCTTGTGATCAATGCTTTGATGTTTGTGGTAGAAATATTGGGCGGTTATAAGGCTCAATCTGTTTCGCTATGGGCCGATGCATTAGATTTTGCCGGAGATGCAGCAAATTATGCATTATCTTTAGTTGTGCTTTCGATGAGTTTATATTGGCGCGCAACAGCTGCATTACTTAAAGGAATAACGATGGCCGCTTTCGGTATTTTTGTTATTGCAAAAGTGGTTTGGTCTTATTTTTATGGTGTTTCACCTGAACCAATGGTCATGGGAGCAATTGGCGTGATGGCTTTAATTGCTAACGTTTCAGTCGCACTTATGCTCTATGCGTACCGTGATGGAGATGCCAATATGCGTTCTGTTTGGTTGTGTAGCAGAAACGATTCTATTGCCAATATTGCTGTGATTTTAGCGGCCGTTGGCGTATTTGGAACAGGTAGTGTATTTCCAGATTTATTTGTTGCCTTTGTAATTGCGTACTTGGGTGTGTCTTCTGGTTACGCTGTCATAAAACAGTCTCAGCAAGAAAGAAAACAGTCAAAACTGGTGTTGGGTTCTCAAGCATAATTATGAGCGCATAAAAAGTACCATTCATACGTGGTACTTTTTACTGTTTGAATGCATTAGATAAGTAGTGATATTGCGATACTCCACATAACGCAACCAATAATAAAATCTAAAACTTTCCATGCTTTAGGATTGATAAATAATGGTTTTAATAATCTTGCGCCATAACCTAAACTGAAAAAGAAAATCCAAGAGGCAACAATGCTGCCCAAAGCAAAACTAATTTTGTCTTCTAACTGGGTTGCAACTGAACCAATCAGAACAATGGTATCCAAATAGACATGTGGGTTAAGCCAAGTAAAGGCAAGACAGGTCACTAATGCTTGGGTTAAGGTCTGTTTCTGGCTGCTATCAAGCTCCATACTCTGGGTAGTTTTCAAGGCAGCATAGAATGCTTTGGCACCGTAAACCAATAAGAATGTTGCCCCTAAATATTTAGCGACCGTAATTAAGATGGGTGATGCTGTCATGATTTCGGCAAAACCTAACACACCAAACGCGATTAGAATTGAGTCGGACAGCGCACAAATTAAACATAGCCAAAATACGTATTGCTGTTTGAGCCCTTGTTTTAAAACAAAAGCATTTTGCGCTCCAATTGCTACAATAAGCCCGCTACCAATACCGAAACCTTTAAAAAATATACTAAGAGAGAACATAACAATAAGGTGGAAAAATCAGATGTGGGAATTATCTGACTTTTTATTGAGAAATAAGTAAAATTAAGAATATTTAGGTTTGGCTAAAAAAAATTTAGGTTTTATATGTTAGATAGCAAACAGTGTGAAGCCTTTCTTGCAGTCGCAGAAGTGGGAAGTTTTGACGCGGCAGGTGAGCATTTATATATTACGCCTTCGGCAGTGTCCTTACGCGTGCAAGCTTTAGAAAAGTATTTAGGCCAAATTTTAATTATCCGTGGGCGGCCATGTGTACTCACACAAGCTGGGCAAACGCTATTGCAACATTTACGTCATACGAGATTAATGGAGCAAAACTTATTACAAGGTTTGATGGGAAAATCATCTGAATCGGAATTTTATAAAATTGCTCTAGCGTCCAATGCAGATTCGCTAGCGACTTGGCTTTTACCGAGCATTCAGCAAACACTTTTTAAAGAAAAAATAGTCTTAGAACTAAAAATTGATGATCAATCGCATACGCATACTTTATTAGAAACAGGGCAAGTCAACGCATGTATCTCTGCAGAAGAGCAGGTCATGTCAGGCTGTTTAGCTCAACCACTCGGGAAAATGCGTTATAAAATGTTGGCTTCTGATGCATTTGCAGCTGACTGGTTTAAACATGGCGTAAACCGAGAAACTTTAAGAAGTGCACCAGCTGTAATTTTTAACCATAAAGATCTTATGCATTCAGAGGTATTACTGAAATATTATGGTTTGCCTTTGCAGAGCTATCCTTATAGTTTTATTCCTGCTACAGAT
Organism: Acinetobacter sp. V116_7; assembly: GCF_056735735.1. Lineage (NCBI taxonomy): Bacteria > Pseudomonadati > Pseudomonadota > Gammaproteobacteria > Moraxellales > Moraxellaceae > Acinetobacter > Acinetobacter sp. V116_7. Next base: position 259,027 of record NZ_JBWZIF010000027.1, read on the forward strand.
GCGTTTGTGAAAGCAATCCAATTAGGTTTGGGATATGGCATGGTGCCTGAACTTCAGGTTCAATCTTTACTAAGCAATGGAACTTTAGTGGATGTTATACCTGAGGCTGGGCTCGACATTCCGTTATATTGGCACCATTGGAAAAGGCAGTCTAAACAGTTGGATGCACTGACGGAAACTATTGTCGAGTCAGCAAAACACATATTGAGATAGTTTTAGAGGTTTCTCTTTAAATGGCGATTGGAAATATGCTGAATATAAAACTCTATATCTTGCGCTGAGTAACCTAAAAGTTGTCCAATTCTTCGTTCAAGCTCTATGCATTTTTCAAAATTAGTTTCTTTAAATAAAGTTTCAATACATATCATGAGTTCATTTAAATCTGCTAAAGCTGCATCTTTATAGATCAGCATAATTGAAAAGGGTAAAGGCAGAGAAGTTTCAATATCTTTACTCAGCATTGATAAAGTACCTTGTTCGAGATGCTTTAAGAAACTGACAGGTAATAGATCGTAAAATAGAGCGATAGATTTCTCGCCTGAAAGTAATAATTCTAGCTCTTGTCCTTCATGGGGGCCAAGTTTGCCCATTTGTTGAGTCATATTAATACTCTTATTCTTATATTTTATTATGCAAAATTAACAGATGGTGATGACAAATAGTCTGTGTCATCACCATATCTAATTAAAAAATTAAGATTGAGTTAACTCGAGCGCACGTTGATAAGCGACTTTCTTCTTAATTCCTGTTAAATCGGCAGCGAGTTGAGATGCAGCTTTAACAGATAAGTCTTGAAGTAAACGCTTTAACAGTTCATCTAGTTTTTCTTGTTCTAGATCGGTTTTTGCAGCTGCACCACCTACAACCACTACAATTTCACCTTTTTCTTGGTTGTGGTCATTTTCAATGAAGCTAACCAAATCTTTTAAGGTCATTTTTTTAATGGTTTCAAAGGTTTTGGTAATTTCACGTGCAAACCCTACAGGACGGTCTTCACCAAATACCTGAGCCATATCTTTAATGGACTCTAAAATACGATGGGGTGCTTCATAGAAAATTAAGGTCTGGGTTTCGTTTTTAAGTTTTTCTAATTGAGAAATACGTTGTGAAGCTCTAGATGGTAAAAATCCTTCAAAGCTAAAACGGTCACTTGGCAAACCTACCGCGCTTAAGGCAGCAATAGCAGCACATGCACCTGGCACAGGAACAACTTTAATGCCGTTCTCTTGAGCAGCACGGACTAATTTAAAGCCTGGATCACTGATGAGCGGTGTGCCTGCATCACTAATTAAAGCAACGCTATCGCCAGCAAGTAATTTTTGAACTAACTGCTCAATTTTATTGCTTTCATTGTGGTCATGGCATGCAGTAAGTTGAGTCGATATATTATAGTGCTTAAATAATTGTGCTGATTGGCGAGTATCTTCGGCAGCTACAATAGAAACTGATTTTAAAATATCAATTGCACGGAAAGTCATATCATCTAAGTGCCCGATTGGGGTGGCTACAACAAATAACTGAGCACTCATTTGGTTTTACTCCGTACAGATAAACAATTTTAATGGGGTAGTTTACCCGAAATTATGATTTGGGCGTGAACAATGTCTGCTAGCTTGAGCTTTTCGAAAATGATCTGATTTTCATTTGTTCGATTTGGATCTGATATGTCAGATGAATTTAAGAAAATAACTTATTTATAAAAACATCTAGAGATGCTTTTCATTGGGGAAATTAAAAATGTTATTGGCGCAACAGTTGGGGAAATGGGCAGAGCAAACTGCTTTAAACCTTTTACAAGCACAAAACTATGTATGGGTCACAAGTAATTATCATTCACGCCGTGGCGAAGTTGATTTAATCGTCAAAAGAGGGCAAGAGTTAGTTTTTGTTGAAGTAAAAGCACGCACTATAGGAAATTATGGACAAGCTTGTGAAATGGTAACGTGGACAAAACAGAAGAAAATTATCAAAACTGCGATGCGTTTTTTACAGCGCTATCCATCTTATCAGGATTTTTATTGTCGTTTTGATGTGATTTGTTTTGATTTTCCACAGAAAATTGCAAAAACAGTACAGCATGACTTTTCAAAATTCCATTATGATCTGCAATGGATCGAAAATGCATTTACTTTGGATTAAGAGTTCATTACTCTTTTGAGCAAATTTAAGTCTGATGCTTTATGATCAAGCCAAGAAATTGATAGGAGTCTGGTGGAGTGTTAAACCGTATTGCTGTAACAATGCTTTGTGTCGCAAGTTTATCAGGTTGCGCAAGTTTTATTTCTGGTGGAACAGGCACAGCTCCAGTGGGCACAGATAGCGGTGTCCGCAGTCTAGGCCAAGTATTCATTGACTCTTCAATTAAACGTACGGCGAATATCAACATTTATAAACTTGATCAACGTTTCAAGCAGTCACGTATTAATATTGAAAGCTTCCACAGTACAGTTTTATTAACTGGCCAAGTGCCAGACCCGTACTTGAAACAATTGGCAGAAGACAATCTTAAAGCCATGAGTGATGTGAAAGCTGTACATAACTATATTACGGTGGGTAACAAAGTTAGCTATAACACCATCATGCAAGATGCGGGTGTAACAGCAAATACACGTGCTCTTTTAATGAAAGCGCCAGTTGTATCGGACAGTAAAGTACTTGTCCATACTGAAGATGGTGTTTTATATGTGATGGGCCGTTTAAATACTGCTGAAATTAATGATTTAAATAATGTGCTTCAAAATGTTGGTAACGTGACCAAAATTGTGACGCTCATTGATAATGTTGATTTGGCGCCTGCTCCAGCAGCGAGTACTGGTAGCACAACGACTACACCAATTATTAATAATGTCATTGCTCAGCCAACAGTTCAAACACCTGTTGCAATTGATCCTGACCAAACAGATCCTGCTTCGACTGCACAGTAATATATGAATCTGATTGAACAACTACAAAGCAAAATTGAACAGGCGCGAACTCTCTATAAAGAGTTCCGCCTGTATGATTTGGGGAGTTTTGCTTTAAACCGTTTTACGCCAAAAGATGGTTTTGAACAGGTTCCAAATGTTCGTTATGGGCTAAAGCCTCGCCACCGTTTGGATATTTATAGATCTGTTAAAAAGCTATCTCATCAACCTCTTATCGTGTTTGTGCATGGTGGGGCGTGGCAACATGGTAATAAACGAGATTACCTTTTTATTGGTGAGACCTTTGCCAAAGAAGGCTATGACGTTGCTGTGATTAACTATCAGTTAGCACCTAAAAATATTTTCCCAAGTTTTGTTGATGACCTGACTCAGGCATTGAATTATTTGCATCAAAACCAAGACAAGCTAGAAATCTCTACAGAAAATGTTGTGCTTATGGGGCACTCAGCAGGGGCATTTAATGTGATGTCTGCTGTTTATCATCCAAAACCCACCACTATTCAATGTTTGGGCAATATCAAAGCGATTTTTGGTTTAGCTGGACCGTATCATTTTGATTACAAGGGCGATCCACTGGCCGAAGATGCTTTTGACCAAAGTATTTCTTATCAAGAAGTGATGCCATACTATTTCGTCAATCAAAATAGTATTAAACATTACTTACTTATGGCTGAAAATGATCAACTTGTAGGCAAAGAAAATACTTTAGATTTGGACCGAGCTTTAAGACAAAGTGGAAATCACAGCCATATCGCTGTGATTCCTAAAACTGGACATATTACAATTTTGGCTAGTCTTTCTAGTTTTATTAGTCATTATTTTAGAACGAAAAGAACGATCTTACATTTTCTTGAAGAAGTGTTTTAAACGATAATCTCGTTTAAAACACGGCAGATTACCCAGCTTGGGTAATCTGCATAATCATTGAATGAGCAATACTGCCTTTAAAGGGAATTTCAGGTAATTGATCAATTTTGAAGAATTGTGCATCTGCAATTTCTTCTTCTTGCAGTTTAATTTCACCAGACTCATATTCTGCTCTAAACGCAACCATAAGGTTACTTGGGAAAGGCCAAGGCTGACTTGACATATATTGAACATTTTTGAGTCTTAGGCCTACTTCTTCAAAAGCTTCACGTTGTACAGCTTCTTCAAGCGTTTCACCGACCTCGACAAAACCTGCAATCAAACCATACATATTGGTTTTATTGTGGACTGACTTCGCTAGCAATATTTCATCATCACCTCGAGTAATGACCGTAATAATGCACGGGTTTACACGAGGGTATTGGTGATAGCGACAAGAAGGGCACACCATTGCATATTCAGTTGGATGAACTTCTGTTGGGTGTCCGCAGTGACTACAAAACTTATGATTGCGTCGCCATTCAAGTAATTGTACAGCGCGGCTTGCTTGCAAGAACTGTTCTTTCGACCAACTTGTAATGAGTTGACGAATTGGAACCAGTTGTAAGCCTTCGGGAATGGGTTCCTCAGCAAGCAAGTCACGTGCAATGACCTGCTCATCATGAGTGAAAAGTAAATCACTTGCTAACTTTTCGACTTTGGGTAGTTGAAGGTTTTGATCAACCAGTAATTGTTGATGATGAAAAATATAAGCAATTGATAATTCAGACATTAAGCTGCCTTTTCTTGAAGTTGTTGACTACTCGACAATGCTACATTAAACATGGATTGTAGAACAGGTTGTTTATTTTTTAAATTGTCAACCAACATGTCAAGGCCCGCTAATACGTTAAAAATACAGTGAATTTGGTCTGTATTAAAAGGCTGGTTTTGCTCAAGTTGTTGTTGAACAAATTGAGCAGTTTTAAGTAAAGCATCTTGTTGAATGGCACTTCCTAGGAATTCGGCCGCGCCTGCTAGCTCTTTTAGTGAACCTGCAATTGCTTCAATATTTTGTGTCTGATCATTTGCATATAACGTAAGGCTCTGACAAATAAAATCAATTAGATTTTTTGTCTCGGTGAGTAAGGCTTGATGTGCCTCATCAAGGCGATCTAAAGAAATATTCGTATTGTTCACATTAAGTTGTAAGCGACTAGACGTATATTGGCGGACCAAAATACCAATTGAGTTCATGGCAGACAAAATGCTGTCCATAAGCTGCTGTGCATAGTTTTCATTACTTAATATATTGAGCTGACTTAAACTGCTCGCTTGTTGAGAAAGCTCAACTGAGGCTTCATCAAGGTTAAGTAGTTTGAATGTATATGCGAGCTGTAAAAGACTCGTTTGCAATTGTTGTGCTTTTTCAGTCGACATATTTTGATAGTTATATTCAATATCGTTACGCACTTTGTTCATTTCGCTCAAAATTAATTGGCTGACTGCGTGCATGGTGTCGAAATCAGGACCAAAAAGGTGGCGGCTTAAAACCAGTAGTTGCGTATCTGTCGGTGTTTCATCGCCTATATGAAGTTGGTTGCGAATATGGTGAGCAACCTCATCTTCTTGAGCGATAACTATACTTAAAATATCTGCAAGTGCAGGTAAATCAGGCTTGAAAGTTTCCGGCGTTGCTAAGAACTGACCAATATAACTTTCAACATTAATGAGTACACGTAGGCGTGAATCATTTAAAAGCAGGTTATCAATATGGTCGAAAGCATAATTTACGAGTTGCCAATATTGTTGGCTTGGCTGGTGTTTTGCCAAGCTGACCAAATAGGTACCGATCAGTTTAAAAGCCTGATAATGATGAGTAGCTTCAGTTTTATTTAAAAATTGATGTAGCGATAGTTTATAGAGTTGATGAATAAACTGAGTTTTTTCATTAATGAATACTTCTGGGAATGGAAGTTCAAGCGAAGCATTTGCAAGTAAAGGCGCAATCGCTTGCCCAGAAGAGGTCAGTGGTTTATTTAAAGCTAATTCTAAATTATTTAAGGTATTAAGAAGAAACTGAGGAACTTGTAATTCACGCAAGCAGATAAACTCAATATATCGTTTTACCATGGTCGTGCCTTCACTCAGCGCAACGACATCATCAGTATTAATTTGCGTTGGTTTCGCAATAATTTTTTGCATCAGCTCAGTTGAATATTGAGTGATTTTTGCAAGATAGGGGATATCAATTAAACGTAGGACTTGAGTGCATTGCTTAAATTGTTCTAATGCATCATCAATACCAAAAGGGAGCGTTTGTTCTTCAATTAAAGTGCTTACTGCACCTTCAACCAGTTTTATTGAGCGATCAATTTCATGTTTGATGATGAGTAAAGCTGTTGGATCGAAATGAATCGAAGTATGCTCAGACATAAACGTTCCCCTTTGAAAAAAAATCAATTGTTATATTCGTAGTGCTCGGTAATTTGAGCTAAAAATCTATGTGACTAATATAACTTAACTTACAAAGGGGAAAAGCTAAAAACGCTAAAGAATCAAAAATTTATTTTGCAAAAAGGCAAGGTTCTCCATGTTTTTTCTCAAATTCTTTGACCCAAGTCTCATGTGTATTTAGCTCTTCTTCAGAAGGGTAAATAACTGGTAGGTCAATTTGAATCCTAGTTTTATTTGTTGTGTTCTGGCTATTTTCACTTTGGGATAAGGCATCTATATCAAAAGAAACCTGTCCACCTGTCATTGCTAGGTAAACGTCTGAAAGAATTTCAGCATCGAGTAATGCACCGTGGAAGGTACGGTCACGTGCTGGAATTTCATAACGTCTTACAAGAGCATCAAGCGAGTTTTTTTGTCCAGGATGTTTGCTTTTTGCTAAAGCTAACGTATCTGTTACCTCACATACTTCGGAAAGCGCGGGAAGGCCAGCGCGTCTAAACTCCATATCTAGGAAGTTCATATCGAAGGTTGCGTTATGCGCAATAATCTCTGCGCCTTTTAGATAATCAAAGAGCGTGTCGGCAATTTCCGCATAGAGCGGTTTATCTTTTAAGAAATTATCACTGATACCATGGATATTTTCTGAGTCACCCACTGGTTTTTGCGGGTTAATATAAATATGAATTGAGCTACCGGTAAGTTTCCGGTTAATCATTTCAATAGCGCCCACCTCAATAATTCGGTCGCCATCTTGGAAATAAAAACCAGTGGTTTCCGTATCGAGAATCAGTTGTCGAGGCCCTTGTAATTGTAATTTGGCTTCGGTCACAACAATTTGAGGATGAATATTATTAACGGGTTGCTTACTTTCTGGCTCAGCAGCTTCAACTTCAATAACTTCTTCTTCCACAATAATCATCTCAACTTCTTCGGGCTGTTCAAGATCAATATTATCTTCTTCGGCTACTTCTGCCATATCAAACCCAAAAGGGTCATCAAGCAACCAATCCTCTTCAGGCTTTTTTATATCTTGCAGGGCAGTCGCTTGAACTGTTTTTTTTTGAAGTGCGGTTTGATCGGCTCCGATATTTGCAAGCTCATCGGCCATTTCGTTGCCTGCATGTCCAGCATGGCCTTTAATCCAGTTCCACTCAATATTTCTACCTGCACATACAGCATCTAATTTTTGCCAAAGGTCAGGATTTTTTACATCTTTCCAGTTTTTCTTTTTCCAGCCATGAATCCATTCAGTAATGCCTTGCTTCACATAATTTGAATCTGTCCAGATAATTAAGTGAGCATCGGGTGGGCAAAATGAAACACCCTCAATCGCAGCAGTAAGCTCCATACGGTTATTGGTTGTCTCAGGTTCACCGCCAAATAATTTATGCTCACCCTGCTCGGTAATGACATATGCGCCCCAACCACCTAAACCCGGATTGCCACGACATGCACCATCAACATACAGTGTGATTGTTTGAGACATAAATCGAAACCTAAACTAAAAGAAAAAGAACTGAATATGGTGTATTGTATACGCAAAAAGTTCGGTTCCATCGTTACAAAGCAAGGTTTTTTTAATTTCTTGTAACATTTCCATGCAAATGACATCAAATTATTGCCTTGTCTATCTTGCACGCTTTACTACAATGGCATCGAAGACCTAGGGTTTGTGGCCAAACCCCAAAAAAATATTACGCGAGTTGTTTGGAAGTTTTTATGTATAAACCAACCACATTTGTGTGGCAGCCATCTGCGGCATCATTGTTCAAAATTACCGTACTTAGCTCTGCTTTAGCTGCGTTGGGTATTACAACAGGCTGTTCATCGACTCCGCAATCTGCAAAAACCTCAAAATCGAAACAGGTCAGTGGTGCAGGTTATTTAGATGCGAGTAGTCTTGACTCTTTGGAAGACTTACTCTCAGCAACCGATATGCGCGCTGTAGAAGGCGATCGTCTGCTTATTTTGAAGCATGGTGATGTCTGGAAGCGTATGTCTGTTGGTTTCAAAATGGACTTGAATCATTGGGATTCACGTATTGAAGCTCAGCGTAGCTGGTTTATTTCTCGTCAGCCTTACCTTGATCGCTTGAGTGCTCGTGCCAGTCGTTATTTGTACCATACTGTGAAAGAAGCTGAACGCCGTGGCTTACCGACAGAACTTGCATTATTACCGGTAATTGAAAGTTCTTATGACCCAGCTGCAACAAGTAGTGCAGCAGCAGCGGGCCTTTGGCAGTTTATTCCAAGTACTGGTCGTATTTATGGCTTAAAGCAAACTGGTATGTATGATGGGCGCCGAGATGTGGTTGAATCGACTCGCGCAGCTTATGAGTTTTTAGGAAGCCTCTATAACCAATTTGGTTCTTGGGAACTTGCGTTAGCAGCCTATAATGCTGGCCCTGGACGTATTCAGCAGGCGATTAACCGCAACCAAGCTGCTGGTTTGCCAACTGATTATTGGTCATTAAAATTGCCTCAAGAAACAATGAACTATGTTCCACGTTTCTTAGCTGTTGCTCAAATTATTAAAAATCCAAAGGCTTATGGTGTAGAACTACCACCTATTGCAAATAGACCCCATTTCCGTGAAGTGACTTTATCTGCACCTTTAACGTTAAATGAAATTGCTTCTACAGCAGGATTAAGCCGTGCAGAACTTTATGCATTGAACCCAGGATATCGTGGTGAAGCAGTAGACCCTGCGAGTCCAATGCGTATTTTGATTCCAGCAGATTTAAGTCCTTCAATTGATAATAAATTAAAAGGGAAAAAAACGGGTGGTAGCTCAGGTTGGTGGGCAAATGCAACTTCACCGTCTACACCTACAACTGTTATTCCATCTACTACAGTGACAACAAGAACAACACCAACAACACAAGTTCAGCCAGTTAAACCTTCTTCACCAGTGAAGAATACTTCAACGATTTCAAAATCTACTCCACGTGGTTCAGATGCGTTAGCTGCCTTTGCAGCATCAGCGGATGTACCAAGTGCGCCGCGTATTCCTGTAGCTGTGACCAATGCAGCTAACATTACGAAGCCTGTTAAGATGGAGCCACCAATTTCAGCTGCAGAGCGTGAGAAGATTTTAGCGGCAGTACGAGCTGAAGGTGAAAAAGAAACAGTTCAACAAGCTTTAGAGCCGCAACCCACACAAGCTGAAAAAGATCAAGTCGTTGCTGAATTAAAAGCAATCGCGCCTAAAGGAACCGAAATTGTCGATCCGTATGATGGCAAAATTAGGTTAACCGCAATTCAGACGAGCCAGTCAGTTGCAGAGCAACAAGGTAAAGAGGTCAGTAGAGGGTTTGCTTATCCAAAAACTTTAGCTGAAGACGTGACTGTAGCTAACTCTGAAGACGGACAGCGTAATAAAGACAAACCTTACATCAAGACTGATACTGATGTAGTGGTTGTACAGCCTAAAGGTAAGCGTAGTACCTATACTGTTTTACCAGGTGATACGTTGGCCGTTATTGCAATGAAAAACGGCGTAAACTGGCGCGATGTTGCTAAGTGGAACCAGATTGACCCTGAAAAGACGTTATATGTAGGTTCAACACTTTACCTCTATGATGCTAAACCACAAGAAACTCAAACAACATCTAAAAGTACAGCTAAACCAGATGTATATGTAGTTGAAGCTAACGACAGTTTAAGCGGTGTTGCTAATCAGTTTAATTTGTCAGTAAGACAATTGGCTGAATATAACGATTTATCAGTAACAGATGGTCTATTTGTTGGGCAAAAATTACTGTTAAAAGAGCCGAAGAATAGTCGCTCAAGTGCGAAAGTCGAGCCGAAAGCAGTTCAGGCAAATGCAAAACGTATAGCAACGAAAAGTTATACTGTGAAGCGCGGTGAATACCTTAAATTGATTGCAGATCGTTATGCGCTCTCTAATCAAGAACTTGCTGAATTAACGCCAGGTTTATCTGCGGGTAGTAACTTGATGGCTGGCCAAAAAATTAATGTGCCTACACAAGATATTTCTGTAGATGAAGTTGCTGAAACTAAAACTTCTAATAAATCTGAGAAGGCTGCTGCTAGTATTTCTTATAAAACAGAAGGCTATAAAGTACAGCGCGGTGATACTTTATCGAGTATTGCAACGAAATCAAAAATTAGCCTAGCTGAGTTAGCCGAGTTAAATAACTTAAAAGCAAATAGCCATGTACAGCTTGGTCAAACGATAAAAGTACCAGCAGGGTTAAGTGTTCCAGAACAATACGTTGTAAAGTCGGGTGATAGCTTAAATGCGATTGCGGCTAAATATAACTTGCAAACAGGTTATTTGGCTGACTTAAATGGTTTGTCTCGTACTGCTGGGTTGCGTGCTGGTCAACGTTTAAAACTCACAGGTACAGTTGAAGAAGAAGCACCAACTAAGCCTTCTAAAAATACTAAAGAAGAAACACCCGAAACTTATACAGTCAAATCTGGTGATAGCTTAGGTAATATCGCTAACCGTTACCACTTACAGTTGGACTACCTTGCTTCATTAAATGGTCTTTCACGTACCAGTAGCGTTCGTGTAGGGCAACGTTTAAAGCTGACAGGTGATGTACCTACAGTAGAAACAGCTAAAGTAGATACCAAGTCTTCAACTAAAACAGTTGTGGCTGGTAAAAACACTGAAAAATATACTGTGAAATCTGGTGAGTCTTTAAATAGTATTGCGAGCCGTGCAGGCATTTCAGTGCGTGAACTTGCTGAAATGAATGCATTAAAAGCGAGTGCTAATTTACAGCGCGGCCAAAATATTGTAATTCCAAAAACTGTTGTGGAATACAAAGTGAAGCGTGGTGATACATTAATTGGTCTTGCTAGCAAATATGGTTTAGAAACCAATTTCTTGGCTGAGCTGAATAATTTGACACCTTCTACTCAGCTTCGCATTGGTGATGTTATTAAAGTGCCTAATTTATAAAATAATTAGCAACTTATGCATAAATCATCTTTTCAACTGAGCCTGCTAGTCGGGCTCAGTGTCGTTTCGCATGCAGTTTTTTCTGCACAGCAAACCACCTCATATATAGCGATTCATTCCAAACCTAAATATTTAGGAATGATGGCTATGCCATATGCAAACCCGAATGCTCCTAAAGGTGGTCTGTTAAGTCAGGCTGCTCAAGGAACTTTTGATAACCTCAATAGTATGAATGGTAAGGGGAATGCTACTGAGGGCGTTAATTATCTTTTTGATACTTTAATGACGCAGTCGTTAGATGAGGTCGGAGTTTTATATCCACTTTTAGCTGAGAAAGTGAGTTATGACCCAGAAAAAACGCAGTCTGTTACTTTCTATTTAAACCCTAAAGCGCGTTTTAGTAATGGACAGCCAGTCACTGCGGCAGATGTTAAATTTAGTTTTGATGCCTATCAGACGAAGTCCAATTTAGGTTTACAGATGTACCTTGCTGATTTAGCAAAAACAGAAGTCATCAATGCCCATCAAGTAAAGTTTAGTTTTAAGTCTACCCATAATCCTAAAATGCCATTCATTTTGGCAACCTTACCGATTTATTCAAAAGCAGATTGGGAAAAAAGAGATTTTAGCCGAATTACTTTACAACCGATTATTGGTTCGGGGCCATATGTAGTTGAACGAGTTGATGCAGGTAGAAGCATTAGTTATAAAAGAAACCCAAATTATTGGGCAAAAGATTTGCCTATTAACAAGGGACGTTATAATTTTGACCGATTAAAATATGTCTATTATCGAAATTGGGATATTGCTTTTGAAGGATTTAAATCTGGGCAATACACTTTGCATGAAGAAACTAATCCTAAAAAATGGGTAACAGATTATCGTTTTCCTGCCGTAAAAGAAGGGCTGGTTACTCAATATAAATTTCGTCACCATAACCCGATTGCCACTGAAAGCTATGTGTTTAACACTAGGCGAAAACCTTTAAATGATATTCGTTTTAGACAAGCCTTAACCTATGCCTATGACTTTGAATGGCAAAATAAAGCTTTGTTTTATGGTCAATATCAACGTCTTCAAAGTTATTTTGAAAATAGTGAATTAGCAGCAACAGATCGACCTTCAAAAACTGAATTAGACTTGTTAAAACCGTTATTGCCTAAATTATCTCCACTCATGCAACAAGGTGTTTTAGCCGACTGGAAATATGCAGTGTCGGATGCAAGTGGGTTCAACCGTCAGAACTTGTTAACTGCACGGCAATTACTCATACAGGCTGGCTATAAAGTTAAAGAAGGGCAGCTATTTACACCAGAAGGAAAAAAAGTTCAGCTTGAGTTTTTAATTCAGCAAGATGGTAAACAACGAACACTTTTACCTTTTATTCGTAACCTAAAAAAGTTAGGCATTGCAGTTAATTTGCGTCAGGTCGATGCTCCGCAATATTTAGAAAGGACTCGTCGTTACGATTTTGATATGACCACAATGAATCTGCCGCAATCTCTCAACCCGGGCAATGAACAAACTCAGTTTTGGGGAAGTATCGCCGCAGTGCAGGATGGAAATTACAATTATGCAGGTATTCGCAACCCAGTAATTGATCAAGTGATTTCAAAACTCGTTGCAAGTAAAAGCCGTGAACAACAGATTATTTATACTCGCATTCTCGATCGATTGCTTAGAGCTGGTTATTATCAAATTCCGACCTATGGTAAAGGTGAAAACTGGTATGCTTATTGGAATATGTATCAACAACCTAAAGTTAAACCAGTACTTTCTTCCGGAATAGAATATTGGTGGAGTGATGCAAACAAAGCCAAAACAGTTGCCAAATATTTACATCAATAATAAAAAGCACCTGCCATAAAGGAAATCCTGTTATATGGGTTCATATATTCTCAAGCGACTTCTTTTAATGATTCCCACATTGTTTGTCATTTTATTGATTAACTTTGTGGTTGTGCAAATTGCACCGGGTGGGCCAGTTGAGCAAGCAATACATCAGGCACAAAGCGATTTGGGAATTGGCCGTGCATTGAGTGCAGAAACTTATTATCAAGGTGCTCAAGGTTTAAGCCCTGAAATGGTTGAGCAAATTAAGACTCAGTACGGCTTTGATCGTTCTGGCCCTGAACGATTTTTTCTAATGTTAAAAGGCTATTTAACTTTAGATTTTGGACAAAGTTTCTTTAAAGATAAACCAGTCGTGGAATTGTTGTGGGAAAAAATACCTGTTTCGATTTCACTTGGACTGGTGAGCACTTTTCTGATTTATTTAATTTCTATTCCGCTGGGAATTAAGAAAGCAAGACAGCAAGGCTCATGGTTTGATCGGTCTACCTCTTTAGTTCTTGTGGTGGGATATGCTGTACCAAGTTTTGTATTTGCCATTTTGTTAGTTGTTTTTTTTGCGGGCGGCTCTTATTTTCAATGGTTTCCATTACAAAATTTAGTATCGGATAATTTTCATCAACTTAGTCTTTGGGACAAAGTTACCGATTATTTATGGCATATGACTTTGCCACTGATTACCATGGTATTAGGCGGTTTTGCCAGTTTAACCTATTTAACTAAATACTCATTTTTAGAAGAACTCAATAAACCCTACGTTTTGGCAGCCTATGCAAAAGGGTTGAATGACCAACAGGTCTTATATAAGCATGTATTTCGTAATGCCATTTTAGTTGTGCTCGCAGGATTACCAGAAGTGTTAGCAGGTATTTTCTTTGTCGGTAACCTGTTCGTAGAAATTATTTTTCATTTAGATGGGGTGGGGTTGTTGGGCTTTGAAGCAATTGTTCAGCGTGATTATCCTGTTATTTTTGGGGTTTTATTTTTCTTTACTTTATTTAGCCTAATTTTACGTCTCATATGTGATGTGTTGTACCAATGGATTGATCCCCGAATTCACTTTGACGCACAAGGAGGCAAATAATGTCTTTAATTGTGCGCACACGATTACAGCGTTTTAGACAGCATAAATTGGGCTGGGCCAGCTTTATTTTGTTTAGTCTGATTTTGGTTTTATCCTTAGCTGCGGAGTTAATTGCTAACGATAAACCATTGTTAGTGAAGTATGAAGATTCTTACTATTTACCCGTGTTAAAAACTTATCCTGAAACCACGTTTGGTGGGGTGTTTGAAACAGAAGCTGATTATAAAGATCCTGCCGTACAAGCGTTTATTGAGGCTAAAGGATGGGCTGTTTGGCCGCTCATTCAATTTTCATATCAAACACCCAATTTAGACTTAGCCGTTCCTGTACCTTCACCACCCTCCAAGCAAAACTGGTTGGGAACAGATGATCAAGGAAGGGATGTTTTCGCCCGTATTCTTTATGGATTAAGAGTATCGTTGCTTTTCGGTTTAGCCTTAACCTTTTGTTCCGCTTTATTTGGAATTACTGTAGGTGCCATTCAAGGTTACTATGGCGGTTGGGTAGATTTATTAGGACAACGTTTGGTTGAGGTCTGGAATGGCTTACCCATGCTTTTTATGGTCATGATTTTAGTCAGTATGTTTGTTCCAAATGTATATTGGCTCTTTTTCATTATGTTGTTTTTTGGCTGGACCGTTTTGGTGGGTATTGTTAGAGCAGAATTTTTAAAAGCTCGCCAGCTTGATTATGTTCGTGCAGCCCAAGTTTTGGGAGTGACCGATCGCGCTATTATTTTTAGGCATATTTTGCCAAATGCGATCAGTTCGAGTTTGTCTCAGTTACCTTTTATTTTAACAACTAATATTAGCGCTTTAACTGCTCTTGATTTTTTAGGGTATGGCCTGCCACCTGATGCAGCATCTTTAGGCGAGTTATTGTTGCAAGGTAAAAATAATTTAGATGCGCCATGGCTAGCAATTTCAGGCTTTTTTAGTTTGGCGATTGTTCTTTCACTTTTAATTTATATTGGGGAGGCGGCCCGTGATGCTTTTGACCCAAGAAAATAATTTAAATCCCACTTCAACATTATTAAAAGTAGAGCAACTTTCGGTTCAAACTAAAGACCAAAAGGTTTTATTGGAACATCTGAATTTTTACTTAAATGAAGGTGAAACACTCGCTATTGTGGGCGAAAGTGGTTCAGGTAAATCGATAAGCTGCTTAGCAATAATGGGATTGCTACAACAAAAATTAGAAGTAACGGGTCAGGTTTGGATTGGCTCAAAAAATATGCTTGAGTTAGATGAAATAGCTCAATCAAATTTACGTGGTCGTCAAATCGCTATGATTTTTCAGGAGCCTGCTAGTGCGTTAAATCCGCTACATAGGGTTGAAAAAATCATAGGGGAAAATCTTCTTTTATCAGGTTTTTCAAAACGCGAGGTTCGACAACAAATAGTTGAACTGCTAGAAGATGTGGGAATTGTTGAACCAGAACAACTTTTAAAACGCTATCCACATGAGCTCTCTGGTGGACAAAAACAACGTGTCATGATTGCGATGACATTAGTGCTTCAGCCTAAAATTTTGATTGCTGATGAACCTACGACTGCGTTGGATGTGGTCTTACAGATACAGATTTTAGAGCTATTAAAATCTTTACAAGCAAAATATGGAATGGCACTTATTTTAATTAGCCACGACCTAAATTTAGTACATCGCTATGCTGAGAAACTGATTGTATTGCAAAGTGGGCGTGTAGTAGAGCAAGGTGAACTGAGCCAAATCTTTGCAAACCCTAAAACAACTTATACAGCACAGTTATTAGATCATGATTTGGGAAGTGTAGAGTCTAGACCCGTTCAACAGAATGTTTTATCAGTTCGACAGCTCAGCGTGCAATTTCCTATAAGAAAAGGAATTTTAAATCGCATTCAAGGATATTTCACTGCAATAGAAGATTTGAGTTTCGATCTTGCTCAAGGTGAATCACTTGGAGTGGTTGGTGAAAGTGGTGCGGGTAAGTCATCTTTAGCCCTTGCTTTGGTTCAGCTTGTTAAGAGTAAAGGGCAAATTGTTTTTTTAGGGCAAGATTTGAATCAGTTACAGCCAAAAGTGCTACGGTTGATGAGATCAGATTTTCAACTTGTATTCCAAGACCCATTTGGCAGTTTAAACCCCCGTATGACAGTAGGGCAGATTATTGCTGAAGGGTTAAAGTTAAAAGCTGTGAATGAAAAAGAGGTAACCCAGCAAGTTGAATCTGCTTTGGTAAAAGTTGAATTGGCGGAAGATTTTCAACATCGTTACCCTCATGAACTTTCAGGCGGCCAACGTCAACGTGTCGCCTTAGCCAGAGCTTTGGTGGTTCAGCCTAAACTTTTAATTTTAGATGAACCTACATCGGCCTTAGATCGAACCACGCAAAAAGCTATGATTAAGTTGTTGCGACAATTACAGCAAAAAGAGCAGTTAAGTTATATTTTTATTAGTCATGATCTAAATATTGTGAAATCACTGTGCCATAAAGTGATGGTATTACGTTATGCTAAAGTTGTTGAATATCAGGAAACTGAACTCTTATTTTCTAAACCAAAAACTGAATATACCATACAGTTAATTAAAGCATCTCTTTAATATTTTATTTTAATTATTTGTTTTTTAATAAAATAATTAAAAAATTTATCTTATGCAAAAAGTTGCATATTTTTATATTCTTTAAAATTGACATGTGCTATTGTCAGTTATCGATTATGTCTTGACACGCCCAATAACTCATTTAAATTAGAGTAATTGCTCTATAATTCAAAAAAAGAGGTTAACCATGAACCAGATTGCTCAACCCATCACAATTCGTAATACCACCTTTAAAAACCGAATTATTAAAGGTGCGATGAGTGAGGCGCTTGCAAATTATGAAGGCCAACCAAATGATTTACATTTGGGCTTATATGGTGCTTGGGCAAAAGGTGAGCTTGGCTGTGCCATTACGGGCAATGTCATGGTAAATGCTGGAGCAAAGAATGAACCGGGTGTTGTGGTTATTGAAACTGAACGTGACCTAGATCGCTTAAAAGAGTGGGCTGCCTTAGGTAAAAAATATGGTATGGTGCAATTGATTCAATTGTCACACCCAGGTCGCCAGTGTCCAAAAGGTTTAAATAAAGAAACGGTGGCGCCATCAGCAGTACCTTTTAGCCCAGCTTTAGCAACCATGTTTGGAACGCCACGTGAACTTACTCATGATGAAATTCTAGATATTATTAATCGTTTTGCGAAAGCAGCTCAGATCTGTGAAAAAGCAGGTTTCGAAGGCGTGCAATTGCACGGCGCACATGGTTATTTAATTAGTCAGTTTTTATCGCCATTAACTAATAAGCGTACAGATCAATGGGGTGGTTCAGTTGAAAATCGTAGCCGTTTTTTATTAGAAGTTTATAAAGCGGTACGTGAAGCAACCTCAGAAAATTTTATTATTTCCGTGAAGCTTAACTCGGCTGACTTCCAGCGTGGTGGTATTAGCGAAGAAGATGTAATTTCAGTATTTAAAGCAGTGGATGAAGCTGGTATCGATTTAATTGAAATTTCAGGCGGTACTTACGAGGCACCAGCAATGGCTGGGGCTAAGGCGGATAAACGTAAGGCAAGCACGATTGCACGTGAAGCATACTTTTTAGATTTTGCAGAGAAAATCCGTCAGCATGTTAAATGTAAGCTCATGGTGACAGGTGGGTTCCGTACTGTAGAGGGCATGAATGCTGCGCTCGCAAGTGGCGCATGTGACTTTATTGGTATTGCTCGCCCATTTGCCGTGGAAACCGATTTAACAGAACGTTTAATTGCAGGGCAAGACGTGCGTTATGCCGTAAAACCGATTAAAACAGGTTTACCTTTTGTCGATAAAATGGCAATCATGGAAATCATTTGGTACGCCGCTCAATTTAAAACCATTGGAAAAGGTAAAAAGCCAAATCCCAAACTTTCACCACTTGTGGTGTTTTTAAATTATGCCAAAGGCAATATTAAAGCGGTGATTCAAGGACAAGTGAATTCGCGTAAGTCTGCATAATTTCATTACCATGCAGTCGTCCAGTAAGCGTTAAATGTAGAAGCAGACCATTGGCCTTTAATTAAAGCATTGTTAAAGGCAGGTCTGTTTTCTATTTGGGCAAGATAACGGTTTATATGTTTAAACTCACTATAATTTTGTGAGCAAGCCAGTAATGGAAACCACATCAAAATATCAGCAATAGTAAACTGATCTCCGGCAAACCATGCATGTTGCTCTAAATGTTCATCAATCATTTTCATTTGTCGTTGTAATGATTGATTGAGATAGCCTTGATCGAATCCATATTTTAAAAGTTTAGGAATGAAACGGATTGGAAAAGGTGTACGTTGTGCAATTTGGTGAAAGATTTGTTTGAGTACTAAATCGGGAATAAATGTTGCCTCGCAATAATTTTTCCAATAACAAAAATTTGGGAGTTGTTGGCGTGATAGGCTGTTCGGTCCCAATTGTAGGTGTAAATGAGATAGGTAATCTAAAATTGCTGAGGTTTCAGCTAAGACTGAAGTTTTTCCTTGTTCAATAATTTCGATAGTTGGAAATTTTGATAATTGATGAGGTGAGTTTTTATCTTCGCCTATGCCTGAATGATCTTTAATAATGAGTTCATAGTTGAGTTCTAATTCTTCTAAAAACCAAATGATGCGTTGAGAGCGCGAATTTTTTAGGTGAAATAATCGAATTTGCATGTTATGTCTAAATTATAGTTTTGATCTATGTTGAGTATAGTATAGAAGACAAAGTGACTATAATTAAATATTTTTAAAAATCATTAAGTTGAATAGAATTAATAAGAATGACTGACTTGAAAATGAATAATTTTTTCAATAATGGCGTCCCTACGGGGATTCGAACCCCGGTTACCGCCGTGAAAGGGCGATGTCCTAGGCCTCTAGACGATAGGGACGTTGAGGATGGCGGTATCTTAAGAAGCCGCCACCAAACTGTCAAGTAGGTAAGGAGACAGTTTGTTCAAAATATAGCAAAACAGTTCAGCAGTCTTTTGAGTATCGTATAAAGCAGAGTGTGCTTCTTTACCATCGAACTCAATTCCAGCTTGAATGCAGGCTTTAGCAAGGACGGTTTGTCCAAACATAACAGCACTTAAAGTAACTGTATCCATGACTGAAAAACTATGAAATGGGTTCTGGTTTTTTGTGCTTGTACGTGCAATTGCAGCTTGAACAAAACCAAGATCAAAGTGAGCGTTATGACCGACCAATACTGCATGCGTACAGTGCTGCTGTTTGCGAACTTCATTGACTGATTTAAAAATACGGCGTAATGCAGTCCGTTCATCTTCAGCCATTGCTATACGCATTGGATTGAATGGATCAATACCAATAAAGTCTAGCGAACGACGGTCGAGGTTAGCCCCTTCAAATGGGTTAATGTGCGCATGAAATGCTGGACCAGGGACAAATTGTCCCTGAGCATCATACACAATCGGAATGCACGCAATTTCTAGCAATGCATCTGTCTGGGCATTAAAACCTGCCGTTTCAACGTCAACAACAACAGGTAAGAAGCCACGAAAACGTTGGCCAATGACCGGGACAGAGGTTTCTTGTGTCACACTTTTCTCCATTGCAGCGTTTTCCCGGCATGCAGCGGGATAATTTTTTGATCATCTAAATAATCAAAAGATTCTGGGACAAGGTTATCTTCTTTTACCAAAGTAATGGTAGAAGTATTACGTGGTAGACCGTAGAAGTCTGCGCCAAAATGGCTAGCAAAACCTTCTAAGCGCTCTAATTTACCCACTTGGTCAAATGCTTGGGCATAAAGCTCAATTGCATTAGGTGCACTATAACAGCCCGCACAGCCACACGCATTTTCTTTTGCATTTTGTGAGTGTGGAGCACTGTCTGTACCCAAGAAAAATTTAGGGTTACCACTCGTTGCAACTTCAAGCAAAGTTGTTTGATGTGTTTGGCGCTTTAAAATTGGCAAACAGTAAAAATGCGGTTTAATGCCACCAACCAACATATCATTACGGTTAAATAATAAATGCTGAGGAGTGATTGTTGCCGCAACATTACGGTCATGCTCTAAAACAAAATGAGCCGCATCGCTTGTTGTAATGTGCTCAAGTACCACTTTAAGTTTTGGAAACTGTTTTAAGAGTGGGTTGAGTACTTCGTCAAGGAAACGTTTTTCACGGTCAAAAATATCTACATGGTTATGAGTTACTTCACCATGAAGTAATAACGGAACTTGATGTTCTTCTAATTGTTCAATAACTGCATAAACCTTACGGATATCACTCACACCATTATCAGAATTGGTGGTTGCGCCCGCTGGATAAAGTTTAATTGCATTTACATGTCCAGATTCTTTAATTTTACGAACTTCGTCTGGTGAGGTGAAGTCAGTAAAATAAAGCACCATACGCGGGTCAAAATTGAGACCTTCTGGAACATGAGCAAGAATACGTTCACGGTAAGCCAGCGCTTCTTCCACAGTTTTTACAGGTGGAACAAGGTTTGGCATACAGATCGCACGTGCAAACTGTTTAGCCAAATCAGGTACAGTACGTTTTAATGCTAAACCATCACGTAAATGTGCATGCCAGTCATCTGGCTGGAGCAGGGTAATAGAGTCCAAGGCAGTTCAAACTTCGAAATAAAACAAATGATAATCGATAAAGTGTGAAAATGGTAACGAGAATTACGGACAAATGGCAAAATAAAGCGCAAGAGGCCTCAAAAAATAATGTTATATTTTGTTAATGTGTAATAGGTAGGAATCGGGTAGTGGTAAATAGGGGAAATGTACAGGAATTACTCAAAGCAAAAGAAGAAATAGAATATCTGGTAACTTTACATACCCATCGTTATGCCAATACACCTTTGCCTCATCAATTAGAAAAAAAGTTCTGGTGCTTAAATCTTGAACGAACTAAACAAAATATCTCCAAATTTTTGGCAAGTGGCGTTCTCACCTATCTAATTTTTATTTTATTAGCGCTCCCAACAGACTACTTAGTGATTGGCGTACCTTACATTACTTGGGACTTTATTTATTGCTTACTGAGCGCAATTAATATTGCTTGTGCGCTGCTGCTATTTTGGGTTTTTGCCAAGTTTAAAAAACTCACTGAATATTTTTACATCGCTGCGTGCGGGATTGTATTTTTTACCATTATTTTCAATGCAATGTTGCTGCTCAGTGTAGGAAATATCGCTCTTAAAAATCAGTCGATGTTGCTACTTTCTTTTTTATATATGCTCGGTTTTATTTTGAGCGGTATAAAACCTCTACATATGCTTTATGTGGGTTTAACAGCAGCAATTTTTGTTTTTTCTTCATTGATTCTATTGCAAGCGAATTGTGACTATATTGCTTTGGGGCGAGCACTGTTTGGTAGCTGTATTTTAGGTTTTTCAATTAGTACGATGCTTACGTCTAGAGAAAGAAGTCTTTTTTTAAATAATCAGCTTGCTGAGCTTAACGAAAAGATTTTACGTATTGAGGCATCTGAATTGCTTCATTTAAGTCAGCAAGATGCACTCACTAAAATTTCTAATCGACGTACTTTCGATGAGATGTTTGACTTTTTTTACTATCGGGCAAAACAAGAGCAACGTCCATTGGCCGTTTTATTTATTGATATCGATTTTTTTAAAAACTATAACGATTTTTATGGGCATCAGATGGGGGACAAAGTCATCTCGTCTATAGCCTCTGCAATTAAAAATTCGATTCGTCATGTTGATTTTGTTGCCCGATATGGCGGAGAAGAGTTTGTGGTTCTTTTGCCAAAAACACCTGCTCAAGGTGCATATGCTGTGGCTGCCAATATTTATAAAGCGATTGAGCGCCAAGCGATTCCTCATGCTGCATCTTTGGTCTCTACGCATGTAACGATTAGTTTGGGTTTTACTGTTTACACAGAGGGCTTGAAAGTTACTCAGGAAAATTTAATTCATGCTGCCGATCAAGCTTTATATCGGGCTAAGCAGCTTGGGCGTAACCAGATTTATTATCAGCCTTTACAAGTCGCCGAAATTGCCTAAATAAATTATTAAAAATAAAAAGGCCACCTTAATAGGTGGCCTTTTTTGACGCTATAAGAAAATTATTTTTTCTTACTGTCTAATTGAGGAATAGCAGAACCTTGACCGATTGAAAGTAAACCAGCATCTGTATAGATACCAAGTTTTGCACGTGTATCGGTAATGTCGAGGTTACGCATAGTCAACTGACCAATACGGTCCATAGGCGAGAACATTGAATCACCTTTTTCCATTGTTAAACGTTCAGCTTCGTACGTTAAGTTTGGAGATTCAGTGTTCATGATGGTGTAATCATTACCACGACGAAGTTCAAGAGTCACTTCACCTGTAACGGCTTTAGCAACCCAACGCTGAGCCGTTTCACGCAACATAAGCGCTTGAGAGTCGAACCAACGACCTTGGTAAAGTAAACGACCTAAGCGTAAACCGTTAATGCGGTATTGTTCGATCGTATCTTCGTTATGAATACCAGTAACCAAACGCTCATAAGCAATATGAAGAAGGGCCATACCCGGTGCTTCATAAATACCACGAGATTTCGCTTCGATAATACGGTTTTCGATTTGGTCAGACATACCTAAACCATGACGACCACCAATACGGTTTGCTTCAAGAATAAGCTCAACTGGATTGTTAAAAGTTTGACCGTTTAACGCAACAGGTACACCTTCTTCAAAACGTACAGTTACTTCTTCTGGTTTGATTTCAACTTCTTCTTTCCAGAAAGCAACGCCCATAATTGGGTCAACGATTTTGATACCAGCATTTAAGTATTCAAGATCTTTTGCTTCGTGAGTTGCGCCCAACATGTTTGAGTCAGTTGAATACGCTTTTTCTTTTGACATTTTGTAGTCAAAACCGTTGTCGATCAGGAACTGTGACATTTCTGCACGGCCACCGAGTTCATCGATGAAGTTTTGATCTAACCAAGGCTTATAAATTTTAAGATTCGGGTTGGTCAACAAACCATAACGATAGAAACGTTCAATATCGTTACCTTTGTAAGTTGAACCGTCACCCCAGATGTTTACGTCATCTTCTTTCATTGCAGTAACTAACATTGTACCTGTTACTGCACGACCTAATGGAGTCGTATTGAAATAAGGAACACCACCTGTACTGATATGGAATGCACCACACTGAATTGCAGCAATACCTTCAAGTGCAAGTTGTAAGCGGCAGTCAATTAAGCGAGCTTTTACAGCGCCGTATTGTTCTGCTTTCTTTGGAATTGCATCGTAGTCATCTTCATCAGGCTGGCCTAAGTTTGCAGTATATGCATAAGGCTCTGCGCCCTTTTGTTTCATCCATAATAAAGCAGCTGAAGTGTCTAGGCCTCCGGAGAAGGCAATCCCAACTTTTTTGCCTACTGGTACATGCTGCAAGATAGTTGCATTATCAGTCATTGCTAATCCTAACATTTATAAAAAAGACCCCGTTGAGGTGGTCTCGAGAATTCTGAATGGCGGCTATTGTAGCACTATTCATGGTGGTTTTTTTGGCAAAAAAAGCATTAATTCACTTGTTCTGATTGGTATTTATTATTTGAAGAAAATAAGGGATTGTCTTCTTTATATATAGATTGACCATAATCTCGAATAAAAAATAATTCTGGGTCATCCAAAATTATCAAAAAAGTATTAAAGTATTATGCAACAAGTTGCAAAAACTATTGGGACGCAGCATGACAAGTTACGCCAATTTATTAAAACCATTACATTTAGGCTTTACCACCATTAAAAACCGTGTGGTGATGGGATCCATGCATACGGGACTTGAAGACCGTTTTTTTAACTACCCAAAACTGGCAGCTTATTTTGAAGAGCGTGCAAAAGGCGGGGTTGGCCTGATTGTGACAGGTGGTATTTCTCCGAACCGTCAGGGATGGTTGGCACCTGCGGGTGGAACCATGAACAGTCTCTTTGATGTTCCTCAGCACCGTTTGGTAACCCATGCTGTTCATAAACATGGCTCTAAAATCTTAATGCAGATTTTGCACGCTGGCCGATATGGTTATCAACCATTTGTTGTGTCTTCAACAGCAATTAAATCTCCAATTTCACCGTTTAAACCACGCCAGCTTTCTGAAAAAAATATTCTCAGCACAATAGAAGATTACGCACAGTGCGCTGATATTGCCAAAAAAGCAGGTTATGACGGTGTCGAAATTATGGGCTCGGAAGGTTATTTAATTAACCAGTTTTTAAGTAGCCACGTAAACCAGCGTACTGACCGTTGGGGTGGTGAAATTGAAAACCGTATGCGTTTTCCGGTTGAAATTGTAAAAGCAATCCGTGCGAAAGTAGGCGAAAAATTTATTATTTGTTTCCGTTTATCGCTACTCGACCTTGTACATGACGGTAACACCATGCAAGAAGTGGTGACTGTTGCTAAAGCGTTAGAAAAAGCAGGGGTGACTTTATTAAATACCGGCATTGGCTGGCATGAAGCGCGTGTACCGACCATTGTAACCTCTGTGCCTCGTGCAGCTTTTGTCGATTACACGGCGCATGTAAAACAACATATTTCTATTCCGATTATTGCATCAAACCGAATTAATATGCCTGAAACTGCCGAAGAAATTTTGGCAACTGGCAAAGCAGATATGGTTCAAATGGCACGTCCTTTATTGGCTGACGCATTTTGGGTAAATAAAACTGCGACTAACCGCGTTGATGAAATTAATACCTGTATTGCTTGTAACCAAGCCTGTTTAGACCATGCTTTTAAAAATAAGCGTGTGTCTTGTTTAGTGAACCCACGTGCAGGCCATGAAACAGAACTGGTTTATTTAAAAACCAAGCAGCCTAAACGTATTGCTGTTGTAGGCGGTGGTGTAGCAGGTATGTCCGCGGCAACTGTTGCGGCAAGCCGTGGTCATGCAGTGACGCTATTTGAAGCAACTTCAGATGTGGGTGGTCAATTTAACTTTGCCAAAGTTGTGCCGGGTAAAGAAGAATTCCACGAAACGATTCGCTACTTCAAAGTACAACTCGAAAAAACAGGGGTGGATGTACGTTTAAATACTCGCGTGAATCGCGAGCAGCTTGAACGCGAAGGTTTTGATGAAGTAATTGTTGCTACTGGTGTAATCCCTCGCGCATTAAAAATTGAAGGAAGCAATGCACCACAAGTTCTTTCTTATGCTCAAGTTTTAAAAGGTGCAGAAGTTGGGCAAAAAGTAGCAGTGATTGGTGCAGGCGGTATTGGTTTTGATGTATCTGAATTTTTACTTAAACCTCCCCATCAACCACAGCCTCAACCTTTAGCCGAGTGGCAACGTGAATGGGGTGTAGACCCAGATCCGAACTATGTTTCTGAAGGTGGTATGCAGCCACCAGTAGTTGAACCAGCAATACGCGAGATTTATTTACTACAACGTAAAACAACACCACTCGGTATTGGCCTTGGCAAGACTTCAGGTTGGGTACACCGTGCACAGCTTAAAAAACATGGCGTGCGTATGTTACGTGGTGTGCAATATAAAGCAGTCACTGATGAAGGGCTTTGGATTGAGCACAATGGTCAAGACCAACTTTTACGTGTAGACACGGTTGTAGTGTGTGCTGGTCAAGAGTCGGTAAAAGACTTGATGCCAAAAGAAGGTGAGTCGACTATAGCGAACTACCATATTATTGGTGGAGCAAAGCTCGCAGCAGAGCTAGATGCGAAGCGTGCGATCAAAGAAGGAGCAGAATTAGCTGCTCGATTGTAAAATTGATGAAACAATATGCACTTGAACACAAAGAGATGATATTTTTCTTGAATAAAATGAATAAGCTTTGTATTCTTACGCACATGGAAGCGTGGCAGAGCGGTTTAATGCACCGGTCTTGAAAACCGACGAGGGTGTGAGTCCTCCGTGAGTTCGAATCTCACCGCTTCCGCCAAATTCGAAAAGCCCCTGTTAAAAGCAGGGGCTTTTTTTTATTTCTATGGCATAAATTGATTGAGTTGCGTCAGCATCTAGTCTGGAGGTTGAAGGTTACTATACTTATTCTGTAGGATTTAAAGTGGCTTTAAATAGAAAAATTTAATAGAGTTACTTAGATATAAAATGAACATATCGATTATTACTAAAGCTAGTTTAATAAGATTTTTCGATTAATATAAGAATAGTTGGAGAGAAAAATGAGTAGATCTGGAAAAACTGATTTGGAAAAGTTAATTTTACTAATTAATCTAGGTGTTTTGTACTCTTTAAAAAATAATTATATAGATATAAATGAAGCTGAATATTTTTTGTATACACCATATATGCTTAGACTTTTGAAAGAAAATAATTGCTCTATCGACTTAATTAATATAATTCATAAAGGGACCGAACTAGAAGATCTTGGGGAATTAAAGATTGATTTTAAAAGTGAAGTAGAAAAAATGTTTAAGGAATGTGAGGATATGATCAAGAATTTTCCTGAAACTAGTTTTGAATTTGAAAAATGGTATGATCAAAATTTATTTAACAAATATAATTGAGATATATTTAATATAAAAAATATTGCTGACACTTTATTAGATCTTGATACTATAGAAAGTAGTTTAGGAGCTTTGAAAATTTACGAATAATTTTAGAGTTTAAAGAATTATCAAAATTTATAAATAGCTGTTATTGGATAGAGATTGTATTTATGATTATTTTGTAAATAGGGGGTTGTAGGAATAATTTATATTTAAAAATTAGGGCGAAATTTTATTTTACGCTTAATGTTGTGAGTACTTTATTAATAACTGAGCTTGTTTTTAGAAACAAGATTATATCCAAAATGGTTGTTTTAGTTAAGTTTATGCAATAGAGATTTAGCTACCAAGAATATGTAAGTAATAGGATAAAAATGTTAGAAACTGATGTTTTAATTGTTGGAAGTGGTCCAGCTGGTTCTTCTGCTGCACTTATGTTAAGTAGTTATGGAATTAGAAATATCATAATAACTAAATATAGATGGCTGGCAAACAGCCCTCGTGCTCATTATATCAGTCAAAGAACTATGGAAATTGTTCGAGATTTAGGAATATCTGATGAAGTAATAGCAAAAGCAGCACCAAAAGAAGTTATGGGAGATGTTGTTTATTGCACATCTTTAACGGGTGATGAAATTGGACGCTTTCCTTATGGAATGAATCATCCAGAAAGAATGTCAGAGTATGCTAAAGCGAGCCCCTGTGAACAGTGCGATCTCCCTCAACACCTATTTGAACCTATTTTACTTTCAAATGCAGCATCACGAGGGAGCCACCCAAGATTTGATACAGAATATTTATCTCATGTACAAGATGAGAACGGCGTAACAGTCACTGTTTTAGATAGATTAACTAAACAAACATACTTAATCCGTTGTAAGTATTTAATCGGAGCTGATGGTGCAAGCAGCCAAGTCGTAAAAGATTTAGATTTACCTATGGCAGGTAAAATGGGAAAAAGTGGCAGTATCAGTATTATTTTTAAAGCCGATTTAACAAAATACGTTTCGCATCGACCTGGATACCTCTGGTGGATTATACAACCCGGAGCAAACATTGGCGGGATTGGGTTAGGCTTACTGCGAATGGTCAGACCTTGGAATGAATGGCAGATTGTTTGGGGTTACGACATTGAAAAGGAAGAACCATCTCTTACCGATGATGAGGCGATTGCGATTTGCAAACAGCTTATTGGTGATAACGACATTGAAATAAACATAAGTAGTAAGTCGTTATGGACAGTAAATGAAATGTATGCAGAACAATACTCGAAAGGTCGAGTTTTCTGTATTGGCGATGCTGTCCATCGTCATCCTCCTTCGAATGGATTAGGTTCAAACTCATCTATACAAGACGCTTATAACTTATGTTGGAAATTAGCATTTGTATTAAATGGCAAAGCGGGTAGTGGTTTATTAGACAGTTTTAATGACGAAAGAGCACCTGTTGGTGAGCGAATTGTTAAGCGAGCAAATCAAAGTGTTAGAGAGTTCTCTACAATATTTTCTGCTTTAGAGTTAGATGGAAAGTACAGTACAGAGACGATGCAAGGAAGCATAAATGCCTTAAGCGAAGGTAGTGAAAAAGGTGCTATTAAACGTCGTGATTTAAGATCTGCAATTGAATATAAAGCTTATGAATTTGCTGCCTTAGGCGTAGAAACTAACGTACGTTATCATTCAGCAGCAATTGTTGGGGCAGAATATAATATTGAAAATAAAATAGATTCTTGTAGAGATGAAGATCTTCATTATTATCCTTCATTTACCCCTGGTCATAAACTCCCTCATGTATGGCTAGTTAAAAATCATAAAAAAATATCAACCTTAGACTTAATCGGAAATGGAAAGTTTACGCTGTTCTGTTGGTTACAAGGTGACAAATGGAAGTGTGCTGTAGACAAACTTAATAACCAGCTCAACTTGGATATTAAAGTTATACAGGTAGGTCCAAAAAGAGACGTTGAAGACTCTTATGGAGAACTTTCTCGCTCTTGGGGTAATGATGAAAATGCTTGCATAATGATTAGGCCAGATGGCTATATTGCTTGGCAAAGCAACAAAATTGAATCGGCGGACAATGAGTTGCACAAAGCCATATCATCAATACTTAGTTTGAATTAGAATTTCACTGCTTCACCAAATTCGAAAAGCCTCTGTTAAAAGCAGGGGCTTTTTTATTACTTAGCAATCCATATAAAAATTTTGATTGAGTTGGGCACAATTAGACTTCAGCTTAATTTTATATTTTGTAGTTAATTGCACCCTCATAATGGTCAATATCTTGTCATTGTGTGAAGAATTCTTTCGAGTCAACTATTGCCGCTATATATATAATTATGGGTAGAATAGCTCCTTATAATACTAACCCTTTTGCATCACTAATTTGCAAAGTAAAATCGCCAGATATGTACCGAATTTAAATTAAGAGATATGGATAATTCATGAATTTAATAAATCACAGTAGTAAGTTCTTTCTTGCAGTTTTTCTTATGATGAGTCTTTCAAATACATATGCAGCAAAAATACAGACTGTAGATGCTGGAGTACAGGAGAGTGCTTTAGATGTAATGGAAGCTGCTGGAGCAGAAGCCGTAGGTGGACAAGAGGATATGTGCCGTGTTGATGAGGCATGTGATGTTGCATCTGCTGTTTCTGAGGATGAAATGTACGGTGGCATTCAACAGGAATATGTCGTGAAAGGCTGTAAGGTAACAATCTACAACGATGGGCCTGTGAAAATGGTCAATGTAAAGACGGATCAACCATGTGATGCTCCACTTCCTAAAGACCATAAATTTTCTAGATAGACTCTATGAGCCTATAAATTATTTTGTGCGCCTTTAAAAAAGTTTGAGTACTTAGCAACTCATATGGAAATTTGGATTGAGTTAAGCAGATTGAGATTTCAGCTTAACTTTATATTTCATCGTGTCTTGGGAATGAATCCTCGTTTTCGACTATTTAATCTTTAGCATGTTGTTTTTTCTCAAAATCATGAACCATTCGAATACGCTCTTCAGTTGCAGGATGAGAGGATAAAGTATCAAGCACAGCTGTAGATAGTTTATTCGCTGAAGATTCTTCTTGAGAAGTTGGTGGGTTGGACTGATTTTTTTTATCGATACCTTCTTCTGTTGTATCGCTTAAACGTTGTAAGAAATTTGCGAAGTGCGAGACTTCTATATGCTTCCTATCCATCAGTTGTAAAGCATATAAATCGGCTTCGGACTCAAATTTACGTGAGTAATTTGCACCTATCATAGCCGCAGGTAATGACGTAAATAAGTCTGAATTATCTCCTGTCATTGCAATGTATAATATACTTAAGCCTAAACTAGTTAACCCTTGTTGCAAACTATGGCGATAAACCAAATGGCCTTGTTCATGGGCTAATACGCCTAAGATTTCTTGATTAGTATGTGCCATTTTGATCAGTTCATCTGTGACGATAATTGTATTATTAGGTAGCGCTACAGCATTTGCCCCTAAATGATCGCCTTTACGGAAGACTAATTTGGCTGGTCTGTTTTCAGCAATAGTATTCAAATATTGCTTAGTAATTTGGTCTTTTTGAGTTTGTGCTAATTGGCTGGGTGCAGTCCAATTATTTAATACATAATTCTCGGCTTCATCACCTAATTTCTTTAAAGTATTCTCAGGTAATTGAAAAGCAAGATAATGGGATGTGGCTGGAACACCCCATTTCACTAGACTGATCGCAAAAGCAATCACAAAAATTACACTAAAAAGAATAAGACTCGGAGAGCGTTCAAGTTTCCAGATCGAATGTTGAACCTTTTTAGTTGTGTAATTAAACCATTCTGGTAATGCACTATGAAATTCAATCCGTGCATCATCAGATAATTCAATCACTGGGTGTAACTGTCCCAGAGCACCAATCAATTTCATATCAGTATATTGATAATGACGCTGTTGTTCTAATTGCTCACCATACCGAATGAGAACTTCAGATTTAGATTGAGCTGAAATCTGAGCACGGTGAGGTTTAGACACTATGCCATCATAGAAAATGATATCTACTGCTTGGGACATAAATTATTAAACTCAGATTATTATAGAGAGATATCAATATCAAAAATATCACTGATTTCTTCAGCTAAAGCACTTTGTTCTTGCTGAGCTAGATTCATCATTTGATCTGGATCATCTAATAAAATTAAACTCATCGATTCAATCTGATATTTGTGAATACGAACCGCAGCCCAAGCAGACATTAAGCCCATGGTTAAGATTTTTACTATCCAGTTTGAAGCTACAATCCATGCAAAACGCCATTGATTACAGTCTGTTTTAAATTGACTGTTTCCAACTGTCGTATTGTTCCATGTCGTAATAAAAATACGTGCAGCAATTAATGGATAAATAAATAATCCAAGAAATGCATATACCATAACTATTCCGAAGACTGCAACGTTCGGTGAGAACCCAGCAATTGTTCCTGCCATAGCAAAGTAAATGATTGAAAAAATAGCAATTATACCAATTGCAATAAAAACTGGTATATAAACTGCAGCCATATATGCAGACCATTTCGCGTTTAATTTAAAATTTAATTGTCCAGCATATAAGTTGTTAAGATAATATTTTTTATATAGCCAAATAGCTACAGGTGTAAAGATTCCTAATGTGAAAATATATACCAATATACTCAAAAGAAAGACTTTATAAGATTCTTTTATCGTTCCACCAAAATAAAAACGTGCGTTGCCGAACTTACTATTTCTTGCAGTAAAACGCAAAGTAGCGCGAATTAGCCAAGGTATTGCTGTATATAATGCAACTAGCCCAACCACAGTCGCAATTATTGAATACTGTGATGAAATTGCAAATACTGCGTAAATTCCTAATGCAATTAAACGTCCAATCAAAATCTTGGTTGGAATCCCTGTAAAATCAAAGCGGCGTTCAAAAAATTCTGTATTGCCATAGAAATAGCGTAAGCGACGTACTTTAGCCCACGGTGCATATAAGCTTAAAGTAATAATAGTCAAAAGAATATTAACGATCCAGATTCCAAAATATTCTGAGGCTTTACCATGAAACTTAAAATGATAAGTGCCTGATTGAGAAATTGGTGGGGACGTAATATTTTGATCCTCATTCAAATCTTGAGGAGATGAGGGTAAAGCTTGTTCTTGCATTTTATTCTCTTTATTGAAACTAAATGATCTTGATTGAATGTAATAGATAATTAGAAAGCTATTGAGAATATTATATATTTTTTATAAATAGAAAGAAATAGAATGAAAAGCAAACAACAATGCCACTCGTGTTCCTCTGCGGTGGAAAGGGAGAAAAACACCTTTTATTTTATATAAAGCCTCTTATTATTTTAGTTGAGAATAATATTGTTTTCGCCAATTAAGATAGTTTAAATCTAAATAATCTTCATTCCCCAATTTTATGGAATAGTATGATCGTAAGGCTATTTCAACAGCTCCTTCATGGTGTAAAAGCTCTGCAACTTGCTGCATAGTCAATCTACTTAATAAATTATGATAAAATTGATTTACAACTCCATCTGCGTTTTCTTTATTTTCTTTAAATATTGAGCTCAACTGAGATGAGATAGTTTCAAGCAAATAAGGAATGTCACATTCAATAATAAAATCACTTTCTAGTCTCTTTTCTAGTGTTTCTTCTGCAATTGAGTGGATTATTAGTTTCGATATTATTTCGGAAGATTGTGAAAGAATCATTATTTGTCCTTTTTCTTCCAAAGCTTCAAGTATTTTACTTACCTTATTTATATAGTCTTGATGAGTGTTCGTTAGCATTAAATTTTTTTAGCCTTAGAGATTATTATTAATATTATAAATTTTCTTCAATTAACATAGTACCCCTTATACGAAATACAAGCACAAACCCAAATCAAAAAATCTATAATTCGCTAATCTGTTCTTAACTTCTGTAATTTTATAAATCCCAAATTAATAATAAATTTTAATTATTTATCCTTACTTTTTAATGATCTATTTTAAAGCAAATGTCGTTTAGTATGCTTGACTGCCAAAGGGTAGAGCACTATCCTTTGCCTGCTGGCCACATTGCCAGCCGGCTTTGACAGGCTGATTCAAACGAGCACTAAAGGTTTTTACTTTTGGTGTGTGCACCCTCGTGCCCCCTCTGCGGCGGAACGGGAGGGGGACACCTTTGGGTGTGCTGGCCTCGTTTGACCAGTCTGTCAACCTTCTTCCGTTCTGCCACCATAATTTTAATGTTTTGGCAGAACTCCCAATAAAAAGGAGTTGGCTTTGCACATTCATTATTTCTTGGCAGCCTTTGTCAAAAGCTATAACGACACAACTTAAACTTTTAAAGCAGTTTGAAAGTCACTAGGCTTTTCAGGCTTTAAATCTTTATCACTTAAAACTTAATCAACAATAAAACTTGAGATGTGCCAAGCACAGTCTTTAGGGGCTTTGCTATGCCTTTTTTCTCCCAAAAAACGGCAGTGGTTTTTATATCTCATTTATATACAACAAGAATTTATTTTATAACGGTTAAACTATGCCACATTCAGATCTCCCATCTCGTGCTTTAAGTGTGCTTCATACTTCCCGATATCTGTTTAACAACTATGGCTTTCACAATGTCGGGGTCGACCGAATTATTGAGTCGGCGAAAATCCCAAAAGCGACTTTTTATAATTACTTTCACTCAAAAGAAAGGCTAATTCAAATGAGTTTAACCTTTCAAAAAGATGGTCTAAAACATGAGGTACTTTCAATCATTCATGTTCAAAAAGAATTAACCCTAGTTGAAAAACTGCGCAAGCTTTACTTTTTACATGCCGATTTAGATGGACTTTATCATTTGCCTTTTAAAGCTATTTTTGAAATTGCGAAAACGCATCCCAAAGCGTATCAGGTGGTCGTTGACTACCGAAATTGGTTTATTAATGAAATCTATAATTTGCTTTTAACAACCAACGCAAATGCTTCAAAACAAGATGCGCACATGTTTTTATTTGTGATTGATGGAGCAATGGTTCAGCTTTTAGATTCAAACAAGCCAGATGAAAGAGAGAAGTTGTTGGATTATTTTTTAATTACTTTAGGATAAATTAGAGGAAAATATAGGAAAGGAAAAATACCAAAAATCTTACCTAAAGCTAGCAATAATCGCGGCCCAATTTATTTCCAAATTTATAATATTTTTAAAATTACTGTTAATATTTTCAGGTAGATATCACTTTAACTAAACTCGAAAAGCTCTTATAACAATAGGAGTTTTCATTAATTAAACCTCCATAGAATAAAAATAGTATTTTTACTTAACGGTTAAATTATTAGATTGTTTGATAGTCTTTTTGTATATAATATGTATTCTTTATATTTTGTAACCATTATAGAGTAAACATGAAAAAAATATTAATCATTACTACCTTAAGTTCTTTCGGTTTAATTGCATGTTCAACTACTGAAACTTCAAGAACGATCCAAAGCCCACAAGTGGCTGTAGCTACATCACAAATTAAATATACGGGAGTAAAAGCTCCAGTTTCTATTGGTAAATTTGATAATCGCTCTAGTTATATGAGAGGTGTTTTCTCCGATAATGTAGACCGTCTAGGCGGACAGGCGAAAACTATTCTTGAGACACATTTACAGCAAACTGGTTATTTTACAGTTTTAAATCGTGACAACTTATCTGAGATTAAACAAGAAGTTGGTTATAGCAATACAAGCCAATCTATTAAAGGCGCTCGTTATGTTATTACTGGTGACGTATCTGAATTTGGTCGCAAAGAAGTAGGTGATCAGCAATTATTTGGTATTTTAGGTCGCGGTAAAGAGCAAGTTGCTTATGCAAAAGTTAATTTAAATGTTGTTGATGTAAAAACATCAGAAGTTGTGCATTCCGTACAGGGTGCAGGCGAATATGCATTAGGTGCTCGTGAAGTATTAGGTTTTGGCTCTACAGCTTCTTATGATTCTACTTTAAATGGTAAAGTACTCGATTTAGCTGTTCGTGAAGCAGTTAATAATCTTGTGACAGATATTCAAAATAACCGTTGGTCAGTTCAATAATTTTGGATATGTGTTAAATGAAAAAAATTCTTTTAAGCAGTTTTCTTGCTATGGGATTGGTTGGTTGTGCCGCTGGTCCTCAACCTTTATATAATTGGGGAACTTATACTCATCAAACCTATTTGATGTATAACGCACCTGAGAAAGCTACACCTAGTTCGCAAATCACAAAATTAGAAGCTGAAATTGAAAAAACTAAAGGTAAGGGCTTAGCTGTTCCACCAGGTTTATATGCTCATTTGGGATTATTATATTTACAAGAAAATAATTCTCAAAAAGCAATCGAGTATTTCCAGCTTGAACGTCAAGTATATCCAGAGTCTACAGTTTTAATGGATCGTTTATTGCAAAAAATGAATGCTAATGGTGGGTATACAAAATCATGATTAAGAAATTTTTAATTGCTGGTTTAGTAATTTCTAGCCTTGCATTTACGGGATGTGCTGTTACTCCACCGCCTAATAAAGATATTACGGCTTATAAAGCTCATATGCCAAAATCGATTTTGGTATTGCCGCCAGTCAATGATTCGCCAGATGTAAAAGCGACTTATAGTTATTGGCCTACTGTGGTGGCACCTGTTGCAGAAGCTGGCTATTACGTTTTTCCAATCTCTGTTGTAGACAATATGTTTAAAGAGAATGGTGTTACTAATGGCAGCGATGCTCAGTCTATTGCACCTCAGAAATTACAAGAGATTTTCGGCGCAGATGCTGCTTTATATATTCGCATTAAAGAATATGGTTCTAAGTACCAAGTGATTCAAAGTGTTGCTACAGTAAGTGCTGATGCAAAGCTTGTTGATTTAAAAACTGGAGATGTGATTTGGACAGGTGAGAAAAAACTTGTTCAAGCAAGTAATGATGGCAATGCGGGTTTAATTGGAATGGTCGTCGGTGCTTTAGTTGAACAGATTGCTGGCAGCTTTACTGATCGGGCTTATCCATTAGCGAGTATGGTAAATACTCAACTTTTTACCCCGACGACTTATAATCCGGGTATGGGGTTGTTATATGGGCCACGTTCACCAAAGTATCAACAAGATGGAGTAGTAGCTAAGTAAATTAAACTCTTAGCTAAATTTTTAATTTATTAAAAATAGTCTGCTTCATATATTAATTATATGGAGCGCTATATAAAAAATTATTATTCCAGATGGTTTATTAAATTTTTGATTAGGCAGGAGAGCTAGAGCAACTAGTTCTCCTACTTAATTGATTTTACTTCTTTTGCTTAAAACGATATTTACACTTTAGACAGCGATAATCCTGAAAAATATTTTTATCGATCATTACGCCTGCTTTTTTACCAAAAATATTGCCAACCACACCGCCAGTAATACCTGCGCTAATTGCACCGACAAAAGTTCCTACTGTTCCACCAACAATCACACCTAAAGGGCCAGCAATCGTACCAATTGCTGCACCAACAGAAGCTCCAGTTGCAGCACCACCTACTGTGCCTGCTGTTGTACCAGCAGCTGTCAGTAAAACACCGCCAGTTGTTCTAAGTAATTTGTCATGGTCACGTGCTTCAATTTCTGTAGAACCACACTTAGGACATTGCAGAGCTTTTTCCATAAAATTTCCTGTCTTTCATCATTGAGTGACACAGTTGACGGTGCTAAATCAGTAAAGTGGGTAAAGAACCTGTCTTTCGATGAAGTGTCTTTTTCCTATTGAGTGATCGTAACGATAACTGGTCTGCTTTGATTTTAGCTGAACATTGACACAAATATTTATAGATCATGTAAACACTTGTACTTTAATAATTATCTCATTAAATACCAATGTTTAGAATGACTAAGGCTTACATATCAATGTGTCTAGCAGCGAAAAATTTAATAATGATGAATAAAATGTGAATGGTTTTTTGAGTAGATTTTTTGAAGTTATTTAAGAGGACAAGCTATTCAATGATGAAAGGCTTATCCTGTTTGAATAAGCCTTTTTTGAAGATTAGAGAGATTTTTTCCAACTCAAAAATTTATATAATCCAAACATGAATGCAATCCAAATTGGAATTAAAACAACTGATTTTTCAAAGCCTTGAGTCCACATGATATATAAAATCATGCCAATAAAAATCAAAACGATATAGTTGCTTAAAGGTGAAAATAGCGCAGGGAATTTAACAACTTTACCTTCAAGTTTCATGGCACGTTTAAACTTCAAATGGGTAAAGCTAATGATTGCCCAGTTTAAAACTAAAGCTGCTACAGCCATGTACATGAGATAGCTTAAAGCTTCTTCTGGGATAAAATAGTTCAGTAACACGCAACCAAAAATCAGAATAGAAGAGAAAATAACAGCAGGTGTAGGAACCCCTTGTTTGCTGACTTTTGTAAAAACTTTAGATGCGTGGCCTTGTACTGCTAGGCCATATAACATGCGACTGTTTGCGTACATACCACTGTTATAAACAGACAGTGCAGCCGTTAAAATAATAAAGTTAAGCAAATGCGCTGCCCAGCCAATCCCAAGCTGACTAAAAATCATCACAAATGGACTTTTATCTAAACCACCGAGGTCAAGCTGATTCCACGGAATGAGCGACATGATGATGGCAAGCGAAGCTACATAGAAAACCAAGATTCGAAAGATGACTTGGTTAATGGCTTGTGGAATACTTTTTTCAGGATTTTCGGCTTCAGCAGCAGTCATCCCAATCAATTCAATACCGCCAAAAGCAAACATTAAGAAGGCAAGCATATAAAACAGGCCCGAGAACCCATGCGGGAAAAATCCGCCATGCTGCCATAAGTTTGAGAAGCTAGCGATAGAATCACTACTTGCGGTGAGCAATAAATATAAGCCAAACACGATCATTGCAATGACCGCTGCGACTTTAATAATGGCTAACCAAAACTCAGATTCACCATAAAATTTAACGTTGCCTAAGTTCAAACACGTGACTAAAACAAAGAAAAATAAGGCTGATATCCAAGCAGGAATATGAGGCCACCAGTAATGCACATATTTAGCAACGGCTGTCAGCTCGGTCATTGCGACCAAAATATAGACCACCCAATAGTTCCAGCCCGATAAAAAACCGGGGAATTTTCCCCAATATTTTTGTGCAAAGTAACTAAAGGAACCGACCACAGGTTCTTCTACGATCATTTCACCCATTTGGCGCATAATTAAAAATGCGACCAAACCGACAATGGCATAACCTAAAATAATAGAAGGGCCAGCAGACTGGATGACTTGTGCAGAGCCTAAAAATAAACCTGTCCCGACAGCGCCACCCATAGCGATTAGCTGGATGTGGCGATTTTTAAGTCCGCGTTTTAATTGGGAAGATGAGTTGCTCAAAATATATGCGCTGAATAAAAAAGCTGATGCTATTGTAATAGATTGGCTAGGGATCACCTAATTTGAAAAGGATTTTACTCAGCTAAATAAAAAAGGATCCGTACAAAGCTATACGAATCCTTTTTCTGAAAATTAGTAATTCTATAAATTAGAAAGACACCATTTTGCCTGGGTTAATCATTGCACCGATGCCATACATACTTTTTGCGAGCGGAATAACAACGGGAGCAAGGGTACGACCAAACATAATATTTTGATGGTCAATTTTAGATAACATTTCAAAGTCGTTAGATTGCCCAACAAAGTCATTTGCAATCGCTTTACCAATGCGTACCGTCTGTGCAACGCCGTGACCACTCCAGCCGTGAACAGCATAAATCGGGAATTTATTGCCAAACTTACGGCTATCAACGGCACCATTTACAGTTAAATCAGTCGTTCCACTCCAGACAAAATCCATCTCTAGATTTTTAATTTGAGGGAAAACCGTATGAATTCGATGCTCTAGGTAATTTAACGTTTTCTCAGGTCCCCAACATGTTCCTGTACCTTGTCCACCAAACAATAAGCGGTTGTTAAACACGGGACGGTAGTAATCAATCTGGAACTGAGTGTCATAAACAGGATGCCCAAATGGCAGAAGCTCTTTTGTATCAAGTTCTAGTGGGGCAGTCGTCGCAACATAGGTGTAAAACGGAATAGTAGTATTGCTTTGCTCTGATAAAAGTTTAAATGAAGCATGGTGTACCGCTAATACCACAGATTTTTTAGCTTTTACGACAGCATTAGCTGTTTGAACATAAATACCATCTGCTTTTTCTTCTATTGAAATGACTTCTGTTTGTTCATAAACAGTACCGCCATTTTGGCAAAAGCCATAAATTAAGCCACGATTTAAAGCTAAAGGATGAATTTGTCCACCTAACTCATCAATTAAACCACCCGTATAGTAATCAGACTTAATAAAGTCCATGAGTTCGTGTTTACCCACAATGCGCGTATGGTCTTCACCTAAATATTTCCGAGCATCGGCGCCTTGTGTTAAACCAACCAAATGTCCTTCATGAACGGCGGCGGTAATGTGACCATGTTTTCGGTCAAAGTTGAGCTGGTATTTTTCTGAGATGTCATCAATAAGTTGCATGGCTTCTGTAGAAGTAAAATGCCAGAGCTTTTTGGCATCTTCATAGCTTAAGCGATCGGCCATTTCTTGAGCTTCCCAGCGAGCTAAACCTGGGGTAAGTTGTCCGCCATTTCTGCCGGAAGCTGCACTACCAATGCGATTTTTTTCTAATAAAACGGTATCTACGCCTTGTTCAGCTAAATGTAATGCACTTGATGAACCTAATAAACCACCGCCAATAACCACCACATCGCATTCAATATCAGCTTGTAAACTGTCAAATGTATGCCAATCAGAAAGCGAGCTTTCATAGTAGTTTGCTGGGTTATCTACCGATGTGCCTTCTACAGTGGTTGAGTCAAATTTTGCATGTTTTGGATTTAACCAGCTCCACTCTTTGCCCACTTGTCGAGATTTACTTGGTTTATATTGCACGTCTTTTAAAAGTTGAGGTTTAGAAATAATATTCATGACGAAGTTCCTTAAAAATTAATAAGCATTACTAATCGCAATACTTTGTTTTTTAATCGTTTTATAGATAAATAAAAGAATGCCTAACGATAACCAGAAACATCCGAAAGTGAGTGAAGATGAATCAAGGTTAAGCCACAGGCAAATAATGCTGATGACGGATAAAAGCGGTAAAAAGAGGTTTAGAAATTTATTTTTAAACCCTGAGCGCTGTTTATCTTTAATATAAAATTTCATAAAAACTGAGAAATTTACGGCTGTAAAAGCGACTAGCGCACCAAAGCTGATCAGGCTTACGACTTGTGCTAAATCTAGAAAAACCGCGGACATTGAAATAAGACCAACAAATAAAACCGAAAAAAATGGTGTACCTAAGGAGATGTGAATTGTCCCAAAATACTTTTTAGGAAAAATATTATCAGTGCCCATTATATACAGTAAACGCGAAGCGCTGGCATGTGAGGCAAGGCCAGAGGCGACAGTGTTCATAATTTGTCCGCATAAGAATACGGATTGGAAGAATGCACCACCGACATACAGCACAATTTCAGGCAGTGCTTCAGTAGGGTGCTGGAAGCGTAGATTATTTGGAAAATAAAGCTGAATAAACCAAGCAGCCGTGAAGAAAATAAGTCCGCCAGCGAGAGTTGTTAACATGACTGCTCGGGGAATATTTTTAGTAGGTTGTTTGGTTTCATTTGATAGCGTGGTAACCGCATCAAAGCCCAAAAATGAAAAGCACAAAACTGAGGCACCCGCAACGAGCGGTAGGATAGTTTGGTGCTCATGCCAGAGTGGGGCTAATGTAAGCACATGCTCATAACCTTGAGTTGAGCCAATACCCTTAATCACTAAATAGACAAAAATAACCATGAGTATGATGGGTGCAAACACAAACAAGAGGCTTAAATTGGCGAGTAATCGAATGCGGAAACAATTCACTAAAGTGACTAGGCCTGCCGATACAAGCACCCAAAACCAATAAGGCAAACTTGGAATAAGGGCTGTGAGATAAATTGCGGCTAGCAAAACATTAATGAGGGGTAATAACAGATAGTCGAGTAGGGAACACCAACCGACAAAAAAGCCACTTTTAGGCCCTAAACTTTCAGCGGTATAGCTATATGCCGAGCCTGATTTTTCTGAATTTTTGCTGAATCTTGCATAGCTCCAAGCGGTGAGTAACATGGCGCCAAGGGCGAGTAAATATGCGAGTGGCACATGTCCATTGGTAATTCCTGAGACAATACCGAAGGTATCAAACACCGTCATGGGAGTCATGTAGGCAATACCGATAATTGTGACTTGCCAAAGAGACAGTTTTTTTAAGGAAGACGTTTTATTTTCCATGTCATTTCAACCTCAAATTTCGTTGTTTTGCTTTTCATCCGGAAAAGCGATGCTATTTTTGAGCCAAAACTTCCCCTAGACCTGAATAAATAAGTCTGTTTGGAGAAAGTTTGTACAAAAGCTAGGGGCTATTTCGCTTTGGTGATGCCCTAAAGCAAAGTCAAATATTTATATCTGTGACTTCGCTCTAGATCACGACCAGTTGAAAAGATTGACACGGTCGTGACAGAGCCTGCTGTGGGCTTTGGCCTTTAAATAATGTGCCTGTTCTGATGGTGATGTCATTTGAAGTAATCACACGAGAGGAATCGTTGATCACGATTGCTTTTTGTTTGATATTTTTAAGTTTCGGCATCAGTAGTTTTTCGAGTGCTGAAACTAAAATGTCGGTGGCAATTACACCGATAAATTGATCACGAATCATGACCGGATGGGCAAGGGTGATGGTATATGCACCATTGCAGATATAGTCGACATATGGTCCATGGATGCACGGACTTTTATTTTGAGCAGGTTTATGGAACCATTCAAAAGAGCGAAAATCTAAAAATCGCTGAGCATTTTGATAGTTTTCAAGTTTGGCTTGTTGTAACTGATCTTCTTTTTTATACCACCATTCGAGTGTCCAATAATCTTGTTCTTCTTGCGTTGCAGGGCTATAACTTGCAAAGCCAATACCTTGACTGTAATGGCTTTCCTGTAAGGCCTTTTTAATTTCTTTTTGCAAAGCTGAACGTTCTGAACCAGAAAGCTTAACGTCTTTTGTTTTTTCAGGTTCATGTTTGGATAGTATTTTGCTCGCTTTAGCTGCCAGTTTTTCTGTAATGGCTGTCGTTTCCTCAACCACCGTCTTTAACAAATTTTGAAGCTCTTCTATATCTAAATGTTGGGTCATTCCTATAACTCCTAAAAATCCGTATTTCTCACTCGATACTTTATAAGCGCTCTACTTTATTGTTTTTATTCGATAGATAACTTATATCGAAGCATTTGATCCGTTAACATCGAAATAATTTTTCGTGCTTGAATAACAGCATCATCTTCATTGGCTTGAACAAAAGATGATAAAAGTTGGTGGTATTGAGCGACGACCAGTTGATGAAATTGATCATCTTGGTAAAGCACAGCAATGAGCGGCGCCCATTCGGCTTGTATAGTTAACTCTTGATTTGCTAGACGAGCTGATTGAGCAAAAGAGGTGAGGGTCAGCAAACAACGTAAATCAAGTTGGGCACGTGTGTCTGCTTCAACGGCCTGTTCAAATTGTTCAATCAGCTCTTTGATTTTGTTCAGTTCATATTCAGTGGTTCTTTGTGCTGCCAAATATGCACCATGGCTTAAAATTGCACTATGAAACTCGCCTAAATCAGCTAGATATTCATTTGAAGCTTGACGTAGAGGATGCTTGTTTAAGAGTAAATCGGAAGGTAACTCACAAACAAAGCTTCCGCCGTTTCGTCCGCGTCGTGTATCAATCAGACCCTTTACGCGTAAAGTATTTAAAGCTTCACGAACGGTAATGGGTGACACTCCCATTAAGCGAGCTAGATCCGCCTCGTTAGGAAGTTGTTCATTGCTTTTGAGCAATCCAGAGATAATTGCATTTTCCAAGCGTTCAACAACTTGTTCCGAGCGAGTTGCCTGAGCGATAGGTGCAAAAATTATCGTATATGCTGACATGGCGAATTCTCTAAAAGCTAAGTCAGTGACTTAGCTTAATGAAACGGATAAATGATTAAAACACGCCATATTGATGGACGGCCTGTTCATCTTCAGGCACGGCTGGTATTGCATCCCAAAGTTCAACAATTTTGCCATTATCTACACGCCATAATTCAAAATAGGCATGTCGATTTCCGGCAATACTTCCTTCGGAATGTGTCAAGACAAATTGACCATCAGCAATGGAGCGATGAGTTTTGGAGTATACCAAACCTTGTCCTTCATTACGGATATTGTTCAAAAAATCAATCACTGCCTTAACACCATCGCCAATGTCTGGGCTATGTTGAATGAACTGATCGTCGTGGGTGTATTCTTTAAATGCCTCGTAATTGCCATCAATTAATGACTTCTTAAAGAAAGAGGTCACAATCTCACGATTTTTCTCCGAATCATGGTGAGTCACGATTTCAGTTGGACCATCTAATTGGGTTCTACCACTCACATTTGGCGCTGCTTCAGTGACCAGCCCATCCCAATGTTCCACAATTTTGCCATCTTTCACTCGGTAAATATCAAAGCCAACTAAAGGGTTTTCATCTAGGCCCTGAAAGCGGCCATGAATTGCAACCAAGTCGCCATCTGCCAATACACGCACAGCTTCATGTTGCATGTCGGGGCAGTCTTCTACCAGTTGGCGAAGACCTGAAATACCATTTGCAACCAGCGGTGAGTGCTCTATAAAGTCTTCAGAAAAATAACGGTCTAGAGCAGTGGTGTCGTGCAAATTAAATAGCTCGTGATGGGCTTTAGTCACCAAGTCTTTCATTTGTTGTTTATTCATTTTGATCTCCTTTCAAAGTCCATTTTTATTATTCGTTTGAACTCATCACATGTTTAACGCGGGTATATTCTTCAAAACCGTAGCCAGATAAATCTTTACCATAACCTGACTTTTTGAAACCGCCGTGTGGCATTTCTGCGGTTAAAGGAATATGGGTATTAATCCAAACTGTACCGAAATCGAGTTCACGTGACAGACGAGTTGCGCGGGCATGATCTTTAGTCCACACACTTGAAGCTAGGCCATATTCAACATCGTTGGCTTTTTCAATCGCATCATTTTCATCTGTAAATTTTTGAACGGTAATCACTGGTCCAAAAATTTCATTTTGAATGGCTTCGTCGTGTTGTTTTAAACCGCTAATAACAGTGGGTTCAAAATAGAAGCCTGGACGGTCTGCTTGTTTTCCGCCTGTTTCAACTTTGGCGTGTGCAGGTAAGTTGTCAATAAAAGCTTTAACATTCTTTAATTGGTTAGCATTGTTAAGTGGGCCATAAAGTGCATCTTGATCATCGGGTTCACCAAAGCGGGTATTTTTTGCTGCTTCAACTAACTTACCTAAAAACTCATCATGAACAGCTTCAGCCACAATCACACGCGTTGCCGCAGTACAGTCTTGGCCTGCGTTGAAATAGCCCGTTAAAGCAATCATTTCAACTGCTTTATCGATGTCGGCATCTTCAAAAACCACTACAGGTGCTTTACCACCAAGCTCAAGGTGAGCTTTTGCTAAGTTTGCTGC
Organism: Acinetobacter sp. V116_7; assembly: GCF_056735735.1. NCBI lineage: Bacteria > Pseudomonadati > Pseudomonadota > Gammaproteobacteria > Moraxellales > Moraxellaceae > Acinetobacter > Acinetobacter sp. V116_7. Next base: position 303,178 of record NZ_JBWZIF010000027.1, read on the forward strand.
GGCAGAAGCTGCAACCTGTAATCCAGCACGAACCGAACCTGTAATAGAAACGAGTGCTGGTGTTTTATGGGATACAACTTTTGAACCGACCTGCGCTTGGCCTAACACTACGTTAAATGCGCCTTTAGGGAAAAAAGGTGCAGCAATTTCTGCCAGTAAAAGCGTACTTTCTGGTGTTGTGTCACTTGGTTTAAGTACCACTGTGTTACCCGCAGCCAAAGCAGGAGCAATTTTCCAAACAGCCATCATGAGTGGATAGTTCCAAGGAGTAACTTGACCAACCACACCGACTGGTTCGCGGCGAATAGAAGAGGTTAAACCTTCTAAATATTCACCTGAAGCTGTACCATTGAGTAAGCGGGCAGCGCCTGCAAAGAAACGAACCTGATCTGCCGATGCACCTACTTCTTCTGATGCAATTAAGTGTTTTAACTGACCCGTATTACGACTTTGCGCCTCAATTAAACGCTCCGCATTTGCTTCAATCGCATCTGCCAAATTCAGTAATGCTTTTTGACGAGTTGAAGGTGTACTGCGTCCCCAAATTTTAAATGCTTCTTTTGCAGCAGCATAAGCTGCATCAACTTCAGCCTCGGTTGCATTCGGTGATTGTGCATAAACTTCACCAGTCACTGGGCTGACCAAGTCGAAATAATCATTTCCTTTGCTAGCAACATATTCGCCGTTAATAAAGTGTTGTAGTTGAGTTTTAGCCATTTTTTATACCTTGTCCTTAGGTTTTAACATATAACATATAATACTATATGTATTATGTTTTAAATTTTCTGTCAAATGCTTTGATGAGGGGATTGAGTGAAAAAAGTTGGAATTTACTTCAGATTAGATTTTAAGTTTTTGATTTGATTATTTAAAAAAAATTAAAAATTTGTGAAGATTTTTAGAAGAGGCTCTTTGTCGTACTCGTTCAGTAGATTTGATGAAAAATAATAGAATAATTTTTCTAATTGAGAGCAGCTTGATGAGCCAAACCTTGTGCTTAGCTCATCAATTTCGAGTTCTTATTTATTGAAATTAAAGTGAATAATTAGGTCTTATGACTCGCAAGCAGAATGCTAGTTTCACTGTTATAAATACCTGAAATGTTTCTGATTCTTTCTAAAACTTTGTCGAAGTTTTCTAAGGTGTCAGAACGCAATTCAACCAAAATATCCCATTTGCCATTGGTTTTATGCAGACATTCCACGGCACTTTCTAGGCGTAGTTCTTTAATCACAGACTGCGCTTTGGTCCCTTCAACCATAATGCTCATCCATGCACGAATAATGTTGCGTTCAGCATTGGGTTTAAAGCGTACTGTATATCCAGTAATGATGCCCGAAGATTCAAGATACTCCATTCTCTTTTTAATAGTTGCTCTTGAAACGTGAACTTTTTCGGCTAACTCTGTAACAGACATCCGTGCGTTATCTTTAAGTAAGCCTAAAATAATTTGATCAATGTTATCCATATTGTAATTGTCAATTATCAGATTGGTAAAAAATAATTCATTTTTGACTGAATTACAAATTTTGTGAATCAATTTGATTTTGAATAATAGGGTCATCAGCTAACCCGCATAATTTTAATTTAATGGACTAGATAAGATGAATAATTTTGCAGTTTCACGTAGTGACTTTAACGAGTGGATGGTTCCAGTTTTTGCACCAGCAAATTTCATTCCGGTACGTGGCGAAGGTTCACGTATTTGGGATCAAGAAAATAAAGAATATATTGATTTTGCAGG